>QCGC01000004.1 GCA_003278225.1 Prochlorococcus sp. AG-363-P01 | reverse complement strand
CCATTTTTCTTAATACCACAAGGTTTTTCGGAGAATCTGATAGTTCTCCTAAGCCTCCTGATACTCCTTTAGATAGCCTACCCCGCCACAATCCCGTCAACTTAAAATAGTCAATTACATAGCGTCTCTTTAACATTAGAGGAATTTAATGCTTCAGGTTACTGCACTTCAACAGTGACTTGGTTTGCAATTAAATCAAAGGGTTAATCTAATTATTGATCAATCTGTATAAGTTTATAAAATATAAAGGCATCATATGCACCTTTGAATGGAGCAGTCACTTCTGAGATAACCTCAGTCGCTACGTTTAAAATACTCTTCCCTACATAAATTACATCACCATTTCTTAGATAAGGATTTCGATATGAGCCTCGTGCGGCAAATCTACTTAATGTAAACTCTCTTCGGTCTATTGTCCCATCGCTATTATATCTAAGGAACCGAACCGGGCCTCTCAATATCTTTGCCCCTCCACTCATATCTATTGCTTCTGTTAAGACAGCACTTTTGTTAACGGTTACTGGGCCTGACTTCTCAACTCTTCCTCCAACATACACATCAATAAACTTTGGATTAAGATTGGAGGCGATAGCCTTGGAAATCTGGGATATTAAAGGCTTCTCGCTTCTGGAAATGAAAATTGTATCGCCATCTAATAATCTAATATTTTGAGAACTATCTCTTAAATTAAGAGTATCTAGAAGATTAATATTGGTTTTTATTCTGCCTCCTCCATTGGAAATACTATTAACTCTAGTAACTCTAATATCTGACAAGTCTGCATTAAGAGTAACGCCACCACTAACCCTAATTGCATCAATAATAGTAGGGAAATATTTGCTATTAGTTAACGAAACTGTTCTTCTAGAGGTTAATGTTGACTTGTTTAACCTTTTCTTAATCTCTAATATTTCTTTGTCAATTCCACCTTCAGCGTTGTCTTCACTTAACAATTCAGACGGCCTAAAAGCACCTCTTAATACATGTAAACCTGGCTCCTCAACTTCACCATCTATATAAACTTTTACAGGTTTATATTGAACTACAGTTAACATTACATTTGGATCGTTTACATATACTGAATATTCTTTGTTTAAGATATTAGTTAATTCTCCTATAGTCAAACCTGAGGCATAAATTCTTTTTAGTCGTGGAAGATTTGCAATTCCTTCTCTATCTATGGTGAATACTGTATTCAAAGCTCTTGCATCTTCTGACAGTTCCTTTGCTTGAGTTGGCAAATCAACAACCTCAATGCTTATAATATCGCCTGGGCCTAAGACGTAGAAGCTATTATCTGGTATTCTTTTTATATAATCTGATGATGGTTGATTAATATTTTGAGCAGCTAAATTTGCCTTTGGTTTGTATAAATCAACTAATAATAGCTGACCTAATAATAATAATTGGAAAGCTAGAACTCTATACTTAAATTGATTCATGAGATTTGGTTAGGAAATGGAGCGGATTACCGTTTGAATTGGCTTAGATTTATACACAAAGTTAGGGTTAGGAATTATCATCAGTTAGAACAAGTAATCCTAGAATCTGTTTGTTTTGTAATAAAAGCTTAGTCTTAGTTTGAATAAGATCTTTGCGCCTTGTAAGTCCTAAGGAACTAACAAGAACAATGTTATGGCATTTTAAGGACTCACGTAACACTTTCGTCACTATAAATTGACGATTTTTCAACAACGCCTTTAAGCCTTGATCAATTTCATTGAGTGCTGATTTGCTTATTTTTCCCACTGTAAGTAAAGCAATGCTTTCTTCATTATTGGAAAGTGGTCCGGAGGCCAGTAAAGCAAGAGATTCTTCCAAAGTTTGTTTATTGTTAATAGACAGCTCACCAAGTAGAGGAAGGCCGATTAATGGCTCTATTTCACCAATTGAATAAATTAAATCTTTTCTTATTTCAGAAATGAATGCTGCAACAGAACCTGTGAAGATGCCACCTAAAAGACTAAACATCAAAATTTGTAATCTTTTTGGTGCAACAGCAAAAGGTAGTAATGATGGCTCTGTAATTAATTTCCAGGGGTCCTCAGTACGAGCTATCTCAAGTTCCAGTGTCCTGGACTGAGCCTCTAATTTAGCTAGCGTTAAGTTATCCTTATGAGATTCATTTAAAAGTTGCCTGTATTTTATTAACACTTCTTCAGGACGATTTGATGCGGCTATTCTTGCTTCAGCAGTTGCTTTTTTTGCTTCTAGAACTCCAATAACTTGACCTTTTAGCATTTCAACAAGAAGCTCTTTTTCTCTGAGCAGATCCTTAATTTGCTTATCAGCTTCTTTATAAATTACCCGCAATGCTACTAGACGATAGTCTATGTCTTTTAATCTAAGTAGTGTTTTTTCTTTTTGAAACTCATATATATTCTGGGCAAAATTAATTATTTCGTTAGGTTCTTTTAGCGCTTTAAACTGCTTCTTCTTTTGGTCTACAAGCCTAATTGTATGTTTAGAATTTACTCTTAAATCTTCTATATTGCTAGAGATAATATCAGTTAGTCCACCCTTCATTTCGTTTTCTATTTCAACATCTCTCACATATGGTGTTCTCATACTTAGATCATGCTTAAGTGCAAACTTTTGTAATCTACTGAGTGAAGAATATTGCTTAATTTTATACTCTTTTATTTGTTTTTTGAAATAATCCCTACCTAAGGCAAGGGTCCTTAGTCTTTTTTTCCCTGAGTATTTTTGATATTGATCTGAGATTCTATTTAGGACCTCTAATATAAGATCTTTATCAGTATCTTTATAAGATAGATTTAAGATTTCTGTACCTTTCTCAAGCCTAATATCAAGCGAACTATCTCTCCAAGTCTTAAACCTTAAGTTGTCAATAGGAGTATCTCTTAATGCTTTTTCTCTCTTTACAAATTCAAAGGTTTCAAACAATATATATGGACTTTTGAGGATTTCAACCTCAGTGGTTAGTCCCGTGCTACTTGAAGAGCCAGCAAGATTTGCAATCCCTAGATCTATCAACATCAATGGATTGGCTTCTGCTTTTTTATCTTCAAGTACTATTTGGAACTCACCTTGCCAAACTTTCTTTGAGCTAAAAGCATAGAAACAACCAAAAATTAGACCCAATACTGCAAATGTTGAGATCAGAAATTTATTTCTAACTAAAGTTCCAAAGGCTTTGTTTAGATCGATTTCATCAATGTCAAGTGAGTTATTCTTCGCATTGTCTGATGAATACTTTTGAGTAGAGGTCATTCTCCAAATCAATTCTCTTGAAAACTGTTGTGATGTTACTACATTGGATCAGCAAATCAAGAGAAATATTCACCTCTAAGAATAACTTCTAAATTATGTTCTCATACTTTGGTCTATATTGATCTCGCCAGATAATTTTATACTTGATATTATCTCTATTAAATAACCTTGTAACTCTAGATCTAAATAAGATAGCACATATAAAATTTAATCGCTTTTTCTTTGTCTAGGCAAATTTATGAATCTACCTTGCTCAGAGTTATTCAACAAGGCATAACTATAATAAGACATCTAATGAGACTTTTTTCTATTCTACTCGCCGTTGTCGAGGTCACTCATAATGCCAATAAACAAACTGACGTCGACTGACTAGATCTTCTACCTTATGATATTAGTGTGTTAGTTATATTTTTTACTTTTGCCTTAAGTATTAGGTAATAAATAGTTATGTGTGATGATCATGCTCCTTTTGAAAAAGGTTCTAAGGTTAGGGTAGATTTAAATAATGTTTACGATAGATTGCCAAAAAGTTTATTAGAGAGCTTATCTGTTGATCCAGTTGGAAAGATAGTTGACTTTAAGCTGACAGATGGGAGTAATATTGGCATGCTTGTACAGCTAAATGATGGAACAATCAATTGGTTTTTTGAGCAGGAATTGCTATATTTTGACAGTGCTAAAAATTCTTTTTTGAGGATTTCGCAAAATCAAAAAAGAAAAGACATTTTCCTTGTTAATATCCCCCATAGAACTATAACTAATCAAAGCCCATATCTGCTGCGCTCAAAGCCTAGTCATGGCATTATTGGGTTGTTTAATCCTTTTTATTTCTTGAAGTGGATCACCTTCTCGTTAAAGGATGTATTTTAACATTTTCAAGTATTGCTTGTGCAAATTTCTGCTTTTAATGAAACGATGATCATTTTAGAAAACCTTCTAAGATTAGAATGTTTTAATTTAACTTATTACTAGAAAAAGGGTTTCAGTTATCAGATATTAAATATATTCACCTCATTTTAATATGAGCGAATGTTATTCATTAACCCTAATTTATTTTGATTATTCTTCTGGGTAGAGTTGGCTAATTCGATTTTTTAAGTAATAGTTTGAACAATAAATCAATAGTTGTCTAATTGAGGCTCTCTTTGCTGGCTCTTGAAAAGATAGAAGTTAGGGCTTAATGCTTCCTGCGAGAGTTGAGCTCGATACAAGCTGTTTAGAGGAAAGCAACTTATTAATTGAGCTTAGGCAATGATTTTTGTAACCATTTGTCAATTGGTTCGTTGCTTGGTGAAAACACAAACCAACAGCCTCTTGCATGACTATTTAGCTTGGCCTCCATTAAGGAGGAATCCTAGCTTTGTTATTCCAGGATTACTTCTGGAAACCTGGCGATTTCAAATTCTCTTGTTGGGTTTCTAGGAGCTTTTTACTTCGTATACCTTTGATCGTCCATTGCATTTCCTTACACCCCATGAGACAGGGGCACCAGACTTGGATTGCTCTTGTGCAACGCATATGTTTTGATTGTTGGCCCATTGCGCAACTGGGTGCAAGCTCACGGCTATAAAGGCAAGAGATAACGCACATAGGAGTAGAGCAACTCCATTGATGATTTTTATCCAATAAAAGTTGTTGTTTTCAGGAGTTTCAGTCATCAATATGGAATGGCATTCACCTAATTATGGCTAACTTGTTTTCACTAGGCTTATTTTGCAACTAATCTGAGAAGGTAATTATTATTACTTATTCTGAAAAGCCCTCTTTGAAATTTTTTAAGTTGTTTTCAGAATGATGTTTTCAAGAAGATCTACTTAATCATCATAATCAGAATCTTTTAACTAGGGAGGCTCGAGTATTTACCTTGCTTCTCTATTTAATGTATATATAAGTTCAACTGCTCCTTTTATGTTCAACTTTCCATTTATAACTTAATTAAATTCCTTTAAGTTTTAAAGAATATCTCATTTCTTTTTTGACTCTCATGTAATACTTATTATTTTTTCCTGGTATTGACCTGTCTCTTTCTAGTCACTTTGCACTGAAGCTTTCCCTTTTTAATTCTTAGTGATCATATAAAATCATGTTCATTTTTGCTGCCTTTGAATAGTTTTTCCAATTCACAGAATGCTCCCAAAGTTGGTTTCGGACAGATTCTGAAACATAGCAAAAAGACGAAAGATCGCTAAGGGCTTTGCTTCTTTGATCTCTAAGGATCCTTGAATAATCTGGAGTTTTGCAACGCTCCCTGCAAGATTCGAACTTGCGACAAACTGCTTAGAAGGCAGCTGCTCTATCCAGCTGAGCTAAGGGAGCACATTTTGATCTTGTCAGTAAAAGTGTAGCTTCACCGCTTAAGGTTGGATGCTGTGAAACCCTATCAATTGTGGCAAGGAGGCTTAATGACAGCCAAAAAAGAAATCTCTTGGAAGGTTACCGTTCAGGGGAGTCAACCACAACTCTTGCTGAGGTATTTGGTTGTAGCCAGAACACGGTCATAAGAACTGTTAAGGCGTTATTACCTATTGAAGAATATAACGCCTTAAAGGTTGCAAGATCAAAGAGAGAAGGTTTGCTTGACGCTCAAAATCTTGACCGGTCTGGATTGATGGCTGATAAGCAAATAGGATTAGAAGGACTGAAAATTCAGAAAGATAAAAAAAAGCATGTCAATATATCAAATAAAGATAAAAACTTAACTAGTCTAAAAACTAAAAAATTTATAGAAACAGAGGTTGAAGTTTCGGAGCATAATATGTTGAATAATGCTGGATATTCTATAAGTCATTCTGAAGATGAGTCTTCAGATAGAGAAGCTTTTAACACTAGTAATGAATACTCTTCTTCTAAAGAAATCTTTCAGGAGATTAAGCCTATTGACCCTAATATAGATATAACACAAGCAAAGGAAGTGACTTGTGAAAATCTATCAACAGATGTTTTGCCTAACGTTGTTTATATGTTGGTAGATAGAGCAGTTGAATTAGATGCGAGACCTCTTAGAGAATTTCCAGAGCTTGGATCTCTGTCAACAGTTGATCAAGAGCGAAAGACACTTTGTTTGTTCTCTAATCAACGCTCGGCGAAACGGAGTTGTGGACGCAGTCAGAGAGTAATTAAAATACCTGATAGTAATGTTTTTATTCTATCTAAGCCTTTTTTATTAGCACGTGGAATTACCAGATTGCTCTTGGAAGATGTTTTGATTGCTTTAGATCAGTAATTTGAAAGTGCTTTATTTATGGTGCTTGATTTTAATTTCGATTGGACGGGACTTTTAAGGTGGTTATCGTTCCTCCACTAATGACACCTAAGACTATCGAGACTCCAATGATGAAGCCTGATGGAAGTGGAGCAGTTGTTGCATTACCAATTTTCAAAGCATGACGCTCACTTAGGTTTTGAGCCCCAAGGCAAAGCATTAGAAGTAGTGCTAGTGAACTCGTAAAAGTTATAGCAAGTAACCGTAAATGTAAGAGCATTTTTGATGATCAAAAGAATGAAATTAACAATTTAAATGTTTACTTCGTGCAGGAGATTGTAAAGGTCTCTTTTTCGTAGACCAGTCTTTTGGGCTAATACCCTAGCTGCTTGACTTGCGGGAAATCCATTTTTGATAAGGGCCTTCATTTCTTCTATCAATTCTACTTGTGATAATTGAGGCTCCAATTCTTCTGTCGCACCTCCTAAGACAAGTGTGCATTCTCCAATAGGCTTGTTTTTTGAAAAATGTTGAATTGCAGCACCAATAGTTGGTCCTACATATTGTTCATGTATTTTTGTTAGCTCTCGGGCAACTTGTAGTGGTCGCTCTTCCCCGCAAAATTCGCCAAGTTCTTGTAGTAATTGAATCAAGCGGTGAGGAGCTTCATACAGAATGGTGGTTCGAGTTTCTAAAGAGATTTCTTTAAGGATTTTTTTTCTCTCTTTATTTTTTGAAGGTAGAAACCCTTCAAAGCAAAACCTTCGGGTTGGCAAGCCACTGCTGACTAATGCAGTTGTAGCAGCACATGGCCCTGGGATACAAATAACTTGATGACCTTGCTTTCTTACTGCTGAAACCAGTCTCTCTCCTGGATCACTTATCCCAGGTAATCCTGCATCGCTTATTAATGCAAGACTTTGACCATTTTTTAATAGTTCAATTAATTGAGGGAGTCGATTATTTGTGTTGTGTTCGTAGAAACTTAAAACTGGTGTTTTAGCACCAATTTTTTTTAGCATCTGACCACTATGCCGGGTATCCTCACATGCAATATAAGAAACCTGTTTGAGCAGGGAGATCGCCCTTGGAGAGAGGTCTCCAAGATTTCCTATTGGGGTACCTACAACGTAGAGAACTCCTGGTGATGGTTCAAGTCGCTCACTCAAAATGTCCTTCTCTATTGAATCCATTATGTCTATCGCACCCATCCTCCCTAAAGGTGTGATCTTGAGTGACCTCTTAGGACAACTTAGGAAACTTAGCTGGGGAGCTGCAGATATTCTGATTGCCTATGCAAAAGGAGTCCAACCACCGTATGGATTTACAAGTGATTTGAATATCAAAGAATCATGTGATGGGCCTGTTTCTGCTGCCGATCTTGCTGTTAATAGTTGGTTACTTGATGGGTTGGAGGCTGGATTCCCCTCTGCTCCATGGGAATTGCTAAGTGAAGAGAGTGCAAAAGATCGGTTAATTAATGATTTTACTTTGAAGTCAAAATGGTTATGGGTTCTTGATCCTCTTGATGGAACAAAAGATTTTATTGCTGGGACTGGAGAATATGCTGTTCACTTGGCGCTTGTATATGATCATAGACCTGTTTTGGGAGTTGTGTTAATCCCAGAAAAGGAAGAGCTTTGGTTTGGTGTTTTAGGAGTAGATGCTTGGTGCGAGGATCGAAATGGTCTTAAAAAATCTTTTTCTTTTAGTAATAGAAGCAACTTAAATGAATTAACTCTTGTCGCAAGCAGGAACCATCGTGATCAAAGGCTTGAAAAATTAATTGCTAAATTATCAATTAGAGATTCAAAAGCGGTTGGTAGTGTTGGATGCAAAATCGCAACAATATTGAGAGGTGAGACAGATTTTTATATTTCGCTTTCTGGAAATACGGCACCTAAGGACTGGGATATGGCTGCTCCTGAAGCATTACTTATTGCTGCAGGTGGGCGATTTACTCATGCTGATAAAAGACTGCTTAAATATAATACTGGGGACTTTAGACAAAAGGGTTGTTTGATAGCAAGTCATGGATTAAATCATGACTTGCTATGCGAAACTTTACTGAAAGAATTATCATTAATTGACCCCGAATTTTCTGTCTAATTAATAATTAGGATAATATTTTCTAAGTTAATGGAGCTACTGGCGTAGGACTTGGCTCATGGTGAGTGTGATCTCCATTCTGAGGAACACCTCTTAAGGTCAGATTAATTCGACCACGATTATCTATTTCTCTTACTCGAACAGTTACAACATCTCCAACTTTCACTACGTCATCAACTTTTTCAACTCTTGCTTCTGATAGTTGAGAGATATGGATCATGCCCTCTTTGCCAGGAAGTATTTCTACAAATGCACCGATCGGGATAATTCTGGTAATTCCTCCTGTGAAGACTTCTCCTTCATGAACTTTTCTTGTTAGACCTTCAATAATTCTCTGAGCTTCTTCTGCTGCTGTTCCATCATGAGAAGCAATAGTAACTATTCCTGCATCTTCTATATCTATCTTTGTATTGGTTCGTTCAGTAATCCCTTTAATAGTTCTTCCACCAGGACCTATAACAGTACCAATTAATTCTGGATCAATTCGGAAGCTAAGTAGACGAGGAGCATGAGGTGAAAGGCTTTCCCTAGGTTGAGAAATTGCTTCCATCATTTTTTCAAGAATGTGGATTCTTGCAGGTTTGGCTTGATTGATTGACTCTGCAATTGTGGCAACCGATAGACCTGTGATTTTCATGTCCATTTGCAGCGCTGTGATGCCTTTTTCTGTCCCTGCAACCTTAAAGTCCATATCGCCTAAAAAGTCCTCTATGCCTTGAATATCTGTAAGTATTCTTACCTCCTTCCCTTCTTTAATTAAACCCATTGCGGCGCCACTAACTGGTGCTTTTAAAGGAACTCCAGCATCCATAAGAGCAAGCGTGCTTCCACAAACAGAACCCATAGATGTTGAACCGTTAGAGCTTAGGACTTCGCTTACTACTCTGAGTACATAAGGGAAGGTGTCTTTGGCTGGTAATACAGGGATAATTGCTCTTTCAGCTAATGCCCCATGGCCAATCTCTCTGCGCCCTGGAGTGCGCATTGGTCGGGTTTCTCCAACGGAATAGGGAGGAAAGTTGTAATGATGGATATATGTTTTCTCTGTACTAGGGTTTAGGTCATCCATTTCTTGAGCATCGCTTGGAGTTCCCAAGGTCGCTGTAGAGAGAACTTGAGTCAATCCCCTCTGAAAGAGTCCTGATCCATGAACCCGTTTTGGTAATACACCTGCGGCAGATTCGATTTTTCTAACTTCATCAAGTCCTCTTCCATCAACTCGTTTTCCCTCTTTTATAATCTGGTCACGCATTAGTTTTTTAGTTAATGCCTTGAAACTAATTCCAAGTAATTTGTTGTTTGTAGCAATTGCTTTTTTAACTGCATTGTCTTCTTTTAAGGCATCAATTGCATCCGCAGTGCTTGCTTTTATTTCTTCTAATTTCTTATCTCGATCTTCTTTTGTTTGATCAAATTGTTTTAGAACCTCACCGATAGACTTTGTACAATTCTTCTCTAAATAGTTGGGAACTGTATTGTCGATAGCTGGCTCTTCTGGACGGACTTGCTTAATTCCTATTTCCTTAAGAATTGATTCTTGGGCCTTGATTAGTTCGCAAACTGCTTCATAACCAAAATCGATGGCTTCGATAACGTCTTGCTCTGATAGCTGATTACCCCCAGCCTCAACCATGACAATCCCATCAGGTGTCCCTGCTACTACAAGATCTAAGTCACCACGTTCAATTTCTCTGAAGCTTGGATTTAATACAAAGTCATCTCCTAGCAGGCCTACCCTTACTGCTGCCATAGGTCCATAAAAAGGGATTCCAGCAACTAAAGTTGCCATTGATGCCCCTGTTACAGCTAGTACATCGGAAGGTACTCTTTCGTCTAGGGAGAGGCAACTTGCAACTATTTGAATATCGTCCCTCATCCATGCAGGGAATAAAGGCCTCATTGGACGATCTATTAATCTGCAAATAAGGGTTGCTCTTTCTGGAGGACGTCCTTCTCGACGCATGAAGCTACCTGGTATTCGACCTGCTGCATAAAGCTTTTCTTCATAGTCACAGATCAATGGAAGGAAGTCGATTCCTTCCCGTCCTGTCGATTGTGTAGCGGTAACGAGGACGGCGGTGTCTCCACATTCCACCATTACTGAACCACCGGCCTGGGGCGCATATCGCCCGGTAGTCAGTCGTATCTCCCGACCATCAAAGGAGATCGACTTTGTCTGACCTTGCACGTTTGCTTATGTCTTTTTGTCTTTATACATTCTTGCACCTGATCGGTACGATTAAAGAAGAAAATAGGTTTTGTTCCCGATTGATTAATTTCCAAATAAGCGAGTGACTATTTATTAACCTCTATTTTGGGCAAAATCAAAAGTTTTCATTTCTACTGGTTGGAAAACTGTTATTCCAATAATTACCAGCTTGATTTAACTACTCCAGGCAGTTCTCCTTTATGGGCTCTTTGTCGAAGCTGATTACGGCAAAGCCCGAAATCTCTATAAACACCACGGGGCTTACCTGTGGCCCAACAGCGGTTTCTCATCCTGCTAGGAGCACTATTTCGCGGTAGAGCCTGAATTTTGCGATGAATTTCTAGTCGTTCCATCGGGTCTTTTGCTGAATGGAAAGATTTCAGCAGGGCCATGCGTTTCACCGCAAATCTCTCAACAAGCTTTTTGCGCTTGACATCGCGCGCGATCATTGACTTTTTGGCCATCCGGCGGAGTGCAATTGTAGAAATCCAGAATAAATATTAACTCTTCGCCTGAATTTAATAGTTACTTGTCAAGAGGATTCTGTGCTGGAGATTTTTATTCCTTATGGTGCTTTGAGGTTTTGAGGCCAATTATCTTTTGAAGGGAGTAGGTTTTTGGAGTGACTTTTGGTAGGTGCCTTATCGATTTATAAATTGCTTTACGATAGAAAGTTGAGTTGTATCGCGAATGATAAGTACCATACTTAATCCGACCAGTAAAAGGAATCCTGACTGAACGAATGCGAGTTGGATTTTGTCTGGAATGGGCCTTCCACGAATTCCTTCAATTATTAGCAGTGCCATTTGCCCTCCGTCTAAAAGAGGGAGTGGTAAAGAATTTAGAACGGCCAAATTGATAGAGACAAGTGCTGCAAAAAAAACCAGTCCAGAGCTACCTTCTTCAGAAAGTTGCGCACCAATTTCGATAATCTTTACAGGACCACTTAATTGCTTTGATGTTGCCCCAAAGTCTGTCACAAGTCCCTGGTAACCTTTAATTGTTCGGCTGAAAAGATCACTGAATTGAGAGTCGACCTGTGTCAGGACTTCTTTTAACCCGTTAGCAGGTCGAAAGGTTTCAGTGATATTTGGTTGCAGTTGCGCTCCAATTCTTCCAGTGCCTGACTCTGCCTTAGGTGTAATGCTCAGGATTTTTGCTTTATTTGCTCGTATTCGCTCAACTGTGATTTCTTTTTCAGAGGCATTTTGGATTTTTTCTACAAATAACTGAACTGCTTCTTGCCCTTTCCCTAAACGAACCCCATCAATACTTAAAATTTGATCTCCTGATTTAAGTCCAGAAGTTTCAGCTGCCTGTCCAGGCTGGACGGTCATTATTAGAACGCCAGGATTTGGTTGACTTGGTAATCCCAATAATGTTGCTTGGCCAATAAGCACAAGCCAAGCTAGAAGTAAATTTGCAATAACCCCTGCAGAAATCACAAAAGCTCTTTGAATTATTGGGCGATTGCGAAGTAGGTCTGGATCATCTTTAGGGATATCACTTTCCTTTTCATCATCTGGAAAAGATACAAATCCTCCTAATGGAAGGGCCCTAAATGAGTAAGTGACTCCTGACACTTCTTTTTGGAAGATTGCAGGGCCAAAACCAATAGAAAACCCATTGACACGAATACCTTGTACACGAGCAGCAAGAAAGTGACCAGCTTCGTGAAAAAAGATCAGAAGACCTAGAACTATTAAAGAGGCAAGAACGTTCATCAAATCAGGAAGTCTTTAATTTGGGTCATTTTGGCTTTAGCTGACTTGCTCCAAAATAAGGTACTAGAGCTTTTGGAATATCTACACTCCCATCAGATCTTTGGCCATTCTCTAATAGGGCAGCCATTGTGCGCCCTACGGCTAAGCCACTACCATTGAGAGTATGAATTAACTGTGTATTTTGACCTTCTTTGGTCCGAATAGACGATCTTCTTGCTTGGAAAGCATCACAGATACTGCAACTAGATATTTCTCTGTATGTGTTTGCTGCTGGGAGCCAGACTTCAAGATCAAAAGTACGAGATGCCGAAAACCCAAGGTCACCGGTACATAGATCTATAACTCGATAAGGCAGTTCTAATGCCTGAAGTACTGCTTCAGCATCATTTGTTAGTTGGAGATGAGAAGCTTTTGACTCTTTTGGATGAACAAACCAATAAAGCTCAACTTTGTTGAATTGATGAAGTCTAATTAGTCCTCGTGTATCTCTCCCATAGCTCCCTGCTTCACGTCTAAAACACGGGCTATAAGCTACATAACGAAGAGGGAGTTGATTAAATGGGATTATTTCATCCCGATGAAGTGATGTAACTGGTACTTCTGCTGTAGGGGTTAGCCATAGATCATCATCAGAACATTGAAAGCTTTCTTCTGCGAATTTTGGGAGTTGACCAGAGCCTGTAAGACTAGCTGTGTTAACTAGAACTGGAGGAAGAACTTCTTTATAGCCTTTGGCAACATGTAAATCGAGCATAAAGTTAATTAAAGCCCTTTCCAAACGTGCACCTTGATTGATTAGTGTTACAAACCGACTTTGAGAAATTTTAGCCGAGCGTTCGGTGTCAAATAGCTCAAGTTGCTGGCCAATCTCCCAATGCTCTTTAAGGTTTTTTTCTTTGCGAGGATTGCCCCAAAACCTTATCTCTTGATTGTCTTTTTCATTCTTTCCATTTGGACATTCTTTAGAAGGAAGGTTAGGCAAACCAAGTAGCTTCTCTTTTAGGTTGGATGAAATTGTCTTTTCACGCTCTTCTAAGTTTGCAACCTTTGCTTTTATCTCATTACCTCGTAAACGTAGTTCAGTGACTTCATTTGATTTGGGGTCTAGACCCATTTGGATCTTTTGACCAACTTCTTTCCCTATTTGCTTCCCTACTGCTTGAAGATTACTGCGTTCTTCTTGAATATCTCTTTGTTGCTGAGCAATTTTCTGTAAGGTAATTACATCCACCTCTATTCCCCTTCGGCTAAGCTCACGAGCTATTAGTTTTGGATTTTCACGCACCAGGCGCTGATCAAGCACGAGAGTTCTTAATTGATCTGATTAGCCTAAGACTTATTGTTCCAAGTCTTAGAAATTTTTTAGAAAAAAAGCAATTTGCATCTAGTCAAAAGATTTCCTGCTAAGAAATCTTTTGACTAGATGATTAACTACATATAAAAATCTAGATTCATTCAAGATTATTAATTGTCTCATTAGAGAGAACAGATGATGGCCTTGCTCTGCCGCTAGATGCCCATTCTTGTAAAGCATTGATTTGTTCTCTTGCTGTGCGGGAAAGGGGTACTAGTTGATTGGATGCAAGAATGAGATCGTACTCTTCAAGTTCTCTCCGCTCTGCAAAGGCTTTGTGCATAGCTTCAATAACTGTTTGCTCAAGCTCTGCCCCAGAAAATCCTTTTGTTCGATCTACGACTGTCTGAATAGGGAGATTTAAATTTGGGCGTCTTTGTTGTATGTGAAGAGTCAAAATACTGAATCTTTCCTGAGAGCTAGGTAGTTCAAGCATAAAAATCTCATCAAAGCGGCCTTTTCGGATTAGCTCGCCTGGTAATCGCTCAACACCGTTAGCTGTGGCGACGATAAAGACAGCTGAGGTTTTTTCAGCCATCCAAGTTAGGAGGTTTGCTAGGACTCGTTGGCTTGTTCCACCATCACTTCTTGCGTCACCTCCAAAGCCTTTGTCAATTTCATCTATCCATAAAACGCAAGGAGCCATGGCTTCTGCTCTTTGGATTGCTTCTCGTGTTCGAGCTTCACTGGCTCCAACTACACCTGCAAAAAGACGCCCTACATCTAGACGCAATAAAGGCATAGACCAACTGTGTGCAATCGCTTTGGCTGTTAATGATTTGCCAGTACCTTGAGGCCCTACTAATAAAACGCCACGAGGGAGTGGCAGCCCAAAGGTCCTTGCTTCATCCGAAAAAGCCTGATGACGCTGTTCCAGCCAGCCTTTAAGTGCATCAAGTCCCCCAATATCTGCTGGTGTAGCTTTTGTCTCGCAGTATTCAAGGACTTCGCTTCGGGCAATACTCTGACGCTTCTCTTCTATGACTTCTGAGAGATCTTCACGACCTATCATTCCTCGCTTTGCTAGTGCTCTTGCTGCAACTTGACGAACTCTTGCTTCACTTAATCCACTGCAAGCATGAGTTAGCTCCTCAAGGACATCGCTATCTATTGACTTTCCTGTGGCTCTAGCAATGTTATTTATTAGTTGTCGGAGCTCTGGTTCTTGCGGAAGAGGTAGATCGAGAATGGTTAAGGCCTCATCTAGATCATGAGGGGGAACCCAACTACCTGACGAAAGAACAATTGTATGTGGATTTTCTCTTAGACGAATAGAAAGGTTTCTTAGCATTCGCGTGATTCCGGCATCATCACAAAAACGATGGAAATCTTTTAGCAAAAGGATTGTGGGACTGTTCGAATCGAGATTTTGTAGCCATTGGAGAATGGCCATTGGTTGTCTAGCACCAAGGCCTTCGGAATTGATTACCCCCTGTAGGCCCTCTATATAGTCCCAACAAGCCAGTCGCCGGGGTTTAAGCCTTTCAGATGCTTGTCCAAGCAATTCTTCTAAGCGCTCTTCTTCATTACTTCGTATCCAGATAAGAGGTGTTCTTGCTCTGATTAGAAGATCAAGATGTTCATCCCAAATTTTCATGACTTAAAAGTTTTTGAAGCTTGTGCTAATGGGATCATTCTTTGGGACATTATATTCTGGATTATTAAAAGTTAGATCTATGTTTTAGGGTAGTTTTTAAATAAAGTAAATGTAGTTTATTTTATAAAGCAGGTTTTTATTTATTTGCATAGACTTTCAAGTTTAATGATTTTAAAATTTATTAGGAAATAAGTAGAATTCTAAATTAATATTTCTTATGAAGTGGATTCTGGAACTTAGGACTTATTTGGATTACTTAATAGCTTATAGCCAATCCTTCGTTATGGGGATGTAGATTATTAATTAATTACAAGTCAAATATTAATTATTTGGAAGCTCAATTTGAATTTATTTATTCCGATAGAACTTATTTAGGAGTTTGGCAAGAGATCTTACCTTAATCAAAATTTTGAATTATTTTTTACTTTTTGGTTCGAAAGGAAGTCGCTCCCCAACTACTGATGCAGTTGTTGCAACAGTAGAGCTCGAGGCATTAGTGAGTTGGTCGTCAAGAATTTTTTGGAGATTGTCTGGCAAAGCTTCTCTACTAAGTAAAAAAGTTTGAATTGCTTGGAACATATTTGCTATAACCATATAGAGCAAAACCCCTGCAGGTAAAGGAAAGAAGAGAAACATGCCAGTGATCATTATTGGTGTGATCTTATTGGCGGTAGATTGCTGAGGGTTGACAGGCATTCCTCTTCCCGAAAGTGCTTGAGATATAACAAGTGTTATGCCGAAGCCTCCAACTAGAATTGCAATGTCCCAGTTGATTGCTCCGTCTACATAGAATCCAACTTGTCCAAGCGCTTTAATAAAGAGAAAGCCACTTTTTGCTGCTAAACCAGGAATTTTTCCTTCAATAGTTGCATCACCTGGTGCCAATCCTTTTACTTTCCCGTCAGAAGAAATCTCTACAAACTCTTTGCCTTTGGTTATTGACCAACTTGGGGTAAATTTCGAACCATTATCAAAACGTGAAAGGACTTTGCTATATGGCTCCCCTCTAAGGGTTTGAAGGTTTATTTGAACTTGCTCCCCCGCTCCAATTTTTGTGCCACCAGGGAGTGAAGCCACAATAGGGAAGTGGTCACTTTCTGTCACAAATATCGAATGCCTAGCGCTTGTAAAAGGCTTAGGTTCAACCACTGCTATTTGATCTGAAGGTAGAACCTTCATATTGACTAGGTAGGGGACATCTGCGAATGGTGATCCTCTTAATGTGGCAAATAGTGCAAAGAGAATTGGCATCTGAACCAATAAAGGAAGACAACCAGCGAGGGGACTGCCGAACTCTCCCATTAGTTTTCCTAGCTCCTCTTGTTGTTTTTGAGGATTATTTGCATAACGACTTTTGATTTCCGCCTGGCGTTTCTGCATAACTGGTTGAGCTATTCGCATTCGCCTTGCGCTACGAATAGATCCAGCACTTAAAGGGAATAGTGCAAGCCTTATAACAATCGTGAGGGCGACAATAGCTAGCCCATAACTTGGAACTAATCCATAGAAAAAATCCAGGATCGGTATCAAGATGTTGTCAGAGAGGTACCCGATCACGATTTTTTCTTCAGGGTGGATGGATATGTAATGCCAGTTTGCATTATCAGATGTCCAGTTGTCTTTACTGTCTGGAAGCTTTGACTAGGTGGCGAAACCTTGTACATTTTGTTGAGAAAGCTTAGATTTTTTGAAATTTATTTGATCTATTATGTACTTTTCCGTTTCTCGGAAATTAGGTACTGATCTCATTTCAAGTTTTGAGCCGTCTTTTAAAACTAAAACCATATCTCCATAGAATCCGAATCCTCTTGGAATTGAACGTGTTTCTTTGATTTGTCCATAAGCTACTTGGGATTGATTTTTCCCAAACCAACCGCCAATTACTGAAACTCTTTGATTGGTTATCTTGTATCGGAGCCACAAAGCACGAACTAATGCTCCAAAAGTAAAAGGAAGGCCAACTAGGGTGGCCCCTGCTAAAAGGTTTATGTATAGGTCAACTCTTGCTGGCCCGCCTTCATAAAAAATTTTTTCCAAATTATTTTTCATAGGTTAATCCTGCCTTGTATAGCAAGTTGTCGCATTCTTCTAGCAATTGAGCAGGGTCTTTGTTTGAGGAAGGAGGTTTGAGAGTAAAAAGAATCCATTTGTTGGCATGATCAGATACGCCAAAAAGCTTTGCTCTTAGATGCTCATGAATTAATCTTCGCAGTTGATTCCTGATCACTGCCTTTTTGTTAACTTTGCTGCTAATAGCAATCGCACAGCGGCAAGACAATAACTGAGATTGGTGTTTTTTGATTTTGTAGTGTCTTGGCTCGGCTTTGACAACTCTTAGCAATATTGAGGTTTCGTGATATCGACGACCTTCTCTATATAGGTAATCAAAGCACTTGTGGCCTTTTAACCGCATTGATTTAGGCAAAACCATTTGCTATTGCCTTAATTTGGTTTAAATAGATTGTTAGGAATCTTTTGAATTAGATTCAGACAGCTATTCGAGTGCGACCTTTTTTGCGTCGGCTTCGAATGACTCTCCGGCCTGTATGTGTTCTCATACGAACTCGAAAACCTGAGACACGCTTTCTTTTGCGGCTTGTTCCTCCAAAGGGTCTTTTTGTCATTGGTCTACTTGGCCTTCAGCTCTGTTTCGTAAGAACAATTTATCAGTTCAACGAATATCTATATTCCAACTTCCCATATAGCGGTATTGAGGACTCTCCTGGGAAGATTGAGTAAAAGAATTGATTTGATACATTCCAGCTTTGCTTGGGTTGAAGATTTTCATTGCAATTGCATACTTTTTGGTGTTTTTCGGAATTGGTTGGTTTGGTAAAATATTAATAGAAATTTTCTTATTTATTTTTTCTACTTTAAAGCTCGCAGGAACTATTTCCTTACATTTAGTCTTGCTTCTCATAGTCCCAAGCTGAACATGACATAGTGCCAATTGATAAGGCTTTATTGAAGTATCAAAATGTTTGGGAAAGTTAAGTATTAGCTTCTCTGTTTGAGACTTGCGATTCTTGGAACTCATTACCAGGTAATAAGTTGCTCTACTTCTTCTCTTATTAGAACTTTGAAAATAGTAAAGCTTTTTGTAATTATCATCTGCATTCCATCGATATTCAAGTAATGCAGATGTTCTGCTGAGGGCTTTTGGGGGATTTGTTGCTTCTAAAGTCAAGGGCATGCATATTGCAGCCATTGTTAGACTTGTTGCTGAAATATGCTTTAGAAAATGATTTTGTTGCTTTAGGGCCATTAGATGAATCTAGTTTTGGGGTGATCTACGTTGATTAAGTAAGAGTAATAATTATTTTTGCTTGGCGGCTTAGGATTAAGAAGCTAAAAAATTTTTTTTTTTCAATTATTCTTTGATCTATCTGGTCTTAGCAAAGCTGCTTCTCCAAGATAGGTATGCTGTGGAGCCTGGTTAATGGGTAGTAATACGTGAGCAATGATCCGAATACATTTTTTGAGATCTCCTTTAACGTACATTTGTTGACAATCTATCAAGGCTACGTTCCCCCACCCTGGTTGACGCCTTGCTATAGCTGCTGGAAAACACGCATCTAAATCATTCGTGACAGTAAAGGTTATGGAAATAATTTGGTCAGGGTGGAGTTGATTTCGCTGAACTAATTCCTTTATTAGTTCTGTGACAGAAGCTTCTATTGCTTCGACTTGATTGCTTTGGCTTGTTGTTGCGCCCCTTAATCCATGTAATTGCAGGTTCTTATTTGTAATAGCCATAGTTCAAGGCTTAAAAAGCCATAAAATCTGGCCACTGTTTGATAATTCGAAATTCAAAAGCCCAATAAGCTTATTAAGTAAAGTTCCTCCAGGTAATAAACCCATTAATTTCTTCTTGGGTTTTCCAAGAGTAACTGTACGAGTTTTTTCTTCATCTAAATCTGCAAGTCTTGCTGCTAGCCGTCTTGCATGATCTTCATCGCCAAGTTCATCAACTAATCCAAGTTCCTTTGCCTGGGCTCCTGTAAAGACTCTTCCATCGGCAAATTCACAAACTTTCTCTCTACTTAGATCACGACCTTCTGCAACGGCTGTAACGAATTGGTCATAACTGCTATCAATTAGTGATTGCAGCAATTCACGCTCTTCATTTGAAAGAGAACGGTCTGGCGAGAGAATATCTTTGAAAACACCACTTTTGATAGTTTCAAATCGTATCCCTATCTTTTCTAATAATTTAGAAAGATTGTTGCCGCGTAGTATTACGCCGATTGAGCCAGTAATTGTCCCTGGATTAGCGATAATTTTTTCTGCAGCAACTCCTACATAAACTCCTCCGGAGGCTGAAATGTTGCCAAAGCTTGAAATAACATGACAACCTTTCTCTCTAAGCCTGAGAAGGGCGGCATGAATTTCTTGACTGTCTCCAACAGTCCCTCCAGGAGAATCTATGCGAAGTAATAGGGCTGGATACTCTCTCTCTTCAACTTGTCTGAGTGCCTTTAGGACAAGTTTGCGTGTAGCACCATTGATTGGCCCTTCAATGATGATGCGTGCAATTTTCCTTCTGGATTTGCGCTGCAAAGGCCAGACCATTTTAGTTTTGCGTTATTCATCCGATCTTAAAAAGGAGCCTGCAGGTTGACCTTATGTTTGTAATTCGGCATTGGTTGCTGATGGTCCTGCCATTTGCTCTTTGGGGAACTGCAATGGCAGCTATGACCCCATTGGTCGAATCTGCCGGACCACTAGTTGTAGCCTCAATGCGGCTTTTGCCTGCAGGGTTTGTTTTGCTTGCAGCGGTAATTGCATTGGGCCGCCGTTGGACTATTGCTTCTTGTGATTTTTGGTGGTTTTTGATCTTTACTTTTGTTGATGCAAGTCTTTTTCAATTCTTTCTGGCTAGAGGGCTTGCTGAAACTGGAGCAGGATTGGGTTCGGTGATAATTGACTCTCAACCTTTACTGGTTGCACTTTTGGCCCGCAGCCTTTTTGGAGATGCAATTAATCCTATTGGCTGGGTGGGTTTGATGATTGGTCTTTTGGGGATTATCTGTCTTGGGGCCCCTCCAGAACTTCTCAGTAATTGGTGGTTAATGGGTGATACTCATTCAATAACGAGCCTTGTGCGCCAAGGAGAGGTTTGGATGTTTGGTGCTGCCATCGCAATGGCTTTTGGGACAGTTCTTATTCGTTTTACTTGCAGGGAGAGTGATCCAATTGCTGTAACTGGTTGGCACATGGTCTTAGGAAGCTTTCCGTTGATTCTGTGGCATTTTTTTAATGACAATTCACCAATTTGGCCAAATTGGTCAACTTTTGAATGGGGTTTGATGACCTATGCCAGTCTTTTTGGGAGTGCTTTGGCTTATGGGTTGTTTTTCTGGTTCGCTAATCGTGAGGAGCTGACAACTTTTAGTTCGCTTGCCTTTTTGACTCCTGTATTTGCTTTGGCTAGTGGTGGAATTTGGCTTAATGAAAGACTTAGTCTTTTGCAGTGGGTAGGTGTGTTTTTTGTCTTGGTGTCAGTTTTATTGGTAAGCCAGCGACGTCGTTTTTGGTATCCGAACTCCACTGATTCAGATGCTTTGCAAGGAGAAATTAGTTCATGAAAGTATCCCGTTTGGAGCTCGTTTTAGTTAGTACCCCTATCGGTTGTTTAGGTAGTGGAAGAGGGGGGGGCGTTGAATTGACTATTTGCTCTTTGATAAAGGGACTTTTGGATTTAGGGCATAAGCTTGTGGTCCTTGCACCAGAAGGATCCATTCTGCCTCCAGATTGTTCTGGAGCGGAAATTAAGCATGTAACCGGTATTGATCAACCAAGTTGGCAACATCGCCCAGAGAGTGCCCCTATGATTATTCCTCCAGATGGAGTTTTATTAGGGCTTTGGGAACAAGCACTTGGCCTTGGTAAATCATCAGATGCTGTAATTAATTTTAGTTATGACTGGTTACCTATCTGGTTAACCCCTTGGGTGGAAGCGGAGTTGTTTCATTTGATCAGTATGGGAGGTGTCTCTCAGATGATGAAGTCTCTTATTGGAGAATTGTCTAGATCTGCCCCTTCCAGGTTGGCTTTCCATACATATCGGCAGGCTTCTGATTACGATCTTTCGAAGACTCCTGTTGTTGTTGGTAATGGGTTTGTCTTAGATAACTATGAATTTCAGCCTCAAGGAGGAGGCCCCCTTGGTTGGGCCGGAAGGGTCGCACCTGAAAAGGGCTTAGAGGATGCAGTCGCAGTTGCCGCTGCACTTGGAGATCGATTAATGGTATGGGGCGTGATGGAAGATATTAACTATGCAAAAAAAATTGAATCCGCTTTCCCGCCAGGAACAATCGATTGGCGAGGGTTTTTATCAACTGCTGAATTGCAAAAAGAATTAGGAACTTGTAGAGCTTTGTTGAATACTCCAAAGTGGAATGAGGCTTATGGGAATGTAGTTGTTGAGGCTATGGCTTGTGGCGTTCCTGTAGTGGCATATGACCGAGGTGGTCCTGGCGAACTTGTTGAATCGGGTATTACAGGGTGGTTAGTTCCTCCTGATGATATTGATGCAATGACAAATGCAACTTCACTTGTTAATGAGATTGATCGCAATGAATGTCGAAATTGGGTGGA
This sequence comes from Prochlorococcus sp. AG-363-P01, assembly GCA_003278225.1. Lineage (GTDB taxonomy): Bacteria > Cyanobacteriota > Cyanobacteriia > PCC-6307 > Cyanobiaceae > AG-363-K07. Next base: position 66,558 of record QCGC01000004.1, on the reverse strand, counting down.
AGAATCGGCTTCACATGATGGATTCGCAAAGCGAGTTGAGGCTTGGATTCAAAAAGGAATAAAGATAAAAAATGCCTCCAACCTTTGATTAGATTGGGCCTATCTGGCTTGAAAATAGTTGTGCTGAGGAGTCAAAGGATAAAAGGGCTTTGTCTGATTCTTTTTGTTGGATTAATACTTTGTTTTTGGCAGCTTGGATCTACAGGATTATTTGATGAGACTCCCCCGAAATTTGCAGCAGCAGCTCGTGGAATGAGCGCTACAGGAGATTGGCTTACCCCAAGAGCGAATGGAATCCCTCGATTTGACAAACCACCTTTGATTTATTGGTTGATGGGTTTGTTTTATTCCCTGCCTGTGCATGAGGCATGGGATCCACTTGGATCTTGGTCTGCTCGTTTGCCGTCAGCCCTCTCTTCTGTGTGGATGATGATTGTTTTGGCTGACACTGTTATGAGATGGCCGCATAAAAATGAGACATTTCCTCGTCGGACAGCAGTTGTAACTTCATTTGCTTTTGCTCTTTCTCCTCTTGTGATGGTTTGGAGTCGAGTTGCAGTTAGCGATGCTTTGCTTTGCAGCACTATGGGTACAAGCATGCTTTTTCAGTGGAGATGTTATGTAAATCCTTCTCGTAACTCTTGGATATATGCATGGATTTTTTTAGCACTTGCAGTACTTACCAAAGGTCCAGTAGCAATTGTATTAATGGGAATGACTCTTGCTTTGTTTGCAGGCCTGCAGGGTGATTTTGTACTTTTTTGGAAAAGGTTACGTCCAGTCCCTGGTTTGTTGATAACTTCTTTTATAAGTCTTCCATGGTATTTGTTAGAACTTTCACATGAGGGAAAGCCCTTTTGGGATAGTTTTTTTGGTTATCATAACTTTCAACGCTTTACGTCTGTAGTTAATTCACATCAGGAGCCATGGTGGTATTTTATTTTGATTCTTGTTGTAGCCTCACTACCATTTACTCCATTACTTATATTGGGAATTTGGAAGACTTTTAAGGAAGTAATTAAGCGAGATGAGAACATTAATAATAAGCCGGAATATTCATTGTTAATTTACTCTTTATGCTGGTTAACTTGTATTTTTTTATTCTTCACTTTTGCTGGGACAAAACTCCCTAGCTATTGGTTGCCTGCGACACCTGCTGCTGCAATATTGATTGGATCCTTTGAAAGTGTTTCTAGGCATTCTCCATGGAGGTTTAATTTATTAATTGCATGGATAGGCTCACTTGCTTTTCTTTATTTTCTTTCACTCTTTATGTGGTATTTATATTTTTGGGGACAAGTAGATATTCTAAATTATATAAATGATCCCGAGATGCCAGGATTTGCTCAAAGATTTTATGATAGTGGAATAATTCTGCGGGCGGCAATTTGTTTCACTATTGGCTCATTATTAGGTTCACTTGTGCTTATTAGAAAAAATTTTGGTGGGTTACTTTCATTAGAGCTTCCAATGATAATTCTTCATTTAATTGCATTCTTGCCACTAGTAGATTTGGTAGATAAATCAAGGCAATTACCATTGCGCCAAGCATCAGAGTTGCTTTTAAGTTCCCAGAGACCTAATGAAGCATTGATAATGGTTGGCATTAATAAACCCTCTGTTCATTTTTACACTAACCAGGTAGTACTTTATGAAAGTAATAAGCGACGTAATTTAGTCAATCTAACAGATAGACTTGCTTTTGAAGAAAGGCAAGGCTGGTCTGGCAAAATCATACAGAAAAAAAATCTTTTAGACTTTTTATTTAAAAGAAATCAAAGGAATAGCACTGCTTTGATGATAATTGATGAGTACTCAATTAAACTTCCTCATTGGCGTAATTTGAATTCAACCACCTTAGGTGAATTTGGCATTTATAAAGTTTGGCGAATAGAGCGAATTAGTTTAGAAAGAAGGGCAAAAGAGTTAATTGATGATGGCTTGACACCAAACTGGAAGTTGCCTACACCTGAAAGGTTTTAAAAGATAATTGTGCAGATATTAGATTAATTAATTTGCCTGATTTTATTTACTTCAGTAGGTAGTTTTGTTTTAACTATGCTTTGGAATATCTTAGTTCCTATTGATAATTGTGGGTGACATTGTTTTTCTTCTACAGAAAATACACATACCCCATAGAGCCATTTCTCCGGAAGGTGTAGGGCTGTTGCAATTTGAGCATTTAGTAACACCATGCACATCAACCCTGCTTGGGTGCCTCTGCCAGACACTTAATTCGCTCTCTTCATTGTTTTGAAGAGGTACAGAGTGGTATTGCTGAATGCGAATATCTTTTATTTCATATCCCTTAGAGCGAAGGCTTGCAAGGAGTTTCATGCGGTTATAAAGCAATGCCTGAAGCCATTGAGGATGACTCGCTCCAATTACTAAATTTCCTCTTCTAAGGCTTAGCGGCCGACAATTAGAAGCAAGAGGTTCGCCAGCAATTTGGGACCATTCTTGCCAAAGGCTAGCAATATTGTTTGTCTTTTTCTTCCAATCGGTCTTGATTTTTTCTAGACAGCTATAAACGCTGGAAGCCATTGCAGGAGTGGCTTTTTGCAGGATCTCCCCATGCCCAAATTTTTTTCTTTGTTGATTGCTGGGTACTGCCATCTCATCACTCTATGTGGAGGAATTCCTTGAGCTCGCTAGCCTCCAATATGTCTTACCTAATGTCTCAATGGGATTCTTTGACAGGCTAAGCAGATTACTCCGTGCCAATCTCAATGATCTTGTTAGTAAGGCTGAGGATCCAGTCAAGATCCTAGAACAGTCAGTTGCTGATATGCAGTCTGACTTGGTCAAATTACGCCAAGCGGTTGCAATGGCTATATCAAGTCAGAAAAGATTGAAAAGTCAGGCAGATCAAGCTCAATTGCAATCAAGAACTTGGTATGAGCGTGCAGAGTTGGCACTTCAGAAAGGTGAAGAGGACTTAGCCAGGGAGGCTCTTACTCGCCGTAAGGCTTTTCAGGAATCTTTTTCCGGACTTGATAATCAACTCCAGGCTCAGAGTGGGCAAGTGGAGATGCTTAAACGAAGTCTCTTGAAGCTTGAAGGAAAGATTGCAGAGGCTAAAACCAAAAAGGACATGCTAAAGGCGAGGGCTCAAGCAGCCAAGGCTCAGCAGCAACTTCAAAGCGCGGTTGGGAATATGGGCTCGAATTCTGCTATGGCAGCTTTTGAAAGGATGGAAGACAAGGTAGAGGCTCTTGAGGCATCTGGACAGGCTGCGGCTGAGATCGCTGGAACAGACTTGGAGAGTAAATTTGCAGCTCTTGAAGGTGGCGATGATTTAGATGATGAATTGAATGCCCTGCGCCAAAAACTTCAAGGTGGTGCTGAGGCCGTTGCATTGCCTTCTGGGGAGCCTTCTTTTTCAGTAGAAAAAGAAATTGGATTGCGAGATGAGATTCAGGAAGTAGAGGTCGCCGAGGTTGAGTCTGATTTAGAGGCGCTCAAACGTTCTATTGAAAAAAATTGACCACATATTTACTTTCTTACTTATTAGCAATTTTATCAGGTTTATAGAATGAAGAAGGTTTTGACTTTATTTAGAGAGATTATCTGAGTATTGTCTAATTCTTTTTATAAATTTCCTAATTATCTTCTTCTATTAAATCAGGCACTTAGTTTATGACAATTTCAAAAAGAATTAAGCAATTAGATTCAAATATTTTTCATCGAAATGATACTCGAAAAAGATTATATGGATTAGCTAGTTCCTCTAAGGAATCATTCCCTTTGATAGATTTATCTTTAGGATCTACTGATTTGCTCCCTCCAGAAATAATTTTAAAGGCGATAAGAAACGCTTTAAATCAACAAGAAAGTTCTGCTTACTGTTTACATTCAGCAACAAGACTTTTTAGAGAGTCTGTAACAACTTGGGCGGAAAGGCGTCTTGGTGTAAATGTTGACCCAGATGATGAAGTATTGCTGTTAATTGGATCTCAAGAAGGGACTGCTCACCTACCTCTTGCAGTAATGGATCGAGGGGATACTGGGTTGATTCTTGATCCATCTTATCCATCCCATCAAGGAGGACTAGTTCTTGCTGATGCACATATAGAAAGATTGTTATTGAAAGAAGATCAGGGTTGGCAGCCACGTTTTGAAACTCTTTCAGATAGTCAACTTGATCAATTGAAAATAATAATTTTTGGCTTTCCACACAATCCCACAGCACAGGTTGGAGATCAGAGCTGGTTAGATAATGCAATGCGTTCTGGTGTCAAACATCAGATCGTAATTGCACATGATAATCCTTACTTGGACCTCTCTCTTCAGGGCGATTCACCTTCTTTATTGAGATGCGATGGATGGAGAGAATGGGGAATAGAGTTTTTTTCCTTCTCTAAGGCTTGGTGCTTAGGAGGATTTAGGCTTGCTTTTGCTATTGGTGCTAAAGAAATAATTAGCTCATTGAGAATGGTCAAAAGTATTGTGGATTTCAATCAATCTTTAGCGTTACAGAAGGGTGCAATTCAAGCCTTAACTTGTTCTAACGATTGGCTAAGTCATATACAAGGGGTCTATAGAGAAAGAAGGGATAGGACAACAGCAGCTCTTAGGAATTTGGGATGGAATGTTCCAATCCCTTCAATGGCAATGTATCTTTGGATGCCATTACCTAATTGGGCAAGAGACAAGGGTTTGGGGGATGAATTATTTGTGGCAGACCTATTGGAGAGTACAGGTGTTGCTTTGACTCCAGGTTCAGGGTTTGGAATGGGGGGAGCAAATTGGTTGCGACTTGCTTTAGTACGGCCAGTTGATGAGTTGGAAGAAGCAGTTTCTCGAATAGGACCTTGGTGGCATGCGAATAGTTAAGACATCTACTGGTGCTGGAGCAATTGCACAAAAATTGCGATCTCAATCCTTTACTAAAAGTTATTGGAAATTGCGATGGAAACCTGTATGTGCAAGTACTGAAATAGAGCTTTCGAATTGGCTTAAACAAAGTCCTTTTCCAGTTAATCCTAAAAGGGCGATTATCGCTGCTCGTCAAAACCATGGAATTGGCCAGCAAGGAAGAGTTTGGGAAGCACCTCAAGGTGGGGTGTGGGTAAGTGCAGCCTTTCCTTTGGATGGCATCAAAAGGACTTCTGGTTTATTTGGATTGTCAGTTGCTGTTGCGTTAGCTCATAGACTTGAAAAATATTTTGTTCCTGTACGCATTAAATGGCCGAATGATTTAATGATTGGAGAAAAGAAATTAGCTGGTTTGTTGCCGAGACTTGTTCATAGAGGTGAAGCTTTGAGGCTGGGAAGAGTTGGCCTGGGTCTGAATGTTTGTAATCGAGTCCCAAAAGGAGCTATTTCACTTGCAGATATTCTTAGGCCCTCGAATTGCTGTATAGATCAATGGGCAGCAGAAGTCCTTTTAGCTTTTGAAGATACTTTTCAATTATTAAGCAAGGGAGAGTTGGTTTGTGCGGAAGCCGAAAAACTCCTTTGGGCAAAGGAAGTTAAAGATCCTCAAACTGGTGACTTTTTAGAGATAGAAGGGGTAAATATCGAAGGTGCTTTGATTTTAAGAAAAGGGTCTAAAAAGATTAGTTGGCATCGTTGGCAATAAATTCTTGATTATTGGCTTTTTTCTTTGAGTCTCATTACCTTACCGTCATTGAAATAAGCAATTTTACCTGCTCTTGCTGCAACTTCATCTTCATGGGTTACTAGAACAATTGTAATTCCTTGAGAATGAAGCTCATCAAAAAGATGAAGCACATCTTTGGTGGTTTGTGAATCAAGGGCACCTGTAGGTTCATCTGCAAGTAATAAAGAAGGTTGATTAATGATTGCTCTAGCAATTGCAACTCTTTGTTGTTGACCACCTGAAAGTTGATTGGGCCGATTATGTCTTCTTTCTTCTAGGCCTACTTTTTGTAAAGCCAACTCCGCCCTCTCTAGCCTAATTGAGGCAGGAACCCCTGCATAGATCATTGGCAGAATTACATTTTCCAATGCAGTTGCTTCTGCCAATAAATTAAATTGCTGAAAAACAAAACCCAACTCTTGATTGCGAAGATTTGCGAGGGCATCATCATCAAGTTTTTCAACTGAATGACCATTTAGCTCATAACTCCCGTATGTGGGCCTGTCTAAACAACCCAGAATATTCATAGCGGTACTTTTACCAGAACCACTTGCACCCATTACTGCAAGATAGTCTCCTTTTTGTACTTCAAGATTTAGTTGGTCTAGAGCTTTTACTAGTAAAGAACCTTCTCCATAATGTTTGCTTACATTCGTGAGTTTGGCGACTGTTTTTGTGTTTTGTTTATCCAAGTGCTCGTTGACCTCCTAGTGCTATTGCCTCTTGAAGCAGGGGTGTCCCTGCAACAGTACTACTGGCCCATTGAAATAGGGGATTAGAAAAAATACCACCTATTGCAGTAATAAAAACACATGAAACTAAAGCTATACGAATTGGTGGTAGCCCAATGGTTTTCCATTGGATGATTGGATAGCTCTTTACTACTTCAGAAGCTTCATGAGGCTCTTTTACGACCATCATTTTAATTACAGAGATGTAGTAATAAATTGATATCACTGAAGTGACTAGGCCTACAACAACAAGAAGGTACTGTTTGTCAGCCCAGCCTGCGAAGAATAGATAAATTTTTCCAAAGAATCCAAGCATTGGAGGAATGCCTCCAAGAGATAGAAGACAAAGGCTTAGACCAAGAGTTATTAATGGATCTTTTTGATAGAGGCCTGCATAGTCAGAGATTTTGTCACTGCCTGTTCTAAGTGAAAATAAAATGATGCAAGCGAATGCACCTAGATTCATAAATAGGTAGGCCGCCATATACAAAACCATTGCAGCGAATCCATCCTCAGTTCCACAAACCAGACCAATCATCACAAACCCTGCTTGTCCAATAGAGCTATAGGCAAGCATCCTTTTCATGGAAGTTTGTGCCAGTGCTACAACATTCCCAAGGGTCATGCTCAGGATTGCAAGAACAGTAAAAAGCAATTTCCACTGAGTGTCAAAAGCACTAAAACAACCTACTAAAAGTCTTACGGCAAGACAAAAGCCAGCTGCTTTTGAACCTACTGAAAGGAATGCAACAACGGGCGTGGGAGAACCTTCATAAACATCTGGTGTCCATTGATGAAAAGGGACTGCTGCGATTTTGAAAGCTACGGTGGCCAGAATGAAAACTAGGGATAATGCAGCTAAAGGGGTTGGACTGTTTAAGAGAGCAATGCCAATTTCCTGAAGACTGGTACTGCCACTAATTCCATATAAAAGTGATGCACCATAAAGGAAAACCGCAGCAGCAGCAGATCCGACGAGAAGATATTTAAGTGCTGCTTCAGAACTACGTGCATCTCTTTTCATGTATCCAGCAAGTAGATAACTGGCTACGGAAAGGGTTTCGAGTGAAACAAAAACACTAATAAGATCGGTAGATCCACATAGGAGCATTGCTCCTAATGTTGCGGCTAGAAGAATTGCTGCAAATTCACCTACAGGACTACCACTTTGCTCTGCATATCTCCAGCTAATCAGGAGGGAGATCAGAGTGGAAAGAGCAACTACTGCTCTAAAAGCAATTGAAAGGTTATCGGCTAAAAACGCTCCTAAGAAGGATGGTTCTATTGGCCCATTCCATTGCATTGCTAGGAGTACTAGGGCGCCACCTAGTCCGAAATAACAAATTGGTGGTGACCATTTTGCAGCGCTTTCTTCTCCAGCTAGGTCAACAATTAGGGTGCCTAACATTGCTAGCAGTACCATCCCTTCTGGTGCTACTGCTCCAGCATTTAAAGCAAGGTTTAACAGATTTTCCGGTGTGGCCATTGACTAGATTGATATCAGAAGTGCACCCTTTTCGGGCATTTTTAACTGTTTTAGGCCAGTTAAACAACTCTAGTTGTGTTCAAAGTTTGGCACTTGTTTTGAGGCCGACCTATGCATCTCGCGCTTTAGTGCGATAGATAGTAATAACCTTTTTAAGTATAAGCTCATTGCCTATGGCGCACACTCTGGTAATCGTTGAGAGTCCTACAAAGGCTAGAACCATTAAGGGTTTCCTGCCAAAGGACTTCGAAGTACAGGCCTCTATGGGGCATGTACGGGATCTCCCTAACAATGCAAGTGAAATTCCTGCTGCTCAGAAAGGGCAGAAGTGGGCAAATTTAGGGGTCAATACAACAGCTGATTTTGAACCTTTATATGTAGTGCCAAAAGATAAAAAAAAGGTTGTTAGAGAATTAAAAGCTGCCTTGAAAGGGGCTAGTCAATTGCTACTGGCTACTGATGAAGACCGTGAAGGGGAAAGTATTAGTTGGCATTTGATGCAATTGCTTGCACCAAAAATTCCTGTCAAAAGAATGGTTTTTCATGAGATTACAAAAGAAGCGATTGCCAAGGCTCTTGATCAGACAAGGGATTTGGACTTGGAGTTGGTTCACGCTCAGGAAACGAGAAGAATTCTTGATCGCCTTGTTGGATATACTCTCTCACCTCTTTTGTGGAAGAAGGTTGCTTGGGGATTGTCGGCCGGTCGAGTGCAGTCAGTAGCTGTAAGGTTATTAGTTCAACGTGAACGTGCGCGAAGAGCATTCAGAAGTGGAAGTTATTGGGATTTGAAAGCTAACCTTCAGCAAGGTACTAGCAACTTTGAAGCAAGACTTATCAAACTTTTAGACCAAAAAATAGCTAGCGGTAATGATTTTGATGAATCAACAGGTCAATTAAAGACTGGGGCGAATGTTCGCCTTATTAGTGAAAAAGAAGCGAGTAATCTTGCCGAGAAGATGCGTGTAGCAGAATGGAACATTAGCAATGTTGAAGAAAAACCTACCGTTAGAAAGCCTGTTCCACCTTTTACTACAAGTACTCTTCAACAAGAGGCCAATAGGAAGTTAAGGCTTTCGGCTAGAGAAACAATGCGATGTGCTCAGGGACTTTATGAGCGTGGGTTTATTACATATATGAGAACTGATTCAGTACATTTATCAGCTCAGGCAATAGATGCTTCCAGAAGATGTGTTGAGACTCGCTATGGAGTTGAATATCTCAGTAAGAGTCCTCGGCAGTTCAGTACAAAGTCACGTAATGCTCAGGAGGCTCATGAAGCGATTAGGCCTGCTGGGGAAAGTTTTAGAGCACCTAAAGAAACAGGTCTTGATGGGCGTGATCTTGCCCTATACGAGTTGATTTGGAAACGCACGGTCGCCTGTCAAATGGCTGAAGCCCGCTTAACAATGCTTTCAGTGGATTTAGTGGCTGGAGATGCTGTTTTTCGGGCTAATGGTAAACGAATTGATTTCCCAGGCTTCTTTCGGGCCTATGTAGAGGGTAGTGATGACCCTGAAGCTGCTTTAGAAGGTCAGGAGGTTTTACTTCCTTTTTTAGCGGTTGGAGACTCTCCAAAGCCCAAGGCTGTTGAGGCAATTGGACACCAGACTCAACCACCAGCTCGTTATAGCGAAGCTTCGTTAGTCAAAATGCTTGAGAAAGAGGGTATCGGAAGGCCTTCTACATATGCCAGCATCATTGGGACCATTGTTGATCGTGGGTATTCATCTCTGCAAGGGAATGCATTGATTCCAAGTTTTACGGCGTTTGCTGTTACAGCTCTTTTAGAAGAACATTTCCCAGATTTAGTTGATACAGGCTTTACGGCAAGGATGGAATCAACTTTGGATGAGATTTCAACAGGCAAAGTGAAGTGGATCCCATACTTGGAGAGTTTTTATAAGGGTGATTTGGGTCTTGAAAAGCAGGTCCATGAGCGAGAGGATGATATTGACCCAGGTTTATCAAGAACTATTGACTTAGAAGGACTTCCTTGTGTTGTCAGGATTGGTCGCTTCGGTGCATATCTTGAGTCAAAGCAAGTTGGAGAGGATGGTCAAGAGGAATTAATCAAAGCCACTCTCCCTCAGGAGATAACGCCGGGTGAATTGGATGAAGAAAAAGTTGAACTTATTTTGAAGCAAAAAACAGAAGGCCCTGAATCTCTTGGAAAGGATCCAGAAACCAATCAGGAGATATATCTTCTTTTTGGAAAGTTTGGCCCTTATGTGCAAAAGGGACAAGTTAGTGAAGAGACGCCTAAGCCAAAACGTGCTTCTTTGCCTAAGGGAGTTAAACCAGAAGAGTTGAAACTAGAAGAAGCTCTCGGCTTGCTTAGATTGCCAAGATTATTAGGTGAACATCCCACTGGAGGCAGAGTTCAGGCTGGATTAGGTCGTTTCGGACCTTATGTTGTTTGGGATCAGGGGAAGGGCCAGAAAGACTATCGCTCACTTAAGGGGGATGATGATGTTCTAAAAGTTGAGTTAGAAAGGGCACTTGAGTTATTGGCAATGCCTAAAAGAGGGAGGGGCGGAAGGACTGCATTAAAAGATTTAGGAATCCCGAAGGGAAGTGATGAAAAGATTCAAGTTTATGATGGTCCTTATGGTTTATATGTAAAGCAAGGAAAAGTAAATGCATCATTGCCAGAAGGGAAAACAGCCGAACAAATAGATCTTCAGGAGGCAGTTGAATTATTAGCGGCAAAATTAGCAAGTAAGAAATCAAGTAGACGAACTACTAAAGCCAAAACATCAACAAAGTCACCACAAAAAGCTTCATCTAATTCAAACAAAAAAAATTCATTGAAGACTTCTTCAAAGTCAAAATCTAGTAAATCTCGTGCGACAACAAAGTCTGGTAGATTAAGAGCTAGTGCAGTGAAAGTTATAAAAACTGGAAAGGCTTGATGTTTATTTTGATAAAAAGATTATTTTCAAGATTACCGGAATTATTCTTTATTTCATTTTTTTTGATAATTCTCCAGTCTTGCTCAAATACACCAATTGGCCAGGATCTTTCTCAAAGCTTTGACTCTCCAGCTCAGAGTGATGATTCACAGGAAAAGCCTATTAATAGAAATAATAATTTAATACAAAATAAACCTAGTAAAGTAGTTCAGATTAATCCTAATATAAGAGCTAATTCTAAAATAAAAGAGCTTAGAAATGAGAAAAAAAATTCTAATTATAATCCTCAACCATATCGAATAACAATAAAGCTTTCTGCGGCAAACCCTTCTGCTCCTGCAGAAAGAGTTACTAAAGCATTGAGAACAGCTGGTTTGGCATTTGAAGTGGAGAAGATAGAGATTATTAGCGAACATTCTTCTAATAAAAAATCTCAGACTCAGAAATTTAGGCGTTGATCTTGTTATGAGTTTCCAAAAAAGAAAAACATCAAAAAGAGTGCAATCAATTAGTTATCTCAAAGCCCTTAGGATGATGGAATCTTCCTATTTAGCAGCCTTTTCTGCATTAATATGGCTGGCTCTTTATTATTTACCTATAGGAGGATCTCTCTTTAGGCTTGCATTGCCTTTACCAATTGCCCTTTTACAAATTCGACGTGGTTCTCCTTCAGGTTTTGAAGGTGTTTTGCTTGCTGTTCTTCTTTTAGCTATTCTTATGGGGCCCATCAGGGGGCCTTTGTTCCTTTTCCCTTATGGCTTTTTGGCTTTTTTGCTTGGTTGGAGCTGGGAACGAGGCTTCAGTTGGTGGTTTAGTTGGACTTGTGGGGTTTTTATAGGTGTGTGTGGTTTTTGTGTGAGAGTTTTTATCCTTTCTATTTTGGTTGGGGAAAATCTTTGGATAATAATTACTCGAGCTGGTGCAGCATTAATTGAGCGTTCTGTTGAATTATTTGGCCTTCAATTTGTACCTGAAACTGGCCATATCCAATTGGTAGCTTTTGCCTTAGTTGTTTTGCAAGAAATGATTTATGTTTTAACTTTGCATGCCTTGGCATTTTGGATTTTTCCTCGATTGAAGGCACCTATACCTGAACCTCCAAACTTCCTAAGTAGTCTTGTTGTTCTTGATCCTCATTGATAATTGAGAAATAGGAATCTATTTAAGAATTTACCTGAGGGTTGCAAGGCCTTTGGATCAGGGGCAAATGAAAAAAGGATCAATCAATGGTTTGAGAAATGGATGAATAATTTTAAGGATTGTTGTGCATTATTGGTTTTAGCAGGTTCTCGCACTGCTGAAGTGGAGGGTATATCAGCAGCTGGGGCTTCATCAGCTGCTCGTCGTTATACAGCTGTGGCAGATGCTGAGCTTCTTTTGAAAGGACCATTAGGTTCAAGATCTTGGCCTTTACCACCACTTTCGAGAGGAGTTTCTCCTGCTTTGATTAGCTATGTAGCTTCAAACTTTCTTGGGTTAAAGCCATTGGTTTTAGCTAATGGGCTTTATCAAGTGCCACCATTTGCTCATATTTGTCTTGAACCCCCATCGCTGGGACCTGCCGCTTGTTTAAGTACAGGTAAGGCGATGGACCCTAGACGAGTAAGAAACCTCTTGAAAAAGGGGTTTTTAATGGGCTCAAAGTCGAGGGAATCCCTTTTAATAGCAGAGTGTGTTCCTGGCGGAACAACTACTGCACAGGCAGCACTGATGGGGTTGGGGATGTCAGTCTCAGATTTGATAAGTGGAAGCGTTGCTAATCCACCCGTTGCAATTAAAAAGAGGCTTGTTGAGAGTGGATTGCGTGCAGCCAAAATAGGAAAGATGCCATCAGCGGAGGAGTTACTTGCGGCTGTAGGTGATCCATTTCAGCCAGTTGCGGTAGGACTTTTATTAGGAGCAAGAAAAGCTGGACAGCAAGTTGTTTTGGGTGGTGGTTGTCAAATGTTGGCAGTCCTTGCATTGGCTCTTTCAGAGTTGGAAGCATCTTCCAGAGAAAGTTTTGTTGAGGGTGTTGTTTTAGGAACAACATCTTGGCTTGTTGAGGAGGGATTCTCTGCAAATAACCGAAAAAGTGCTCTTGTTAAATTGATAAATGTTGTAGAGGATTTCTTTAATGTTGAGCTTTTGGGTCTTTCAACTGGCCTTCGCTTTGATCAAACTAGGCATAAACCGTTAATGGACTATGAAGACGGTTATATCAAGGAGGGCGTTGGTGCGGGTGCTTTTGCTTTAATGGCTCAGCTTCATGGTATTAGTTGTAAAGAAATAGTTAATGGCTGTGAAAAGTCTTTAGAAGAATTGCAAAGTAGAGCTAATTCATTTGCCTGTTCTTCCTCTTAATTTGAAATCATGGGAGTGCAGATGATTAGCAGAAGAGAACTTATTCAATTAGGTCTTTTTATTTCCATTCCAGCCATCGCAAGTTGTAGCAATGATTCAACAGTCCCTATTTTTCGAACCTCTGAAGGAATCCTCCTTAAGGAGTTAATACGCTCTTTGCCAAAACCTTGGGTGCTTAGGCCATTAAAAATTAACTCGGAATTTGAACCTGATCAATTGGTAATTCCTCAAAATACTGATTTAGTAGCAATAGGTGATGGTTGGGTTTCACAATTATCTAAAGAATCAATTCGACCAATAGAGGCGAAAAATTTATCATCTCGACTTAATCGACAAGCACAGATGTTTTTAAAGGGATTTGGATCGGAACTTGCCTCAAAAATTTTCCCAATAGGAGTTAGTCCTTGGGTGATGTTATTTAGGAATGGCGACCCTTGGTTATCACGTGCTAGGAAAGGATGGAATGTTTTATTAGATTCTGAGTTAACAGGAAAGGTTGTCTTCCCAGCGAGTCCAAGAGTCGTAATTTCAATTGCGAATCAAATAGATGATTCTTATGCATTGAAGAAACTGCGAATTCAAGCTTTAACTTTTGATGATCGTGATAGTTTGAATTGGGTTCTTTCTGGTAAGGCAAGAGTTGCTATTTTGCCCCTTTATCGTTGCTTCCTTAGCTTAATTAAAGATCCTAGGTTAACTGTTGTATTCCCAGTTGATGGAGTTCCTCTGAATTGGACTGTTTTAGTTAGACCTCACCAAACTAAACAACTTTTTCCTGCACAATGGATAGAAGACGCATGGCAGGTCCCTCAACTTGGCAGATTACTTTCACAAGGATGGATTCCCCCAATTTCTTATTTAGAACTCACTAATGCAATGCATTTTGTGCCAGATACTTATAAATCAATAATCCTTCCAGCTGAAGCTTTTTGGGAAAGATGTTGGTCATTCCCTTTGATTAGTGATCAAGAGAAAACTCGTTTAGAAAGACTTTGGATTCAATCATCCCCATAGCCTCTTTCTAGGTTTATCTGCTAATTGGTGATGGATATCTTTTAGAAGTTTTGGGATTTTTAGTTGATTGGGACAGCGTGGAATACATTCTTGACAATTTTCACATGCACTTGCATTTTTTGTTTGCCACCAATGTCCAGCTTTACCAATAAGGTTGTACCGCTCTTTTGTGAATGCTTGGAGATCATGACCAACGAGTAGGTTATTTAGATGTAGGAGGTCTGGAATAGGGACACCCTTTGGACATGGAAGACAGGCTTCACATTGACTACATAAGTTTGTCCCTAATCTAAGTTCTCTATTCTTCTGAAGTTTGGAGAGAGATTGTTTCTCGATCTCATTCAGAGAGCAATAGTCTTCTAAAATCTTTTTTGGTATATCTAGATCTTTTGGCTCAAAAGCACCAATAGTTAACGTGCTAATCCCTTCTTCTAGAAGGAACTTGTATGCAAGTTCTAGAGGAGTAATAGGCTCACAATCGCTTATTAGTGTTTTGCTTGGGTCCTGCAAACGACCACCCTTATCCGCGGGTGAGATTGCCATAACTCCCATTCCTTTATCTAATGCAATTTTGGAAAGTGGAATTCTTTTTGCATCAAGTAGGTGTAAATGAAGGCTACAAAATTGAAATAGATTACTTTCAATAGCTGTTTGAATTAGTGCAATAGAGCCATGTGAACTAAACCCCACCTGTCCAATTAGATCCTCTCCTTTTGCCCACTTAAGGATATCCGCACCTTCCCCTTTTGATGCCCAGTCTAGATGTTCTTTGAGATTAAGCCCATGTACAGCAAGGTTGTCAATTTTTGGGATACCCAATCGGTTCAAAATGCATTTAATTTGTTTTTTCCCTTCTGAAAATGTCAAACCTGGCAATAGCTTGCTTGTAATTACCCAGCCTTCTCTAGGTTCTTTCCCTTCGGCTTTAAGTCTTCTTAGTGTTGATCCAAGAAATTTTTCTGCAGGACCATAGGCTGGAGCAGTCTCAAGGTGATTTATACCTGCTAACACAGCTGCCTTTACAACTTTGTACATCTGCTCTGATGAGTTCAGCGCCCTCATAGTGCCGAGTGTGAATACACTCACACTTGGCCCATTGCAACCAAATGTCCGTCTGGGGGCAATGCCTTTGCTTTCATTTTTCTGAGTCAGTTTGATTGAAGGTGTTGTCATTGATTTGATCGCTGTTTTCTAGATGTTGGATCAGATCAGCTGGGCTGAGGTCTTCTAAGAAGCGTTTGAATTCATTTTGGTCATGAACATCTGCTTCTTCATCAACTGGTATGGATGCTTCTATTACAACTTGTTCAAGCATCCAAATCCTGCATTTTGTCCGAACTGCTAGAGCTATGGCATCGCTGGGACGAGCTTGAATTTCCATAAGATTATTAGTCTCATCTTCGTTTTCCTTAGGACGAAGTTTTAGTACTGCCTGGAATGTATTCAGCTGAAGCGAATGAATAATTACCCTGTCTAATCGAAGGTCCCCAGCCTTTAAAAGGGAGACCATTAGATCATGGGAAAGTGGTCTGTCTTCATTTGATTGTTTAAATCCAGCAACAATATTATGTGCTTGCTCATGATCAATCCAGATTGGAACTTGGCGGCACCCTGAAGGATCACGAAGTAAAACTATCGGTGAGTGGTTAGATGTGTCCAGGGCTATACCCGCTACGGTCATTTCGACCACTGTTCCTCCGCCACCTTTTGTCCGATTATGGCTTAGGAATTAACAAATACATAGATCTCATGTTTACAGGCTTGGTCAGGTCAGTTGGGAGAGTTGCTTTGCAATCAGAACGCTTTGCAGTGAAATGTGAGGAAGATTTTTTACCCTTAGAGCTGGGAGACAGCGTTGCAGTTGATGGAGTTTGTTTGACGGTGGCTGACTTTTGGAAAGATGGATTCTTATCAGATGTAAGTGGTGAAACCTTAAGTAGAACAACTCTTGGATCCAAGGCTAGACAAAGTGGATTTGTGAACCTTGAACCTGCGCTTCGGTTGTGTGATCGTTTAGGTGGACATTTGGTTAGTGGTCATGTAGATGGATTAGGTCAGGTTTTGAATATTCAAGAATTAAATAACTCCTGGCGTTTGGAGATTCGTTGGCAAGATCCAGATTTCGGCAGATATATATGCACAAAAGCAAGCATTTGTTTAGATGGAATCAGCCTGACTGTGGGCGGTTGTTCAGAAAAGGGTGCAAAGTTCTGGGTGGTTGTAATACCACATACTTGGGGAAATACTTCTCTTAAATATTTGGCTGTTGGCTCTGAGGTGAACTTAGAGGCCGATTTAATGGCTAAATATGCCGAATCTTTGCTAGGAGGGAAATATTTTCCTTTAACTGGAAACCCAGCTAATTCTTCGCCTGAAATCTCAACTGCTTGGCTGGCTAAACATGGTTGGAATTAAATAGAAAAATCACCAATAGACTTTATTGCCTATTAATAATCTTTCTGATTGATTATCAATTGTGAAAATCGAGCTTAGCTTTTTCCTTCAAGAGGTAATAACCAAATAGCTCCTGAGTCTTTACGAATCTCTATGCGGAATTTTTGACCTGGCTCTAGGCCTAGCTTTTTAGTGTATGCATGACCAATGAGAAGATTTCCATTGCCATGAACACATGTTCTGAACTCGGCCTGACGACCTCGGGAGGATCTACTCCCAGGTCGATTTGTTGTCCTCAGCTTATACCCCTTTGCTTCTACAAGGGCCTTATAAAAGCTTTTTCTGAGAACCCTTCCACTAGGGCCTACATAACCACATCCTCTAGCAATTTCATCCTCAGGACGATTGCTTAGTGATCTAGCTTTGTCAAGTAGTTCTTTTCCGACCAGCATTTGCCAGAATTAATTACATTAATTCTGACTAGTAAGTCTAATTGTGGCAAGGAATTGTACGAAACTTTTTTTTCAGGTATCAAGATTTACAAGATCAGAGGAGGTAAAGGATGATAAAAAGAACAACCCAAATTCCATCTACGAAGTGCCAAAAGAGTTCTGCTGCTTCTAATGGAAATGTGTTTTGACTAGTAATTCGCCCACCAGGAGATCGTGATTGCCACCACACGATCAAAATCATTATTGTGCCAAGTGTTACATGAAGTCCATGAAAACCCGTAAGGGCATAGAAAGTACTTGCAAAAACATTGTCGGTAAGTCCGAAAGGCAAAGTGAAATACTCAACCATTTGACTGGCTAAAAAAGCTAGGCCGAGGCCTGCTGTAATGAGTAACCAGCGTTGGCATTTAGTGGCTTGATTGTTATGAAGGGCTTTCCCAGCGCGATGAAATGTTGCGCTACTTATAAGTAGTAAAACTGTATTGAGAGTAGGAAGTGGAAGCTCTACTTCATAAATCGCATCAGGTAGTAAAGGATTGACTGCCTTATATGTCAGATAAGCGGCAAAAAAACCGGCAAAAGTCATCCCATCTGCAATGAGAAAAGTTGCCAGACCAAACATACGAACATCCCTATGCTCTTCCTCCAGCGGTGAATGTGTGACTTCAGATTTTTGTTGACTTTGTTCGAGTGTTGTCATCAATTGTCTCCATTTATTGCAGGCTCATTTCCTGATTGAGTTTCGGCTTCTTTGGTTTGCACTCCATAGCCATAAGGCTTTGTGACTAAGGGGGCTGGACCATCCCAATTCTCAACAGGAGGGGGGGAACTAGTTAACCACTCAGGAGTCAGGGCTGCCCATGGATTATCCCCTGCTATGGAGCCTTTAAAAGCACTATGAATAGCATTCCAAAGGAATGGCAATGTACTAATTGCCATTATTAACGCTCCAATACTACTTAGTTGATTTACGAATTGGAATTGCGGGTCGTATTCGGCGACTCTCCGTGGCATTCCATTAAGCCCTAACCAGTGTTGGGGAGCAAAGCAAAGATTGAAACCTATAAATGTCAAAGCAAAGTGAAATCTACCTAGATTTTCGTTAAGCATTCTTCCTGTGAATTTGGGGTACCAGTGGTATATAGAGGAGAAAATTACGAATACAGAGCCACCATAGACAATGTAATGAAAATGAGCTACTACAAAGTAGGTATCATGTACATGAATATCGAAAGGTACCTGAGCAAGCGCTACTCCAGTAATCCCGCCAAATACAAAATTAACAATAAACCCACAAGAGAAAAGCATTGCAGAATTGAGCGTTATTTTCCCTCCCCAAAGAGTTGCTACCCAATTAAAGAATTTTATGCCTGTTGGCACAGCAATAAATGAGGTCGCGATTGTAAAAAAGAGGCGCATCCACGGCGGCGTTCCGCTTGTGAACATGTGATGTGCCCAAACAAGAAATCCAAGCACCACAATTGTCATGATTGAATAAACCATTGTTGAGTAACCAAATAATGGTTTCCGAGAATGCACTGGCAGAATTTCACTTACCAACCCAAAAGCTGGCAAGACCATGATGTATACAGCTGGGTGGGAATAGAACCAGAATAAATGTTGGTATACAACAGCATTCCCACCTAGTGATGGGTTAAAGAATCCAGTATGAGCAACAATATCAAAGCTCAAAAGTATAAGAGTTCCAGCTAGAACTGGAGTTGACAAAACGATCAGGATACTTGTACCTAGCATTGCCCAGCAATACATAGGCATTTGCATAAGTTTTAATCCAGGCCTTCGTAATTTGAGAATAGTTGCTATAAAGTTAACTCCACCAAAAATAGAACTACCACCTAGCAACAATACGCTAAGAATCCAAATTAACTGTCCTGCGGCTGGAGTGGTTATACTCAGAGGAGGATAAGCTGTCCAGCCTGATTGAGCAGACCCATTGATAAAGTAACTACTGATTAATAAGAGGCCGGCGGGCGGAATCATCCAAAAAGCAATTGCATTTAGCCTGGGGAATGCCATATCTCGCGCGCCAACATAAAAGGGTATTAAATAATTTCCAAAGGCTCCATTTACTACAGGAACAATCCATAGAAAGATCATTATTGTTCCATGCAGAGTTAAAATTTGGTTGTATACATCTCTTGGAACAAAGTCTGAGATAGGACTGGTTAGTTCAATTCGAATTGCACTAGCTAATGCTCCCCCTATTAGATAAAAGATAAAACCACAAACCAAATATTGAAGACCAATTACCTTATGATCCAGGCTAAAACTAAAGTAACGAAACCACCCTTTTGGCTGAAGATTTCCTATTGGGGAATTGGTCTTTTCAGGAATAGAGATTGTCATGATTCTGTAAGAGATTCTTTCGAATTACTGTTAAACCACTCCTGGTATTTGTTAGGCTCTTCTACTATCACTGAAGAACGCATTCCCCCATGATATGGACCACATAGTTCTGCACAAATAATTGGATATCTTCCAGGCTTTGTAGGCGTAAAGTTTAACATTGTTGGCTGCCCAGGAATAATATCTTGCTTTATGCGAAATTGAGGAACCCAAAAAGCATGAATTACATCTTTTGACTCTAATCGCATGCTCACTGGTTGACCAACAGGAACATGAAGTTCTCCAGAAAGAATGTCACCTTTAGGATAATGAAATAGAAAAGCAAACTGTAAGGCTGTTACTTCTACTGGCAGAGAAGTTGCTTTGTTTTGAGTTGTTGGTTCAATTGATCCAGTCCCAATGCCTCCCCATATTTTTTGTTCGGACACCATTGCAGAATGGTCATGTTGATTAATCTGCAGTTTTTGCATTCCACCCATGCGATCGTAAATGTCATAGCTATACAAGCCAACGAATAGAATGACAATTGTTGGTACTGCAGTCCAGAAAACCTCAAGAGGTAAATTATCTGCAATGGGTAGGCCATCGCCCAATTCTCCTGGTTTTTTCCGAAAACGAATTAGGCTGTAAATAACAAGCCCAGTAATTCCAAAAAAGAGAATTGCTCCAATACTGAACAGAACCTTAAAAAGTTCGTCATAGACACTTGCGTTAGTACTGGCATCAATTGGTAGAAGATTGATGTTTTGACCAATCCATGTACCTCCAATTACGAGGCCTATGACTATCAGGAGTATTATCAGGGCCGATGATTTCGGCAAAACCAATCTCCGTTTATTTTTGCAGGTTATTTAGTACAGCCATTCTCTGCATCTAAATAGATTGTTAAGTAGAAGGCAGATTAAAGATAGGGCTTTTCATTGCAAGGCTTTTGCTTGTATTGACGTTATTTTTTTTATTGCTTTGTCAGGGATGAGAGATTTAATAACGTTTTTTCGTGTTGTAGTCGTCCACACATAGTGACGTGAGTCGTTTGATAGCTACCTTGCATTAACAACAATTTCTATTAGGGAGCATTACTGATTAATTGAACTCTTCTACCCAATCTTCTGTTCAGTGGCGTCTTGCCCAACTTTCTTCTCATATTGTTGTGGCCTTAATCGCTCTGATTGTTGTAGGGGGTGCAACTCGAGTCATGGAGGCTGGACTGGCTTGCCCTGATTGGCCTCTTTGTTTTGGATCTTTGATTCCAGCCAAGCAGATGAACACACAAGTCTTTCTTGAGTGGTTTCATCGTGTGGATGCATTCTTAGTCAGCAGTGCCTTGTTGTTTCAACTTGGTTTGACTTTGCTTTGGCGGACTAAATTGCCTCGATGGCTTCCAGTTGTTTACGGAGTATTGGTCGTTTTTGTTGTTTTGCAAGGTGCTCTTGGGGCTTTAACAGTTCTGGACTTATTACCATCTGGAGTTGTTACTTCCCATTTAGCACTGGGGTTGACTCTGGTTGCCACTATGAGTGGAGTTACTCAGAGACTGCTTTCTCCAAATAATTTGACAGCCCCAATATGGTGGCGACTTATGTCTTGGGGGAGCTTGCTAGCGGTTTTTGCTCAATGTCTTTTTGGTGGCCGTATGGCTACCACTTGGGCTGTTCAAAGATGCATGAGTTATGGAGAAGCCTGTGGATGGTTCATTCTGCATCGCAGTTTTTCAATGCTAGTGGCTGTATTTGTTTTGATTTTTGTAATTACTTCTCTTGCAGTTGGAGGTTGGGCGCGTAGTCAGTGGTTAATGCTTTTATCAGTTTTTGGATTGGTTACTACGCAGATCATTTTTGGATTTCTTATTGTACAGCTTGGTCTTAAACAACCATTCCTAACAGTTGGCCATCAACTTTTGGCAGCTCTTTTGGTTGCTTTTTTGGCGGCACTTTCTTGTCGAGGACCATCTAATTCGTCTTCGGCTCTTCCCTTGATTACTGATAACCCTTCTCTTGAAGCCTGTCATGGTTAGTTCAACACCTGAGACCATTTCAAAGGAATTTCAGCGGGCGCAAGTGGTTCCGTCTCGCAAGCTCGTGAAGCTTCCTCCTTGGTTAGAGGTCGCAAAACCCCGTTTGATCCCTTTGCTTTTGGCGACCACTATTGGAGGCATGGCTTTGAGCGAAGGTTGGCCTTTGCCTTCCCCGAGATTGGCCTGCACACTTGGAGGTGGAGCACTTGCTGCTGCAGCTGCTGGAGCCCTGAATTGTCTTTGGGAGCAAGATTTAGATGGACGTATGCAACGTACAAGTAATAGAGCCTTACCTTCTGGTCGTTTGTCTCCTCTAGCTGTTTTCGCAGGAGCTATTTCTTGTACTTTAGCTGCTTCAGTCCTTTTAGTTGGCGGAGTTAATTGTTTAGCTGCAGGACTCTCTTTGCTTGGTCTATGCAGTTATGTCCTCTTATATACAGCGTTTTTGAAGCCTAGGACTTCTCGTAATATTGTCTTTGGAGGGGTGGCAGGAGCTATTCCTCCTTTGGTAGGTGCTGCAGCTGCAACAGGACATATTGGACTTAGTGGATGGTGGTTATTTGCTTTGGTCATGGTATGGACCCCCGCTCATTTTTGGGCATTGGCCCTTTTGCTTAAGGATGACTATGAATCTGTAGGCATTCCAATGCTCCCAGTTGTAAAAGGACCTGCATTTACGGCTCAGGCCATTGCAAAGTATGGATGGGCAACGGTAATTGTTAGTTGGTTTGGTTTTTGGGCCTTGCCCGAAGGTGGATTGCTATATGGAATTCTTCTCCTTCCATTTAATGCAAGGTTGATGCAAATGGTAAATAGGTTAGGCAAGGCACCAGAAGACTTGGCCAGTGCTAAGGGCCTGTTTCGCTGGTCTATCCTTTATATGTTTGGTATTTGTCTTTTACTTGTTTTTAGTCGTCAACCAATGGCAGTTCAGTTTGATATTGAGGCATTGGCATTGATTAACAAACTAATAAGTTCTTTGCCAGTGTTATGAAAAAAATAAATTAGGTAAAACAATTCTCAACTCAAAGAAAATTTTTTACCTAGATTATCAATCAATCGTTGAGAAACCTTGAATTTATGTATTCAGTTGATCTTGAAAATTTATGCAAGTCTTATGGGTCTATTCAGGCCCTTAAAGGGCTAACTCTTAAGGTGCCTCATGGATCTCTCTATGGTCTTCTGGGACCTAATGGTTCTGGCAAAACAACCACATTGAGAATTCTTTGTACTTTGTTGGCACCTGATGCAGGAAAGGTCAGTGTTGCTGGATTTGATGCCTTGAAAAACCCTCGCTTGGTTAGAAGTCAAATTGGCTATGTAGCGCAAGAGGTGGCAGTTGATAAAATTCTTACAGGTAATGAATTACTAAAATTACAGGGTGATTTATATCATCTCCAAGCCGATGAGATAAATGAGCGAATTGAGGATTTGACTAAAAGGCTGGATATGAATACTTGGATTAGTCGTCGCTGTGGGAGTTATTCGGGTGGGATGAAAAGAAGGCTTGATCTAGCAGCAGGTTTGTTGCATCGACCTCAGCTATTAGTACTAGATGAGCCAACAGTAGGTTTAGACATAGAAAGCCGGACAGCTATTTGGGAATTATTACTGGAACTGAAAGCCCAAGGTACGACTGTGCTGTTGAGTAGTCATTACCTTGAAGAAATTGAAGCACTTGCTGATCAAATGGCGATTATTGATGGAGGATGTGTCATCGCTCAGGGAGCTCCTGATGAACTTAAAAAGGAACTTGGTGGAGATCGTGTAACTCTGCGAGTTCGAGAATTCAGTAATCAAGATGAGTCTGAGAAAGTAAGGAATTTGCTTTTAAATCTTGATGGAGTTAGACAAGTTGTTATAAATCGTGCGCAGGGGTTTTCTTTAAATCTTGTTGTCGATGATGAAACAGTCTTGCCTCGGTTACGATCTGAACTAGATAAATCACCGTTTGAACTATTTGCCCTCTCACATAGTCGCCCTAGTTTAGATGATGTTTACTTACAAGCTACTGGAAGAACTTTGATGGATGCTGAACTTGCTATTGCTGGTCAGAGAGACATAAAACTTGAAAATAAACAGGCCATGAGATAGACACCCTATCCTGCTGTTTAAGTTAATTGATCACTGTCATTCGAGGCTAAAAGCTTATGATCACTTCTAATAGTGAAGTTTCTAATTTCATTTCTAGACGGAGTCATTTTTCTGATATCAGTCAAGAAACAATTGCTTTAACTAGACGACTATTTATTCAATTGTTTAGACGGCCATCTACTTTGATAGCAGGTATTCTTCAACCATTGATCTGGCTTATTCTATTTGGGGCATTATTTTCTAATGCTCCAAAGGAACTACTCCCAGGAGATATGGGTTATGGTCAATTTTTAGGTGCTGGTGTAATTGTCTTTACAGCCTTTAGTGGTGCTCTTAATGCAGGATTGCCTGTAATGTTTGATCGTGAATTCGGGTTTCTTAATCGACTATTAGTTGCTCCTCTAGGGAGCCGTAATTCAATTATTTTTGCTTCAGTAATTTATATCACTTCTATAAGCCTTTTGCAGAGCATTGCAATTATGGGAACGGCTTCTCTTCTTGGTTATGGATGGCCAGGTGCTTCAGGGGTTTTGGTCGTTTTGATAACTCTTTTGTTACTAGTTTTTGCTGTGACTGCATTGAGCCTTGGATTGGCTTTTGCTTTGCCTGGCCACATTGAGCTTATTGCAGTGATATTTGTCGTAAACCTTCCTCTTTTGTTTGCAAGTACGGCTTTAGCTCCAATTTCATTTATGCCTGCCTGGTTGGGCTGGCTTGCTTCCATTAATCCGCTTACATTTGCTATAGAACCCATTCGTGCCGCTTATGGCGGTCCAGTTGATCTCAGCGTTGTTGTCCTTCATGCTCCCTATGGGGAGGTGAATGGATTTGAATGCTTGGGAATACTAGTGGTTCTAACTATTGGATTGTTTTTAATGATCAGTCCAATTTTAAACCGTAAACTTTCATGATCCAGTGAAAAAAACTTCTTTTGCTACATCCCTGGACTTTAGAAAAGAGCAGCTTCATCGAGAAATTATTGAGGCTACCAAATTAAAGAATGATGAAATACTTTCTTTGCTGAATTTTAAGTGGGCACATCGATATGGTTGTCTGACTTTACCTAAGGTTGAGCAAAATAAGGATATATCAGATCCCCAAATTTCGGGACATCAAGCTTGTCCTGAGAATCCACAATTTGATGAGGACCTAGCTGAAATAAAAAATTCCAGCTTAATCTCAAGATTAGTTCTTGAGAACCAGTTCGTGCCTAATAATTTAGAAATTGGTTATGAGAACTCTTCTCTTGAGGAAGATTGTCAGAAATTATCCCCTCGGAACGTAGAAGAAAATCTTGATAGCTCATTAGATACTATTAAAGAAGTAAATAGTAATGAACTGGATAACTTTCCAAATAACTCTAAGGTAATCCCAATTTTCTCAACGCCTCCACTAACACCCACATTGAATAATTTGCGTCGTTGGTTACCACCTACAGATAATAATCTTCCAAAAGCCTCTTAAGAGACTGATTGTTTAAAGCTATTTATAATAAGGTTTAAAAAATAGGCGGGTAATAATATAAAAGAGACGATTTGTTTACATAGAAGTTATTTTAGTGGCAAGGATTACATCATTCCGGGCATACCCATACCACCCATACCACCCATACCACCCATACCACCCATACCACCCATACCACCCATGGGGTCTCCACCTTCAGGACCCCCACTAGAAGGTGGCTCAGGTTTGTCAGTTATTACAACTTCCGTTGTAATGAGCATAGAGGCAATAGAGACTGCGTCCTGAAGAGCAAGTCTTACTACTTTTGCAGCATCAATTATCCCAGCTGAAAGAAGATCTTCATATTTGCCTGTAAGTGCATTAAACCCTTTCCCAATACGGTTGATTTCTGAGACAACTACATCTCCATTCTCTCCAGCATTAATTGCAATTTGTTTGGCAGGTTCTGACAAAGCCCTACGTACGATTTCAACTCCCGTTCTCTGATCACCACTTAAAGCATTGGCAAGATTATCTAACCCTTTACTTAATTCTAAAAGAGTCGTTCCACCACCAGCAACAATGCCTTCTTCTACAGCAGCTCTGGTGGCATTTAGTGCATCTTCTATTCGCAATTTTTTATTTTTGAGCTCTGTTTCAGTAGGCGCTCCTACTTTTATGACTGCAACTCCGCCCGCCAACTTTGCAATCCTTTCATTAAGCTTTTCTTGATCATATTCTGATTCGGTATCATCAAGTTCACGTTTGATTGACATTACTCTTGATTTGACCGCCTCTTTAGTGTCTTCATTAGCAAGTATGGTGGTATTTTCTTTGCTAATTGTTATTTTCCGGGCCTTGCCAAGATCAGAAAGCTCTACCTTTTCAAGCGACATTGCCTTGTCTTCACTAATAAGAGTTCCTCCAGTTAGAACTGCGATATCAGCTAGAGCGGCTTTTCTTCTTTCTCCGAAAGAAGGAGCTCTAACTGCTGCTGCTTGAAGAACCCCTCTGTTTTTATTGACTACCAGAGTTGCGAGAGCTTCGCCTTCGACTTCCTCTGCAAGGATTACTAAGGGTGACCCACTTTTCTGAACACTCTCTAAAACAGGAACTAGGTCAGATATTGCACTGATTTTTTTGTCAGTTATTAAAAGAAGAGCATTTTCGAATTCGCAAATCTGGCGATCTCCATCGGTTACGAAATAAGGAGAGCTATATCCCCTATCAAAGGACATACCTTCCGTGATTTCTAGCTCTGTTGCAAGGGATTTGGATTCTTCAACAGTAATAACTCCATCAACACTGACTTTTTCCATGGCCTCAGAAACCATACGACCAACTTCATCATCCCCACCTGCACTGACAGTTGCTACTTGAAGAATTTCATTGTCAGAGACATTTTTGCTGCATTTTTGGAGTCCTTCTACGATTTGTGCAGCTGCTTTTTCCATACCACGACGTAGCTCTATAGGACTTGCCCCTGCAGCTGCATTTTTGAGACCTTCATGAACCATTACTTGGGCTAAAACTGTTGCTGTGGTTGTCCCATCTCCTGCTTTGTCTTTGGTTTTGGATGCAACTTGCTCTATGAGCTTTGCTCCAAGATTTTCAAATGGATCTTCAAGCTCTATCTCTTTTGCAATGGTTACTCCATCATTAACAATGTCTGGAGCTCCAAATTTTTTTTCTAGGACCACATTCCGTCCTTTGGGTCCAATTGTGACCTTGACAGCATTTGCTAGGGCATTGACACCGTTTTCTAGGGCCCCTCGCGAGTTATCTGAAAAACTTAGAAGTTTGCTCATGCTTTCTAATAGCCTCAGATTAATTTCCCACAGCAGGCTCACTCCTTGGGAGGGGGTAAAGGGTGGGGAAAGCCGAATGCTTTATGTACTTTTAGACCACCTGTTTCCTTGAACCTAGTTTATGGTCCATATATGAATGACTCTGACGCTTTATTTTTTGTCTTGATGGCTGGGTTGGCCGGAACAATGACCCTTTTGTATTTTCCTTTGCGTATTTTTCTTACTATCACTGCTAGAAGTAGACGGTTGAAATTATTGCAACGTATTCGAAGATTACGAGATGAATTAGGTCAGCCTTTGGAATCTTGAGAATTATCGAGGCTTTTTAGCTCATTACCATTCCTCCATCAACTTGTATTACTTGCCCGGTTATATAAGCAGCTGCTGGGTCTGCTGCTAAGAATCCAACTGCACCAGCGACTTGTTCTGGAGTACCAAAGGTCCCTAAAGGAATTGCGGAAAGGATTTCCTGTGCATCAAGATCTTTAGTCATATCCGTTGTGATAAATCCAGGTGCTATCGCATTAACGGTGATACCTCTGCTTGCAAATTCCTTTGCAGAACTTTTGGTCAAGCCAATTACTCCTGACTTCGCAGCAGCGTAATTGGCTTGACCAGCATTGCCCATAATGCCTACAACAGATGTGACGTTAATAATCCTTCCTTGTTTTTGCTTAAGCATTGGTCTTGCAACTGCTCTAGTACAAAGAAACACACCATTTAAGTTCACATTGACAACTGCTTGCCAATCTTCAGTCTTCATTCTCATTAAAAGCCCGTCACGAGTAATTCCTGCATTGTTGACTAAAACATTTATTTGCCCACTACGTTCTAAAACTGTTTTTATTAGTAGTTCGATCTCTGACTCTTCACCAATGTTTGCCTTGATTGCATAGGCTTTACTACCACTTTCATTGATTTGAGCTACTACCGATTCTGCTTGTTCGGCTGAGCTAGAATAATTAACTATAACTTCAGCACCTAATTGGCCAAGTTTTAGAGCTATTGCCCTACCTATTCCGCGGCTGGCACCTGTGACCAGGGCGGTTTGGCCAGTTAAAAGAGCAGCAGGAACCATTTTTGGAAGACGATCAGATGGATCGTAAAGACTTGAGGTCCATGTATTCAACTGTATATTTATTTTTTTGTTATCTAAGCTTTGCCCAGAAGTTGTTCAAGTAGTGATTTTTCTTGATAGTAGAGTTATTGCTGCTATTTCATATAAGAGAATTTTAGTTTATTTTTTTAATTTCGGATGGAAGTAGTTACGTATTTTATTGGCAGAAACTTATGCAATTAATCTCTGTTGATAGCTGTTTTTAATCAAGCTAAAACTACACAGATAACTTTGATTGGCAATCATAATATCGTACGAGTTAGGTCAAAGAAACTTTCTCATAAATTTTTAAGTCCATTTGTTTTGGAGTTGGTTTATTCATGGCCTGGCTTAATTATTGAGCATTGCAATGTTAGGAACTCATCCAATGTGATGATTGGATGGAAGATGCTGAATTAATTAGCGGAGGGGAGTCGATTGTGCACCTTTTAATTGCTGCCGCAGGTAGTGGAAAACGTATGGGAGCAGTTGGCAACAAGCTTTTGCTTCCACTTGCTGGACGTCCCGTTTTGGCATGGACATTGGATGCGGCATTGGCTGCTAATCAAATTCAATGGATTGGGATCGTCGGCCAACCTGTTGATAAGGACTCAATTATGAAATTAGTGGAGTGTTCGTCAAAACCGATTGAGTGGATTAATGGAGGAAGCACTAGACAGGAATCTGTTCAATTAGGTTTATTAGGTTTGCCAATAGGTGCAAAACATGTGCTTATACATGATGGCGCACGTTGTTTGGTGGAGCCTGAGATTCTAAATGCTTGTTCAAAGTTAGTAGTTGAATGGAATGCAGTGATCACGGCAACTCCCGTGATTGATACAGTTAAGCGGGTTAATAATCAAGGTTTTATCATTGATACTCCAGAACGTTCGGAACTCTGGGCAGCTCAAACTCCTCAAGGTTTTTCCGTTTCAGAATTATCCAAAGGTCATCAGAAAGCTTTAGAAAATAACTGGAATGTGACAGATGATGCTTCTTTGTATGAATTCCTAGGATGGCCAGTTCGGATTTTGAAATCTAGTTATTCAAATATAAAGGTCACAACTCCTTTTGATTTAATCATTGCTGAGGCAGTTCTTGCTAAGAGGCTAAGAGGCTAAGAGGCTAAGAGGCTAAGGATGCCTTTGTTCCCATCAATTAGTGCAAGGCGTCCTTGAGGTAGTGATGCATTCCCAGAACAATGACCCACTGGGAGTCCCCCAATTACTGGGATATTAAGGTCCTGACTCCGTTCTCTCAAAACTTCTTGAACGTTGAATGATCGACTTTCTAATTCGTTAGTTGGCACCTCACATTGTGTAAAACTTCCAAAACCAAGCCCCGCCAGGCCTTTAAGTACACCGGCTAATCGCCAGTGAGTCAGCATACGATCAATACGATATGGAGCTTCTCCTACATCTTCTAAGATCAGGATTGCTTCTTTGAGGTTTGGCATATGTCTACTGCCAAGTAGATGTGATGCGACTGTAAGATTGGTAACCACTAATGGTCCAGTAGCAATACCAGCTTCCCAGGGTTCTCCATATAGATCAGGAACCTTATTCTCAAAGAGTAACGAACGCAATCTTTCTTGGCTCCAGATTGGTTCTTGCCCAAGAGATGTTAGTAATGGTCCATGTACTCCGCCATCGAATCCATCTGAAAGCCTTGATAAAAGAAGGGAAGACACATCTGAATAACCAAGTAACCATCCTCTTTTCCATGGTTGAGGACGCTCAAGTAATCGAGCTGCTCCCCAACCCCCTCTTGCAAATGCCAGTAGAGGGGCAGACTCCCTTGGGTGTAATTCTTTGTATCGGGTTGAGTCGTCACCTGCAAAATATCCCCAAGTACGATTAGTTACAAAGTGAGGTCGGCACACTAGCCCCCAGCTCTCAAGTGTTTCTAGTCCTGCTAATAAGTCATGATCATTGTCAAGTGCTGAACTTGCAGCTACTGTAATAACTTCATCTCCACGTTGAAGTGGCTTTGTGAAGGTGTTAGATCGAATCCGAACCATTCTTAGCTAATTCGTCCAAGAATTAATCCGACTAGCAGCAAGCTACCTAACCATACTTGATTTCGAAAATGTCTACCAAATGTAGAGAAGGGGCTATCCATTTGATTGATTATATATATTTCACGTTGCATCCCTAGGGAGCTAATTATCCAAATAGGCCAAAAGATCGATTTAACACCAACCAAGTAAGCACCAATCGCTAAAAATGTAGTTGCCAATGCATAGCATATAGCAACTACATTTTTGCTATATCTTCCAAGACTTAGCACACTGCTGTTAAGGGCCAGACTTTTGTCATCTTTGTAATCAGCCATGGCATAAACGGTGTCGAAGCCAAATGTCCATATCAATGTGGCTAACCAACAAAATAGAAGTGGTAACCCTCCTGCCAAGGAAGACTCGCTAGCTGCCCATGGAATAAGAACTGCAAACCCCCAACAAAGGGCAAGTAAGGCTTGAGGGTATGCAAACCATCTTTTGGCTGAGGGGTAGATAAGAATTATGGGTAAGGCCGTTAATGCAAGCGAAAGACATATCCTTACGCTTGTAGATGGAAGAGAAAAAAGGATTAGGCAACTCATGAATAACATCACCAAGAGAAGCTTCCAAGCAGTTGAAATTTGAATTGTTCCATTGGCTAATGGACGATGCTTTGTTCGAGCAACGTTTTTATCAATCTTTCGGTCCCAAAGATCATTAGCAATGCATCCTGCGCCACTTACACATAAACCGCCAAAGATTATTAACCCAACTAGTTTCATTGGAGGTGGGGCACTAGGGGTCATCCATAGAGACCAGCCTGCAGGAATCAATAAAATTAGCCTTCCACTAGGCTTGTCCCACCTAAGTAAAAGGACCCATTGTTTTAATTGTTTTGAGATTGAAGTGAATTCCACGAACACCTCTTTTGCATAGAACCTTAGTAAGTACTTTTCAGGTTGTGGCCAACAATGGCAGAGTATTCAAATCCCCTGGCTCTTTATAGGACATGGCAAGTCTCGAGCCATTCTCATTTGATAATAAAGAATCTCAAATAGAGGGCCTTATCCCTTCTGAAGAACATGAGCATTATCGTGTTGCGGCAATAGATATAGGGACAAATTCTACTCATCTTTTGGTTGCCTCAGTAGATCCTTCTTTGCATACATTTAGTGTTGATCTTGCTGAAAAATCCACTACTCGACTTGGGGAGAGAGACTCTGACTCTGGAGAATTAACCCAGCTTGCAATGGAGCGAGTCCTTGAGACACTCAAACGATTTAAGGATTTGGCTGAGAGTTATCATGTTGAACAGTTGGTGATAGTTGCAACTAGTGCAGTTAGAGAAGCACCTAATGGGAGTGACTTCTTGTTCCAAATAAAAGAGCAGCTGGGATTAGAGGTTGATTTGATAAGTGGATCAGAAGAAGCAAGATTGATTTATCTTGGTACCTTGTCAGGAATGCCATTTGGAGAAAATCCTTATTTGATTATAGACATCGGCGGAGGATCAACGGAACTTATTCTTGCTGATGGTATAGATGCTAGAGCGCTTACAAGTACAAGAATAGGGGCGGTTCGTTTACAAAGGGATTTCGTCAAGCAAGATCCGCTCCCGTTATCAAGATTAGAGTTTTTGAGAACTTTTATCCAAGGTTCTTTAGAACCAGCCGTTGACAAGATTTCTCGCCGATTAAAGCCAGAAGAAAATCCAATGATGGTAGCCACCAGTGGAACTGCTTTGGCTATTGGCTCATTACTTGGGGAGGAAGAAGTTAACCCTCCTTTGAAATTGCACGGATTCAAATTTTCAAGGGAGAAGCTTGATCAGTTAGTTGAAACTTTGGTCCATCTGAACCCAGCGGAAAGGAGGAAGTTACCGGCCTTAAGTGATAGACGTGCGGAAATTATCGTCCCAGGTGCATTGATTCTTCAGGCAACGATGAAAATGATGGATATTAATGAAATCGTACTTAGTGAGAGTGCTTTACGTGAGGGATTAATTTTTGACTGGATGTTGCGCAAAGGCTTGCTGAAAGATGGGTTTAATTTTCAAAGCAATATTCGACAGAGAACTGTTCTTCATCAATCAAAGAGGTTTGCTGTTAATCGTAAGCGAGCTGAGAATGTCGCTAAAAATGCTCTAAGTCTTTATGAAGATACTTATGGGGTTTTACATCAAGACAAAGGGGAGGGCCGCGATCTTCTTTGGGCAGCTGCAATGTTGCATGCTTCCGGTCAACATATAAACATTAGTTCTTATCACAAGCATTCTTGGTATTTGATACGCCACGGAGAATTGCTGGGCTATTCACATATTGAGCATTTGATGGTTGCTGCTATTGCCCGTTATCACCGTCGAAGTCTCCCAAAGAAGAGTCATTCCTCATGGCAAGTTTTTTCAAAAAGGGAACATCGTCGAATTGTTTCTGAAATGGCAATACTTTTGCGTTTAGCAGCATCTCTTGATCGTCGACCAGAACCAGCTGTTACTTCAATAAAAGCTAAGGCAACCTCCTCTGAAATTAGTTTTGAACTTAAATCTCAAAATTCTCAAGACCTAAGCCTTGAAAAATGGAGCCTAATGAACTGTTCAAGTGTTATTAGGGAGATTTACGGCCTAAGAGTAAAAGTAGTTATCTAATTGGATTTATTGGTTCTTATTAGATATGCTTAACTTGATTTTATCCTTTTTAGAAGCTTTTAGTGAAAGTTTCGTCCCTACTTTTAGTTTATTAGGATTATTTAAGTTGTTGATTTCTACTAGCTTTTCCAAAGGGATGTTATGAAACTTTGATATCATAAATAAAGTCTGACCTGGAGCTACAATATGATATCCAGATTTCAAAGCCTGTTTTTTTTGAGATATTAAATCTAGAGACTCTAGATAACTTGTATTGTTTTGATTTCTTGAATCCTTTATGTATTTGATTGCTATTCCAGAAGTGATTAAGGCAATTAATCCGGCAAATAAAGCCCAACTTGGAATTTGAAGCAAAGTTTTTAAGGACTTTGTTTTTTCTATTTGAACTTCCTCACTATTAATGACTAGATTATTATTTTTTTGGAACTCATCCATAAGAACCTTTGGCTCTAATTGTAAACGCTCTGCAATCCTTCTAATCATTGCCTTTATAAATACTTCTTCTGGCAAAAGTTCTGCATCACCATTCTCTAGAGCTATCAGTTGTTCTTTCCCAATGCGAAGACTCCCTGCCAGATCTTCTATTGACAAATTTCTCTCCTCTCTTGCCGTCCTTAGCAAGCCTCCAATCCTATGCAATGGATTCAGTGAGTAAACGGCTTCTTCTTGATTGCTGCACTGATCTTGCATGTTCTGCACGCCAAGATTCATTAAAGGTACTCATATTTATTTTAAGAGCCTTGTAAAGGGTCCAGATACTGCTATTTCTATATCTATTTGCATTAATAATTTTTTTGGATTGGCTTATAATACTTAAATTCTCATTTAATTTATTAGTGAATGCCTAAGGTCTCTTATTTATTTAGGTAAAGTTTTAACCAAGATTTTTTTTAGGGCTGCGAAAGAGGTGGGAATGCTTAGGTGCATATAGTTTTGAACGGGTTTTAGTTTTTGTGAAAGCAGGGCTAATGATATAGAGAGTTGTTCTTATCAATCTACGTTTGATTGAGGTGGAAGCCATTTCTCTAAGTGGTACTACTTTTAACCATTGATCTTCCCAGCTAACTCTATAACCTATAGCTACAGGTGTTTCTGGTGAATAATATTTTAGTAGTGTCTGTTCTGTTTCTGTTACGTGGCGTGCGCTTAGGTATAAGCATAATGAAGCTCCAAGCGAGGCAAGGTTCTCCAAGCGTTCCCTCTCTGGAGTTCCTGTTCTTCCAGAAGCTCTACTAATTATTATTGTTTGGATTAGGCCAGGGATTGTTAACTCAGTATTTAAAGCAGCAGCAGTTGCTTGATAGGCACTTACTCCGGGCACTACTTCTACTTCTATATTTGCCTCGATTAGCCCACAGATTTGTTCAGAAAGTGCACCATACAGACAAGGGTCTCCATCATGCAGCCTTACTACTTTCTTCCCTTTTTTGTACCTGTCTATTAGCAATGGAAGAATTTCTTCAAGTGTTAAGGAACTTGTTGTTATTCGCTCACAACTTTTCGGGGCCAATAAGGAAATCTCAGGAGGGATTAATGAATCTGTCCAGATTAATACTTCAGCCTGTTTTATTCGCTCGAGAGCCCTTATCGTCATTAGATCCTTAGCACCAGGACCTGCTCCAACAATAGAGATTGGTTTCATTTGAACCTCTTATTTTGTATTTTGGCGACTAAAGGAATTTTGTTTCTAGAACTGTAAAGCCACCAAAGGCCAAAAATTCCTATCGCAAATAGAAAAACGCTAATGACTTGAGCCATGCGAAGACCACCTTCACAGAAAGGTGGGAGGCCACCTAAACAAAGAGGGTCAATGCGAAGTCCTTCTATCCAGAACCTGCCAATGCTATAAGTTATCAAATATATACAGCTTAATACTCCTGGCGGAAGAATTATTTGACCATTTATGGAAAATTTGAATAGGAAAATTAAAATAGAAAAAATCAAAAGATTCCAAATTGATTCATAAAGAAATGTTGGATGAAAGTATTTTTGTAAAGAAAATATTTCAGGTCTATAGACATAAGGAATGAATAACTTCCAAGGCAAATTGGTTGGAATACCAAATGCTTCGTTGTTAAAGAAATTCCCCCATCTACCTATAGCTTGACCAAGTGCAACCGAGGGTAAAAGAACATCAAGGACATTCCAAAAATTTTGTCCTCTTAATCGGCAAAATAGTAGTACAGAAATGGTTCCCCCAATTAAGGCCCCATGAATTGCTATGCCACCTCCCCAAATTTCTATTGCACTTGGTATGGGGATTGTGAGCCCAAAAAGATTTATTGAACTCCAAAAATTAGTACCGCTATAGTTGCGCCATTCGAAACTTACATAATATATTCTTGCCCCAATTATTGAAGATAGGACAAGTAAGGGCAGCAAGTCGCTGATAAGACCATTCTTTAACCCTCTTTGATTTGCAAGCTTGCTAGACAAGTTAAGACCTATTAATACTGCTATTGCTATTAGTAGTCCGTACCAACGAACTATAAAAGGTCCGAGTCGTAAAAACTCAGAGCCCGGTGACATAAAGGTTGATAGCAGTACTCCCATTTATTAATGGAAGTTTAAATAAGTGTATTTCAGATTCCTTCTGCTGATTGAACTTTCTCAACTTGTTTCTTTTTGAGAACAAGCATAATTTGAGATAGTGTTACGCCCATAAAGAAAATAAGTAGCCCAATTACTCTGGCGGGACTTTGAAGAACTACCTCAGTATCTACTTGACCAAATCCTCCTACATTTGGATCGATTGTTAGAGGTTGACCTGCATTGACTTTTGAATCAACTTGTACAATTAGTTTTGGACCAACTGGAATAGTTTCGGTAATCGACTCTCCGTCTTTGGTTGTTATATTGATTACTTGGGAATTATTTTCACCTGGCTCAATTGAAGTAATTGTTCCAGCTTTGGTTGCTGTAAATGCGGTGTTATTACTTTTTTCGCCAGTGGGATAAACCTGCCCTCTTCCTCTATTGCCTCCAACATGAATTGAATACTTGCCAAAGTGAATATTGCTATTTGTAGAAGGATCAGGAGAGAGGATAGGAAAGATAATTTCTTTGTTTTGATCTCCTGGGATAGGACCAACAAGGATTATGTTTTCTTTCTCTTCGCTGTATTGAGTGAAGTAAACACCCTTTGTTTCCTCTCTAATCTTGTCAGTCCATCTATCCTGCGGAGCTAGTTTGAATCCATCAGGAAGCATTACTACTGCACCAACTTGTAAGGGAACTTCACTACCATCAGCTCCTATTTCTTTAGTCCCATTCTTGTAGGGGACTTTGACTGCAGCAGTAAATACTTTGTCAGCACCAACAGATTGGGGTACCTCTGCTTGTGTTGTCATATTGGCTAAATGGCAGTTGGCACAAACTATTTTTCCAGTTGCTTCCCTGGGGTTTTCATAGTTTTGTTGTGCCCAAAAGGGGTAAGCCCAGCTGGCTGATGGACTGATAAGCATTGATATGCCTATCAACATTGAACTCAAAAGAAAGGTTATTAAACGACTCATGGGGTTGGTTAAGTAATAGGTATTGAAGAAGTTTGCACAGGGATGATTAATTCCACCATGGTTTATCACCTGTACGGAAATCTGTTTCGGTCCATTGACTGATTAATACGTTGTCATCTTCGACAGAGACATGGGCGATAGCAAGTGATAGTGGTGCAGGCCCTCTAACAACTTTTCCATTTGTGTCGTATTGGCTTCCATGACAAGGGCAAATGAACTTATTAGCTCCTGAGTTCCATGGGACGACACAACCTAAATGTGTACAAATCGCATTGATCCCAAAGTTGCTAATTGATTCAGCTTCTTGAACGACTAAATAAGTTGGGTCTCCCTTTAATCCTTGAACAAGACTGCGATCGCCAGCTGGGTGGTTGGATAGCCACCCAGTTGCTGTGATTGGGTTGCCTAGCTCATCTTTGGCAGTTGTTCCACCACTGCTTCCTCCAGCTCTGACTGGAGTGAAATATTGGCTAACTGGATAAAGCGCTCCAAGAGCTACTCCTGTGACTGTTCCAAATGTGAGCAAGTTCATGAATTGCCTGCGACCCATTGAAGGCACATCTGAGGCGGGCATTTGTGTCATGACTGATGCACAATGAGGTCACAATGAACACCATTATGGACTGTGAAGGTCCTTTGGGCTTTATAAAAACCTCTCTTTATCTTTTTCTTTTCATTCAGATACAAGGTTTCTGCAAGGAGTTTTAGATTCATAACTTCTTTTTGAGAGCCGATAAAGGGATGGGCTGATTGGATTTGTAATTGGTTGTAAAGGATGATCTGCTCTTACAGTTGATTTCGAAATTGTTTCCCATTGAATTATTTGTCCTGGGAAGTTAATTCTCTTGCGTAGGAAGTTTTTGTTGAAATTGATCGGTAATAGCGACTAACCCAACTCCAATTAGAAACAATATTGTTATTGCAGAGGCTAATAGCAACATTGTTATTGGATCGGTTGATGGAGTTAATACAGCTCCTGCAATAGCTGATGACATTACAACCCATCTCCATGCTGAAAGCATTTGCCTCCATCGCAATAGACCCAACGCACCTAAAACAAGTTGCAATACTGGAAGTTGAAATGCCAAGCCTGTTGCCAGCATTAGGAGTAGTACAAAGTCTAAGTAGCGTTCGATGGACCAAATAGGTTCAACAACATCTGCGCCATAACTAACTAGAAAACTTAGTGCTGCAGGAACTAATGCCCACCACGCAAAAAACAATCCTGCTAGAAATAATATTGCAGACCCGGCTACAGCAGGGGCTATTAATCTTCGCTCTCTTTGTGTAAGTCCTGGTAAAACGAAAGCCAAGCCTTGAAAGAGGATATAAGGGAGAGCGATTGTTAGGCCTGTATACCCAGCAACTTTTATAGATACAAATAGAAATTCTCCTGGTGCGAGTTGAAGGAATCGGATCGTTCCGGCAGGAGCTTCTAGCAGGCGAACAATAGGCCTCACAAATAACAGGCTGATACCTGCAGCTAAAAGAACAGCAATTAGACTTTTCAGTACTCTCCCGCGCAGTTCCTCTAGATGGTCTACTAAAGGCATTTCTATATCTTGTGATGGCGTATCGATATTTGCCTTGTTTTTAAGGGGAATTGATTTAGGGGGCGGTAAAACCGATTTTTGTTTGTCTTTAGGAGGGTTCAGGAAAGGATGCACTTATCTTCTTTCAGCTTAGGAGTTTTTTGCTTTTATATGTTCCATTCCTTTAGAAGGTTCTCCCCAACAGATTGTGCTTTTACGATATTTAACTGTCCCTGGCGCTGTGCCTGGAATCCTTTGCAACTGATGGGTGGGGACCATTAGAACAGGTACCTTTAAACTTCCCTTTGCATTACTGAAGTAAGCGGCGAGATCAGCAGCCATTTGAAGATCTTCATCTTCAGCCATTCCATTAGAGGCTTTGAGAATAACGTGACTACCTGGACACTCCTGGACATGAAACCATAGGTCTCCATTACGAGATTGCTTAAGACTTATCCAATCATTCTGACGATGATTGCGTCCAATTTGGATCTCTAATCCACCTGGACTTTTGATGGAAAGGGGTTTAGGTGTTTTTTTCTTTTGAACATTTATACGTTTTTGGGTCTCTTTGCGATTAGTTGTTGATATTTGATACTCGTATAGTTCCTGTTGTAATTCAATTAACCCTTCTAATTTTTCAGTTTCTTTTTCCCATTGGTTTGAATTAAGATTATTGAGAAAGACTTTGCTTTCTTCAATGCTTTGCAATCTTTGCTTGTGATGAGCAATACGTTCTTGTACCACTGGTAAAGACCGTCTTAACTTCTTGGCTTTACGGTAAAGCTTTTGTGACTTGTCAATTAATTCACTACTAGGTGATTTTAAACTCAGTATTTTGTTTGCTTCATCTTGCAATACTGTGCTTCTAGAAATTTCTTTAAGCAATTTTTCTTTTTCATATAGTTTTTTTTCTTCATTGCCTTTTAACTTATTAAGTTTATTTTGTAGCTCAATGAATAATAAATTGAATTTCTTTTTACCTAATATTTCTTGATAGTATTTCCCAAGAGAAAGGCTTGTTTTTTCTAATGAACTTGGGTGAGAGTTTTTTGTATTCCAGACTTTGTAGGGAGTAGGGCCATCAAAGCAAAGATTGAATTTCTCATGCTCAATTTGAACCAACCATTTGCACCACCTATTGTAAAGTTCAACCCATTGCTTATTTGATACCTTGGTAACAGGTAGTTGAAGCAAATTTTGTGCAAATTCGATTTCCTCACCAGCTAATTGTAGTGCCAAAGCAGGACTAATTCCTTGATAACTTTCTATTAAAGCTTTTTTTAGACTGATGGGTAGTAAGCATAACCTCCTTTTCCATCTTTCAAAGGGTTCTTTAGTGCTTGGTACTATACCTTGAAGACATGGTGGTGATATATATAAATCTCCTGTACTTAGTGGCCTAACTCTTGATTGATGATTACGTATTTGTCGTCCAAGTGTGATAATTTTTTTTTTGGAGTCTAATAAGACAAGATTGCTATGCCTCCCCATTATTTCAAGTATTAGGACTCTTTGGATAGATTCTCCTGGTCGCCTGGCGAGGTGAAATTCCACAATTCTTTCAAATCCATTTTGTTTGATTTCAACAAGCGCCATTTTCCCAAGTACATGATGAATTTGCTGAGCGAGAGTGCTTTCAGTTCCAGCTTTCAATGGCGGCTCGATTTGGACTAAGCGTGGTGCATCTGCTTGCCAACTCATCTCAAGCCATATAAGTCCTTGTAAAGTTCTTAAGCCAACTTGAATTGTTCCTGGTTCAGGCTGTTGAGTTCTTTCAAATAAGCTAGGTAGAATTACTTTCCGAAGATCTGACAGCACTGCTTTCAAAGTTGTTATATCCATTGATTGTGGTGTTTGGTTGTCCATTTATTTGCTTTGTATATTGTGCTCAGGATGAAATCTTTCCTACTCTGTGATTTGATCTGATGCAAGTTATGGTTCCCTCAAGCCCTAGCTGCAGACTCATAGTTATTACTGGGCCAAGTGGAGTAGGAAAAGGCTCTTTAGTTAAGCAATTTTTAAAGCTTCATCCAGAAACCTGGCTTTCTGTATCTGCTACTACAAGAGCTCCTAGACAGGGTGAAGTTGATGGTAAACACTATTTTTTTGTAAAGCAGGAGAAGTTCGAAGAGCTTGTTAGAAATTCTGGTTTTTTAGAGTGGGCAAAATTTGCAGGAAATTATTATGGGACTCCTCGAAAACAAGTTCAACAGAAACTAGAAAGTGGTAGATCTGTTTTATTAGAGATTGAAGTTGAAGGTGCTAGGCAAATTCGAAAGAGTTTTCCTAAGGCTTTACTGATTTTTCTTGCTCCTCCCAGCTTCGAAGAGCTTGAGAGGCGAATTAGAGGGAGAGGTACAGACTCTGAAAGTGAAATTAAGCAGAGATTGTCTAGAGCAAAAGAGGAGTTGCAATCTCAACAGGAGTTTGATGCGGTGGTGATCAATGATGATTTGAAATTTGCACTTGCTGAATTACAAGTGCAAATTTCATCTTTTAATTAGAAACGAATCGCTGATTGTTTGAGCAAGGTTTATCATTTTTTTATCCAAAGAAAAAGCCCTCTTACTAGAGGGCTTTTTCTTTGGATAAAAAGCATTAATGACTTTCTCTACCAAGTCATTGGGTGAAATAGTAGATCTGGATGGAAACGGTTAAATTCAATTAAATAGCCAGCAGTAACGACTATCCATCCTGCACCAATTACAGGTGCTGATCTGAAAATTTTGTGCTTTGCTTTAAAAGACATGAGGGATAAAAGAAGTTAGGAAATAGTTTGATAGTTGCTTTTAGAACTAAAAAGGCACATTGCTGTAATCAGACTCCGGAGAGGTGGTTATGTTCTTGTTACTTTCACGCAACTGTCCAGAACGTCCTTCAGAGTTAGCTGCAAATGGCCATTGCGCGCCTTTTATTAAAGCTTTCTGTAAAAGTTCAGAGTCAATGAAAATTTCTTTGTCAGCAGCATCTCCTGATTTGCGGGCCATTTGTAGATACTCTCTGCCAGCCCATCCAATTATGCCGCAGACACCAACAAAGATGTGAGCAGGAATTAGGACATTTCCTTCTTGGCCTCTCATAGCGAGAGCTCCAAATGGATCAATTGTTGCTGCAATAATTAGATGAGGTAACCCATCATCCCCACAGTTGGCATGACCATAACGTTCAAAGCGAGCAACTGCTTGTGCATCAGAGGCAGTGCTAGCTCGCTCCTGAAAGCGGGCATTCTCAGAACAAAGGGAAAGCCCTGACTCAGTGAAAGTAGTGTCAGCTCTATCTGCATTTAATGCAGGTCCAGGTGCGGCGTTTGCTAATGGGGCAAAACCAACAACAAGGAAAGCCGATATCAGAATGGCGAATAGACGACGCATTAGTTTCGATTCCTTTTTAGAGCTGCTCACTAAAGAGCAGGATGTCACATCACTTAAGTTAAATGAAATACAACCCTAAAGCTCAAACAATACTGGCGCTCGAAACAAGTTGTGACGAGTCAGCAGTAGCATTGGTCTGTTTTGAACAGGGAAGCTTTCATGTAAAGGCTAATCTCGTAGCCTCCCAAATAGATGAACATGCTAAGTGGGGAGGGGTAGTTCCGGAAATTGCCTCTAGGAGACATTTAGAGTCTTTACCTTTGCTTGTTGAACAAGCCTTGGTTCAATCAGGAATATTGATTGAAGAGATAGACGCCATTGCATCAACTGTTGCGCCTGGTTTGGCAGGGGCCCTTTTAGTTGGCTCAGTGACTGGGAGAACACTGGCAGCACTGCATCAAAAGCCATTTCTAGGAATTCACCACTTAGAAGGTCATCTTGCTTCAGTTTTTTTGAGTAAAGAGCCTCCTAAACCTCCTTATATTGTTTTGCTTGTTAGTGGAGGTCATACAGAGTTGATACAAGTAAGCAAAAATTGTGAATTTAAAAGGCTGGGAAGAAGCCATGATGATGCTGCAGGCGAAGCTTTTGACAAGGTTGCTCGTTTGTTGGGCTTCTCTTATCCAGGTGGGCCTGCGATAGAAAATTTGGCGATTACTGGGAACCCTATGGCTTTTTTATTGCCAAAGGGGAAGGTCTCCAGGCCTGAAGGAGGGTTTTATCCATATGATTTTTCATTTAGTGGATTGAAAACAGCAATGCTCAGGCAAGTACAAGCTCTCAAATCTTCTTCTAGTAAGTTGCCATTAGAGGACTTGGCGGCAAGTTTTGAAAACATTGTGGCTGAGGTGTTGGTTGAGAGGAGTATTCGGTGCACTTTGGATCAAGAGCTTAGAACGTTGTTAATGGTCGGAGGAGTTGCTGCAAATAAGCGCTTAAGGCAAAGAATGTCTGAGACATCTCTTCTTAATGGTATTCACCTTTATATGGCCCCAAAATCTTTTTGCACAGATAATGCTGCAATGATTGGCGCTGCAGCAATATTGCGCCTACAATCTGGTGTAACTCAAAGTTCAATAAATTTAGGAGTTTCTCCTCGTTGCCCATTGGACCAAGCAAATTGCTTGTATGAACCCAACCCTCCTTTCTAAAAACACTTTGATGACATCACTTGATTTTGGTAATTGAGTTATGGATTCTCAGCAAAATCATCAGGTTCTAGAAGCTAATCATCCTGTTAGTAGTGGTGAATTGAATTCATGGAGAAGAGGCTTTACTCCTCAAGCAGAAATTTGGAATGGAAGAATGGCTATGATTGGCTTGCTAACAGGCCTTATGCTTCTATTTTTAGTTAGAATTTTTTGAGTATCTAATGCGTTTAAAAAAAACTTAGCAACTATTATTAGTTACTCAAAATCAATATATTCAGGTTGCTCTTATTTCTTTCTCAGATGCCTCTTTTAGTTCATGTGGACATTATCGTTGGTGGTTAAAGAGAAGGATTAAGGACAGTGAAAAAATAATGATCTTTATAGGATTGAATCCTTCAAAAGCTTCTAAAAGCCTTGATGATCCAACTTTAAAAAGACTAGTGAATTTCTGCAATTCTTGGGATTATGGATCTTTAATAGTGATTAATTTATTTGCAAGAGTCAATTCTTCACCTGCAATTATTAGTAGATGTTTGGATCCAATTGGACAGAAAAATGATGATGAGCTTGCGAACTACTTATGTCAGTGGTCAAACAATCCTCTTTGCGACCTTTGGTTGGGATGGGGCAATCAAGGAATATTGCAGAATCGAAATATAGTGGCCTTGAATTTGATTAAAGAAAAGGCCCTTGAAAGATATTCTAAATA
Organism: Prochlorococcus sp. AG-363-P01; assembly: GCA_003278225.1. Taxonomy (GTDB): domain Bacteria; phylum Cyanobacteriota; class Cyanobacteriia; order PCC-6307; family Cyanobiaceae; genus AG-363-K07. The sequence continues at coordinate 23,872 of QCGC01000004.1, read as the reverse complement.
TCCATCTGCGCGAGGTCCCTTGGTTATTGGAAGGACGAAATGTGGTCACCCTCGCCATCCTCTCTATTCCTCGTATAAAGAAGGTTTAAGACCATTTGTTTTCTTATAGGTTTCCCTTTAGGCATTTCTGGAATGTTTTTTTTCAGAAAGCAATCCTCCAGAGTTTTATACAGTTAAGAAGCTTTTCTCCGATAGCATTTGTTTTTTACTAGTGATAAGGTCACTACCGTTTGTAGCTTTCTTTAGTTATATAAGAGTGTTAGAAATTCCTTATTGGGGGCTCCTTAGAAGTTTTGCTCAGAGAGATGTAGGGCGAATTCCTGCTTTAAAGCCAAAATTTATTTGATGAAGTTATGGTGCAACCTCAATTCCTAATTCTCTATGACACCTGAGCGGTTGGGACTGCTTTGGGGTGTCACCGTTTTTGCAGGAGCGGGGGCAAGGTTGTTGGCTGTTTTGACTGGCTTGCCTGGGGTAGTTCTCCTTTTGCTTTCGGGGCTGCTTATAGGAAGATCTGGTTTGGGATTGGTTGAGCCACTTGATTTAGGTCAAGGGTTGGAAACGATAGTTGGCCTTTTGGTTAGTCTTGTCCTTTTTGATGGTGGGCTTAAGTTAAAACTTCCGGGAGACACTCTTAAAACTACGGTTCTTAGGATTTCTCTTATAAGACTTGTCTTTTCATTAGCTGCAGGGCTTCTTGCTGCTCATTTACTAGCAGGTTTGAGTTGGTCTGTAGCAGCTGTATATAGTGCAATTGTTTTAGCCACAGGACCAACTGTAGTTACACCATTGGTTCAGCAAATACGTTTGTCTTCACCTCTGAGTGATGTACTTGAGGCAGAGGGCTTGGTTCTTGAACCAGTTGGAGCCGTTTTAGCCTTGCTTTTCTTGGAATTATTGCTTGGTGATCTTCATGGATGGAAAGAGTTGGCTTTTGGATTGTTATCTCGTCTTGGTGGAGGAATTGCGATCGGTTGTTTATTTGGTTGGCTTCTTTCGGAATGTTTGAAACGACTTAAACCTGACCCTTCTCTAGGAATTAGATTGCAGCTAACTTTAGGATTTTTATTTCTTCTATACGGTTTTTGTGAATGGCTATTGCCTGAATCAGGATTGCCAGCGTCGGTAGCTGCAGGTGTTGTAGTTGGGAGAAGGCCTGAAATTCAGGTTAATGAGTTGGATCAATTGATTAAAGAGTTGGCTCAACTTGCTATAACAATGCTTTTCCCACTCTTAGCAGCTGATGTTACATGGGGTGAGTTGAGTCCATTGGGCTGGGGTGGTGTGATTTGTGTCTTGGTTTTAATGCTTGTGGTTCGTCCCTTGGCTGTAAGTTTGGCAACTATTGGATTACCTTTAGATGTCAGACAAAAATTATTTCTTGGATGGTTGGCCCCACGAGGGATAGTTACTGCAGCGGTTGCTTCACTTTTTTCAATTAGGTTAGAGCAGGCTGGAATATTGGGGGCAGGCCGACTTCAAGGTTTGGTTTTTCTAACGATTCTTATGACAGTGGGATTGCAAGGGCTTACAGCTCAGCCTTTGGCGCAAGCTTTGGGTTTGATGGACAATTCAGAATCTACCGATAAATCGTTAGATACTATTAAGAATTCGAGTTGAATCTTCACTTATTCGGGCAAGTAAACTCCAAGTTGATATTAGATCTGGACCGTTCAGGCGGCCTAAAAGTGCTGCTCTCAGACTTTTCATCAGTAAGCCTTTTTTTATGCCTGCACTTTCTGCAGTGAATGTAAGAATTTTTTTAGCTTGATTTTGATCTATTCCATCCCAGGGGGTTCTTTCTAGATTTTCTAAAAGGCATTTCAGTCCAGCTTTTGCTCCTTCTAATTCAAGTTGATTAATCCCATCATTATCAAGAACTGGCTTTTCAAAAAAAGGCCTAGATTGATTAATCCCATCATTAATTAAGGTAAGAGATGGCCCTATAAGTTCAGCAAGTGAAATGCACCATTCATGATTAGGTAATTTCCAACCTTCTTTTATCCAAAGTGGTTTAAGTGAGTTTAAAAGCTTTTCTGGTGACCAATTATGAATTACTTGAGAGTTTAGCCAGTTCAACTTGTCCCAGTCGAACTTGGCCCCAGCTCTGTTAACCCGATCAAAGTTAAAGAACTCAGCTGCCTCTTCGATGGAAAATCTTTCTTGCATGCTTTCTGGCTGAGACCAGCCCAGCAGAGTCATGTAGTTTGCCATTGCTTCTGCCGTATATCCCATTGCTTTGAATTCACTTATTGAGGTAACACCATCTCTTTTTGACAGCTTGCGGCCTTCTTGATTAAGGATTAGCGGGGTGTGAGCGAACTCAGGAGGTTTTAATTGAAGGGCTTTGTAGAGAAGGATTTGCTTTGCTGTATTCGCTATATGATCTTCCCCTCGTATTACATGGGTGATATTCATTGTGGAGTCGTCGACCACTACTACTAAGTTATATAAAGGAGGGCCAATTTCCTGTGGAGAAGCTCTACGAGCTATCACCATGTCACCTCCTAGATCTGAGGCGCTCCATCTCATGTGCCCACGAACTAGATCATTCCAAGTGATGATTTCTTCATCTTCAATTCGAAAACGTATAACAGCAGATCTCCCTTCTTCTATGAATTTTGACTCTTCTATAGAAGTGAGGTCTCTATGACGGTTGTCATAGCGGGGGGCTTTCCCCTTGTTTTTTTGAGAATCTCTCATTTCTTCAAGCTCGGCCTCAGTTGCATAACACCGGTATGCAAGGCCGCTATCTAATAAAGATTGAATCGCCTTACGATGATCTTCTATTTGTTCACTTTGAATAACTGGGGGCTCGTCCCATGAGAGACCAAGCCATTTGAGCCCCTCAAGGATGTTTGTTGTGTATTTGTCTTGAGATCTTTCTTTATCGGTATCCTCTATACGAAGAAGAAACTTTCCGCCCACATGAGTTGCATATAGCCAGTTAAAAAGAGCTGTTCTTGCTGTGCCGATATGAAGTGTTCCTGTGGGGCTAGGGGCCAGCCTTACTCGAACAGTCATGATTGTTGGATTTAATACGGGACCGACGGGATTCGAACCCGCAACTTCCGCCGTGACAGGGCGGTGCTCTAACCAGTTGAACTACGGTCCCAGGTCGGGTAATTGATACCTGTAATTAGGATCTCAAAAAAGGTTGACCCGTGTCGCAATTGCGACCAAGGAAGTATCAACCTATTGCATACCACTCGTCAACTTAGTGGTGAGAATTTTTTGGATTTTCATTTGTTTGTTCTAAAGATTGTTGGAATTCATAGAGGTTTCATTATTGTGCATTTAGGAAGGTCTGAAATAGCAAAAAAGACTTAGATAGAAGCAGTAATTAAAGGATTGGTTCTTCGACCCCCTTTGATCACCTAATGGATGGACAAAGGGGGCAACAACCATGATTGAAGAGATGTTCTCTTCAGGGGCGGAATCCTGCTGGTTCTATGAGACGAACTTGATTGCCTCTTGCCGTGAACTCGCGACCCTGATCGCTTTGAACGACCACTCGGCCACCAGATTTGACTCGAATAACGCGTGCTCGAACCCAACCTAAAGCGGCGGACTCAAGTACCTTCACGACATCACCAGGTTGAAGATCTAACTCCATTCTCAAAACTTAGGAAAGTGCAGGAAGGGGCATCGGACGCGCCGTGGAGGACTCGAACCCCCGACATCAGGTTTTGGAGACCTGCGTTCTACCAACTGAACTAACGGCGCATTTGAAATACCCTTTAAGAACACCAGAGGCGATGTTATTGGGATTGAAAGAGGCCGAGACCTCAGCGGTCGAAGCGCTGCTTAACGCGGGTGGCTTTGCCTACCCGCTCCCGCAGATAAAAAAGCTTCGCTCTTCTAACTTTACCGCGGCGCTCGACCTTTAAGGATGCAACTTGAGGGCTATGAAGCATGAAGATTCTTTCAACTCCAATTCCTTGAAAAATTCGACGAACTGTAATCGTTTCATTTAGCCCTCCATGTCGTTTTGCAATTACAACACCTTCATAGGGTTGAACGCGCTCTTTGTTCCCTTCACTTATGCGTACTCCTACACGAACAGTATCGCCAACATAAATTTCGGGAAGGTTGCTTTTTTGTTGTGCAGCCTCGAATTCCCGAATCAGATCGTTCCCTTTTAATTTGTTGCTTGTTGGGCTTGTCTGAGTGGTAGAAGGACTTTTGACTGAGGATTTGGTCTCCTCAAGTTCTTTTGTCCCTTGATTTAGGTCCTCGGTGATCGAGGTGTCTTTGGTATCGGCTGCCATCCCAACTCCGGGTTAAATCGCCAAACAGTCATATTAACTGTTGATTAATCTGTTCAATGGTTTTTTGATTATTTGTTTGGGTCGCTTTGGTCAAAAGTTAAGTTTGGACATATTCGAAATCTTACTAAGGCATCTTGGAATCGTTACTCATGAGGGCAAAAACAATGAGTAGATTTCTTTACCACCTTGTATTGGGAGACCAATAGTTCATGTTAGTTGAACTAGCAATGCAGAAAACTAATTCATGCCGTAAGGTTTCCAAAGCTAGATAGACCAACAAAACCTTTAAAGAATCTTGTGTTAATAGTCAAGCACTAACACAATTTTATCAAAAAAATCTGGTTGTAACCCTTGGGGGAAACTTTTTATGCTTGTGTTTCTTTAATATGCTCATTACTAGCGTGAATGAAGCAATCGTGAAGATATGCCCCCATTCAACGCATTTGCTCATTTTCAGAACTATTTCGGCATTATGAATCTTTTCGCCGATCTCATTGCTGCTAATTCTAAAACTCCAAAAACAGGAGTAGGTCCTCGTATTCAGAAACGACGTGGGGTAGAAATTAAATCTTCTAGAGAAATCGAAATTATGCGTAAGGCAAGTAAAATTGTAAGTACTGTTTTACGTGAGATAAACCTTTTAGTAGAGCCAGGAATGTCAACTGGAGATCTCGATAGCTTTGCTGAGAAAAGAATCAGAGGAATGGGGGCTCTTCCAAGTTTTAAAGGCTATCAGGGATTCCCAGCAAGTATTTGTGCCAGTATCAATAATGAGGTTGTTCATGGCATTCCAAGTAGTAAACGTTTAATCAACTCTGGTGACTTGTTAAAAGTTGACACAGGGGCTTTTTTTGATGGTTATCATGGAGATAGCTGTATAACTATTTGTGTTGGCGATGTGTCTGACTCTGCAAAAGAGTTGAGCAGTGTTGCACAAAAAGCTCTAATTGCAGGTTTAAATCAAATTAAACCAAAGAATACTCTTCTAGATATTGCAGGAGCGATTGAGGATCTAGTTAACTCAGAAGGCTTCAGTGTTGTAGAGGACTACACAGGTCATGGTGTCGGAAGGAACTTACATGAGGAGCCTTCAGTTTTTAATTTCCGAACAGATCAGTTACCTAATATTTCATTGAGGCCAGGAATGACTCTTGCAATTGAGCCAATTATTAATGCTGGCAGTAAGTATTGCCGAACACTAAAAGATGGTTGGACTGTTGTTACACAAGATGGAAATTTATCCGCGCAATGGGAGCATACTATTCTTGTAACTTCAGATGGTTGTGAGATACTTACTGATCGAGGTGATTAATAGGAGTTTTTCAGCTTAATTACTAGCTAATAATTTTTTTGTAATTAAATAGTAGATAGATCTAAATAATTCATTTAGAGGGAAGACTATATATGTAATAGGGTTTGGTGTGACTATTATTAGATTCAAACCTAATTCTGCCTGCATTATTGTTTGGTTGGCTACAAACTCAGGATTCATAATCCCAATGGGATTGAGCTCTGACTGAAATGGACCAAAAACAAGTTTACGGATTCTTAATTTCTCCCGTTGGCGTTGATTTAAATTACTCCAACGAATACTTATAAGCTGGCCTATTAATCTTTTACTGATTTCATACCCTGGACTAAGTGCGGGTTGAACCTCTGCTTCTGAGGTATTAATCCAAATTTCATAAGGCCTAGAAAGTTTCTTTTTCTTTTGTGTGATTTGTTCAAATTGCTCTATTAGTTTCCAGGTGCTAAATGCATTAATTGTAAGTGCCGCATTGAGATCATTTGGACTTTGTCGACCTTGGGGATTAATACCATGGTTTAAAACTAAAATATCTAAAGAAGCAAGAGTTGGTTGTAGTGCTTCTTCTTTCCCGCACTCCCAAAACACCCATTTTTGTGGACCTGTGGTTGAGAGGTTTTTACTTGAACTAGAACTATGAGTAATCCCAATAACAAAGGCTCCTTTGGCACGTAACTTTTTGGTGAGGGCTTGCCCAAAGGCTCCACTCGCTCCTGTAATTCCTATTCGACATTGATTCCAGTGAGTATCCATGATTCTTGAAATTCACTATTAAGTTAATAAGAAGCTTTAGTTGGAAGTTGGTTGAACTATTGAGTTGAGCTTTTATTGGACTCGAAAAATTCTTTCTATTGGCATTGAGAATTGATAGTAGAAGCTTAAAATTATTTTAGTTTGACATGGAAAGGAGTTCGGTCATGGGCAAGACCTTAATGATCGGATCATGTGAACCTTTTAGCGGTAAATCAGCATTCGTTTTAGGCGTTGCAAGGAAGCTGATTTCAGCAAAAGAACAGATTCGGTTTGGGAAACCTTTGGCTACAAGTCTTGAATTTGATTTAAATGCTGCTCGTTCTTCTTCAAATAAACCCTTAATTGACGACGACGTTCGTTTTATTGGGCAAACCCTTGACTTACAAGAAGATCAATTAATTCCATCTCTCCACTATTTAGATGCCTCCACAGCGGATCAACGGCTTAAAGATTCCTGCTTGGGGGCAAGAAAAGATCTGGAGAATTTAAAAAAAACTCTTAATGCCCCTTTCGATGGTGTAAATATCCTTGAAGCAGCTGGCAGTCTTCATGAAGGACTTCTTTATGGCTTAAGCCTTGGGCAATTAGCGAAAAGCTTAGAGGCAAAAGTAATTCTTGTTCATTTGTGGCAAGATAGCTGCAGTGTTGATGCTTTGCTTGCTGCTAAGGAACAGCTAGGAGAACATTTGGTAGGAATTGTTCTGAATGCGGTTAAACCCAATGAAGTAGAGGCTTTAGAGAGTTCGGTGGTCCCTTCCTTAGAGGAGTTGGGTTTTGTTGTATATGGTGTAATGCCTAGATCTCCTTTGCTTCGCAGTGTCACTGTTGGTGAGTTGGTTAGACGATTAGAGGCAAGGGTCATTTGTTGTTCTGAGCGGCTTGAATTAATGGTTGAGACGCTAAGTATTGGTGCAATGAATGTAAATTCTGCCATGCAGTTTTTTCGAAAACGTCGCAATATGGCAGTTGTTACTGGGGCGGATAGAACTGATATTCAGCTGGCGGCACTAGAAGCTTCTACTCAATGTTTGATTCTTACAGGGGCTGGAGAACCGTTGCCTCAATTGATTAATAGGGCTGAAGAATTGGATGTGCCTTTGTTAAAAGTTGACCATGATACTCTTTCCACAGTTGAAGTCATAGAGCAGGCATTTGGACATGTACGTTTGCATGAACCTGTAAAGGCAAGTTATTCATTTCGTCTGGTGGAAGAACATTGTGACCTGGATCGTTTGTTTTCGAATCTTGGCTTGCCTTCAAGAATTACAAAACACTGCTAGCTTTTAAATTGTATTTGTGGGGATCTCTTTGAGTCGCTCCCTGGATCTATCTTCGTTAGATCGAGTTGATACTCTTGCTAAAGAACTGGCTTTGTTGCAAGACAAAGGTAAAAGGCGAATTGCTTTTCTTGGTAGTCGCCATGTACCTGTTGTGGCTATTCATCTTGTTGAATTGATTGCACGATCCTTGGCTCAAGAGGGGCATTCCCTCATTACATCAGGATCACAAGGTGTAAATGCTGCAGTAATAAGGGGGGTTTTAGAGGTTGATCCAACACTCCTTACGGTGTTGTTGCCTCAAAGCCTTGATCGTCAGGTTCCTGAGATAAGAGATCAACTTGAGCAAGTTCTCCATTTAATAGAGAAAATTGAAAATAACGATTTGCCCTTGCCTATTGCAAGCAGCTTGTGCAATCAAGAAATAATTGCTCGCTGTGATCAATTGATATGCTTTGCCTTTCACGATAGTGAGACTTTAATAACTAGCTGCCATAGCGCAGAAGAGATGGGAAAGGTAGTCAGCTTAATGTTTTTCGATTGAGGTTGGACTAGGAATTCATCTTGTGCTATGAGGTTATAGATTATTTTATAGTAGTAGTTAGACATTTTATTGCAGGACAACTTTGGTCATTAAATATATGCATAACGACGACTATTTCATCATTATCTTTATTATATCTAATATAATAATAAATACTTGAAGGCTTGTAATGGCTTCAGCTTCCTCTTTTGATGTTGTTTCTGATTTTGATCGACAGGAGCTAGTAAATGCCGTTGATCAACTTAAGAGAGAGATTCTTCAACGCTATGACCTCAAAGATACAAATTCAGAAGTTAAGCTTGAAGAAGCAACTTTAATCATAACTACTGAGAGTGATCTGACTTTGCAAGCCATTGAAGATGTACTTCGCCAGAAGGCTGTCAAAAGAAATCTTTCACTTAAAATCTTTGAATTTCAAAAACCTGAGGCTTCAGCTGGCAATAGAGTATTGCAGCGAGTTCTTTTAAGAAAAGGGATTCCCCAAGAAATTGCTAAGAAATTGAGCAAAGAAATTCGTAATGAATTTAAAAAGATAAATGTATCAATACAAGGAGAAAGCCTTAGGGTTATTGGAAAAAACAAAGACGAATTACAGGCAGTAATAGCCTTTTTGCGTAACATGGAGGAAGCTCTAGACATTCCCTTGCAATTTGATAACTATAGATAATATAATTACAATTACTTGCTATTTATTATGAAGTAAATAGTCTTGTTAAAGTTTCTTTATAAGAGAACTTACGTTTTAAGTAGATACTAATCAATCAATTTCTTTTTTTGCTTTGGACTTCAGAAGTTATTATTACACCTTGTTTGTATAAGAGTGTTGATTTTGAAAATGAAATCTCCTATAGATTTTGTTTGGTTTTTAGCCGCTTGAGGTCTAATTATAACTTCCCTAAAAATATCAGCTCTTTTGTTAGATGAATTGACTATTAGGTGGAAGTGCCTTACAAATTTTCTGAAAATTTAATTTCTTTCCCTGACATTTGAACCTTTCTAGCCAGGGAATCTTTGAATACAAATAAAAATCGTCACAATAAGAGCTAGATACCAATAAAATTTAAATATATAAAAACTTCCATGACCACTCCATTTCGCAACATCACACCATCTGGGCCAGGTGGTAATGCAGCAGCCCTTCTAGTACTTTCGTTCGCAGGGTTCATATTGTTGACAAGCTCCTTTTTTGTAGTTCCTGCTGGTCAGGTTGCTGTTGTAACAACTTTGGGCAAGGTAAGTGGCGGAGCTCGACTACCTGGCCTTAACTTTAAAATTCCTTTTGTTCAGTCTACTTATCCTTTTAATGTCCAGACACAGGTTAAACCTGAGAAGTTTGAGTCCCTAACTAAAGATTTGCAAGTTATTGCTGCCACTGCAACCGTGAAATATGCGTTAAAGCCTAGTGAGGCTGGCCGTGTATTTAGAACAATTTCTTATAATGATAGGGAAATATATAATAGAATCATTAAACCTTCTCTATTAAAGGCACTTAAGTCTGTTTTTTCTAAATATGAGTTGGTTACAATAGCAAGTTCTTGGAGCGATATTTCCGAAATAGTTGAAAAAACTGTTGCTGAAGAACTTAATAAATTTGATTATGTTGAAGTACAGGCTCTCGACTTGACTGGACTAGAAATCGCAGAAGAATATCGCGCAGCAATTGAGCAAAAACAAATTGCTGAACAACAATTGCTTAGGGCCCAAACAGAGGTAAAGATTGCAGAGCAAGAAGCTAAAAGATATGAAACTTTGACTAGAAGTCTTGATGATCAGGTCTTATTCAAACTATTTCTAGACAAGTGGGATGGAAGAACACAAGTTGTTCCATCTCTACCTGGAAGTAAAGCTGGTACTCCTCCTGTTATTGTAGGAGGAAGAAAATAGCAATTAAATTATATCTTTAACCGTTTTAGCCGAGTTAAAATATTCCTATATAAATATTAAGTTAGATTATTAACTGATAAGGTTAAAATGATATTTTTTGCATTACTTAAGTATTAATTAATGAGTTATTAGTTAATGCTTAAGTAATATTTGCGAAGCTTTCTTTAAATGCTTTTAAAGTGGCATCAATGTCATCTTCTGAGTGTGCTAGGGAAGTGAATCCAGCTTCGAATGCACTTGGGGCTAAGTAGATTCCTTTCTCAAGCATTGTCCTATGCAGCTTCCCAAAAAGTTCTGCATCTGTTGATTTTGCTTCTTCAAAGTTTCTTACTGGGCCTTCACATAAATAAAAGCCGAACATCGCACTAATGCTGCTGCCTGTAATTGCAAAGCCAGCCGATTTTGCGGTTTGTATTATCCCTTCTATTAACTTCTTAGTTGTAGTTTCGAGCTTTTCATAGACACCTTCTTGTCGAAGTAATTCAAGAGTTTTAATTCCTGCTGTCATTGCAAGGGGGTTTCCACTAAGTGTCCCCGCTTGATACATAGGCCCGGCAGGGGCAACCATTGCCATGATGTCAGCTCTGCCTCCATAGGCCCCTACTGGTAGTCCTCCTCCAATGACCTTCCCCATTGTGGTGAGGTCTGGTGTTACCCCAAAACGTTCTTGAGCACCCCCATAGCTGATTCTGAATCCAGTCATTACTTCATCAAACACAAGTAGGGCTCCATTTTCCTTAGTTAGTTCTCTTAGCCCTTCAAGAAAACCTGGTTCTGGGGTAATAAATCCTGCATTTCCTACTACTGGCTCAAGAATCACTCCTGAGATTGCGTCAGGGTTTTCTGCAAAGAGGTTTTTAACTGCTTCTAGATCGTTATATGGAGCTGTAAGTGTATTAGAGGTTGTACTTCGTGGAACTCCTGGTGAGTCAGGAAGACCAAGTGTTGCGACTCCTGATCCTGCTTTGACCAAAAACATATCTGCATGGCCGTGATAACAACCTTCAAATTTGATTACTTTGTCTCTACCAGTGAAGGCTCTCATCAGACGTAGAACCGCCATACATGCTTCTGTCCCACTGTTTACGAAGCGAACCATTTCTACACTTGGGACTGCATCTATAACCATTTCTGCAAGCTTGTTCTCTAGCTCGCATGGTGCTCCAAAGCTAGTTCCTTTTTCTAAAGCTTCCTGGAGAGAGGCTATGACCTCGGGATGTGCATGGCCACAGATTGCAGGCCCCCAGCTTCCGACATAATCAATGTAGCGATTCCCATCTACGTCCCATGCATAGGGACCTTTAACACGATCAAAAATAATTGGCTGCCCCCCAACAGATTTGAATGCCCTGACGGGAGAACTCACACCACCAGGCATCAGCGCCTGTGCTGCACTGAAGATTTCTTTTGAAAGGTTGGTGTTTAAGGCGTTTGTCACGGGGACCGATGCCAATGGGCTAAGAAACACAGTTGGTCATATTGGCCTAAAACTGTCAATTTCGTCTCGGTTTTCTTTGAATGTTCTATACCTCTTTTGTTTATTTGATTGTTTTTAAAGCTGTTTGACCATTGTTGCCTTCCTCGACTTGCCAGTGATGAAGAGGGACTTAGGGAAATCAATGGCGGTGTTGGCTATTAGTATTTATTAATCGTTACTTGTTAATTGTGTGACGGTATTTCGATAGAACGTCACAAAGTTTGCTTAGGAGATCAATCCATATTGACTTCCATGGGTGCTTATTTTGCCAATTTCTGGTAGGTGGATATTCATAGAAGCTAAGCAAAATGAGTTGTTGGGTTTTTCAATATTGGGAAAATAGATCAATTTCCTCAAACTCATCCATTTCAATGGGAGGCCAATTAATGTCTACTACCACCGGTGCATGGTCACTGGGTTGAATATTTCCTCGCATTTTTTTATGAATCTCACAACTCTTTGCATTTTGTAAAAGCTCTTCGCATAGATAGATGTGATCGATTCTCCACCCTCTATTACGCTCCCACCCGCCACTCCTATAGTCCCACCAGCTCCAATGTTGAGATTCAGATTCAAAGATTCTAAAAACATCTTGAAGTCTTTCTCCTAAAACTTTTTTTAAGGCTTCTCGCTCTTTTGAGCTAGCCATTATCCCTCCGGTTAAGCGCTCTGGATTATGAATATCTCTTGATTCAAGAGCGATATTGAAGTCTCCTAAAATGCATAGAGGTTCATCTCGCGTCTTTTGAGCTTTTAGGTACCGATCAAGACATTCAAGCCACTCAAGCTTGTAGGTGTATTTTTCGGATTTTAGGGATGAACCATTAGGTACATATATATTTACGACACGAATTCCATTCACTAGTGCGCTGATGATTCGCTTTTGGTCTTCAAAGTCATTTGCCTTAGAGTCTTTAGGAAGCTCGGCCTTCATCCCATAACGCACATCTCTTAAAGGGTGACGGCTTATTAAAGCCACTCCGTTGTAGGACTTTTGACCATAAAAGTAAACTTGATAACCATTTTCTACTAGTTCTTCTCGTGGAAAAAATGGATCGGCTACTTTTGTTTCCTGTATGCATAATAAATCAGGTTGGACTTCTTCTAGCCACTCTTTTAGCTGAGGTAGACGGGTACGGACCGAATTGACATTCCACGTAGCGATAAGCACTGGTTAAGATCTTGGTGAAAGGACCATTAGCATTAAATTAATTGTTTAAGTAGGCACAAATGAAGAATGGCTTTTGTGATTTATCTGCTCGCTTTCAAGAAATTATTGCTGTTTTGCTTTCAATAACTTCATTTGGAATTTTTGGATTCCCTTTCCCTGTTTACTCTCAGTCAGTTGAAAAGGAGGATTTTTCTGATCAGCTTGAAATACATGACACCTTTTCTTCTGATGAAAATAAAGGAACATTGCTTGATGTCTCTAACCAAATGGATCTCATGCAACGCATACAACAGAACACTGCTATGGAAGATGCCACTAGTCCATCTGATGCAATAGATGAGGCCTTAAGAGCTCTTGATGCATTGCAAATAGAAGACCCTTTAAAGGAATGACAAATGTTGCGAAACCTTCAATATCCCTGGCAAACCTTTAGTTTGAAAAAATTTCATTGAATTTGACGGTAAAAAAAGTGATCTGAAATTCGTAAGGCTTTCAATACAATCTTTTAACAAATTATTAGTACTTGAGATGATAATGCTCTACAGGTTTTTCTTGTTGTTGGAGTTATTTGATTAGAAAGTATATTTAAGTAATTCACTCAGGTTGGCTAGATTATTTGTTGGGCCAGCAATTTGTCCCTTTGCGATGAGAAGCCATCCGATCCCCCCGGTTACGGAGCCTCTGCAATATCGGGCCATCGGTATTGTTAGAGGTAAATACATACCTAATGATCTCCATCACATTACGAGAGGAAGACTTGTTGATTTAAATGGAATTGAGCTTGAAGCAGTACTACTGGGAAGGGTCCTTGCTTTGATGAGGCGCCATATTGATCAAGATAAACCCCACTTATGGGTCGTTTATCCTAGATATAGAGAAATAGATCATCTGCATTTGCAGATTACTGGAATTTGGGAGCCAAGCACCCTTTCTCAAGTAAATATAGGAGAGAGTGATTTAGAAGAGATAGGCGATATAAAAGAGCTCCCTTCTGATGAACTGCCAGAAGGGGATAATTATTTCTCGATTAGAGGTGAATTGATTTATACGAAGCCAGAGACGGAAGAATTAGTGGTTAAGATTCGTCAAAGATCAAAAGCTAATGGAAGAAGACCATTGCCTTTTAAACTTAATTTAAAGGGTAAAATTCCGTCTGATCAACTTCGACATTTTGTGAGTCTGGAAGTTAGAAGGAATGCAAATCAGCTCTGCTTGGAGGACTATAAGGTTATCGCTCCTATTCCTACACGGGGTGGTAAAAGGAAGGGAGGGAAACGATCAATTTTAAGGAAGACGACTGAAACAAGGAGTTCTGAGAGATAGAATCAAAAACTTTAATATTTAGGATTTATTTTGGAGAAATAATGAACTCAAATAATCTATGCTAATTAACTTAAATCTTTTGATTTATATAAATATGGCAAATAGTCAGTTCTTAAGTTTATTAAGCTGTATTCATAGAGCCCCTCATTGATGAGAATACTTTTCTTTGATTGCCCTACTGGCATAGCTGGAGATATGCTTTTAGCGGCCTTGTTGGACTTAGGAGTTCCTAAAGAGGTGATTGAGAAGCCTCTTTTTTCTCTTGGATTAGGAAAATCTTTTTCTTTATCTAGTGAAGAAGGCTCTAGTTTTGGAATAAGAGGTCTAAGGGTTAATTTAATAGGTTTAGATCAAAAATACTCGTCAACCAGCTTGCAACAAATAATTTCGACTGTAGAGGCTTCAGATTGGGACAATTCACTCAAAGAGGAAGTCTTAAATGTTTTCCATTCACTTGCAGATGCAGAAGCTTGTGTTCATGGTAAATCAGTAGAAGAGATTCACTTTCATGAAGTTGGATCTTTAGATGCACTTATTGAGATTGTTTGTGTATGTGCGGCAATAAAATATTTGGAACCGATGAGGATTTTTTGTACGAATCCACCTGCTGGTTCAGGATCGGTAAAAACCTCCCATGGGATATTGCCAGTTCCTGTTCCCGTGGTATTTGAACTGTCGAAAAAGTTTCAAATAAATCTTGCTGGAGGTCCTGATTACCCTAAAGGTGAATTAACGACACCTACAGGACTTGCCTTGATGGCTGTTTTGGCTGATGAATTTAGACAGCCAGATTCGCTTAATATCCAAACAATAGGAGTTGGATTAGGGCAACGTAATTTAGATCGACCTAACTTTTTGAGAGTTTGTCTGTTAGATGACGTTAGTCATCGAGTAGAAAATATTTATTGGGAGGATTTATTGATTCAAGAAGCCTGGATCGATGATTCAACTCCCGAAGATACTTCAGTTTTAAAGGATGAATTAAGGAAGGCTGGTGCACTTGAGGTTATAAGTCATTCAATACAAATGAAGAAAGGACGCCAGGCAATTTGTATTAAGGCAATAGTTAAATCAGAACAAGCAAATGAATTAAGGAAGGCTTGGTTCTCTAAAGGAACAACAATTGGACTTCGAGAGAATATCGGGGGGAGGTGGGTCTTGCCTCGCCGCCAAGCAGTTTGTGCTACACCTTTAGGGGAAGTCAAGATCAAGCAGGTGAAACGACCTAATGGAAATATTACGACCAAGATTGAGCATGATGAGCTCGTTAGATTAAGCACTGAGAGTGGTAAATCTTTAGAAGATGTGCGTCAAAAGATTTCTAGCCATATCCATAATTTTCTCTACAAAGAAGAATGGTCATTGTGACTGAAATCTTTACACATATCTTTGGAAGATTGAAAATATTGATTAATGACGAGTCTTTCCTAGGAAGTTTTCGTTTTTTCATAACATTATTAAGTCTCCTTTTTATTGGGAATTTGATTTTTATAAATAGTGAAATGTTAGGAAATATTGATTTGACTAGGAGGGTATTTTATTGGCTAATCTTGTCAACTTTTATCAGCATCTCTAGTCTCCTAATGAATGCTTTGGCTTGGAGTTTTATTTGTGATTGGCTAGGTGTCTATAGAAAGGGAATAAACTTAATTACACTTTTTTTAACTACTAATATCTTGAAGTATTTGCCTGGTGGGATTTGGCATTTTGTTGAAAGGATTAGAGTAATTAATCGGAACTCTGGGCAAGACAAAGCAATTACTTCTGTCATTTTGGAACCATTTCTAATGTTATCAGCGGCACTACTTTTTATCCCCTTAGGTGGTTTCCAGTCAGGATTTGGACTGTTATGTGTTTTCCCAATAGTGTTTTTTTCTCGAAACCTTAGACGTCCAATGTTGAAAGGGTTAAAAATTTTAATTGCTAAGAAATTAGAGGTAATTGCCTCTGAGTCTAAGGTTAAATTATGGAAAAATGAACTTTCTCTTCGAGGGAAAGATTACCCCTATAAGGCATTGTTAATGGAGCTTGTTTTTTTAATATTACGCTTTGGTGGGTTTTGGTGTTGCTTAAGAGCTTTTTACATTGACTTAAGCATTCCTTTTTTTCAATGGCTTGCAATTTTTTGCTTTGCTTGGCTAATTGGCCTGGTTGTTCCTGCTGCACCAGGTGGGGTTGGTATTTTTGAGACTTGTTTATTTATTAGAATCGGTACTTTAGTTCCTGAGCCTCCTCTTTTAGCCTCGTTACTTTGTTATAGATTGGTAGTATCTTTTTCAGATTTAATTGTTGCTTTTGTTGTTTGGCTGAATCGGATTTATGCTTCGTATATGTACCCTTACAGTTAAAATCAATAAGAGTTGAATTTAAATTTAAGCCCTGACTTAAGTTATAAAAAAAACAGTCGCATACAGATCTTCCTCTTTTCATTTTTTTTTATACTCTAATCCTGGAATTAAAGCTAGTGAAGCTATTAGGCCAAGTGAGAGGATTATCAAAGAAGGCAAGATGGCTTCGGACATACGCTCATCCCCTGCATATTGGAAAATTCTTACTGAAAGAGTATCAAAATCAAAAGGTCTTAAAGTAAAGCTAAGTGGTAGTTCTTTTAACGTATCAACAAAAACCAATAAGGCTCCTACACCCAATGGACCTTTTAGTAGAGGTAAATGGACCTTTTTAAGAACTTCTTGCCATTGGTATCCAAGCCCTATTGCTGCTTCATCGAGATTTGGTGAAATTCGTTCAAAAGCCGCATCAAGCCCTCCTTTTGCTACGGCTAAAAATCGAATACTGTAGCCCCATATTAAGAGAATAATAGAAGCGAATTTCCAAGGCGGTCCAGCGAAGGAAGAAAGCCCTAAAGCTAGAACAGCACCAGGAACCGCATATCCAATGCCGGCAAAAAAGGTCAGGCTTTTTATCCAATTATTAGGATTCCATCTTTTTGCAATTGACAAAAATAATGCTGCTAGAACAGCAATGCTTGCAGCAGCAAGACCAAGACCAAGGCTCCTCAAAGTTAGTAAAAATAGCTCTTGGTCCAGTCCTTTCCCGAGTTGGTCGAAGTTGATTGTTGCCCAAGCAATAGGAGTCCCAAGAGTGAATGCTGGAGGGATAAAAGCAATGCTTTGAGCAAGAAGAGCTCTTATCCCTTTTAATTTCCAAGCAGGCGCTTCTCCTCCGGCAACTCCTTCTGTCCAACGTCGACTTCTATTACGGAGATTACGCTCATAGGAAACAAGTATCATGACTATTGTTAAAC
Source organism: Prochlorococcus sp. AG-363-P01 (assembly GCA_003278225.1). GTDB lineage: Bacteria > Cyanobacteriota > Cyanobacteriia > PCC-6307 > Cyanobiaceae > AG-363-K07. The sequence continues at coordinate 6,601 of QCGC01000004.1, read as the reverse complement.
CGATAATTGCTAAGGCTATAGCTCCGGCTGGATCGCCATTGGTTACCCAATTTTCAACAATTCCGGCAGAAATGCTTGGAATATTTAGAAGTTGTACAGCTCCAAGTTCATTAATAACTTCCATCCCGGTGAGGGCGACTCCTGCCCCAATCGCTGGTAGTGCCATCGGTAGAGCAATTCTCCTAAAGCTATTCCATGGGCCAACACCCAAACTTCGACTTACTTCAAGTTGTCGTCTACCACATTTTGTGAAGTTTTCTGTGCTTAATAGGAAGATATAAGGATATGTAGTTAGTGCCATAATAATTACCCCCCAGGTCATTCCATAAATCCTTATGGAATTAATGCTTCCAAGATCTATAAGTGTTGCTGAGAGAAGATATGCAGGAGTAGCAAGCGGTAATAGCTGTGCTATCCGTAAAATCTTCCTGCCAGGGAATCGACAGTTAGCTAGTAACCAGCCATTTGATGTTCCGACAAGTGCCGCAACTAATCCAGTGGAGATAAGTAAGAATAAGGTTCCTAGGATCTGTCTAGAACCATCGGAACCTAGATTGACCGATCCAGCTTGTAGTCCATTTATTCCTTCAATTAATAGTCCGATTAAAGGCCATAGAGATATAGCGCAAATTATTAAAGCTATGGCACTAAGTACAGACCTTGACTTCTGAGATTGCCTTCTGATGAATCTCAGAACGCTTGTCTTTTGGGTTGTTGAAATTCCTGCACGAGTCATCTAGCAATCTCTTTTTCTGAATTGTTTGTTACACAAGCCTGTAGTTGTTGCTTTATGGTGGGATGGTCAAGTTGACGCCCAATTAAGACAAGTTGATTTTTGTGTTCATCATGCCAATCACTGTCATCAATTGAGAATCGTTTGCCGGCAAGATGAAATATGTGTCTTCGCTCGCTTTCGTTAAACCATAAAATTCCTTTGGCGCGAAAAACATTTTCAGGCAGTTGGTTGTCTAAGAAATTTTGGAACTTTCTTAGAGAGAAAGGTTTATTACTTTTGAAGGATAAAGAAGTGAATCCTTCAATCTCAAGCTGTTCAGATTTGTGCTCATGAGTATGACTATGCTCATGGTTATGACTATGCTCATGGTTATGACTATGCTCATGGTTATGACTATGCTTCTTTTTAGAGTTCCCTACAGTAATTAAATCAGTCTCAAATAGGCCAACACTTAGCATTAAGGCTAACGAAACCTCTCCTCTCGTTGATCTTAAGATCCTTGCATCTTGTTTGACATGCTTTAGCTTTTCTTCTATTGCTAATAGCTGATTTTCTGAAACAAGATCACATTTGTTTAGGAGCATTATGTCGCCATATACAACTTGAGCACGTGCTATTTTACTTTCAAGAAGCTCATTATTGAAATTTTCAGCATCAATTACGGTGATGATTGAATCAAGTCTTGTTAGGTCTCTTAGCTCACTACTAATAAACGTCATTGCAACGGGGAGGGGGTCTGCTAAGCCTGTTGTTTCGACTATTAGATAATCAATAGGAATTGGCTTATCTAATAATCGGTGAACTGCTTCTACTAATTCCCCATTAATTGAGCAACATATGCAGCCATTACTCAGCTCAATCATATCCTCCCCAGTTGAGATGATTAGATCATTGTCAATACCAATCTCACCAAATTCATTGACTAGGACAGCTGTTTTTAGACCTTTTTGATTAGAGAGAATATGGTTGAGAAGTGTAGTCTTGCCTGCACCAAGGAATCCAGTCAGAATTGTTACTGGTATAGGTAAATGGGAGTATAAGTCTTTATTTTTATTTGAGGTATTTTCAGAAGATGAAGGTATTGATTTGCTCATGTTAAAGGTTCTAAAGGTGCTATTAAGGCCATAGTTAAGACCTAGGTTAATTTTGCCAGTAATTGTCTTCTTTGTCTTGAAGTTTCTTTACTCAAGTAAATTTATCGCTTTAGCGAGTTCAACATCTTTATGACTTAGCCCTCCCAGATCATGTGTTGTTAATTGAATTATTACTTGTGCATAGATGTTGCTCCAGTCAGGATGGTGATTTCTTGCTTCTGCAAGTAATGCCACTTTTGTTATGAATCCAAAGGCGTCTATAAAGTTGTTGAACTGCCATTCTCGTCTTAATAGGGATTGATTAACTTCCCATTGGGGTAATTCCTTACGCAGAGAGTTGACTTCATCAGGGGTTAAAAGTTTTTCTTCCATTTGGTGCTTCCTGAATCTGGCAAGAGTATTGCATTTAGATCATGGATCTTATGATTAGATAAGTCCATGTTTGTTTCATATTTTCTTAGGTTCTGCACTAGATAATTGGGCGGTTTATGAGTGTGGTGGTGCTGGCTTTGGAACAAAGCCCTTAACTCTTACTGCTTAACTAGCAATTTAGGCTTTTGGACTCTGATTCTTGTGATGCTCTCCTATGGCATGCAAGCAGATTTTTCTGAAGTGTTTTTGATAACGATGCTCCCAGAGGTAAACAGCTTGCCAAGTCCCTAAGACTAGCTTGTTTTTGTTGATACTTAGGCTTAACGAACTGCAAGTCAGTGCAGTTTTTATATGCGCAGGCATATCATCTAGACCTTCTTCTGAGTGCTTATATGGAAAAAACTTATTTTGTGTGCTGTGTGACTGGAACCCTCCTTCAGGTACTAATGATTTGAAATAAGTTGAGAGGTCTTCTAAAACTTTAGGATCAGCATTCTCATTTATTATTAGGCTGCAACTTGTATGCTGTGTATTTATTGATATAATTCCTTTCTCTATTTCTTCTTTTAGTATCCAATTATTAATTTTATTAGTTAAATCTGTGAACCCTTCACCACAAGTCTCTAGTGAGATCTCAGAAATAAACTGTTTCATATGACGATAATTAAATCAGCATGCTTTTATTTAATGACTAACTTGTTAAAAGGGCAAGTGTTTGGAATGAAAATCTTCTTAAAAAGTTTTAACTAGAAAAAGTGATAGTTGTTAGGCCTTAATCGGCAATTTAGTAGGCTTTGAGTGACAATATATTTTCTTTTGAGAAAATATTTCCATATAAAAAACTCAACCTGCCTGATGAGCTTTCAGGGTTAATAGTAGTTTTTCAATCATAGTTTTAAATTTTTACTAGGTTTAGGCTTGCTTTATTGGGATGAGTATGTACTTTGACCATAAATGAAAGCCCTCTTTTAATCTGCGAGATTTATTTTGGTCCTCTTTTGACAACAAAAGATGAAGAATTCTTTGATAATTTTTATATTTGTTTTGTTCAACGGCAATTTTCAAAAGCTTTAAAACTTGAAGCTGACTTTTGTGTATGGTTGTTTCATTGAGAGGTCAGACTTTGCCTGACCTTGCTTGGCGTCGACTTGGTGAATATCTCCATGAGACTCGGCTTTTGGGGTCTATTCAGAACACCCTTTATTGGGATCAGAATACAAGTATGCCTGTTGGTTCGTCAGAGTGGAGGGCTGAGCAGTTAAGTCTTCTGGCTCGAAATCTTCATGCCCGACAGAGTTCTGGTTATTTTGAAGAACTGATTAAAGAAGCAAAGATTGAGTTTCAGCAAGCAAGTCAATTGGGTGATTTGGATTTTGCTGAGATTGATGATCGAGCTAGAAATCTCGAGCTATTAGAGCAAGATTTAACTCGCCAAAAACGTCTTGATCCTGATTTGGTAAGTATTCTCGCTACAGCAAAAGCACATGGATACCATCTTTGGAAGCAGGCTAGAGCCAGTTCTGATTATCAGTGTTTTGCCCCTGCATTGCGTCATCTGATTGGGCTTAGACAAGAGCAGGCTCGACAGCTTTCAGAAGCAAGGACCATTTGGGAAACACTTGCCCAACCATTTGAGCCTGATCTCAGTATTGAACGTTTGAAAGAATTGTTTGAACCTCTTAGGAAGTCCCTTCCTGAACTTATTGAGAATGTTCGAAGTTGGAAAAGGCCTGATAGTTATAAATGGGATCTTGATGCAAAATCTCAAAGATTGTTATGTGATCAATTGCTTCAGGAGTGGAGTAGAGATAGGAATATAACTTGTGTCGCTGAATCTCCCCATCCCTTCTCAATAACACTAGGTCCGAAGGACTTTCGACTAACAACACGAGTAGTTTCTGGTCAACCTTTTTCTTGCTTTCTGGCCACGGCCCATGAGTGGGGTCACTCTTTGTATGAACAAGGATTGCCTATACAAAGTCATCAATGGTTTTCATGGCCGTTAGGTCAAGCAACCTCAATGGGGGTACATGAAAGTCAATCTCTATTTTGGGAAAATAGAGTTGCACGTAGTAGACCTTTCTCGGAAAGGTTTTGGTCTTCTTTTGCGCAAGAGGGCGCTCCAGTTCAGTGTGGAGAGGATTTATGGCAAGCTTTGAATCCGTTGACCCCTGGTTGCAACCGTGTTGAGGCTGATGAATTGAGTTATGGCTTGCATATTCTCATAAGAACTGATCTTGAGATTGAGCTTCTAGAGGGTGGTTTGGACGTAGAAGCTTTGCCAATTGAATGGAATCGTAGATATAAAGATCTTCTTGGGGTAACCCCCCCCAATGATAGCGAAGGTTGCTTACAAGATGTGCATTGGAGTGAGGGCCAATTTGGGTATTTCCCTTCTTATTTATTGGGACATTTGATTAGTGCACAACTTTCTGAAGCGATGGCAGATTCACTTCGGGATTCGGGAATCCTTGAGGAGGATCCAATTGATTTTTGTATAGGTCAGGGGAATGAGTTCAGCCTGTTGTCTTGGTTGAGAGAGAAGGTCCATTTGCATGGGCGAAAAATGAATGCTGAAGAATTGGTTGAAAAGGTTACTGGCTTGCCTCTTTCAAGTTCTGCTTTCCTTAATTACCTCAAGAAAAAGTTGGAGCTGCTCAATATCACCTTCTAATATGTTTAGCTTGGATCCTTGCTAGTTATGGCCAACATCGAACATGCCCCGAGTCGCAGTATGCCGAACTTGCTGCATGTATTGCCTGCATTCGCGGACGAATCTGAATTGCGTTTAAATACTATTGTTGAACTCAATTCAAATACCCTCAATAAGTATGAGCTGATTACTGAGACAGGACATCTTAAACTTGATCGAGTTGGTTATTCCTCCCTAGCTTATCCATTTGCTTATGGATGCATTCCAAGGACTTGGGATGAAGATGGTGATCCTTTGGATATAGAAATTGTCGGCGTAACTGAGCCATTGATACCTGGCTCGATTGTGGAATCAAGGATAATCGGAATAATGACTTTTGATGACGGTGGTGAAGTTGACGACAAAGTAATTGCTGTTTTGGCAGATGACAAACGTATGGATCACATAACTAGTTTTGAGCAGTTAGGTAATCATTGGCTGAAAGAAACCAAATATTATTGGGAGCACTATAAAGACCTTAAGAAGCCAGGCTCATGTAGGGTTAATGGCTTTCTAGGAATAGAAGAAGCAGTCAAAATAATTAAGGCATGTGAAGCTCGATATCTTGCAGATATTGAGCCAAAACTGACTGACTAAATATTTATATATTTTGGAATAAGTTTGATTTCAAAAATATTATTCTGATCATACTTCAGGTCGCACTGAATCAAATATCTCTTGCAAAATTTCTTCCGCACCTTGGCTTTTTAAGGCATGTGCAAGTTCTATTCCAATAGATTCGGCACTATTAATAGGACCTCGCTTTTCATCTTTAATTAGTCTTTTACCATCTAAGCTTGCAACCATACCGGTAAGAATTAACTCCCCAGAATCTATTTTAGTATTTACTCCTATTGGTACTTGACAACCACCTTCTAACTCTCGCAGGAGTGACCTTTCTGCAAGACATCTTACTGATGTTTGCTTATGTTCAAGACTCTTAATTACATCCAAGACTTCAGGTCGGCCTTCGATGCATTCAATGCCTAGAGCACCTTGTCCGACTGCATGGAGAGAGACTTCACTAGGGATAATTTGATGTATACGATTCCCAAAGCCAAGTCTTTTTAAACCAGCTGCCGCAAGAATCAGACAGTCATACTCTCCTGCATCAAGTTTCTCAAGTCGAGTTATTACATTTCCACGCACATCTTTGAAAATCAAATCTGGATATTTGTTCCGAAGTTGTGCAAGCCTTCTAAGAGAACTGGTTCCCACCACTGAACCATTGGGAAGAGTATCTAGTTGGTATTTTTCATTCTTTTGATTTACAGCTAATGCGTCTGCCGGATCTTCTCGCTCTGTAATGCAACCGAGCATTAACCCTTTTGGAAGGTTAGTTGGTAAGTCTTTAAGAGAATGGACTGCGATTTCTGCTCGCCCTATAAGCATTTGTGCTTCTAGTTCTTTAGTAAAAAGACCCTTGTCTCCTATCTTCGCTAATGCAACATCGAGAATCTTGTCACCCTGGGTTGCCATAGCTTCTACTGAGATGGTCAGATGTGGGTGTTTTCGCTCAAGCTCGTTCTTGACCCAGTTTGTCTGGACCATGGCCAGCTGGCTTCGGCGGGAGGCGATGCGCAGTTGGTCGAGGGTCATAGATAAAAATATTCGAGACTATTCCACATTAAACAAGCGAGCTTCCTAAAATCTCTTAGGCTGACAATCCGTTATTAGATTGATCTTTAAGTTAACCTTCTGTTCCAA
>QCGC01000003.1 GCA_003278225.1 Prochlorococcus sp. AG-363-P01 | reverse complement strand
TCAGACGAGCAGGAGATCTTGTAATCAACCTAACTGTCAAGAATCTAGCCATGAGCAGTGCAATGGCTGTTCACCACAAGCGCGATAGAAATACAAACTTCAAAGTTCAATCAGAGAGAGTGACAGCAAGATGTATAGAGCTTTTAAGACAACTAGAGCCAAATGGAGTCAAGAACCAACTAGAAGATCTTCTTGATGGCATAAAAGGATTTGGAGATAGTGTTGAATTCTTAAAGCGTTGGAATTATGACGATGAACAAAAAGAAGCCATAACCTCAAGTATTTATGGAATTGCAGAAAGTAAAAGCTAAAAAAGAAGCCCTAATGGCTCCTTTTTTAGCTAGTCAAATTGAAATAATAAAAGATTTTTCTAACTAATTAATCTCTACGGCCTCCTCCCTGAAGAGCAATAATCAACCTCAATATAAAAACAAAAAGGTTTATATAAGTAAGATACATTCCAAGTGCACCTGCTAAATACTGCTCATCGTTATATCTACGAGGCATAGTATAAAAATCTACAAATGACATGCCTACAAAAAGAATAGTTCCAAAACCTGCAATCATTAATTCAAAAGTGCTTCCACCAAACATCCCTGGAACAAATAATCCACCGATAAGTTGAACGACCATCGCAATGATTAGACCTAACAGCCCCAAGCCAACAACACCACTAAGTGCCTGACCCACACTGTCACTCATTCGACTACCTACAAAAGAAGCAATTACAAAAGTAATCCCAGTCGCAAATACTGCTGTGCCAATAGAACCCATTCCAGCAGTTGCAATAGCTAATCCAACAATGCCGCTGAGAGTAAAGCCAGTCAAAAGACTAAACCCAGTAAGCAAAGGGAGTGCTTTGCTGTTATTAGCATTATTGGCAGCACTAGATGCCATAAAGAACAAAATCAACTCTCCAATAAAAGCCACTAGGAAAAGAGGTTGAAATAAGCTTGGATTAGTAACTTGAAGAGAAAGACCTCCAATTACTCCTCCAGCAGTGAGGAGCATTCCCCCTCCTACATATGGAAGTGCCTTGTTGACAACATTTGGGCCTACCAGAGCACTTGATTGTGCCTCACGAATAGCCTGTTGAAAGTTACTGCTTGCTGGCATAGCTCACCAGATCCAAATTAATAAAGATACTTTGCCAGAAAAAAATAAATTTCGCCTAATCCAACGGGGCGGATCACCCTAATGCTTATCTTTTCGAGCATATGCATTTACAACCCGCTGAACCAAAGGATGTCGAACAACATCAGCAGAGGTCAAACGGCAAACAGAAACACCTTCAATCTTTTCAAGCAATTCAGAAGCCTCTACTAAACCACTTAGTTGACCAGGAGGAAGGTCAACCTGTGTGATATCGCCAGTTACAACCATTCGAGAACGTTCTCCCAACCTAGTAAGAACCATCCGCATCTGCGCAGAAGTTGTATTTTGAGCTTCGTCAAGAATTACAAATGCCTCGTCAAGAGTCCGACCTCGCATATAGGCAAGAGGAGCTACTTCAATAACACCTTTCTCAAGCAAAGTAGATGTTTTCTCAGGCCCAAGTAGAGAATGAAGCGCGTCATAAAGGGGCCTTAAATATGGATCTACTTTCTGTTGAAGATCACCAGGCAAGAATCCAAGCCTTTCCCCAGCTTCTATAGCAGGTCTAGTAAGAATAAGTCTTTCAATTTTTCTTTCACTCAGCATTCGCACCGCAAGAACTGTGGCCAGAAAGGTCTTTCCCGTACCGGCAGGGCCCAATGCAAAAGTCAGATCATGGCCCTCCATTGCCTCTACATAGACCTTTTGCCTAAGAGTCCTTGGGCGTAAAAGGTCGCCTCTCTGACTTCTGGCGAGTACGAATGAGCTCAATTCTGCGTGTGCAGCACCACGGCCAGTATTTAAAGAAGTCATTGCAGCTTGCAAATCCACTTGAGACAATGTCTGGCCTTCCTGCCATAAAGGACGAATTAGCTGCACCAAGGCAGTTGCTCTTTCTACTTGACTTGGGCGTCCAGTTATCTCAAGTTGCAATCCTCTAATAACTAAAGAAGCTCCTGTCAAAGCCTCTAGGCTATGGAGTGTCTTTTGTCCAGATCCAGACAAGGCAACAGCCGAGCCCGAGTCCGGCAGATCAATAACGAAGCGACCAGAGGAGGCAACTTCGGTCATAAGTCCATTTAATTCGTAACAGATTCAACTGATTCACTTGTAGATTCTTGCTTTTCCTCCTTGGGTTGTTTTTTCTTTTCCATCTTTCTAGCTTCTGCTTGCTTGGCTTTACCAATTAATTCCGCTTGTCTAACTTTTTTTTCTAATAAACCACCTTTTTCAAGTAGTGAACGGACGGCATCCGTTGGCTGAGCTCCCTGACTAAGGCGTAACCTCAATGCTTCAGTATCAAGTCGGGTTTCTTTAGTTCGAGGATTATAAAAACCTAATTCTTGTAATGGGCGTCCATCTCGGCGTGAGGTGCTATTACATACCACCAAGCGGAAACTTGCTTCACGCTTTTTACCGAACCGCTTTAGGCGGAGCTTAATCATCTTTACTTAACTTTAGAATTTGTTTAAAGAAGTGGAGTAATAACTCTCACCAATTAGCCACAATAACCTGCTGAGGTCAGAGATCTCCAAAACCTTTCTTTTTCTTGAATGCTTTTTGACGACGCGGTGGGTTACCTGCCCCACCTCTTGGTTGCGAGGGGCTTCCAGGCATTCCTCCCATACCAGGCATTCCTCCCATACCAGGCATTCCTCCCATACCAGGAAGGCCTCCTCCACTAGATATTTGCTTCATCAAGCCACGCATTCTTTGAAAGTCTGCCAACACTTTGTCTACCTCCGCAGAGGTATGACCACTTCCAAGAGCAAGTCGACGCCTTCGAGACGGGTTTGCCGCTAGTAATTCAGGCTGAGTTCGTTCATTAGGGGTCATAGAACCAATCATTGCCTCAACCCTCTTAAGCTGCTCCTCACCACTCTTCAGCATTCCATCATCCAGCTTGTTCATTCCAGGAATCATTTTCATCAAACCGCCTAAAGAACCCATTCGCTTAATCAATCGCATCTGTTTAAGAAAGTCTGAGAAGTCAAATGTGGCTTCCTGCAATTTTCTTTGCATAAGCTCAGCATCAGCAATCTCAACCTCTTTCTGAGCCTTTTCTACTAGCGTCAGGACATCACCCATTCCCAAGATGCGACTGGCCATTCTCTCTGGATGAAAAGGCTGAAGTGCTTCAACCTTTTCTCCAGTTCCAATGAACTTGATCTGCTGCCCACTAACTTTTCTTATAGACAACGCCGCACCCCCCCTTGAATCACCATCAAGCTTGGTTAATACCGCTCCAGTAATACTTATCTTTTCGTGAAAAGCTCTAGTTAAATCAGCAGCTTCTTGACCAATCATTGAATCAACAACAAGAAGCACCTCATTCGGTCTCACTGCTGAGCGAATTCGAACCATTTCATTCATCATTTCCTCATCTATCTGAAGCCGACCAGCTGTATCGACCAACAAGGTGTCAAAATTTTCAGCTTTTGCCTTTGCAAGTCCTGCAGCAGCAATCTCTTCAGGCTTTAGATCTGCACCAAGACTAAAAACCTCTACGTCAATTTGATCACCAAGAGTGCACAACTGATCAATTGCAGCTGGTCTATAGACATCAGCAGCAACCATTAAGGTCCTCCGCCCTTGCTCTTTAAGGTAGAGAGCCAGCTTTGCGGTAGCCGTTGTTTTTCCAGCACCTTGCAGCCCTGCCATAAGAACAACTGTCGGGGATTCTTTGGCGTCGGCCAAAGGCACATTCCCCCCCCCCATAACCTCAACTAGCTGCTCATGCACTACTTGTATAAATTTCTGACCGGGATTCACACCTCTAACGACTTCAGAACCAATAGCCTTCTGCCTAACTTCCTCAACAAACTCTTTTACTACCGACAAACTGACATCAGCGTCTAAGAGAGCACGCCGGACCTTTTTAAGAGCGGCATCTACATTGTTTTCACTAATTTTATTTTCACCTCTTAATCCTTTAACAGCATCATCAAATCTGGCTGAGAGCTCATCAAACATTTTTAAACAAAATAAAAGTGAATAAGGTTAATCTTAAAAAATAGTTGGCGGCTTTTAAAAACACATTTTCTAAGCCCCACTTATATAATCAACAAGTTGCCAAAGATTTTTCTCACGTCCTAGTACATAGGTAACTTTTAGAGCTGGAATAGAGGTCTCTGAAATAATTTCACCAGATGAATTCAACCTTTGATCAGAATAATTGAGAACTACTTTGACTTCTATTCTCTTAGTTGTTTTTGAAACTACTTTAAGTGAGTTAATCGTTGCTTTTATGTTCTGAAACTCTTTTTTCCTTATATCATTCTTTCTTTCCAATTGAACTCTTTTTACTAATGACTCTCTAGCTACAATTAATAAATCACTGGCTTCAGAACCTGAAAGAATACTTGCCTTACCTGCTAACCAAGTCTCAAGAAGCTCTCCAACCTCATCCTTTGTAGGCTCCTTTGCTATTAAAGGTTTGATCAGCGACGGCTCAATATTTGAAGCAAATCCATTCTCTTCTGATTTTTCTTCATTAGCTTTAGTCTCTTGTAAAGGATTTATTCGTATGCCCCAAAGGCCCCTAGTTGCACATAGCCCTACAAAAAGGACTAGGAAAGCAGCCCCAAAAAACTTAATTTGATTACCAAGAAGAGTTTTGGTTAAAGAGTTTTTCAAGCTGATTTGTTTTAACCCAGAAGAGAGGTCAAACGACCTCAAAGGCGAGCCCTGCTTAGAATCAATTGACTGATCCTCAAAAAATTCTTGATAGTCCTTTACTTCATTAGTTGTTTCATTCTCAATTTGCAAGTCAGCAGTCGGATCAATAGGCTCTTCTGAGGAAACTGAATCTTGCCTTTCACCTGAGAAAGCAGAGAAGAAAGAGAAATTGGATTTCCTTTCAAGGCTTTCTACAAATGACTGCACATCTCGATCAGCAAACCACGCCTCAAGATCAACCGGCTCAGGATCTATATCCCGATAACCAGGAAGAACATCTCGTCTTAACCAATCCCGACAATAATCACAAAGAGATGCCAAGGTTTCACCTGGATAGTTCTCCAACCAATTTTTAAGGTCTTCATCAGAACTGTCCCTAAAACGATTCTCAGCTTGCTTAACATCAGCAAGCAAAAGATCAATGCATCCAAGTAATGGAGCTTTATCTAAACCAGGGAAGTCAAGACTCGTTAAATACTTTCTTGCTTGTTGCAATCTTTCAGGCTTCCGCTGAGAGAAGCCTGCTGCCACGAAAGCAATTACAACTAAAAAGCCTGCCTCGGATGAACCTCTTTTTTTCCATTTAACAAATAGATCTAATTGCTCTTGAACAGTGAGGAATTTGCGAATCTGCTGAAAGAACAAAACAAAGTCCGACTGACCTAAACGATCCTCTGTTTCTGAAAGGGTTTTCCCTTCAATACCACCTCTTTCAGTTACAAAGTTATCAAGCAGCTGAATCCCATCTTGATGAAGTTCTTGGTCACCTAGATCTCTACTAAGTAAATCCAGTATCCGATATGGAAGTAAGCCTTCCAAATCCTTTTCCAGTTCAACCCTCTTATCCGAAAGTTTTCCCATCCTTTGCAGCAACTGAATTCCTTCCTGCAAAAGAACAGCCGCTGATTGATAATGCCTTTGTTGCTCTTCTTGCCGGGAAGCCGCTTGGCAAGACAAGGCGGCTATTAAGGTCAAGTCTGCCTCTCTACTACTCCCTAGGGCCGGCGGTTGAGGAGGCTGTAGAGCCTTGCGAGAGAGGTTAAAAGCTTCTATGGATAAATCAGCCTCCCAGAGAAGAATTAGGCCAGCAACTTCTCTATTCGAAGACAATTCCAGGCCTGAAGCTCCTGCCAACAAAGCGGCTTCATACTCTTGTCGAAGCAATTCATCAGTAAGCAAATCAGCCGAAAGTCGCAAAAGTTCAGCTCTCTGTTGCAAGACTTCATCTGTAAAGCCTTGGTCAGGGACTCGATCCAAGCGCCTCTGAAAAGCCCTAAGCACTGTCTCAGCCTGTGCAGAGGGGCTTACTCCTAATAAGCGGAAATGATCAATTGGCAATTCCACTCGCAGTTAAGCCATTGGCATAAAACTCTAGGCATGAGAAGGGGTTTTGCCCATTTTTCATCCTCAGGCCCTTACAGTCGTAAGAATAATAAAAAACATTTGGCATGAGCCAAGTACGACAAACCCCTCCAAACCACACAAATAGCAAGGGATTAGGAGCAGAGGAGCATGCGGAGCGGTTCACCAACCTTATTCATTCTGAACCAACAAATTTAGACCGGGATAGTGGGCTTGAATTATTCCGGGATATGACCCTTGGTCGGCGATTTGAAGATAAATGTGCCGAAATGTATTACCGCGGGAAAATGTTTGGGTTCGTACATTTGTATAACGGCCAAGAAGCAGTTAGTTCAGGTGTGATAGGGGCTATGAGAAAAAAACATGATTGGTTTTGCAGTACTTATCGAGATCATGTTCATGCGTTAAGTGCAGGCGTACCAGCACGAGAAGTAATGAGTGAACTCTTTGGTAAAGAAACAGGGTGTAGCAAAGGCCGTGGTGGATCAATGCATCTTTTTTCCAAAGAACATCATTTATTAGGTGGGTATGCCTTTATTGGAGAAGGGATTCCTGTAGCACTTGGTTCAGCTTTTACTAGTCGTTATAAACGAGAAGTCCTAAATGAAACAAATAGTGACTCTGTAACAGCAGCTTTTTTTGGAGATGGAACTTGCAATAATGGTCAATTTTTTGAATGTTTAAACATGGCTCAACTATGGAAACTACCAATAATTTTTGTAGTTGAGAACAATAAATGGGCAATTGGGATGGCTCACGATAGAGCGACTAGTGACCCAGAGATATGGCGAAAAGCAGAGGCATTTGGAATGAAAGGAGAAGAAGTTAATGGAATGAATGTTCTCTCAGTAAGAGCTGCCACACAACGTGCATTAAATCGCGCAAGAGCTGGAGAAGGACCTACCCTTTTAGAATGCCTAACTTATAGATATCGTGGACATTCACTAGCTGATCCTGACGAGCTTCGTGCAAAGGAAGAAAAAGAGTTTTGGGCTCAGAAAGACCCATTAAAGCAATTAGAAAAAGATCTAATAAGTAATTCAATTACCTCAGAGTCCGAACTTCGCACTATTGAAAAAGAAATTGATAAAGAAGTAATTGACTCTGTAGATTTTGCCATAAATGCAGCAGAACCTAGTTCTGAAGAGTTAACTAAATATATTTGGGCCGAAGATGTTTAAAGATATCCCCTCTAAACTCAAAAGTTTAATTCCATCTAAATACCACTTGGAAGTTTACGGGTAAGGTTCCTTAATTTACGCAGTGCTTTTAATTCAACTTGTCTTACTCGTTCTCTAGAAACTTCTAGCAACCTCCCAATTTCTGCAAGCGTATGCCTTTCATTTCCTTCTAAACCAAAACGAAGTCTAAGAACATGTTGTTCTTGTTCACTGAGATGAGTTAACCAACGACCCAGTTGTTCATGATGTATACGTTGTTCTACCTTATCTAAAGGTTCTTCAAGAGAAGAATCAGCAATTAAATCGCCTAAAAAGCTTCGTCCTTCGTCTCCATTTACTGGCGCATCGAGGCTGCTCGTTGTCAAAGCCTGTCTAAGCAAAGAATCAAGTTCTTCAAGGGATATTTCCATTGCTTCTGCAATTTCAGCACGGCTAGGCATTGCTCCTAATTTGTGGGCCAAATCAAGACTCACTTTTCTAATCGTGGTCAGTCGCTCACTTAAATGCACAGGTAATCGAATAGTCCTGGACTGACATGCAATTGCACGAGTCATGCTCTGACGAATCCACCAAAAAGCGTATGTGGAGAATTTATAGCCTCTTGTTGGATCGAACTTTTCTACGGCACGTTCCAAGCCAAGTGAACCTTCCTGAACAAGATCTAGCAGCTCCAACCCTTTACCTTGATACTTTTTCGCGACACTCACAACCAGTCGGAGATTTGCTTTCATCATCCGCTCCTTTGCTCGTCTACCTATACGAATGACCCGACGTTCTTTAGAGCTGAATTCTCTAGCCTCATCCTTAACAAGGCATTCTTCAGTAAGGCTCATCATTGCCTGTACCTGATTACCTAACTCAATCTCCTCAGCAGGAGTCAACAAAGGAATCCTTCCAATCGTAGATAAATACCAACTGATCGGGTCGCTACTCCGACGTTTATTCGAATCAGTTGTCTTGAGAGCTGATGAAACCATTTGGACTAAGTCCCCATCTCTTTGTTGATGACTTTCCTACAAATATTCAGAAAGTGCGTTTTGTTTCAAGAACCCTTCAGATTCTTGTGTCTAAAACTACACAATTAAAAATCACGCAAGTTCCTTTTCTAAGAAAATTACTGCTCGCCTAGTGTCCTGGCCTGAATCTTTTTTGTAAGTCCTGCCAATGATTCAGCAATAAAGCTAGAAGAACTTCCTTTGTTGCAACTACGCGCGGCCTCAGCATGTATGAATGTAGATGCAGCAAGAACCTCACAAGAGATTCCTTCTTCTGAAACCATGGAAATAGCACCAACCCCAGCAACAAAACCAGCCAACAAATCTCCAAGGCCTGTTCTCGCAACCCATGGGGCTGTTTCTGTTAACTGCCAAGATCTACCCATTGGATCAGCAATGACACTATGCGCCCCCTTAAGTAAAACTCCAGCTCCACTTAGTTGAGCAGCTTCAATAGCTGCATCCAAAAGAGTAGGTTGTTCTATATAAGGAAATAATCGTCTGAATTCAGCCAGATGGGGAGTAATCCAAGTTGGCGAATTCCTCTCCCTAATCCATTTCCATCCCTTGGGTGAGAAGGAAATTTGATTCAAAGCATCAGCGTCTAAAACCAATAATCCATGAAAATCTTTGAGAGTCTCTGCATCCAAAAAACAAGTTTTCTCACTATCTCCTAAACCAGGTCCAATCAATAATGCATCCACACGACTTAAGTCGTGTGAGGCCAAGAAGCTATCTAATGAATTCTCACTCTCAGAACTATCAAATCCATTTAATAAAACAACTTCAGGAGCAACTTGCCACAAAGAGTCTGCAAGAGTCTTAGGTACTAAAGCTTTTATGCTGCCAGCACCACTAGCAATTACACCCTGTAATGCCAACCAGGCTGCCCCATAATATTGATTACTACCAGCAATAACCAATACCCTTCCTCTTTGATATTTACTTGCAATCAAAGAAAGTTTTGGCAAAGGCATTTCCTCTAAATCTAAAGATTTAATCCTCAAAGGAAAAGAATCTGATAACTGATCAACAAAAGTTGATGGGAAACCAAGATCAATTCGTACTAAATTCCCGACATTTGGCATAGCCAAATCCTGAACAAGGCCTTTCTTAACAAATCCCACTGTCAAAGTAAAAGCAGAAAAAGCGGCTCCGCCAAGAAATGGTTTACCTGTATCAGAACAAAGTCCAGAAGGAACATCCAAGCTCACCAATCTTCCAGGTTTTTGGATCTGTCTATCCTTAAATAATTGCGCTATTTGTTCTGGTAATGGACGAGATTGAGCAATTCCAAAAAGCGCATCAATCCACAATGCATTGCTGGAAATATTTGGTTGAGTCTCAATTTGCGAAATACCTAGCCAATTTGCATGCAACAGATGGTCTTCCGTTAAGGGTTTATTAATAGGTAGTGGGCACCAAATCTCTACACTTACCCCAAAAAGGAATAGTTCTCTAGCAACAACTAAGCCATCTCCACCATTATGTCCAGGCCCTACCAATACAACCACACCTTCTTCAAGCAATTCAGAATGTTGAAGAAACCAATTAGCCATAGAATGGCCTACCTTCTCCATCAAAGCTGCTAGAGGGAATCCACTTGAGAGGAACTCATTCTCAAAGTTTGTCATCTGCTCAGCAGTGACAATTAAATGATCAGCATCTTTTTTAGGCCAGGACACAGAAATTACTCAGATCAACCCACTATGAAGAAATTCCAACGATAGTGCTTATGAGAACTAATAAACAAAGTCACCCAGAAACAACTTCTGGAATAAATGCGCTCATATCTTTACAAAAACTTTCAGGCAAGCACGAAGCTGTAGTTGGACTTTCAGGGGGTGTGGACAGTTCTTTAGCAGCAGCTATTTTAGTCGAAGCAGGATGGCAAGTTGAAGGACTAACTCTTTGGTTAATGAGTGGGAAAGGCTCATGCTGTAGTGATGGCCTGATAGATGCAGCAGGAATCTGCAAACAATTAGGCATTACACATCATATTTTGGACTCACGATCAACCTTCAAAGAAGAAATTATTAACGATCTCCTAAAGGGTTATCAGCAAGGGATAACTCCAATACCTTGTTCCAGGTGTAATCGATTAGTAAAATTTGCGCCGATGCTCAACTGGGCAAGAGAAAATGGAAAAAGCCAACGTCTAGCGACAGGACATTACGCTCGGATTCGTTTACCAGAAGATTCTTATTCATCCTCTTTAATTCCAGGTAATTCCTCGAATAGAACGCAACTACTACGTGGCCTAGATAACAACAAAGACCAAAGTTATTTCCTTTATGACTTACCACAAGAAGTTCTAAGCAAAGTAATTTTCCCTTTAGGAGAATTAAGCAAGGTCGAGACTCGTCAAGAAGCAAATAGGCTTGGGCTACGAACTGCCCAAAAACCAGAAAGTCAAGATTTATGCCTTGCCGAACATCATGGCTCGATGAAAACTTTCTTGGATCACTACCTACCCCCAAGGCCTGGAGCAATAGTTCTTAAAGATGGAACAAAAATTGGCGAGCATGATGGCATTGAGCATTTCACCATCGGACAAAGAAAAGGTTTAGGAGTCTCTTGGGTAGAACCATTACACGTAATAAAACTAGAAAACAAATCTAATCAAGTTGTTGTAGCCCCTAGATCAGAATCTGGAAAAATCAGCTGCCTTGTTGGTGAGGTTAATTGGGTATCAATTAACCCTCCTCACAAAAAGATAACTATTGAAGTTCAAGTTCGATATAGAAGTAGCCCAGTATTAGCTGAGCTAATCCCTTTAGAAGCAACAACAACAGACACACAAAAACAACGACCTTACCGCTGTCAGATTTGCTTTGAAGAAGAACAATTCTCAATTGCCCCTGGCCAGGCAGCTGTTTTCTATTCAGGAGAAGTAGTTCTAGGTGGCGGAATAATTCAGCCCTAGAAAAATATTAAAAGTTTCAATTAGATCTATCTGCGTAAAAAGAAAATCCCAAAACAACCAATAAATAAAAGGCAAAACAATGGTGCTTCTTGCCAACGTGCATAACCAGTAATCCTTTTATTCAACTTGAGTTCGGCCAATTCAGTACCTTCAGTAAATGGAAGAACAATAGACTTGACCTCACCTGAGGCTGAGATCACTGAGGATGGCCCAGTATTTGCAGCACTAATTAATTCCCTTGACGTCTCAATACTTCGCAACTGAGCTAGAGAGGTAAATTGCCTCTGTAAAGAGGTCGGATATGGATCAAGATTAGCAACAGCCAAAATCCATTCAGCACCATCTTTAACTGCTTTTGCAAGTGCGTTTCCATCACTAAGTTCATAACAAATTGCCACAGCCGCAGGCGGGCCAGACCAGGACAACAATCGGGAAGGATCTCCAGGATCAAGTCCACCCACTGCTGAAAGACCTTTATTGGATAAATAAGGCAAATTAGGAACCTTTTCCCCTAAAGGAACCAAGCGATGCTTATCAATGGCAAAAGAAAATTTCTTATCTCCAGGCTTAAAAACAAGCAATGAGCTTCTCTGTGAACCTCTTACCCAGCGAAAGCCACCAGTCAAAAATGGAATCGGTGTAGGCGCAAGAAGTTCTTGATTGGGAGGAATCAATCCTTCAGGGGAAATCAACCAAGCTGCTGATAGTTCTTTAGCTCTATCAAGAGATTTTTTAATTGCTATCGGAAGACGAGTCTCTTGCTCTAGAGAAAATTTTGTCCGAATAGGTATATCAGGTTGCCAAATTGCTACAGGAATTGGATCAGAAAAGTTCTTTCTACTTAACAAGCTTGAACCAAGCATATGAGCAAAAAGAACAATAAAAAGTCCAAAAAACAATGGTTTTCTCCATGCAATTCCTCGACTGAAAGCAATTACTGATTGCCACAACCAAAAGCCTATTAATAACTGAAAAGAAGCCAGTCCACCTGCTCCAATCCATCTAGCCAGTCCAGCTAGAAACCTGTCACCAGGCAACACACTTCCACCTATACCAATCCAAAACAAAGGAGAATGAGCAAGAAAAACCTCGCTAATCCCCCAAATACAAGACAAAACAACAGCAAAGGTAATTCGCTCCAAGAAAGAACCATCCCTAAGGCCAACCAGAATTGAACAATTAGCCAACCAAGTCCATAGTCCTACTAAAAGACCCGAGACAATTCCACAAGACATCCAAATAGCCATTACAAGCGGCAAGCTTGCTTCGATTGGTATCCCTAACCAAGCAAGTGGATGTAGCGATAAAAGCCAACTATGACTTACCAATACAGCTAAAAACCCCCATATAAAACCTGCAAAAAGATTTCTACTTGCCAACCACAACAAGGCTATTCCTACCCAAATAAAAAATATCCATCCATATAAAAGTCCCAGTCCAGAAAGAAGCCCTCCAAGAGCTCCAGCCATAAAAGAGAAGTACTTTTCAAGGCGCATAACTGGACAAGCTTGGGAAGGTCATGTCACTTCTCAGAAATTGAGAAAAAAGATCAAAAAGATTCTGAATTGAGAGTATCCTGGAAAGATGATTTTAGATTTATCACTAAGACTCCGTGCGTGAAATCCTAATTAGTTTTTCGATTTTCCTCTCTTGTGTGATGCTTGCTATAGCGAGCCAAATAATTTCACCCACCCCAGTTGAGGCAAATAATTCTGAGGCAACCATCCCAGCCAATCTCAACCCAATTGCGACAAGCCAAGCAATCAATAACGTCTTAGAACTAGATCCAGAAGATCCCAATCCAACCCTATTTGCAATGGCAAAAGAAAAATACAACTCTAGCGACTCCTCTATTGGAGGAACTCTTGAATCAAATACTCCTCAAGTAACCGCCAGTGGCCTCAGCATTACTGAACTAATTACAGGAGATGGAGCCGAAGCAAAATCCGGGCAGAAAGTTACTGTGAACTACATCGGAATGCTTGAAAATGGAAAAGAGTTTGACAGCAGTTATGGAAGAGGTCCTTTCAGCTTCTCTCTTGGTGCTGGTCAAGTAATTAAAGGTTGGGACGAAGGTGTAGCAGGCATGAAAGTAGGAGGGAAAAGGAAATTAACAATTCCTCCAGAACTTGGTTACGGGAGCCGTGGCGCTGGTGGGGTAATACCTCCAAATGCAACATTGATTTTTGAAATAGAGCTTCTAGACGTCTAATAAACGAAAAATCAATCGGATTAGAATTCGCTCCATTTTTCCAACCAGCGAAGTAGTCTGAAATAAAGTATTTATTTTCTGCAAGATGTTGCGTTCGGCACTTTCAGCAATCTTCAGCAACCTGCCATCTCCAATTGTGCAGGCTCATTGCGATGGTCCATGTGGTGTTTATGACCCCGCATCTGCTCGAGTGGCAGCTGAAGCAGTGCTTTCTATGACCAAAAAGCTTTTAGCTTTAGAACCACCTCAAGGCAACGAACCAGCTGCTTGGGCCACCTACAACAACACTTTTTCTAGGTACGTTGCAATAAAAGAAGATCAAGCCAAGGAAACCAAAAAGGAGCTTCTAATACTTTGGACTGACTATTTCAAGCCAGAACATTTAGCATCTTATCCAGATCTACATGACACTTTCTGGAAAGCAGCCAAGCTTTGCAGTGCATGCAAAGTAAATATTGATCAAACCAAAGCAGAAGAACTAATGAAATCTGTAGAAAAGATCCATCGAATATTTTGGAGTTCCAAAGGACGCGCTGACGCCTGGATCACAGCAAGCTAAAGCAACTATGAACACCAAAGGAAGAGAAAGGTTGTTAATCTCTCTCTTCCTTTTAATAACAGGTCGTCGAAAATTTCTTCGCGTATCTGGTGATTCAATGCTGCCAACACTTCGTCAAGGCGATACTGTTATTTATAGAAACAATGATGCTAACAAGCTTAACCTTAAAAAAGGTTTAATCCTCATTATCAAAAGCCCATTAGAACCTTCTGTTTTAATTATCAAAAGATTACATCAAAATAATCCTTATGGCCTTGATGTCCGAGGGGATAACGAAAGGTCAAGTATTGATAGTCGGACATTTGGTCTAATTAATCATTCACATCTTTATGGGGTAGTAGAGCAAATAATCCCCAGATTTAATTTAAAAGAAATCTTCTTAAGTAAATTGGAATAGAGAATACTCCAACAATGATATCAAAGTGTTTTTTGAGCAAGTGATAAATAAACTTGCGCATAACGAGTCAGCAAAACACTTGATTATTAAATTTCTGGCTAGCAAGTGCCTCTTGCTCAATCTGCTACTAATCAAAATAGTAAAAATAACTTATTGACCAATCCACATCTTCTGGCACTTTTTGAAAGTACGTTATTTTTACTATGGGATTTTTAAAAGATCTAATTAGTGGGCATGAGGCATTCTTTGCAGCCTCAGATATAGAAAAAGGATGGGGCCAATCTAACGAAGCATCTGCAAGCAAATCAACGGAAGAGGAGGGTCAATCCGAATAACCTAATCTAGGAGAAAACGCCTATTGAGTTTTAACTCATTTTGCGTAATTTTACTAGTAATGCTATAAAAACATGCTCTCGTTCTTCCAAAGTTTTTCACCGTACAAGCCTAAGAGCGAGAGCAAAATCCTTCTAAGAGACTTACTAGCTACGTATAATTTAAAAGTCCCTGCAGGACTAGAGAACTATTTAGTTAAATCCATAAAGAGTATATAATTTTAAACTTTATTAAATAGATTTATTTTTGTCTTTTTCTTTCAAAGAATTTGATTTGGCAATCATCATTTGAGATTCTAAGAACTCATTATTATTAAACAATGCTTCTCCTAGATATTTATATGTTTTCCAATTTTTATTTAATTTAATTGATTCACGCAATATAGCTATTGCCTTTTGCTGATCGCCTTGCTCCATTAAAGTGATTCCAAGCTGACGGCATGCCCGCCAATTCTTTTGTATTTCAATTGATTTTTCCAAATACTTTTTAGCTGATTCAAAATTTTCTAGCATTAAGTACGTACTTCCAAGCCCTAAATAGGAATACCAATCATTCTTCATTTCAATAGCCTGAAGAAATATATCTAAGGCTTCTGTATATTCATTGGTTCTATAAAATACCCATCCAAGTGATCGATAGGGTTGCCAGGCTTTAGGTCTTAGTATAATTGAATTCTTCAAATTAAGGATTGATTCGGAATATTTATTTAATTTAAATAATGATTTTCCAAGACCATGAAATGACTTCCAATCTTTCTTTATTGTAATAGAATTTTGAAAAGCAATTGATGCTTCATGGTACTTTTTAGTTGAATAGTATCCCCATCCTAATTCTCTATAACCTTCATGAGTTTCTTTTATATCAATCGATTTATTTAAATAACCTATTCCTTCT
Organism: Prochlorococcus sp. AG-363-P01; assembly: GCA_003278225.1. Lineage (GTDB taxonomy): Bacteria > Cyanobacteriota > Cyanobacteriia > PCC-6307 > Cyanobiaceae > AG-363-K07. Next base: position 123,963 of record QCGC01000003.1, on the reverse strand, counting down.
TTATGTTCACTAGTTCTAATTAACACAGATCCAATAGATAAGTACAGAAAAGAGCTGGGCTTATTGCATAAATCAATGGCTTTTCTGTAAGCTATTATAGCTTCTGAATATTGTTTAGTGTTCTCTAACATATTACCTAGATTGAAATAGGTTCTCCAATGTTCTTTCAGTTTAATTGAATTCCGGTAAAACTCGATTGACTTAGAACCACGGCTATTAAATTTATGATAGGCAAGGGCTAATCCGTAATAACTTCTCCAATCCTTCTTATATTTAAGAGATTTAATATATGCATCAATAGAGTATGTATATTGATTTAATTTTAATAGTGCCATGCCTAAATCTCTATAGGATCTCCAGGCTTCCTTCAAAAGGAGAGAGTTGCGAAATGCTCTTTCAGCTTCTGTACTCAAGGTTGCCTCCATTGAGGCATAAGCTATTCCTTCGTAGGAGTTAGAATATTCAATATCATGAAATGATTTATAACTTCCTATCATTAAATGATACTCACCATCTAATTCCAATAAAGATTTATGCTCACTTTTCAAAATAGACCAACCTAAGCCTTGATAAGATCGCCAATCCGGTTTAATTGCGATTGATTTCTTGAATATGTTAATCGCTTTTGTATATTCTTTTTTAAAGAAAAGTGACCAGCCTAGCTCACGGTAAGCCAACCAACTTTCTCTAAGGCTGATTGATTTTTCTAATGAATTAATTGCTAGATCATATTCTTTTAATTTAAATAGTGTATTGCCAATACCTTCATAAGCTCTCCTATTCTCAAATATTGCATTTGATTTATTAAAGCAATTTAATGCTTTTCTATATTTTTTCTTATACAAATAAATCCACCCTAACCTTACTCTTAGGTACGCAAAAAACCTTTTAAGAGGAGTTAATGACATCTTCTTTTCATAATACAAGTAATTTGCTTTTCCCCGTAGAGAGCTATCGAAATTAGAAACAATCCTCTTTTTTATGAGTTTTCTATATTCTCTCTGTCAAAAAAACTTTATTTCGTATCTTGAGTAGTTTTTAAATCCAGGTCTAAAGACAGAATAGAGGCTCAGAAGAGCTTTTTCGCCTGACAAAATCAGATGACCAGCTGATTCATGCCAATGCTGGAAAAGTTTTCTGTATCCAAAAAAGACCTGTCACAAATGAAAGAGATCCTGCACAACCAACCAGAAGTGGCAAAGCTCTACGACCCAATTTCATTGTGGTCAAAGATATAGCCATAAGAAAAGCACCCATGGTTGCGATTGAACTAACTAAGTATGCAAATAAATAAGTCACTGCAGCTAAAGGTGGCAAGGCCAGAGCAGGAACTACTGCCACCAAATGACTTGCCCCTGCTAATCCATGCAAAAAGCCCAAGCCAGTAATGGCATGATGATGTCGACTATGTTTTTGACTACCACGAAAATGTAAATGGAGATGATCATGAGAGTGACCATCAGAATGATTATGAGAGTGTTTATGAATATTCAACCCAAAAGATGTCTTAATTGCTAAAAATCCAACCACCAGCAAAGCAATTCCAACACTAAATTCTGCCAGGGAAGAAACTCTTTCAATATGAATCAAATCCTTAATTAAAATCGCACCTATAGAAAGGAGTAAGACTCCAGCGGAATGACCAAGCCCCCAAGTCAAACCATTACGAAAGGCTAATCGTGGCTTATGTAATGCCATAGGAGCCATTGCAACCAAATGGTCAACACCACTAACAACATGTACAGCACCTGCTGCGATACCAGTAAGGATGCTGATTAGCATGTTAAAAATGCTATGGATTGTTGTGACAATCGTTATCCCATTGTTAGCTATAAATTAGGGCACCAACCTTCTAAAGAATGATTATTATTTCAAATCCCAATTAATTGCCTAAGACCAGCACGAACATCGACTTGCCGCATTAAAGATTCGCCAACTAAAACGGCCTGAGCTCCCGCTGCCAAAACCCTATCCAAATCGGAGCGGTTAACGAGACCGGACTCACTAACCATGAAAGGACATTGATCAGCGATTTGCTTCTGGTGTTTTTTAATCAGCTTTTCAGTAATAGAAAGATCCGTTTCAAAAGTGGTCAGATCACGATTATTAATCCCAATCAAAGGAAATAACCCAATATCAAGGACTCTTGCTAGCTCTAAAGAGTTGTGTACTTCAACTAGAGCCGTAAGCCCCAAAGAAGCGGCTGCCTTATACAAGTAATTCAAATCTTGATCAGAAAGAATTGCTGCAATTAAAAGGATGGCATCTGCACCAGCAGCTCGTGCTTGATACAGCTGATAAGGACTGAGAATAAAGTCCTTACACAAGATCGGTAGATCTATTTCCCTTCTTATCTCCACAAGGACTTCAAATCCACCTTGAAAGAAAGTTTTATCTGTTAAGACTGAAACACAACTAGCACCCCCTTCTTGGTAGGCACGAGATATAGCTACTGGGTCAAAATCTTCTCGAATTACTCCTTTACTGGGACTTGCCTTCTTAACCTCTGCAATAACTGCCGGCAACACAGAAGCCTCGCCCAAAGACTTGAGGAAATCCCTTGGCTCAGACAAACAATCTATTTGAGATTTCAATTTGTCTAATGGAACCCGCTGGCGTGCTATCTCTATCTCACGACCCTTTTCCCAAACAATTTTTTCGAGGATATTTCGAGGTTTAGAATCTAGATGAGGAATTGCATATTCCAAATTAGCTACCTTGATGCTTGGATTTGGAGGGCGACGGCGAATTTCCATAGAGTTAAATTGAAAAGGATCTTTAAAGAAAGGCTTATTAAATTATTCAGATAATCATTTATTGCTATCTGCAGAATGCTGAACTTGTTTCATAGCTTGTTTATAAGCAACCTCAACAACTTCACTAAGAGTTGGGTGAGTATGCACTTCACAAGACAACTCGACTACTGTCTGTCGTCTGGCCACAGCATTGGCAACTTCCTGAATCAAATCAGCAGCATGCAATCCATAGATATGTGCTCCTAATACTTCACCAGTGTCTTTCCGAAAAAGCAACTTCATTAATCCATCACTCTCAAGTTCAGCTAAAGCTTTAGAATTTGCCTTAAAATAGCTACGCACAACACCAAGTTCAAATCCATCTTTAGACGCAAATTCTTTAGCATCTACCTCACTAAAACCAACTGAACTGATTTCAGGATGAGTAAAGGTGGCTGCTGGAATACTTCGATAATCAATCTTTCGTGTGTTGTTAAGGATATTGTCCACAGCGACTGTGCCTTGAGCAGCTGCTGTATGAGCCAACATCAACTTGCCAGTAACATCTCCTACCGCCCATAGATTAGGTAAAGGTTTTCCTTTAACCAAGACCCTCATCCTTTCGTCTACAGGAATAAAGCCTTTATCCAAATTAACACCAACTGATTCAAGATTTAATTCTTTACTGGTTGGGACCCTACCTGTAGCAACAAGTACTGCATCTACTTCTAGCTTTTCTTTCAATTCACGAGTTTTTATATCTGACAATTCAATAATAACTGGACAACCTGGAATGACCTTACTAGCTAACAATCCAGACCGAGAATCAATATCACGTCCATCAAGTAAATAACGAGAAGCAATTTTAGTTATGTCTGGATCAAATGTAGGCATGACTCTATCAAGTGCTTCTATCATCGTGACTTCGCAACCAAGCGCCGTATAAATATCTGCAAATTCAAGGCCTATATAACCACTTCCAATAATAGAAATCCATCTTGGTAACCATTCAAGATTAACAGCCTCATCACTTGTAAAAACTGTTCTTCCATCTGTCTCTATTCCAGGCGGCACAAATGGATCAGACCCAGTAGCAATAATCACATTCTTACTAGAAAGAAGGCGATCAACTCCACTAATTTCTCGAAGTCCTACACATTGATTTCCTTCCAATCTTCCCTTACCACGAAGAATAGTCACCCCTGCCCTCTCTAATGCCTTGGTTAAATTGCTTCGAATGGCTGAAACTAAATTATTAGCGTGATCAGCGATCTTCTGTCGTTCAAATCGCACAGGGGCCGCATGAATACCAAAGCCAGAAAGGTGTTCAGCATTAGCCAACTCTCTAACTTTCCCACTCGCTGCCAATAAAGCTTTAGAAGGAACACACCCCCTATTCACACAAGTTCCTCCCATCTCGCGAGATTCAATAATCGCCACTTTGAGTCCGTGTTCGGCAGCATGCTTGGCCGCATCAAAGCCGCCATAACCTGCTCCAATCACAATTAAATCGAAATCGAAATTGTCTTCGTTCACCGTTTCTGATTTGTTTCTTTTAACATTTTGGCCCTTCGGCGCTCCAAGAGCAGCGGAACTGCAGCAGATGCCACATTTAGCGATTCAACTAAAGGGCTATGTGGCAAGGTAATCGAATGTGTGCAACAAGACTTTATAAGTGGATGAATACCTGCACCTTCATTCCCTAATACTAAAACTGTGGGTTTAGTCCAATCAAGTTGCCAATAAGGCAAAATTGGAGCAGGGTTTAAAGGCCCTGAAACAAAAGTACCTACAACTTGATATCCACTAACAACTGATTGCTTGAGCTTGTCTACGAGTTCTTCCACAGCGAACTGATCAGGCCCTCCAAACCTTTCATAAGGAAGATGTAGAAGTGCACCTGCTGAAGCCCTTAGGACTTTCTGGCTTAATGGATCAGCTCCTGAGGCGATCCACACTTCTTGCACCTCTGCTGCCAAGGCAGTTCTAAAAAGAGTGCCAAGATTACCAGGGTCTTGTAATCGGTCCAATGCCAAAACAAAATCTGCTCGCTGCAAAGATTTAGGCAAAGCCTTTAGGGGGAAAACAGATGCAACTCCATCGGGTTTTTTAGTTGTTAATGCTGCTTCAAGAACAGAATTAGTTACTTCATAAACTGGAATCTTTTTAGTATTAGACTGAAAAAATTCGCAATGATTTTTTAACCAAAAAGTAGTGGCAATAATCTCAATAGGCAAGTATGAAGTTCGAAGCGCTTCTTCTAATAAATGAGTTCCCTCAAGCAATAGTAATGAATAGTGCTCTCTTCCTTCCCTAGACGAAAGAGCTCTTAATCGCCGAACCAAAGGATTACGACGACTGGAGATTATTTTTGAAGAATTTAGCTTAATCGTTTAGTCCTCAAAATTTCTTATAATTAGCGACCTTAACCCCTTCGTCAAGGATCAAATGTCCCTCCTTAATATCAAAACCTTTTAGAGATGAAATTTCGCCTGCAATACATTCATTAACGAAGTTTTCAATCATTCTCTTTATAACTAAATTCTCCACAGTGGATTCATCAACAAAATCAGCAGTAACCCTCTCAACAAATTCACCTACTTTTGATACAACCAATTCAGATGCATTGGAGATTTTCAAAACAATCATTACTAAAAATTGAAATATTTTTAACTAACTCAAGATAATGCGGATGGGGAGACTTGAACTCCCACGACATTGCTGCCACTAGTACCTGAAACTAGCGCGTCTACCAATTCCGCCACATCCGCTCAATGAAATCGCTAAGGCGACAGTAGGAACATAAGTCATCATTTGCTCTGTTTATTAATCGACTCCTGACTCATGACCATAGTCTTTTTGTAACGGCCATCTGGACGAGCTAAAAAGCAATTGTCAAGATAATTCCATCTTGGGGAATTTATTTGGCATGCCCATTGCGGCAACCATATCGGGTAAAACTTTTACACCGCACTTAGAGGTTCAGGGCAATTGTTCTCTATCAGGAGAGCTAAAAGTCAGTGGTGCTAAAAACTCTGCTCTTGTCCTGATGGCAGCTTCATTGTTAACAGAAGATGAGTTAATACTAGAAAACGTTCCAAATTTGACTGATATCGAGGGAATGAGAGAAATTCTCTCAACCCTGGGAGTCAAGATCAAACATGAAAAAAATAGAATACAAATTCAAGCAATAGGCCTCCATCATGTAGCACTACCTTACGAATTGGTTCATGTTCTTAGGGCAAGTTTCTTTTGCATAGGGCCTTTACTTGCAAGATTAGGTCAAGCAAAAATCCCCTTACCAGGTGGATGCGAAATAGGAGCCAGGCCAGTAACAGAGCATATAAAAGGGCTTAAAGCCCTAGGTGCATTTATAAATTTCGAACATGGTGTAGTAACTGCTTCAGTCCCTGGCACTAGAAAACGATTGCGTGGGGCACATGTTGTTTTGGATTGCCCGAGTGTTGGAGCAACCGAGACAATTCTTATGGCTGCAGTGCTTGCAGAGGGTAGAAGCAGCATAGAGAATGCTGCACAAGAGCCAGAAATTCAAGATTTAGCAAATTTACTGAATCGAATGGGAGCAAAAGTCTCAGGCGCTGGCGGACCAAAGATAACAATTGAGGGAGTAACGAAATTGCGTGGGTGTCATTACACAGTTATGCCTGATCGAATAGAAGCGGGCACATTCCTTATAGCTGCAGCAATAACTCGGTCTTTTTTACATATCAGTCCAATAATCCCAGAACACCTAAGTGCCGTACTTCAGAAACTCAGAGATTGTGGATGTAACATCCTAATTAATAAAGATACTATTGAAATAAATCCTGGAGAGATTAAAGGAGTTGATATCACAACCCAGCCCTATCCAGGGTTTCCAACAGACCTTCAAGCTCCATTTATGGCCCTTATGGCAACTGCAAAAGGAACAAGTGTGATTACTGAAAAAATTTACGAAAACCGTATGCAACATGTAGCTGAATTGCAAAGGATGGGAGCATCTATTCGACTACAAGGCAATACAGCAGTTGTTGAGGGAGTAGCACGTTTAAGTGCTGCCCCAGTTCATGGCGGAGATTTGCGTTCTGCAGCCGCAATGATCCTCGCAAGCCTTTCAGCTAATGGAATTAGCAAAGTAGAGGGACTCAATCATCTCGATCGTGGCTACTCATCGATTGAAAAAAAGCTGAATCAAGCTGGAGCAAATATCTTGAGGTATTAACGAAATACACTGCCTCTGTCATAAAATCATCTAATGGGAGCGTGGTGGAATTGGTAGACGCACCGCACTCAAAATGCGGCACCTTCGGGTTTGTCGGTTCGAGTCCGACCGCTCCCACTTCTTTAATGGGAACCTATAAGCGGCTCCCCGTTACGATCGTCAAGGGAAAAGGTTGCTGGCTTTGGGACCAAAAAGGGAAACGTTATCTAGATGCAGTTGCAGGTATTGCCACGTGCAGTCTTGGGCATAGTGATAATTCACTGCGTCAGTCGTTAACCAAACAACTCAAGCGAATTCAACATGTATCTAATCTTTATCGTATTCCTGAACAAGAAGCTCTAGCTCAATGGTTAGTTGAACACAGCTGTGCAAATAAAGCGTTTTTCTGTAATAGCGGTGCTGAAGCTAATGAAGCAGCAATAAAACTCGCCAGAAAATATGCACATTGCATACGAGGAATTGATCAACCTGTAATACTCACTGCTAAAGCAAGTTTTCACGGCCGTACTCTTGCTGCCGTAAGTGCCACAGGGCAGCCGAACTACCACAAAGGATTTGCCCCATTAGTTCAAGGCTTTGAGTTTTTCAAATACAACGACTTTGAATCTTTCGAAGGATTGGTAAAAGAACTAGATAGCAACGGCCCAAGAGTCGCAGCGGTTTTAATAGAGCCCATACAAGGAGAAGGTGGAATTAATATTGGGGACAGGGTCTTCTTTCAAAAATTACGTAAGAAATGCTCTGAGAATGGAATCCTATTGATCTTTGATGAGGTTCAAACTGGTATGGGGCGCTGTGGTTATTGGTGGGGTTATGAATATCTTGGGATAGAGCCTGATGCATTCACAATTGCGAAAGGCTTAGGAGGCGGTCACGCCATTGGTGCCTTAATGGTTAAATCGCATGCGGATATATTCGAAGCTGGCGACCATGCAAGCACATTCGGAGGGAATCCTTTTGCCTGCACTGCAGGGCTCACAGTCGCAAAGGAAATTGAAAAGCGAAATCTTCTTTCTAAAGTCAACAATAGAAGCGATCAACTGAAACAAGGCCTCGTGGAGCTAGTTAATAAATTTCCAAAGCACATAAAGGAGAGCAGAGGACTTGGTCTTCTCCAAGGTTTAGTTATTCATGAGGATTCACAACTTACAGCTCAAGTTTTTGCGCAGAACGCACTTCAAGAGCAGCTGCTTGTTGTAGCTGCTGGAGCCAAAGTAATCCGTATGGTTCCACCACTTGTAATTAAAGAGAGTGAAATACGTCAACTTCTAAGGAGACTTACAGCAACTTTCAGGAAGATTAAATAATTGGCAAAGGAATCTTCTTTCGGTATCGAACTCTTACTGGGAGCAAACATTCCAGGGATGGATCAAAAAAGAATGGATCTTGAACTAAAGCGCATGCAAATGGCACTTGCCGCATTGGGGAAACCATGCGGCAAGATCCCTGCTATTCAGATCGTTGGCACCAATGGGAAAGGCTCAATTGCAAGCTTTATTGAAAGCACTCTTAAAGCCGCAGGAATTAAAGCAGGTGTCACAACATCTCCTCACCTTGTGAGTTGGTGCGAGAGAATACGTATCAGTGAACAGTCAATTACGGATCAAGAGTTTCAACGTCTTCTCATCACACTAAAACCTTTAGCTATAAAGCTTGAACTCACTCCATTTGAGATTGTCATAGCAACCGCTTTCAAATATTTTAGTACTCAAAATGTGGAGCTATTAGTCTTAGAAGTCGGCCTAGGCGGAAGATTAGATGCAACTACTGCACACCCATTAAGACCAATCATTGCAATGGCAAGTATTGGCCTTGATCATTGTGAACACTTAGGGAACGACATAAAAGCAATAGCCAAAGAAAAGTCAGCAGTCATCTCACCAGGCAGCAAGGTTATTAGTGCCATTCAACACCCTGAAGTAACTACAATCATTGAAGAAACCGCTGAAAGAAACCATGCAGAAATCGAGTGGGTAGAGCCACTCTCTAATGAATGGAATCTTGGTATACAAGGTGATGTACAACGAAAAAATGCCGCCGTAGCAAAAGGCGCACTTAATGCCTTAACCATGTTGGGATGGGAAATAAGTGAGAAAGAGCTTCGTACGGGGTTTGCCCTTGCGAATTGGCCTGGCAGGCTGCAAGAAGCTAATTGGAAAGGCCTACCTCTACTTTTAGATGGAGCACATAACCCACATGCTGCAGAGCAACTCGCCGTAGAGAGGAACAATTGGGAACGACAAGACATAGGAGTGCATTGGGTACTAGGGATACAAAGCCACAAACAAGCCCCGAGTATGCTCCGCTATCTACTCAAACCCACTGACAAGGCTTGGATTGTTCCAATACCAAATCACACTAGTTGGACCAAAGCTGAACTATCAAAAGCTTGCCCAGAATTAGCAGAACAACTTTGTCAAGCTTATGAAGTCAACCAAATCCTATCAAGACTTGAACTGGAAGAGCAGTGGCCAAACCCTGCTCCAGTTATAGCTGGTTCCCTATATTTGATTGGAGATCTACTTTCAAAAGAGATCGTCAAGGCCTCAGAAAAAGAAATACCTTTTCAATTCTGAATCTAAAAATTAAGACCAACCTTTCAATTTACCTGGATTTAATATACCTTTTGGATCAAATTGTCGCTTTGTCTCTACTTGGTCGACATCAATAACACCAAGGCCTCCATCTTCTACGGTAATTGCATGAGGATTAAACATTATGGCCCCTACATTTTTGCAATGTCTCATTAACTGATTTAACAAATCCACCCCTCTCCATCGAACAATTGGTAGTGCTGCGAGCCTCTGAACTCCTTGCTGGCGAACTGCTTCTAGATGCCAAAGGAGATCGTCGCCCCATCGGCTTTTTAATTCATTCATTGCTTCCAATTCAGGCTGAGGCAATAGCATCTGCAAATAAGTCCAATCTGTATCTAATGCACGCATATGCAAAGTCGTGTGATTCCAAGAAAGCTCTCGCAATCCATTTCCACTACCAAGTTTCTCTGGACCTAAAAGATGAAATGTAGCCCCAACAGCATTGGCCAAGCGTTGAACAGTACTAACGCTATCAGGAGCAACTAAAGCCAAAATTCGATGCTTGCCCAGAGGTGGACCTGACCAAGAAGGAAGATGCTCGACAATTTCTTGTTCAAGCAAACTGCAAAGATGTAATTCAATAGCTGCACGAGAGCAACTCAGAAGGAGTTGTACTGCTGCTGACCAATCCTCACAATCAATTGAAACTTCCTGCCAATCCACAGCATTTGTAGTCGCCAGTGTTAAAGCTGTAATAATCCCATTAGTGCCATAAGCATGGTTAAGTGCCTCTGCTGCGGCTGCATCAAGTTGCAATCTTCTAATTTTTTTTTCAACAGTAATAACTTCAAGGCCTAGGAGATGACCAGGATCTCGCAAAAAGCCCCACCTTACTGAGCCAATACCACCCGAACCACCTGCAATAAATCCACCTATAGAAGCACTTCTCCAGGTACTAGGAAGGAGTCTCAATTGCCGCCCTTTACTAATTAAATATTTATTTAAATCTCCCAATAGGCAACCTGCTTCAACTGTGACTTCTCCGTTAATAGTGTTGAAATTGCGAATCTTACGCAAAGCCCCCATAAGCATCACAATGCCCCCACAAAGAGGAACTGCCTGGCCATAGTTACCTGTGCCAGCACCCCTGAGAGTTAAAGGGATGCCATATTCCAAACATTTTCCAGCTACCAAGCCAACTGATTCAACATTTAATGGACGAACGATAAGATCAGCACAACAACCTTTGAGTTTGGTTTGTAAAACCGGGGAATATTCGAAAAAATCTCGTGAGAAGTTCTTCCGATCAGAAGGCATATCAAAAATCTCTATTCCAGGAATGTTCTGCAAATCCCTAATCAGTTCAAAAGGAAGAGTGTTGCCTTTCATAATTTCGATTTTGTTCTAGGGATAGTCATTTCATCAGCCCAACAACCATGAATCAAAACTCTTCGTTGTGGTGGCGAAGAAAGGGCTTCAGACCAACTACTTGCGTCCAAAAGCAGTAATTCAGCAGGGCTTCCTATGCCAATAGTGCCATCCCATTCCAACCCCATTAAATTTGCAGCAGAAGTAGTAAAAGGAGACAAGCCTAAACGCTTCCAAGGAGCCAATTGAGCAAAAGGCATTGAAAATGACATCAACGCAAGAGGGTCCAGGTTGCCTATAGGAAACCAAGGGTCTTGAACGTTATCTCCGCCAACAGCAACTTTGACTCCGGCCTGCTGAAGCTGAGCGACAGGAGCCAATAATCTTTGATCTGGAGTTTTTCCTGTTTTACGCCCCAACAACCAAGCATTAGTGAGGGGCAAAGCAACTACATTAATTTCATGTTGAGCCAAGTGGTCAGCCATACGTTGTAAAGCTCTGCGAGGCAAAAGGCTCATACTGCTCAAATGACTACAGGTAATCGATACATTTGTACCAATTTGATCAAGGACTTCAATCAATAGCTTTATGCCTGCAGCAGGTTCGATCTGGGATTCATCAATATGAAGATCAATCCCACAATTGAGGTCGTTAGCTGTTTTTATCAAGTGACATAACAAAGAGCGAGAAGCCTCTTTATCAAAAGGTGGTACAAGCACTCCTCCCAAAAGGCAACCAGCTGCAGCTACACGAGATGCCAATAAATAGCCTTGACTTGTAGTCCAATATTCCAAAGGCACCAAAGCTACCAACTGCAACTCAATTAATGATTGCCATTCACTACGAAGACCTAGCAAAACTTCCCAGCTTTGATCAGCAACTGGTCCAAAGCTATCCACATGACTTCTAATTGCTCTATGTCCATTATTTAATGCAAGCCCTAGAGCTCTCTCAGCCCTAACAAGAACATCTTGGGGCATACGATTCTTATGGCCTTGAAGATTCGCAGCAAGAGCACCTTGATAATCTCCCGCCAAATTAGGTGTCTCAAACCAAGTAAATGCTTTATCAATATGAGTATGTGGCTCTACCAACCTCGGGAGAAGTAGTTTTAAAGAAGATTTTGATTCACAGTGAATCGGTTCAAGAGAAGTAATTACACCCCCTTCCCAGCCTATTCGAACAGAGCAAAGACCTTCTGCTGTAACTGAAGCTGATAAAACTTCTTTTCCACTTCGAACCAAGCTGCGGGGGACCCAAGCATCAAGGCTGTTATGACCCTTCTCATCCATTATGAGATCCACTTATCCAAAGGGAATAAAGCTCTATATTGAAGTTCTTGTGACAAAGGTGGAGATGGTGCAAAGAGAGTTCCCCTAATAGGTCAATTTTATGCTCGCAGAACTTAGTAATGAAACTCTAAACATACAAAACTGGTTCTCATCAGAATATTTCTGGAATGTCCAATTTTTCATCAGAAACAAATTTCAGATTAATTAGCATATGAATTGGTAAATTCATAACGACGCGGCGGGCGTCGCCAAGTGGTTAAGGCAGCGGCTTGTGGCGCCGCCATTCGGGGGTTCGAATCCCCTCGCTCGCCCTCATCCTCAAAGATTCTTCTAGGATTTACATAATCATTAAGAAACAAGGTTCTTGATGATTTAGAGCCTGTTTAGATCTTTGAGTTCAATTTGATCACTTGAGACCAACTATTAACGTGATCCAAACTCACAAAGCCCCTAAGTCCAAAAAATCTTTCACTACAGGTCTTCCCCTAGGCAGTTATTGGATTACAACTTTCGGCTGCCAAATGAACAAAGCAGATTCTGAGCGAATGGCAGGGATCCTAGAAAAAATCGGATATCAAAAGGCGAAAGAAGAACTAGAAGCTGATTTAGTGTTATATAACACTTGTACTATTCGAGATAATGCTGAGCAAAAGGTATATAGCTATTTAGGTCGTCAAGCAAAAAGAAAAAAAATCTTACCTCATTTAAAACTGGTAGTTGCTGGATGTGTAGCACAACAAGAGGGTGAGTCACTTCTCAGAAGAGTCCCAGAAATTGATCTTGTAATGGGCCCCCAACATGCAAACAGATTGGAGTCCCTACTCAACCAAGTCGAAAATGGTCAACAAGTTATAGCCACTGAACAAAGTCACATTTTAGAAGATCTGACTACCGCACGTCGGGAAAGCAATATCTGTGCATGGGTAAATGTGATTTATGGTTGTAATGAGCGTTGTACATATTGTGTCGTTCCGTCTGTCAGGGGAAAGGAACAATCAAGATCACCTCAAGCAATCAGATTAGAGATAGAGCATCTGGCTTCATTGGGATATAAAGAGATCACTCTCCTAGGCCAAAATATTGATGCTTATGGACGAGATCTACCAGGTATTACCAAAGAAGGAAGGCGTCAAAACACATTGACAGATCTGCTTCTCTACATTCACGACATAAAAGGCATTGAAAGGATCCGCTTTGCAACAAGTCACCCTAGATATTTCACTCAACGATTAATTAAAACTTGCTCTGAGCTAAAAAAAGTTTGTGAACATTTTCACATTCCTTTTCAAAGTGGAGATAATAATATTCTGAAAGCAATGGGCAGAGGCTATACAATTGAAAGATATAAAAGAATAGTTGATCGAATAAGAGAGCTAATCCCAAATGCTTCAATTAGCGCTGATGTTATTGTTGCATTCCCTGGAGAAAGCGATAGTCAATTTCAAAAAACTCTTGCAATAATTGAAGAGATAGGATTCGACCAGGTTAATACTGCTGCCTTCTCTCCTCGCCCTAATACACCTGCTGCAAATTGGAGGAATCAACTTCCAGAAAAAGTAAAAATAGAACGCCTTAAAGAGCTCAATTTATTAGTTGAGGCAACAGCAAAACAAAGAAATAATCGTTACAAAAATGCTATTGAGGAAGTCCTTATAGAAGGATTTAACCCGAAGAATCAAGAACAACTTATGGGCCGCACTAGAACCAATCGATTAACATTTTTTCCAGAGAAAGGGCCAACTGGTTATCTATATAAGCCTGGGGAACTAGTTTCACTACAAATCAATGAAGTACGTTCTTTTTCTCTAAGTGGAACCCCATTGAAATGAATTTTCTACCCATATTAATCCTTTTGAAAAGTATCACTAAAATTTTATAGAAATTACATGCCTTCATCCAGAACCTCTGTAGGTATTGTTTTCGGTGGTGCTTCTAGAGAGCACAATGTCTCAATTAAATCAGCCACAACTGTTCTAAATGCTTTAAAAAGTGGAAAGAATGTCCAAAAATTTAAGCCAATAGCTATCTATATAGACTTGCAAGGTCACTGGTGGCCCGAAGATATCGCACAAAGAGCTCTCGATAAAGGTACTTCACTTCACGAAAAAGAGTTGCCACAACCAATTTCCAATAGAGGGTTTAAGGGACTACCTGAAGGAAGCGAAGCGATAGAAGTCTGGTATCCAGTCCTTCATGGCCCAAACGGAGAAGATGGCACCGTACAAGGACTGTTCAAATTAATAGATAAACCTTTTGTTGGATCTGGAGTATTAGCTTCTGCCGTTGGCATGGACAAATTGGCAATGAAGGCAGCCTTTGCTTCTGCAGGTTTACCTCAAGTGGCTTACTGCGGTGCAAATGCCGCTGAACTAAGAGAAATGAGTTTAAAAGAAGAGCTCATCCAAAGGCTAAAAGCTCAAATTGGATACCCCTGCTTTGTTAAACCCGCCAACCTAGGATCGTCAGTAGGGATTACTAAAGCTCATAACAAATTAGAATTAATATCCGGCCTCGAAGAAGCAGCAAGTCTGGATCAACGAATAGTTATAGAAAAAGCAGTAGCTGCAAGGGAACTCGAATGTGCGGTTCTAGGTGTCTCTGAGCTCAAAGCTTCAGAGGTAGGAGAAATACGCTTTGACTCAGATTGGTATGACTATCAAACAAAATATGCACAATGCTCAAGTCAAATGCTTATACCTGCCCCTCTTCCGAAAAGAGTTAAGGAAAGAGTTCAGCTCTTAACTTTACAAGCATGTAACGCCATAGGAGCAAATGGGATGGCAAGGGTCGACTTTTTCTATAAAGAAGAAGAAGATGCACTATGGGTAAATGAAATCAATACATTGCCTGGATTTACATCTCAGAGCATGTATCCAAAGCTTTGGGAAGTGACTGGTGTAACTCTTGAACAACTAGTCGCAAAGCTCATTGAAATAGCTAGAGAATGAATTGCTCAATCCAATGTGCAAGAAGATTTCTTTAAACCTCCCATGATTCACGGTTTAATCTGGTTTCCCCTTCTGATTGTCTTTGTTCTTTTAACAGCACTTGGTTGGCTAGAAAGACGAAGACAAAACCTTTTCCTAAACTGGGCAGAAGGTTCAGAGTTGTCAAAATTAGACGGTTCAGGGGCTGCCCGCCTTAAAGAAGGAATCTTCAGTTGGAGTAGCTTTGAAGCAGGGGCTTTTCAAGAGCAAGATACCTTTGAAATAAAACAATTAGAGCTTTTGGAACTAATGGCACTCACCTCAGGAGAAGCCCCGCTAACCACAGAATCACAAGGGCGATGTCGATTAAGACTTATTGGAGGAGGCAAGGAGATGGATGTCCCTTTCTCAGATGCTGAACAAGCCCGGAAATGGATGAATCAGCTAATGGAGAAAGCTCGGTGCGATCTATAAACAAATCGAATAACAAAAAGTCTTCAGATCCACTTCTCTTTAAAACAAACCCAAGAATTGAAAGGCGTCGCAGAATTAATGTTGATCAACGAAACAAACAACTTATACAGCTATGGCGTATAATTATATTTAGCTCAATAACATCTGGCCTAGGCATATTATTAATACATAATGGTTGGAGGCCAATTAATTCAGCTCAAATACATGTAAAAGGAAGCTCCAAAATAGATAGAAACATAATTATAGTTGCCTCTGAATTTAAATTTCCTAGACCGCTTTTTACAATTAACCCAAAAAAACTTGAGATCAACCTGCTAAGAAATCTGCCAATCAAAAATGTTCAGATTCGTCGTCTACTGATTCCTCCTAGCTTAGAGATAGAGCTGACAGAAAGGAAGCCTATAGTTTACGCAGACAGAAGGGGCCCAAAAGGTAAGGAATTAGGCATGCTTGACATATATGGATACTGGATGCCTATAAGTATGTCAAGCTTAATTGAACTGCCTAAAAAAGATATCTATGTAGAAGGTTGGATGCCTATAAAAAAGGAATGGGTTTCAATAATTCTTCAAAATAAAGAGAAGCTTGGCAGTCCTCTAAAAAGAATTATAGTAAATCCTAATAGTGAACTTAGCCTGAAAACAGAAGACTTCGACCTCATACATCTAGGCTCTAGTAATAATAACTTCAACGCACAAATTAAAGCAATACGTCAATTGAGCAAGAATTTACCTTCAGATCTTGTGAGGCAGAATGGGGCAATCCTCGACTTAAAGGATCCCTCAAAACCAGAATTGCAAATACCAAAAATACCCTGAGATAAATGTGAAAGTTGAGAGACTATTCAATGGCAATTAACTCCTATTTATCTAGATAAACGATTCAAGATAAAGTCAAAACCAAAAGGTAAAAGACAGAATTAACAACCCTCTAGATTTTTTATAGATCATCATAAAAACAAACAATCATTGATCCAAGCCTGGCATTAAAGCCACTTTATTGATATCGATAGTGAGAATCTCATATTGAAATCCAAGAGAAAATGACTTCGTCAGCCAATACTTTTACTTATTGGTCCTTACTAGGACTATCTCCAGGGAGCAATTCTGATCAACTAAGAAAAGCTTTTAAAAGAGAAGCTAAGCGCTGGCACCCTGATTTGAATCGTCACGATCAAAGTGCTGAGGAACGTTTCAAATGGATTAACGAAGCTTATCTAGTCCTCAGTGACCCTAAAAAGCGATTTGAATGGGAAATCGCTGGTAGACCTAGTATTGAAATCAAAGAAGTTATCCAAAAAACCTCTACAGGATTTTCTCAAGAACCCGAAAATAAAGACAATAATGGTAATAGCACCTTTAATTCTGCAGAAAAATTTCTAATTCTTCTAATTGCTTTCGTTACTATAATTTTCCTGAACGCATTTGTATTTTAAGGCTCAAACCCCTTTAGGAACTAGGTTTAAGGAGCAAAATCAGCATTTCCAGGGAGTTTTAAGCTCCCATCACCAAACTCATAAAAAAGGTAACTTTTTTGAAAATCCCAACAGAAGACTGTCGTGAATACATAATGCACCCAAGAATGCACTTAACAAGCATTGCTTACACCTGAAAATGGAGATGGGAAGCGGAAACAAATTTGGCCTGATGAAAATGGACGGAATAAGTCCAAGCCAATCAGCCCGTATAGAAGTCATTGGTGTAGGCGGCGGAGGCAGCAACGCCGTCAATGGAATGATTTTAAGTGATCTAGAAGGGGTTGCTTATCGAGTCCTAAATACCGATGCTCAAGCCCTCATAGAGTCTCAGGCTCAAAACAGATTACAACTTGGCCAAACCCTCACAAGAGGTTTAGGCGCAGGAGGAAATCCAAGTATTGGTCAAAAAGCAGCTGAAGAATCTCGGGCTGAATTGCAAGAAGCTCTTCAAGGTTCGGACCTAGTATTTATTGCTGCAGGAATGGGAGGAGGAACGGGCACAGGGGCAGCACCTGTCGTTGCTGAAGTAGCAAAAGAAAGTGGAGCTCTTACCGTTGGGATTGTTACCAAACCCTTTAACTTTGAAGGGCGACGAAGAATGAGACAAGCAGAAGAAGGAATAGCCCGACTAGCAGAAAATGTTGATACCTTGATTGTTATTCCAAACGATCGCCTCAAAGATGTAATTGCTGGCGCACCATTGCGTGAAGCTTTCCGCAATGCAGATGATGTACTTCGCATGGGGGTCAAAGGCATCAGTGACATCATTACTTGTCCAGGACTAGTCAATGTGGATTTCGCTGATGTTCGGTCTGTAATGACTGAAGCAGGTACTGCCCTACTAGGTATTGGCCTAGGGTCTGGCAGATCAAGATCAGTTGAAGCTGCTCAAGCTGCAATTAACAGCCCTCTTCTTGAAGCTGGCAGAATAGATGGTGCTAAAGGATGTGTGATCAATATCACCGGGGGAAAAGACATGACCCTCGAAGATATGACCTCTGCATCTGAAGTTATCTATGAAGTGGTTGACCCAGACGCAAACATAATTGTAGGAGCTGTAATCGATGAGAAACTCGAAGGCGAAATCCAAGTAACCGTTATTGCTACCGGATTTGAAAGCAACCAGCCTTATAACAAACAAAGAGCGCGGGCAGATTTGACATCCCAATCTGCTTATAACAACAGCGTGGTGAGAGAACCTGGACCAGGCATTCCTGATTTCTTGCGACTAAGACAAGTTCGCAAGGATGAAAATAGCTAAAAAGAAATTGTTTATAGGTGACCCGGAATCCACGCCTGCTTCGAGCATCCCTTGTGGCTGCTACCTTCCGGTCCTGACCAGATTTAGGAGTCGGGGCCGCATGGGTCCGAGTCAACTAAATTTTAGCAATCAACCCTTATGGATTATCTAAAAAGATGATCCCTACAGAATTGATTCGTTATAAGCAGACGGGGAGGGCAATAACAGTGCTCACTGCATGGGATAGCCTCTCAGCGGCCCTTGTAGAAGCCGCAGGAGTGGATGTGGTTCTTGTTGGCGATTCTCTAGCAATGGTTGTCCTTGGCCATACAACCACTCTCCCAGTCACTCTGGATCAAATGCTTCATCACACTCAAGCCGTTGGGAGAGGGTTTAAAAAGCCCACAAATGAGCAGCCTTTGGTTGTTTGTGATCTCCCATTCTTGAGCTATCAATGCGGGTTAGATAAAGCTGTCGCAGCAGCAGGGAGCCTCCTAAAAAACTCTTGTGCATCAGCAGTGAAAATGGAGGGGGCTGAGCCTGAAATTATTGCCGTAATTGAGCGCCTCGTAAGGATGGGTATCCCAGTCATGGGACATCTTGGGCTAACTCCACAATCAGTACATAGATTGGGATACCGTCGCCAAGCAGAAGAGAAATCTGACCAAGAAAACGTGTTATCTCAAGCACACGCTCTTGAAAAAGCAGGCTGTTTCAGTCTCGTTCTTGAGCATGTCCCAGGAGAACTTGCTAGCAAGCTGCGAAATCAACTGAAAATCCCAGTCATAGGGATAGGTGCTGGCTCAGAATGCGATGGCCAAGTTCGAGTTACTGCAGATCTATTAGGACTTTCATCAAAACAACCTCCATTTAGTCCGCCATTAATTCCAGGTCAGAAACTTTTCATTGAAGCGCTCCAACTTTGGATAAAGAAACAGCATGATTAGGTAGAGAGTCCCACCAAAGAAGAATCTGAACCAAAACTTGATTGCTAAATAACATTCCCTCTGGATCGGTCAAATTAATTTGCCATTGATTACTGTTCAACCAACCCTTCTCAATTGAGTCTCTCAAAAACAATAATAATGAGTTCAAATATTCTTCACACTGCTCATAAGTCCATCCCCAGCCTATTGATAAAGCCATCAAATCAACCCCTTCGCGTCGTCGGAGACCAACTATTAATTGTTCATCTAATGGCATAGGACTTGGATTTTGAAGTACCAATGAAGTTTCTAATCCTTCAAGTTCTTGGGTCTCAATCCAAGATTTATATGTATCCCTTGTCCTTGGCCGAGTAAATCTTTTTCCCCACGGTGCACTAGTAGCACCCTGACCAAAACCCCACCATCCAGAACCACTCCAATAAGCTCGATTATGACGGGAAGCATGACCTGGCAAAGCATAGTTTGAGATCTCATAACGAGCGAACCCAGCCCTATGAAGGATTGAGCTGGTCAAGCTAATCATCTCTGCATCAACATCATCATCAGGAAGTGTCAATTCTCCACGCTGTTGCCTCCATGAGAAAACAGTGCCAGGTTCAATTGAAAGTTGATATATCGAAAGATGGGGTACAGAAGTTTCAAGAGCATTAAAAAGATCTCTCTGCCAAAGAAATAAATTTTGCCCAGGCAAACCCTGAATTAAGTCAAGACTCCAAGTTAGAAGCTTTCCACTTTTATAAAAGTCATTAAGCCAGCCGCATGCTTCAATCAAATGTTGCTTTCTATGTCTCCTACCAAGCTGCTCCAACAAAATATTTTCAAAGCTCTGCCCCCCAAGGCTTACTCTATTAATACCTGCTTCGATATACCCTTCAAGATCATTTTCATTGAAACTTGCAGGATCTATTTCCAAGCTAATCTCTGCCCCATATTGAAAGCCAAATCGACTCCTAAGATGCTCTAATAATGAATTAATCTGAACAGGCATTAATAGAGAAGGTGTTCCTCCACCTATATAAACCGTTGATAATGGTGTTCCTTCAGTTATCAGAGCAATCTCTCTATGTAAAAGACTTAAATAAGCCTTAATAGAAGAGCTACCTACACCTTTATTCCCGCTAGCTTTATCACCCAAAGGGACTACAGCAAAGTCACAGTAAAAACAACGACGATGGCAAAAAGGAATGTGCAAATATGCACTTCGAGGAGGTCTCACAAAATCAACATCTCCCATAATTCATTCTGCAGAGGTGCGGTGATCTTCCAGAGCCAATTTGATACGAATCAATCATGCTGCAAAAATATGGCAAGAGGTGTCCCTAGCTAATTCCATGGTGGACTTCCTCATACTGATTTTATTTCTAACCTCAGGAGCGATAACTGGATGGTTTTGTATTGACTTTTTGCCAGATACAATTCTTGATCAAGTCTTTGTTCAGGAAGGGGTTTTAGAAAACTTAGCCAAGAAAGCAGATTTAAGAAATCTTCTATTAGGCTTTGGATCATTATTTGGTTTATTAGCAGGATTCTTTTTTCAACAACTACGCAAAAGATTAATTAGAAAGATTCGCACTATGCCCACTGACCTTTTAATTAGTAGGTCAATAGGTTTAATACTAGGACTTCTGATCGCAAATCTTTTACTTGCCCCAATACTTGTTCTACCCTTGTCAAAGGGGATAGTATTTGCTCGCCCAATCTTAGCCATATTAATTAATTTTTTCTTTGGGGTACTCGGATATAATCTTGCAGAAATACATGGGCGTACTCTTTTAAGACTTTTTAATCCAAATAGTACAGAAGCGCTTCTGATTGCAGAGGGTATTCTAACTCCAGCAAGTGCAAAGATACTTGACTCGAGTGTCATTATTGATGGCAGAATTAACGCTCTTTTAGCCTGTGGGCTTGTTGAGGGGCAGGTTATAGTTGCGCAAAGTGTAATAGATGAATTACAACAATTAGCAGATTCTAATAATAGTGACAAAAGGTCCAAAGGGAGAAGGGGACTTAAATTGCTAACAAAGTTACGTGATACATATGGAAGAAGATTAGTTATCAACAACACTCGATACGAAGGAGAGGGGACCGATCAAAAACTTCTAAAGCTTACTGCAGACACTGGAGGCACTCTTATAACTTCTGACTTCAATCTAACTCAAGTTGCTCAAGTTAAAGAGTTAAAAACAATGAACCTAAGTGAATTAGTAATCGCACTCCGGCCGGATGTTCAACCTGGACAAAAAATCAATCTTAAAATCGTTAGGGAAGGTAAAGAAAACAGTCAAGGAGTGGGTTACCTAGATGATGGAACCATGGTTGTAATCGAAGGTGCTAAAAATTCCATAGGTCAACGACTTGAAGTCATTATCACTGGAGCCTTACAAACTCCAACAGGAAGAATGATCTTTGGGCAACTCGAAAAAGAACAGCCTCCAAACAAATTCAAGAAAACTAAGGAGCTTTAAGCACTTGGGCCAGCTAGGCTCCAGATCTTAAAAAGTTTTGCTGCATATGACGGTGTCCGCTCCCTACTACGGTGATTCCGCCGTGATGCGCACACCCCCTCCGGATCTGCCATCACTTCTACTGAAAGAAAGGATTGTCTATTTAGGCCTCCCACTATTTTCTGATGACGACTCCAAGCGTCAGCTTGGAATGGATGTCACAGAACTCATCATTGCTCAACTGCTTTATTTGGAGTTCGACAATGCAGAAAAACCTATTTACTTCTATATCAATTCAACTGGAACCAGCTGGTATACAGGAGATGCAATTGGTTTTGAGACTGAAGCATTCGCTATTTGTGACACTCTCAGATATGTCAAACCACCAGTCCATACAATCTGTATTGGACAAGCTATGGGCACTGCAGCAGTAATCCTTTCTGCTGGGACAAAAGGCCAAAGAGCAGCTTTACCCCATGCCTCAATAGTTCTTCACCAACCAAGAAGTGGTGCACAAGGACAAGCTACAGACATCCAAATTCGAGCCAAAGAGGTGATACACAACAAACAAGCCATGCTTGAAATCCTTTCAAGCAATACTGGTCGAAGTGTTGAACAATTATCAAAGGATTCAGATCGAATGAGCTATCTCAATCCACAAGAAGCGGTTGAATATGGATTAATAGATCGGGTACTTAGTAGTCGCAAAGACCTACCCAATTCAACCAACTTCAATTAAACGCAATACTCACAGAGCACCTGGCCAGGCTTTTTAGGCCAATCCCCCTTTAAAAACTCCTTTAATTAACCCTATTCCCTTCTTTTAAAATGCCTATTGGTACCCCTAGTGTTCCTTACCGTCTTCCTGGCAGTCAATTGGAACGATGGGTAGACATTTACACAAGGCTTGGCGCTGAGAGAATCCTGTTCCTTGGTCAAGAGGTAAATGATGGTGTGGCAAATAGTCTTGTAGCCCAGATGCTCTATCTGGATTCAGAAGATAGCAGTAAACCGATATATGTATATATCAATAGCCCTGGAGGGTCAGTCACTGCTGGATTAGCCATTTACGACACTATGAAGTATGTAAAAAGTGATGTAGTGACAATCTGCGTTGGGCTAGCCGCATCAATGGGGGCATTCCTTTTATCCGCTGGAACGAAAGGCAAAAGACTAGCCTTACCTCACAGCCGAATAATGATCCATCAGCCTTTGGGAGGCACTTCACAACGGCAAGCCAGTGATATAGAGATAGAAGCGAAAGAAATACTAAGAATAAAAGACATGTTGAATCACTCAATGGCCGAAATGACTGGTCAAACTTTTGAGAAAATCGAAAAAGATACAGACCGTGACTATTTCCTAAGTGCATCTGAAGCCAAAGAATATGGCTTAATTGACAAAGTAATTTCCCATCCTAATGAGGCTTAAGAAATTCCTATGATATTGAAATTTGATTTCTCAAAATCAAATTTCCCTAAGCTTTGAGCCTTGTTGCTTAAGCTCAGCCTTAATCCAATAATTATCTGGCCAACGAATGGCGAAGCTCTTTTACGACACCGATGCCGATCTCAATCTGCTCAAAGGCAAAACCGTCGCAATAATCGGCTATGGATCGCAAGGCCATGCTCACGCCTTAAACCTCAAAGACAGCGGAATAGATGTCGTAGTGGGACTATATGAAGGGAGCAGGTCCATCAACAAAGCGACTGCTGATGGTTTGGAAGTACTCAGTGTTGCTGATGCCTCAGCAAAAGCCGATTGGATAATGGTTCTCCTTCCAGATGAATTCCAAAAAGATGTTTATGCAAAAGAAATAGCCCCACATCTTAGTGAGGGCAAGGTTTTAAGTTTTGCTCACGGATTCAACATTCGCTTTGGACTAATCAAACCACCTTCCTATGTTGACGTCGTCATGATTGCGCCTAAAGGGCCTGGGCATACAGTGCGATGGGAGTATCAAAATGGTCAAGGTGTACCTGCCTTATTTGCAATTGAGCAAAATGCTTCAGGTCAAGCCCAGGAATTAGCAATGGCATATGCAAAAGGCATAGGTGGTACCAGGGCAGGGATATTAGAAACTAATTTCAAAGAAGAGACAGAAACAGACCTTTTTGGTGAGCAAGCAGTGCTCTGCGGTGGCCTCTCAGAACTAGTAAAAGCAGGTTTTGAAACACTTGTCGAAGCTGGATATCAACCAGAGCTTGCATACTTCGAATGTCTACATGAAGTCAAGCTGATCGTTGATCTAATGGTTAAAGGTGGTCTTACTGCAATGAGAGATTCAATCTCAAACACAGCAGAGTATGGGGATTATGTAAGCGGTCCAAGATTAATTACATCAGAGACCAAAGCTGAAATGAAACGAATTCTGTCTGATATTCAGAATGGAAATTTCGCAAAGAATTTTGTAGACGAATGCGAAGCAGGTAAACCAGAAATGAAAAAGTTTAGAGATCGTGACTCTATTCACCCGATTGAAAAAGTAGGTAAGAGTCTTAGATCAATGTTTAGTTGGTTAAAAACAGACTGACTTATGCAATCTCGCTAGTAATAGCATCGGCAAGCCTTGATCTTTTAATAGGCGATCCAAGATGGGCCCCTCATCCAGTTGAATTGATGGGGAGTCTTATTAGTTTTCTTCGTAGACATATAGAACAGTATGCCGGTGATAATCCGTGGGCGCTGCAAGTTGGAGGTATATTAATCACTTTTGTTGTTGTATTTAGCAGTGGGTTTAGTGGATGGCTGATAGAAAGAATCGCGTTCCATTATGTACTTATTCCCAATATTTTAAAGTCATTGATCATTGTTATTGCAATGGCAAGCACAATAGCCACACGTAGTCTAATTGAAAGCGTTCTAGAGGTAATTACCGCATTACCGCATAATCAAGATGAAAGCCAACTGCAATGTGCTCGTGAGAAGTTAAGTCATATTGTAGGAAGAGATGTTTGGTTACTAAAAAGACCTGAAATTCTTAGAGCAACAGCAGAAACTGCTAGCGAAAATGCAGTTGATGGAGTTTTTGCTCCTATTTGTTGGATGTTAATAGGTGCAACTTTATGGAGTTTTTCTACAAATCTACCGGGCCCTTTAGCTCTGGGTTGGGCCTTCAAAGCGAGTAGCACAATTGATTCAATGATTGGTTATAAATATGGGAAAATGAGATGGCTAGGGAAAGCAGGAGCAAGGCTTGATGATATCCTTACTTGGCTCCCAAGTAGATTAGTCTTGCTAACTTTACCTCTAGTTAGCAAATCAATATTAAAGCTACCCTATTTAGTAAAATTGGCATGGATTGATGGATCCAAAGATATATCTCCAAATGCAGGAATTTCTGAGGCAATTTTTGCTTATTGCGCTGATGTAAGTATGGGAGGCAATAACAAATATAAAGGTCATATAATCATTAAGCCGAAGCTTGCACAAAATTATCCAGAAGCAAATATTCAATCGATAAAAAGAGTATTAAAACTCACTTTAAGACTGGAGATTCTCTGGCTAATATTATTCTCAATTGCACTTCCCATTTTATCTACATCTAAATTTTAAAGAGATTATGAAAAGGATCTCCACTTAAAATAAATAAAAAGACTAGCCCAAAAGATATTCCCAAGAAAATAAAATAGCGAACATAACCTTTCTTTCTATCCATTAAATAAAGTGAAGAGGCCATAACAATAAGAGCAGTCAGGCCAACAAAAGTTGAAATTTTAACAGCTATCTCATCTACATATAAGCCCAAATGAAGTTTCATCGCAGCAATATCTAAATCCCAATCGGTAACTTGCCCTGTTAGTTTTTGCTTAACTAATATAAAACTGAGGACTGTTGACAATAACACTGAGAAGATCAACGAATAAGAAACAGGCTTACTCAACCTATTCATCGTCCTATTAAAGCTAATAAGCAAAAGCAATAAGCAAAATGCGACCGACAATGGGGAAAATGGAATCAACCAAGCAATTTTTAAAACTGATGACATCAAGATCCCTTATGAGTTGCAAAAGTGAGATTATTCAGAAGCCAACGAATTCCTAACAAAGAAAGGACCACGAAAAGCACTGAACCTAGGCCTAAGATTAATTATACTACCAATCTATCTATTAATTTTAAGTAAATATTGGATTAACTTCCCAGAAGTATCAAAATCAAGCAATAGTGATGCCTATACATTAAAAATCAAAACTGCCCTCAAAATAAGTTAATTCTGAAATCAAAATGTCAAAATAGTTACATATACGCTTTTGAATTAAAATTAAATAATCTCTTAATTACATTGGAGAGAGCATTTAGAGCATAGGAGGACAAATGATGAGCATATACATTGGACTGCTCCTCATAGTGATCATAATTTCATTAGTGGGCTTTTGGTTCAACAAAGCAGAAGCCTACTACGTATCAAAAAAAGCTTCTCGTGTACTAAAGAAATCTAAAAAGAGTAAAAATAAATTTAGGCGAAATAAATTCTTTTAAGAAATTAAACTTTAATCTCCAAAAAAATAATCAATTTTAACACTTAATCAAAATCAAGTTATTTTCAATAGCGGAATCTTTTTATTATTCTTGCTGGGTTATGATCAGGAAGCTGTTCATATAAAATCCATTGATTAGTTTCTAAATCATGATCACAGCCATAAGATACATTGTCCCCATAAAAATTCCATTTTTCTGAATGACATGCCTGATCAGCTTCAAATGCAGAGCGATACCCTATCAAGAAGTAATAGGAAGCAAAGGCAATAGCCAATAGAAAAAGCAACGAAATCAATAATCTCATTTTTTTAAATGATAGGCTTTATCCAAAATTGATCTTTTAAGACAAAGCAATTTAAGGTTTACTCAAGTCATCCAAATCACATGCCAAGTCGCATTTAGTAAGTTCTGACCTAGCAAGTTTATCCAAAATCCTCGTCATATCAATTGAAGACAACTCGCCATCAGTACTCCATTTCAAGGTGGTCTTACGTTGTGGAGAAACTTTTCCTTTATTGCTGGACTGAGGACTTTGAGATTCCACTCCTAGCCTCCTTTTAGAAAAACTAAAGCTAGTATTTAGCATCGCAATAATCTTATTGGCAATAATCCTTAGCAAACTTAAAATTAAAACTACTTTCAAATAGCTTATAATTAAGTTTATGAATCTTTAAAAAGGGACTATTGAATACATTCAACCTTAGTAATTTATATTTGTTAGCCTTTATTTTAAGTACTATTTTACTTGCCAACTGTTGTAATAAATGCCTTAAACGCAGGGTTATAAAAGTAAAGCACGGTAGCAATAACCAATAGCAAGTTACCTCCTAGTACTATTGAGGCAATTGCAAGTCGCTGCCTTTTGCCAGGCTCTTTGTATTCAATTCCTGCAACCTTCAAAAGCACTTCTCTGCCATCAGATTTTAAGCTGGCTTTATTTGTCCATTTTTTCTTGTCAGTTTTCTTAGATTGACCTTTATTTGATGCGTCTTTATCTTGATTGAACCCCATACCCTCTGCTGAAGTACCTTTCGTGTTTTCCATAACGCAAACAAAACCTTTTAACTAATAACACAACACGATATGTATAACTAAAAATAGACTGGAGAAATAAACGTAAAGTAACTAATACAAAAGAGCATAAGAGCTAAAAGTTAACCCAGAATTGATTGGTTAATGCTGAAAAGTCCAAAAAGAAGGTTAGACCTAACGAAAAGTCATTAGAACCTCGAAAGTCAAGCAAATTAAAGAGATTTACCTGTTAAACGTAAGAATAAATAAATATCTCCCTGATTCCTCTTAGGAGTAATCCCTTTCACTAAAGCCCCTTACACAACATCTTTACCTCTTTAAGCATTGGAAGAAGTAAGACCTTTTGTTTTGCATCAATCGAAGTCATCAATAATGCAGCACCAAGCCCTAACAAACGGGATTGACATGCATAGTCCCCATTAGATTCTGCCTGACGCTGCAACACCTCTGTTAGAGAGAGTGCTCGTCTACAAATTGAGATTTGACTTGTATTCCTGCACTGAAGGATTAAGGGGGTCAATTCTGAAAGGGCATCTTTCTTTGCTGCCAAAGAATCAGGTACCCAGCAAACCATTAGCAAAAGAAGAGCTATGGCATTCACAACTTTCTTATTTAACAAGGCATTGAAAACGCTTTCAGGAGATTGCTGAAGGGAGCTGAACAGACCTCTTTGTCCAAGGTATTCACAATGCATCTTCACAGTAAAGAAGGTCCCAGGGCCGTTATTTACTGTCAAACCCTTGTCTAAGGCTAAATATATCGGCAACTGGCTTGTGAAGTATCAATCAAATAGATGACAAGAGTTTCTCTAGTAACGATTTACTGAGATACTCTATTTGGCAAGAAAATCAACTTTAAGGATGTACTTTGATTACCACGCTGTTGCAGGCTTCCTTCACGCCGCAATTCCTTTGGCAGCAGGTGCAGCAGGTGCAGGATATATAGCCCTGCGTTCCAATCAGGTAGGTTTCAGCACCTCACACCTACTTGTTGGCCTTCCAATGTTTATTGTTGGAGCTGCAGCTGGAGTTTTCTTCTTCATAACCGACAACCAAGCACCAACTGCCTTTTAACTAAACCTCTAGCCATCTCAACTTAGCCAAAGAATAATCATTCTGACTAGTTGAGACGTATATCCAAAATCAACCAAGATGCTTGTATAACAAGATCTTGGTTGATTTTCATATTTTATCTCGAAAAATTATCTAGAAATGAAGCTTTAAAACTAATTTCAGAGGAGTGAAATAGATAAAAAACCTGATATGGAGTTAAGCCATATCAATCACAGAATGCTCGCTTCCAAAAGGTTGCATGCTCTGTTAAATGGCTTAACAACTCCGCAGCTGAAAGAACTGATCCCTTAGGAACAATGTTTAAGCTTGATGCTAGTAAGCCAATAACATTTGGAGCCTTCATCCCAAGGCTTTGACAAGATTGCAAACCTCTAGATCCATCCCTCTTAGAAAGCTTTGTTCCATCTTTATTGTAGAGAAGAGGAACATGCCGAAAAATTAAGGGTTTTCCTCCCAAAGCTTCTATAACTGCAAGGTGGCCATCCATTACGTGGGCTAAATCCTCACCTCTAACAACCTCACTAATTCCTAAGCAGAGCTCATCTACAACAGTCGCAAGATGATACGCAATAAATCCATCAGATCTTCTTAAAACAACATCTCCACAACTATTTGCAAACCGTCTTGCCACTTTTAAACGCAAACTGGGAAATCTTCCATCATTAATGCACCAAGGCAATTTTAAATCTCTACAAGTTCCAGGATAAATAAAGCAATCTTTATTAGCTCTGACGCTCTCTGCTAAATCCTTTCGTGTACATCGACATGGATAAATCTTGTTTTGTAATTTCAAACTTGAAAGAACAGACCGATAAATCTCTCTCCTCTGACTCTGCATAATCAATGGTCCGTCCCAATCGAGGCCAAGCCAGAGCAAATCTCTCTCAATACTCTCAATTGCACCTTGGCGATTCCTAGGAGTATCCAGATCATCAATTCTTAGCAACCATTCCCCTTTATTAAATCGTGCTCTAAGCCAAGAAACTAAAGCAGTGCGCAAATTGCCTAGATGCAAAGGCCCAGTTGGCGAAGGAGCGAACCGACCTCGATAGCAATCAGATCTGAAGGCCTGACCATCAGGTAGAAAAGAAAAAAATTTTTCAGGGAGATCTTTCGAAGTGCCCATGAAAAATTCTTGAACGCAAATTAGTAATAGATACAAAAAAAGTGAGTGACCTAACTAAAGACCACTCACTCAAGAAAATAAAAATCAACTTAACCCTGAACACGATCCTTAAACATCTTGCCTGCAGTAAAAGCAGGTACACGCTTTGCAGGGATCTTAATCTTCTCGCCAGTCTTTGGATTCAGGCCTTGACGAGCAGAACGATCGCGTGGCTCGAAAGAACCAAAGCCAAGAATGGAGACCTTTTTGCCCTCCACTACAGAATCAATAATGGTGTCGATAGCGGCATCGATTACTAAAGAAACGTCTGTCTTAGTGAGCTCTGTTCGGGCTGCCACTAGGTTGACCAGATCTGCTTTGTTCATTTGGAAAGGGTGATGTAACAGCGAGCATTTAATGGCAAAACCAAAAAGGAATTAACCACTAACAATCTCAACGCGCTAATGGTATGTAGCAAATGCCCTGCCGGCAACCGAAAGACACTGTGGCGCAACGCTTTATACATTAGATAATCCTTAAACCATGGACCATTAAGAGTTAATCCAGGCCTCCCATTTGACGATAGAATCCTCTCCTGACGGGCGCAGGCCAACTCCAGATGCCAGTGCCGGCCTTTGATTTCGAGGAAGCCACTTGCGTAATTTTTCTAAGCTCTTTTGCTGTCGAGTCCAATGAAAAGTTTTTTTTGTCCGCAAAGAAATTAACTGATTTGATTTCAAAGGAATCAGCAAACGTCCACAGAACAGAACATTCCATGGTGAAGATGCATAAGCAACACAGCTTCCGGGTGTAGGTCCAGGAGTCCACAAAAGCTTTATGCCTGATGCAGTGACATACTCATTAGAAAAAGCAGTTAATTGCTTTAAACCAGGCAATAAATAGGCCTCTTGTTCCTGCACAAGAACAGACCATCCAAGCTCCTCTTGCAAATCAAAAATTCTGCCGTGAGATTCCCGGTTAGTAAGAATAATTTGACATTTACGGCCTGATGCCAAATTTTTCAACACCTCAATAGTTGTTTTTTTTACAGGAGGACAATCAACTAAAACAGGTTCAGGCTCACATTCAATCCACCAGGACCGACTGCTATTACAGAGATTATTTGTTGGGAAAGCCCAAACCCCATCCTTTACCTGACAAGGGTAAATACCATAATCAGCTGATGAATTAAACACCATTCGATTGTTAAACGGGTCTAACCCATTAGTTTGGTCACAATGCTTACTGCTGAGGAAAAAAAAAACAGTGAGCAAGGTTCATCAAGGGAAGCCCTGGCCTCTTGGAAGCAGTATTACAAACAGAGGTGTGAACTTCTGCGTAGCTGCGCCAACAGCTAATCACGTTGAGCTCCTCTTGTTCAATAGTGAGAATGAAATCAATCCTCATCAAATCATCCATCTAGATGAAGAAAATCGATCTGGTAATTATTGGCATGTGGAAGTTGAAGGGGTAGGTGAAGGATGTTGTTATTGCTATCGAGTCTTTCGCAACGAGAAACATCAACTAACTCCAACTAACGATCATTCAAATAAAGCATTGTTAGATCCATGCGCTAGAGCAATCGGAGGTTGGAGTCTTTACAAAAGGGAATTAGCAAAAGGCAATTCAAGCAATCTTCATGCATGTCTAAAAGGCATAGTTTGTGATCGAGAAGAATTTGATTTTGCCTCTCATCCTCGGCCTAAACATACCTGGAACCAGACTGTTATCTACGAGCTACACCCTGGAGGGTTTACTAATAGAGCAGACTCAAAAGTAAAAGCCCCTGAAAAAGGAACTTTTATTGGATTAATAGAAAAAATTCCTTATCTACGCGATCTAGGAATTACAACACTGGAACTACTCCCTATCTTTTCATTTGATTCCTCTGATTGTCAGCAAGGTCTGGAAAACTATTGGGGTTACAGCCCTATCAATTGGTTTACTCCTCATCACAATTACATAGTTGGAGAAGACCCACTAAAAGCACGTGAACAAGTTCGAAATTTAGTTGCAGCTTGCCATGATCAAGGAATGGAGGTTTTATTAGATGTTGTATACAATCACACAGCAGAAGGTTCTAAAGAAGGCCCTGTAATCAGTTGGAAAGGTTTTGCAGAGTCTATTTACTACTTCCAACAAAAGTCAGGTGGCTATCACGATGTAAGTGGATGTGGAAACAGTATTGCAGCAAATAGGCCATTAGTTAGACAATTGATTTTAGAATCAATGCGATGTTGGGCAATTGAACTTGGCATTGATGGATTTCGCTTTGATTTAGGGATAGCTCTTACTAGAGGTGAAGAGCTATCTCCTCTTTCAAATCCACCATTATTTGAAGAAATTGAGTCTGATCCCCAACTAAGTGATTTAAAGCTAATTAGCGAACCATGGGACTGTGGTGGGCTATATCGCATATCAAATTTTCCATCAAAAAAAACAAGAACCTGGAATGGTCACTTCAGAGATGATTTGCGAAGATTTTGGAAAGGAGAAAAAAATAGCGTCTGGGCTCTAAAAGACCGTTTAAGAGGTAGTCAAGAACTCTACAAAGACAAGCAATCTCATCTACGTTCAGTGAACTTCATCACATCCCATGATGGATTCACACTTAATGATTTAGTTAGTTTTAGAACTAAACACAACCTTGCAAATGGAGAAAAAAATCGTGATGGTGAAAATCAAAACAATAGTTGGAATAACAATATTGAAGGCCCAAGTACTGATATTGGTTTAACTAGGTTAAGAGATAGGCAAAAGCGTAATCTTCTTGTTTCCCTACTTCTCTCTCCAGGCATACCAATGCTCTTAATGGGTGATGAAGTTGGGAGGAGCCAAGGGGGAAATAACAATACTTGGTGCCAGAATAATCAACTTGGTTGGATGATTTGGGATCCGCAGAAAAGCGACCTTGCCTTACTCCAGTTCGTCAAAAAAGTATTAGCAATTCGTAGACAACTTCATGAATTAATTAATCCAATTATTCTTCCCAATGAAATAAAAGAAACTGAAGAAAACTCTCAAGACAAGCTTTGGGTCAAGTGGCATGGAGTAAAAGTCGATCAACCTGACTGGGGGCATTGGTCTCACACAATTAGCTTCAGCATTAATAAAGGATCTAGAGGAGCCATTATGTGGACAGGTTTGAATTCCTACAAAACATCAATGGATTTTGAATTGCCGGAACCAATCTCATCTTGGGAGAAGCTGCTTGATACTTCTATGAGCAATCCAGATGATGTATTTTTTTCAAGCGATTTCAAGAACCAAAAACTTTGTTCATTAAAAAGCAAAAGCCTTGTGGTTCTCCTGGACAATCAATATCGCTTAAAGGTCAAACTCTAAATCAAAACGATTTAAGCGGGCGGCGGGAATCGAACCCGCATCATCAGCTTGGAAGGCTGAGGTTTTACCACTAAACTACGCCCGCACTTATGCAAAAGTTCATCCAAGAAAGATGAGCCTTTGTTGGAGCACTACTGCATTATGACCTTGAGAGTACCCCCTTTACGAGCTTGATTAACACCACAATATTCAAAAAAGGGGCTCGAAGAAGACTAATGCTCTCTTATGGCCTAGGAGATGCCGGTACTGGACTAGCTGCGACACAATTAGGCTTTTACTTGTTTCCATTTTTCACAGGCATAGCTGGACTCCCAGCCTTAATAGCTGGTTCTCTTTTAATGGTCATCAAGATTTGGGATGCAATTAACGATCCACTAATTGGATGGATGAGTGACCACACAAACACTCGATGGGGTCCAAGACTTCCATGGATGATTGGAGCAGCAGCACCTCTTGGTATAAGTCTTGCGGCTATGTGGTGGGTACCTCCAGGGGATTTAAATCAAAAAACCACTTACTACATAATTGTGGCGATTTTGTTGATGACCGCTTATACCTCCGTAAACCTTCCATTCGCAGCTTTATCAACCGAGTTAACTGAAGATACAAGAATCCGGACAAGATTAAACGCTGCAAGATTTACTGGTTCGATTTTGGCAGGCCTAAGTGGCCTCATTATTGCGGCAAGACTTCTTTCCGGAGCCAGTAATGGATACATAACAATGGGAAAAATTACTGGCACGATTGCAACTATTGCCACATTGGTATCTTGTTGGGGTCTAGCACCTTTTGCTAAAGCAGCTAGAAAACCTATTAATCACGGAGAAAGTTTTCATCTTCAATTGAAGCGAGTTCTGAAAAACGAAAAATTTCTACAGGTTGTTGGACTTTATCTTTTGCTCTGGTGTGGCCTACAGCTGATGCAAACAGTTTCGTTAATTTACTTAGAACAAGTTATGAATGTACCAATATATTTATCAAAATGGATCCCTATTCCTTTCCAATTCAGTGCATTATTAGGCCTTCAATTCTGGAGTCTTTATTCCAACAAGTATGGAAGAATCTCAGCTCTATATTGGGGAGGTGGTCTATGGATAGTTTCTTGCATCATTGCAATGATGCTACCCGCCCTTTCTCTTGATACTGCTTCATTGGGATTTGGACAAGTAGGACAAGTCGAGGGACTAAAGATGATCGCACTAATAACAACCATTTTAATCGTTGGGTTTGGTGCCTCTATTGCCTATCTAATTCCTTGGTCTTTACTCCCAGATGCAATCGATGCAGACAAAGAAAAACCCGCAGGGATTTATACAGCTTGGATGGTATTAATACAAAAGCTTGGTATTGGAATTAGCGTTCAATTGCTTGGGGTCTTACTCTCATTAGCTGGGTATCGATCAACAAGTGATTGCAATGCTTTGGCGGAGTGTCTTGAGCAACCAAATATTGCACAATTGACTATCCGAATATGTATGGGATTAATACCCGCTTTTCTTGTGGGTTTCGGAATCTGGACAATGCGAAGCTGGTCTGAAAAAGGTAAGAGCTTAAAAATCAGAAATTCATGAAAATACCAATTTGGTTAAGAAGGCTTGGGAACAGCCTCACAATTGGAGGACAAGCCGTAGCTGCCACCTTCCGTGGAAAGATCAATAGAGTTGACTTGTTTGATCAACTCTTAGAAGCCGGTCCAGATAGCTTTCTAATTGTTGTAATAACTGCCATTGCTGCAGGCGCAGTCTTCAATATCCAAGTAGCAGCCGCACTAAGCAGACAAGGAGTAGGGTCACAAGTAGGAGGCCTCTTAGCACTAGGTTTAGCAAGAGAAATTGCTCCGCTTCTTACCGCAACACTCCTCACTGGGAAAGTCGCAACAGCCTATGCCGCTCAATTAGGAACAATGAAAGTAACAGAGCAAATTGATGCAATAACGATGTTAAAAACTGATCCAGTTGAATATCTTGTTGTTCCCAGGCTAATAGCAATGGTGATTATGGCACCAGTGCAATGCTTATTATTTTTTCTTGTCGCAGTATGGAGTGGTCAAATCAGTAGTACAGCCTTATATCAAATTCCACCTGGAGTGTTCTGGAATTCTGTCCGTGATTGGCTAGACCCTAGTGACCTTCCCTTCATGCTCATCAAAGCAGTGGTGTTTGGAATTCTTATTGCAGTAATAGCCTGTGGATGGGGGCTAACCACTAGAGGAGGTCCAAAAGAAGTTGGAACCAGCACCACCGGTGCAGTCGTAATGACACTTGTTAGTGTCTGCTTGATTGATGTTTTGTTAACCCAAATCCTATTTGGCTAATGTCTACAATCTCCCAAACAAAAAATCCAGATTCTTCTGATAGTGTCACTTTAAAGCCTTTTTTTCGCTTGCCTTTACTAATAACAGTTCTAGGCCTCTCTTTAATTTTAATTCCTATTAATCATTGGATATCTATTGTAATAAGTATTTTTGGAATTTTCCTTCTAATTCAATCATGCATTTTACGATTGGAGTTTACTCCTAATGATTTAATCGTATGGCAATTAAATCGTGAATTACGACGATTTCCTTTTAAAAATTGGCTAGCTTGGAGGCTTTTGCTGCCATCACTCCCTGGAATCTTTTACTTCAGAGAAGAAGCCAGTCCTCATCTTTTACCAATCCTGTTTGATCCAAAAGCACTTGAAGATCAATTAAGGAAAAGAGTTGGGTCTCTAGAAAAACCGAAAAAGGAACTCCCAAAACCATGATCATTGAAAGTTTGAACCTTCATAGTTAATGGCTGAACAAAATCTCCCTTCATCAAACAATCCTCAAGCAAGCAAACTTGCTGAAGATGATTCTCCTTCCTTTAAACTTTGCAACTCTAAAGAAACACTAATAGAAAAAAACTCACCCCAAGCTGAACAATTAGTCGAACCCTCCTATAGATCTGATTTAACGCCTCTTGTAGAAATCGCCCTAAAAGAACTTCAGTCTCGTCGAGACGAGCTAAAAGAAGAAATAAAAGAACTCACTAAACGCAAATCAGAACTTGAAAAAGATATAAAGAAAACCTTCACTGGTCAATCAGACCTTATCGCTAGGCGAGTGAAAGGTTTTCAGGATTACCTCACAGGGGCTCTACAAGGTCTTGCTCAATCAGCTGAGCAACTCGAATTAGTTGCAGCGCCAGTTGTTCTCCAACCTTCCCCTCTCGACAAAGAGCAAAGCAAACCAATCAATCATACAACAGAGCAAATTGCTGCAATTGCGGATAATTTTAAGCCTGATGAAAATCTTATTCGTCAATGTTTAGAGCATTTCCTTGGACAGCCTGACTTCTATGCTGATCCTTGGAAGTTGCGCCGCAGCCTAGACAAAAAAGATGTTGAATTACTTGAAGATTGGTTCTTTAGTATGGGTGGCAGAGGTGCTCAACCAAGCAGAGGAAACAGATCAAAAAATGTATTAGTTAGTGCAGCCTTAATTTCTATTCTTGGAGAGCTTTATGGTGATCGATTTCAAACGCTAATTTTAGCTGGGCAGCCTGAGCGACTTGGGGAGTGGAGACGTGGTCTTCAAGATGCACTAGGTCTTGAAAGAGAAGATTTCGGACCTAACAGTGGGATTGTTCTATTCGAAAGAGCAAATGGAGTTTTAGAACGTGCTGATAGATTAGAAGAAAGGGGCGAGGTGCCTCTAATTCTTATAGATGCTGCTGAACAAAGTGTAGATATACCTGTACTCCAATTCCCTCTTTGGTTAGCATTCTCTGCTGAACCTGATGAGCTTTACGAAGAAGAAGAGCTCCTTTGAAACATTATTTTCTCTCCCTATGGAAATACTAATTATTGGATTGGGGTATCTTCTTGGTTCTATACCAAGTGGTTACCTAGCTGGAAAATGGATTTTAAAAATTGACATAAGGGAATTAGGCTCTGGGTCTACAGGAGCAACAAACGTTCTGCGACACGTCGGTAAATTCCCAGCCCTCATTGTTTTCTTGATAGATGTAATCAAAGGCATACTTCCTGTAGTAATTGCACGAAGCTACCAGCTAAATGACTACTGGCAAGTAGCAGCCGGCCTGGCAGCACTGGTTGGCCATATTTGGCCTATTTGGCTTAGAGGGAAAGGAGGGAAAGCTGTCGCAACAGGTCTAGGCATGCTTTTAGGTCTTACCTGGCAAGTAGGCTTAGCATCCTTTGGTACTTTTCTTGGAGTTCTAGCATTTACCAGAATTGTATCAGTATCAAGTATTAGTGCGGCATTAAGCCTGCCAATTCTTATGTTTTTTAGTTTTTCAGATAGCAACTTTAAGGCGGCATATTTTGGATTAAGTGTAATAACAATGATAATAGTTATATATAAACATAAGGCCAATATTAAGCGATTATTAGCAGGCAAAGAGCCGAGAATTGGCCAGTCTTAATTAATATTTTCTAACTCCTTGCAGAAACTGTTAAATGCATCAATAACGTTACTCGCGTTTGTTATTGGCCTTCCTATCACTATTCGAGAAGCTCCAGCATTTATGGCTTCAGTGGGTGTCATTACTCTCGATTGATCTCCGAGGTCAAAGCCTTTCGATCTAATACCAGGTGTCACTAACTCAAAAGAATCTGACGAAAGATTCCTAAGAGCCCTTACTTCTAAAGGCGAGCAAACACATCCTCCAATTCCTGAATCAATAGCTATCTGAGCTAATAACTCAACTCTTTTCTCTAGTGGCTGATTAATAGCTAGTTCACTAGCAAGACGCTGAGCATTCCAACTTGTCAGGACTGTTACGGCCAAAAGAGTAGGAGGACGGCCCCCAATTTCAGAAGCCCCTTGAACAGCAGCATCATTTGCCTCTTTCAAAGCATCTATACCTGCGCAAGCATGCACAGTAATAAGTTCTGCGCCCGTTTTTGCGGCTTGCTTGCATGCACATGCCATGGTCTTAGGTATGTCATGAAACTTGAGGTCAAGAAAAACCTTTAATCCCTGATCTTTTAAGTTAGTTACTACCTCTGGACCAGCGCTTAAAAACAACTCTAATCCAACTTTGACCCATCTCAATTTAGGCAGTTGATTAATAAGATTAAATACCTCAAATTTATCCATTCCATCCAATGCAAGGATTAAATTTTCAGAAGAAGCTTTCACTTTAATCATATAGATTGATGATATTTGTTTAATTAGTAAGTCTTCTAAATGTCTTTTTACCTAGTTGAATTACTTTGCCAACCAACATATCTCCATCGAAAAATACATGGTTTGGATCTGTAAGCTTACTACCATTCAATCGAACTGCTCCTCCTTGAATCTGGCGTCTAGCTTCACTACTGCTTGAACATAATCCAATAACACTAAGCAAATAAAATGCCTTAGCCGGAAAATTGACAGGGGAGATTGAGATTTCTCGAACATCAGCCATTTCATCACTTGACCCGAAGAGTAAACGCGCTGCATCAACCTGGGCAGCTTCTGCTGCAGCCAGACCATGAAAATTTGCTGTAACGGCTAAAGCCATTGCCTTCTGCTTAGCACGAGGATTAGAAGGTAATGAATTGTCTATGTTTAGATCAGTTAAAAGAGTTAAATAACTATCTACCAGTGAATCAGGAACCTTTTCCAACTTAGAGTACATAGACAATGCATCTTCATTAAGACCAACTGTATTCCCAACACTTTTACTCATCTTTTGGACTCCATCAAGGCCAACTAATATTGGTAACAACAAGCCAAACTGTTGTTTTCGATTAAAATGGCGCTGAAGGTCCCTTCCCATAGCAACATTAAACTTTTGGTCAGTACCCCCAAGCTCAATATCAGCATTAACAGCTACTGAGTCATAGCCTTGAAGGAGTGGATAGAGAAATTCATGTAAAGAAATGGGTATGCCCGAATTAGTTCTTTTACCAAAATCCTCCTTAGCGAGCATTTGACCAACAGTGGCAGTACTAAGCAAGTCAATGACTTTAAGCAAATCAAGGTCTGACAACCATTCACTATTACGCCTAACCTCCAACCGACCTGGTGTATCAAAATCCAACAAAGCATTTTCAGGAGATTTGCCAGCACCCAATTGATCCAAATAAGTCATCGCATTTTTTTCTACTTCTTTAGTCGATAATTGAACTCTGGTTTTACTCTTACCTGTGGGGTCTCCTATACGTGCAGTGAAATCTCCAATTATCAAAACCGCCGTATGACCTGCATCCTGAAATGCTCGAAGCTTGCGAAATAGAATGCTATGTCCCAAATGGATCTCACTGCCTGTTGGATCAATTCCTAACTTGACACGCAATGGCTTTCCTTTTTTTGAAAAGTCTGCAATACGTAAGGCCAGGTTCTTCTCTAATTCTTCGCTGGTTCCTGCAGGGAAAAGATCTGCTACTCCCCTCTCCAACCAGGCCGGCAATGCAATATTTTTTACCGACATGGGTAGATCATCTTTATATCAGGAAATCGTAGTGGTTCATTCCATACGGAACTAAAAAATTAGTCAAGTTGAGACTTCATTCTGTTCAATGTTGTATTCATCTGATCAAACATCTGTTCAGGTGTAATGCCAAATTGGCTTAGCTGAGTTCGCAATTGCTCTACAGTCATTTTTGCTTGGAAATCTTCAGAAAGTTCAAAGCGCTTCATGAATACTCTGTATCTCTCCATAAGAGCTTCCATAGTATCTATAAACATCTTTTTACCTTCACGGTCAAACTTACCGTAATCAGATCCAAGCTTCATAAGTTCTTGGTAATCAGTAAAAAGCTTTTTAGCTTCCTCCTGAACAATTTCGGATTCAAAGAACACCATGTTTTTTCCTTAGCAACTTGCCGTTAATGGCACAGCACCGAAACTGCTAAAGCAGACCAGCCTACCTTGATTAATTATAAAATCTATTAGATTATCCATGATGTTCAAGAATCTCGCAGGTTGGCTCAAAGCAATTTGAATTGAATTCTGCTCAAAATCACTTGGAAAAGAAAGTAGGGGAATCAGACCAATGAAAAGATGGAGTTACCAAAAAAGGCTTTTCAATGGAGATGAATCGAATCATATCCCCAAATCCGAAATCCATGAATTAAGCCTTAGCAAAGAACTTTTAAAAGATTGGCAACAGAGAATCCAGATCTATCAAAACAAGCTATTTAAAGGAGACAACAATATTCATCAGCAAGGTTCTCTTTTTAGCAAAGACGAGAACATTCGAATTGATGCCATAGAGCCACTCAAACTCACCCCCTTACCATTAAGTTTCTGGAGATGGCCAGATTGTCCGCATCAGGGTCCTGCAATTTACTTAGTAATGGACCAACTGGAAAATTCAGAATCACACATCTTGCTCTATATAGGCGAGACGATTGCTGCAAATCGTCGGTGGAAAGGAAGTCACGACTGCAAGTCTTACCTATCGGCCTACTCTGAAGCTCTTGCAAATGTACGGATTAAAAGTCAACTCACTATCCGTTTCTGGTCTGATGTTCCTCAAGAGACACGTTCTCGAAGGAAATTAGAACAAATACTTATTAAAAGATGGCTACCACCTTTTAATAAAGAAACAAGAAGACATTGGTCTACACCCTTCACTGCTGAAATCAACTGAAAAAAGTGTTTAACATAATTCAATCAAACTAAAGGCAAATGGAAATTTCGATCAATCCTGGAGAGATCAAAAATTGGGATGGATCCACATTGATTTTAGGTGTCTTCGCAGATGATTTTGAAAAACAACTTGGCAAACTTGAACTCCCAAAGGGAATCTCTCTAGCTGCGAGGCTCAAAGAAAACAACTTCCATGGAAAAACTGGTGAGCTCTTTTCTTGTAATTTCTTAGAGTCTACCCCGAACAAATTTATCCTCATAGGACTTGGCCAACCTGAGAATCTTCTTTTAAATGATCTTCGCAAAGCAGCTGCAATAGGTGCCCGGGCAAGCATTGGCAACTCTGGAAAATTAGGAATCATTCTCCCTTGGGATCTATTTACCCCAGAGTCAGTAATCAAAGCTACTGGAGAAGCAGTTCGACTTTCACTTTTTGAAGACAACCGGTTTCGAAGCAAACCAGAGCCAAAAGTCCTGCCAAAATCACTTGAATTTTTTGGTATCACTAAATCAGCAGAAAAATATCTCCGAGAAATCTCACCAATATGTGCAGGAGTTGAACTTGCCAGAGAGCTAGTCGGAGCTCCACCAAACAAACTTACACCTTCAGTTCTGGCAGAAGAAGCTGTTTCAATAGCAAGTGAATATGGACTAGAAGTAAAAATTCTAAACAGGCAAGAATGTCAAGAAAGAAAGATGGGAGCCTATCTAGCTGTTGCTCAAGGCTCAGATCTGACTCCCAAATTTATTCATCTCACCTATCGGCCTAAAGGTGAAGTTAAGCAGCGTGTTGCTTTAGTCGGGAAAGGCCTGACATTTGACTCAGGTGGATACAACTTAAAAGTAGGAGCAGCCCAAATCGAAATGATGAAATTCGACATGGGTGGAAGTGCTGCGGTAATAGGAGCTGCGAGAGCAATTGCAGAGCTAGCCCCCAAAGATATTGAAGTTCACTTCATCGTGGCAGCTTGTGAAAACATGGTAAATGGCTCAGCAGTTCACCCTGGAGACATAGTGCATGCATCAAATGGGAAAACTATAGAAATAAATAACACTGACGCAGAAGGAAGACTGACGCTGGCAGATGCACTTGTTTATGCATGTGAATTAAGGCCAAATGCAATAGTCGATCTTGCAACTCTCACAGGTGCTTGCGTTATCGCATTAGGAGATGAAATAGCAGGCCTTTGGACTACAGATGATCATCTAGGCGAGGCATTAATAAATGCAGCAAATAATTCAGGAGAAGGAATATGGCGTATGCCTTTGAAAGACTCTTATAAAGAAGGTTTAAAGTCCATGCTTGCAGATATTAAAAACACTGGTCCAAGAGCCGGAGGGTCAATAACTGCTGGACTTTTTCTTAAGGAGTTTGTAGACAGTAAAATCCCTTGGGCACACATAGATATCGCTGGAACTGTTTGGACAGATAAAGATCGTGGTATAGATCCTGCAGGGGCTACTGGCTATGGGGTGAGGACATTAGTTAACTGGATTTGTCATTTTATTAAACGTAGTTAACAATCAAAAAATCATTAAAAATTAAATATTTCCTGAGCTCTTTTTAATCAAAGAGACAGATTATGTAGGTAATAATTAAAAATTGAGGTGAATTTAAAGGTTTCTCGAAAGAAGTCACTTTAAGAAGCTGCTGCTGTGAAAACATTTTCCCTTTCGTGAATCCTTTCAGAAAAAGATCTTTCCATAGGACTTTCTAAAGCATGAATTTGCCAGCGAGCTCTATCTGTACATGAGGAAAGAATCCTTTCTAGATCTTCTGATGCTTGCTTAGGTGTCACGTAAGGGCCAACATGCCTAGTCAAAAGACCATCTTTAACTGTTAGCAGATACATACATCTCCTTTTCTTAATCTGGGCAATATGTTAATGCGCTTAAGCAAAAAAGAACAGGAGGTTAGCCGAATCTTCACCGAAAAAAATACCCATTTAACGTCATTTCTTAATGTTTTTATTATATTTGCTCACCTCCTCTCCACTTTTCATTTGTTCTTGCTTCTTGCCCCCATATTTCTTCTAGTCTTTTATCCCTGCCACAGCTATAACGATAAAAATTATATTTAAGAGAATTCAACTTAGCAAAATTCTGATGATAATCCTCAGCAATCCAAAACTTCTTAAAGTCTTTAATTTCAAGTTTAATACTATCATTTTGTTCCCCTAATTCATTAGCCGCAAACTCTAAACTTTGAATTGCATCTTTTCGCTGATTATCATCTCTGACAAAAATCACAGGGCGATAAGAATTCCCACGATCACAAAATTGCCCCCCCCCATCCAGCGGGTCAACATTACGCCAATAACTCCTCAAAAGTTTTTGGTAACTTATTTTTGAAGGGTTGAACCTGACAAGCACAGCTTCCTGATGACCTTGATGATCTCGATAAGTTGGATTAGGCAAAGAACCTCCGCTATAGCCACTTTCTACTGAAGAAACTCCTGAAAGGTCTTCCAAATCATGCTCTAAGCACCAAAAACAGCCCCCCGCAAAAATTGCCTCCTGCTCACTGGCATGTAATACACCTGGGAAAAAAAGTAAAATTAACCCAAGGTAAAAAGATAACGTCAATGAACTTATTAACCGGATAATTTGTCTCATAGTTGCTCTGCTAAGTCAAGAATTTCCTTTGCTGCTCTATCAGTCACGCCAGGAGAACCAAGACCTTCTCTCAATCGCTCATATCCTTTTAGGATTTTTCGACGATCCTCAGAATTCTCAAGCAAAGGGATTGCGAGATTACAAATTTTTTCTGGTGTGAACTCTTCTTGCACAAGCTCAGGTACTAAGCGCTCATTCAATAATAAATTTACTGGTGAAATGTGGTCAACATTAAATCGAAGAATCTTTCTTGCAATAAAAGCAGTAATTCGACTTACTTTATATCCCACAATTTGGGGAATTCCATTCAATGCCAACTCCATATTAACTGTTCCTGACTTTCCTAAAGCAAGTTCCGCAGCGGAGAAAAGAAATGGTTTAAGTTCATCAGTCTGATCTGCCGGAACAACTCGTCCTTCAACTCCTGCAGTTGATAAGAGTTCATTAATAGATTCTTCAAACTGAGTGGAGCCAGCAAGAACCAAAACATAAATAGAAGGGTCATACTTCTGAAGAGAAGCAGCAGCCTCCGCCAAAATTGGCATTAAGTAATGGACTTCTTGAGATCTAGATGCTGGAAGGAGTAATAAAATTTTTTTATCTTGACTGATTCCAAGTTTTTCTAAAGCCCTAGGCCGTTTTGGCAAAGGACGCAGCATATCAATCATTGGATACCCTACCCAGCTAACATCACCGCCTTTCTCTCGATAGAAATCAGCCTCGATTTTAAAAATCGCTAAAATTTTATCTGAAAAACCAATTAAATCAGTAGTTCCAACATCACCTAATCGCCACGCCCATTCTTGAGGAGCTATGTAGTAGATAATAGGAATATCTAATTT
Source organism: Prochlorococcus sp. AG-363-P01 (assembly GCA_003278225.1). Classification (GTDB taxonomy): domain Bacteria; phylum Cyanobacteriota; class Cyanobacteriia; order PCC-6307; family Cyanobiaceae; genus AG-363-K07. The sequence goes on along the minus strand of QCGC01000003.1, from coordinate 80,238 downwards.
TTCTTTCCTTAACTTATTACCCAAGCGAATATTTGGTCCCATGTAATCAATTAGGACAACGGCATCTGGAGGTTTCTTCTTTAAGAATTTCTGAACTTTGCTCTGCACTTTTAGCGTTGGCAAAATCAAAGGTAATGCTTCAAAAAAGCCTATTGATCCAATAGAGGATGTGTTTGCAATGAGCTCTGCTCCAGCCGCCTCCATGCGAGGCCCTCCAATTGCAATAACTTCGAGCGAAACCGAACGTTTTATCGCTTCACGCTTTAACCCTTGAATTAAAAAACTTCCTTGTAAATCTCCAGAGACCTCACCTGTACTGATTAGTAATCGCATTTTAGTTTTTAGCAGGAATTATTCCCATGGGACCTCTGCGGCCTTTCTGCATAGAAGCTTCAAGAAAGTCACACAGGTGGCCTGCCTTTGACATCAAGTCTTCCTGCCTTGCTAATTCCAAGCTTTTAACGAGAGTGTGCTCAGAACGAAATAACAAATTCCAAACTTCTTGTAATTGACGAAATTCATTACTCGCAAGATTTTCCAAGCCTCTACGACGTAACCCAAGACGGTTTAGGCCTCGGAGCCTCCCCGGATTCCCATCAACCAAACAATAAGGTGGGACATCTCGAACAACCTTGGTCATTCCTCCAATCATTGCCAATTCACCAATATGTACAAACTGATGAATCGCCGCACAACCACCTACCACAGCCTTATCTTCAATAAGAACATGCCCTGCAACTTGTATGCCATTAGACATAACAATCCCATTCCCAAGTAAGCAATTATGGCCTAAATGGCAATAAGCCATTAATAAATTCCCATTACCTATTCTTGTCTCTGTGCTTTCTTCGGTAGCTCTATTAATAGTTACGTATTCTCTAATCGTATTTTCATCCCCTATAACAACCTTAGTAGGAGCACCTTTATACTTGAGATCTTGAGGCTCAAGCCCTAAACATGCACCAGGAAAGATTCTGTTGTTTGAGCCGATTTCCAGGTGTCCATCAAGAACAACATTTGGGCCAACCCAAGTTTCAGATCCAATCTTTACATCAGCACCAATTACAGATCCAGGGCCAACAACTACGCCAGAATCAAGTTCAGCTTTGGGGTCAATAACAGCCAAAGGATGAACTTGAGTAGGTTTATCAATAGAGAAAGAAGAAGGGCCTTGAGATTTACTCATCATCTTCAATCCATCAAGGAGAACATAAGTTCTCCAGAACAAACCAATTGATCCTCCACAGTTGCCTTTCCACTAATCTTTCCAAATCGCCGCCTCTTGATGCTTATCAGTTCACAGGTAATTTTAAGCTGATCTCCAGGCACCACTGGTCTACGAAAACGTACCCCATCTATCCCAGCAAAAACAAATAATCCCTGAGGCAAGTCAGGCATTTGAGTGACTATTAATCCTCCAACTTGGGCCATTGCTTCTACAATCATCACTCCAGGCATCAAAGGCCTATCAGGGAAATGACCTTGAAATTGAGGTTCATTCAGGGTGACATTTTTTATCCCAACAGCTCTTTTGCCAGGGTCATGTTCAATAACACGATCTACCAAAGCAAAAGGGTAACGATGGGGCAGTAGCCCCATAATTTGCTCACTATCCAAAGCGACAGCATTAGTAGCAGAAAGATCAGTCAAGAGAAAGTCACCTATGAAGACAATTATTTTTAAGTAGGGAAGCTGCTAAGTCAGTATGAAGTCCATGGGACCCTCGATAAACCAAAACTTGCGCCTTTGGAAACCCAGCTAATGCTAAATCCCCAATTAAATCTAAGAGTTTATGGCGTACAGGTTCATCTTTGAATCTCAAGGGTGGATTAACCCAAGTATCTGAATCGCATACCAAAGCGCTCTCAAGAGTACCTCCTTTAATTAAACCAGATGCCTTAAGTTTCTCTAATTGATCTAAAAAGCCAAACGTTCTAGCCGGGGCAATTTCCTTAACAAAAGAAGCAGGGGTTAATTCAATCGAAAACATCTGTCTTCCAATTGGGGCATAAGGAAAATCAATAATCCCTACCAAAATTGTCCTACTACAAGGGGTTGCTGTAATAACACTATGACTCCGATTGAGTATTAATGGCTTTTCAACTATGGGAGGCTCTAGACGAGAAGTAAGCGCCGGTACAACACCTGCTTCTAAAATTGCTTCTACCCAACCAATTGCTGATCCATCCAGAAGGGGAATTTCCTCGCCAGAAACTTCTAGGTGAACATGACTTAAACCACATCCAGCCAAAGCCGCCAAGAGATGCTCAACTGTCGAAAGTCTGCGATTACCCAGTTCTAAAGTTGTACATAATTCACTTTTGCAAACCTGATAAGCATTCAGCGTTACTGGCTTATCTCTACTTTCAGTCCACGAAACGTGAAATCCAGCCCTTTCAGTTGGCAAAAGCTTTACTTGAGCATCATCTCCACTATGAAGACAAACTCCTCGTCTAGTAACGCTGCTTGCAAGAGTCCAAGCCTCCTCATAATCATCAGGCAAGAAAGTCACTAAAACTTCCAACCAACTCCCAAATTAAAGCGCCAATTATTTGTAAGCCCTCTTCTTGCACCTTCTAATCGCAATGGCCCCACAGGAGTATTAACAATTAAGCCTGCACCTGGAGAAAAACCAGATCCATCTTTTTCCAGCAATTTTCCAGGTTTACCAGGGACATTGTTTTGAGATCCAAAATCAGTAGCCCCATCAATAAAAAATGCAGCGGAAATCAGCTTCCAAATAGGCAATCTGTATTCAATTGATGCTTCCCCAAAACTTCTAGCTACAGCAAGGTCGCAATTTCTCCAGCCCCTAACAGAACTTGAGCCTCCAATACAAAACGCTTCATAAGGAGGAAGGTCTCCAACAATCGAACCTGCCTTTGCCTGAAAACCTATCGCTTGTGGGCAATTAGCTTTTTCTCCTGCGCTAGGTCGACAACCTTTAGAAATTTTCAACCAATTAACAGGAAAAAAATGTGAATAATTAGTTTTGAGACGATTAAATGTTGGCGAATTGTTTCCAACACTAATAAATTGTTCCGTACCTAAACTTAAAAAATCGCCACTAGTAGGATTTTTATTATCATTTAGAGTGTTGTAAGTAGCAGCAGTAGTTAGACTAAAAAGATTATTTTCATCAAAACAATTATAAGCAACGCAAATGGTTTCATCATCACCTCTTACAACACCATAAGGTCTTGTTTCACCTGCATAATTAACAGCATTAACTTGTTGAATATTCATTCCCGCTAATACTCTCCATGGGACCCTTTTGTAAGGGTCCCCACCATTCAAGGAGCGTGCGAAGGAGAATCCACCTCCAGTTCTTTGCAGAAATATAGAATTACCTTTAGATGCATCTACAATACTTCCTCCATATTGACTTCTAAATTCCTGCGGAACTTCTCTACTAATAAATAATCTATTTCTAAAAGAAGTGCGATGTTTATCACCCTTTATCCATGGATCTGAAAAAGAAAAGTTAACTAAAGCTCCATATTCACCATAAGTCAAATCCAAAGATGACTTCCAGCTTCTGCCCAGAAGATTGGTAGATTGAATTCCTATTTGACCAAAAGCACCTTGACCACCACTATAACCAATTCCTCCTGATAAAGAACCTGTTGATTGCTCAGTAATCCCAAGCGATATTCTAATTTTACCTGGTTTACCCTCAACTGGTTTTAAAGTAACTTTTACATCACTAAAAAGTGATGTTCCATATATTGTCTTAATATTACGTTCTAATTTATTCCTATTAAAAATGTCGCCAGGTTTAATTGAGATTTCTCTTTCAATAACCCAAAGCTTTGTTTTTCCACGAATTTTTTTACCGTCTTGATCTCTTGATTCACCATCTGCATTGAGAAACTGTATGTCAAGACCATCAACAACCCCCTCAAGAACTCTTAGTTGAACTAAGCCATCTTCTTTTATCTTATTAGGGCCAGATATTCTTGCCAAAGAATAACCTTTATCAACATACCAATTTTTTAATTCCTTGATTTTTGATTGCAATGAATTTAAGTTTAAAGTCTTCCCGTAGTCAGAGCGAAAAATACTATTAATTTCTTTGGAGGATATTTTTAATTTCTTGGGAGATAGTTCAACCGCTTTAAGCACAGGGTTAGGCTGAACTTTAACCAATATCTGAACACCTCGACGACCATTTATTGGGTCAATTTTTACTCCAGAAAACCATCCAGTAGAATAAATTGCTTGTAAATCTTTTTTCAAATCTTCTCTACTGATTTTACTTCCAGGGCGTACTTTCATTGCATCATATGCGGCAAATTCCAGTAGCTTCTTCTCAGGATGAGCCTCCAATCCTTGAATAGTGACTTCTGTTATCAAAGCTCGAGGTTCATTAGATTTATTTTTTTCTGAGCCTTCTGACTGATTCTTTCCCGAAGAAGATCCAAATGGGACTTTTTCATTCAATTTTTCTCTATCTGGTTTAAGAAGCTGAGAAACCTCTAAGCCACTCAAACTATTTTCTTCCAACTGAAGGTTTTGCTTCTCGCCTTTTAAATCAGAAAAGCCTGACCCTACAAGAACAGGTACTGCCAAAGCCAATCCAAATGCTCCCCTACGAGATAATTTGAATAGAAAATCGTATCGAAATCTAACCATAGAGATAAAAGAGAAGTTGCTAGTACTGGATCAAAGCTTTGACGACCTTAACTGCAGGTACGTGGTTTAGAGGAGACACCTTGTATACGTTTGAGAATCTGAACGTACCCATTAAGCACGCCTCCAAGATCTTCCCTAAAACGATCCTTATCTAGAATCCGGTCTTTTTGGTCCGCAACCCTTTGGTCCCATATCCTGCAAGTATCAGGACTAATTTCATCAGCAACTAAAAGTTGGCCATTTTTATTTGTGCCAAATTCCAACTTAAAATCAACTAGAATTAAATCCAATTTATTGAAGAAAGTCTTCAATAAAGAATTTACTCTAAGAGCGAGGGTTTCAATATCTAATCTTTGCTTAGTATTAATTATACCCAATTCACTAATTCTTGCATCAGTTAATAGTGGATCCCCCAAAGCATCATCTTTGAAATAAAAATCTAATAATGGCAAAGAGAGTGATTTACCATACTTAATTGGAGTTTGCTTACAGATTGAGCCAGCTGCAATATTGCGAACCACCACTTCCAAAGGAATAATATCGACTCTTTGAGCAGTCATCCAACAATCATCTGCCTGAAAAAGATAATGAGTGGGCACTCCTTCTGCTTCCAATATCTCAAAGAGATATGCAGAAATCTCACAATTAATTCGTCCCTTGCCGTCAAACTCTTCATGCTTAACAGCATTAAATGCTGTTGCATCATTTTTAAATTCAACTAAGACATGGTCATCCTTAGCAGTCTGAAAGATCCTTTTTGCCTTGCCTTGATAAATTAGCTGACCGTGAACTGGTGTCATAAGTAACTGTGAGGGTTTAAATGGGGTGTTTTAAATGAAATAAGTTTTCTGCTTTCTAAAGGTGGAAAACCATCACCCTTTTGAAAGTAGCGTATCTTGCTGAAAAAAACTCTTCGATACCCTATTTACTTATCTTGATTGCTATCCACTTTATATGGCAATTGACAAAACTGATGCAAATTCCACCTTTATATTCAAATTTATAAGTTTCCTTAAATTTCAAGCGGATAAAAGGAGATTTTAAAATATCAATAAGTGCTAAAAACTGTATTTGGATAGTTACGGCATGCAAATTCAGTTAAACCAATTCTAGTTCATTGATATAAAGCAACTAACCGTCATTATCTAAACAAAAATAAAGCACAGGTGCAATTAATGAAGTAAACTTATTCTATAAGTCCCCATGTAAGAAATGTGGATTAAAAGATAGTAAGCTATCTATATCTGATGAGGTTTGAATCGCCTCTACTGCACAATTAACTCAGCAGAAAATCAATCAGAAGCTTACTTATCTTAATTAAATCTTTTTATCAATTTATCTTCAATCTTTTTAGGGGCTTAGCCAAGGGAATAATAAAGACTATATCGTTAAGCTAGTAAATCAAGCTCTTCAAGAGGCCTTGGAATCATCGGACAAAGAAAAACCTCATAAACCCTTTATCTTCATCTAAAGTTCAATTCCATGAAAACCTCAAGCTCTTCTAATCAATATCTCCCACCACTCAAGAAAGTACTTATTTGTGGCAGTGGTGGTCGAGAAAATGCACTGGCATGGGCAATTTGCAAGTGCAAAAACATCCAAGAAGTTTGGGTGGCCCCAGGGAATGGAGGGACCACTAATCACCAAGGCTGCAAACGACTTGCAATCAACGAGGACGATGCAAAATCCCTAATAGAACATTGTCTATCACATGAAGTTGATCTCGTAATAATTGGCCCTGAAGCACCATTAGCCGAGGGGTTGGCTGATCAACTGCGTAATGCAGGTCTAGCAGTTTTCGGGCCAAGTGCTAAAGGGGCGCAATTGGAATCGAGTAAAACCTGGGCGAAAGAACTTATGCAGAAAGCTGGTGTCCCCACAGCAAAACATTGGTCGACAAATACCGAAAAAGAAGCACTACTCATTCTTAAAAAACTTCAACGACCATTGGTAGTAAAAGCTGATGGCCTGGCGGCAGGGAAAGGAGTAACTGTTGCAGAAACAATTGAAGAAACAAAAAAAGCCATCCAAGAATCATTTAGTGGCAAGTTTGGGAGCTCAGGGCAAAAACTTGTACTTGAAGAGCGAATCGATGGTCCTGAAGTTTCTGTTTTTGCGCTTTGTGACGGCGAAAGGTTCATCCTTCTACCCCCTGCACAAGATCACAAAAGGCTGAGAGAAGGGGATCTTGGCCCTAATACGGGGGGGATGGGGGCATATGCCCCAGCCCTGCTTCTAAATCAAGAAGGGTTAGACAATGTCAAAGCTTTGGTTCTTGAACCAATTTTAAAAGCCCTAAGAGGAGAAGGTATTAATTATCGAGGAGTTATATATGCCGGCTTAATGCTTACAACTTCTGGTCCTAAAGTAATAGAATTCAACTGCAGGTTTGGCGACCCAGAATGTCAAACACTTATGCCATTAATGGGTCCCGAACTTGCCAAAATTCTCCATGCATGTTCACTAGGATGCCTGGATAAAGCACCTAAGCTTTCAATCTCAAAATTATGTAGCGTTTGTGTAGTTGCTGCTTCTGCTGGATATCCAGAAGCACCTAGGTATGGAGATCTTATTAAGATAAGCATTCAGCCAAATAAATCACTTCAGCTTTTTCAGGCTGGCACTAAATCTGATGAAGAAAATAAAATTTACACCTCAGGAGGGAGAGTCCTCTCTGTTGTATCTCAAGCAGAAAACTTTGATGATGCCTTCAATAATGCATACAAAGCAATGGATCAAATCTCATTCAATGGAATCAACTATCGAAAAGATATTGGAAACCAGGTTCGCAACCTAATAACCTATCAATAAGAGTTATAGGTTAATGGAGAGAACTAATTCACCCTCAATTATTGAATGGGCTAAAAAAAATAGCAATAAGCAACCACCAAATCAAACTAATTGGTGGCACCGAATAAGTGTTTGGTGGGGTGCATTTAGTCTTAGGACCAAACTACTTGCAATCACTACGTTAGTAGTAAGCCTGATGATGACAGGCATAACTTTTTTCACCTTAAATGGCATTCAAAGAGATGCTGGCATGAATGACACTCGTTATGCCAGAGACTTAGGTCTACTTCTTTCTGGAAATGTCACCGAGTTAGTTGCTAATGGCCAAAGCAGAGAGGTCGCTAACGTAGCTGAAAAATTTTGGCGATCCAGTAACAATCTAAGGTACATATTTTTCACTGATACAGAAGGGGTAATTCAACTGGGAATTCCCGTTAGCGCCACTCCAAATACAACTAATAGTGAGCTCCAACTAACTCGCCGGCTTGAGTTGCCTATAGAAATAAAAAAGAAGTCAGGGGTCCCATTAGTTAGACAACACCTCACCCCACAAGGTCAAGTTACAGATGTATTTGTCCCAATGCTATGGAAAGGTAATTACCTTGGAGTTCTAGCACTAGGAGTTACGCCAAATAAAAAAGCTTTAGCTAATGCAGCACTAACAAAAGAAGTAACGGTAGCTGTTTTTATCTCAATATGGATACTAGTTCTTCTTGGTGCAGTCTTTAATGCGCTTACAATTACTCGTCCTGTAAAAGAACTTGTACGTGGAGTAAGAGACATTGCCACCGGGAATTTTAAATCAAGGATCTCTATCCCTATGAGGGGTGAGTTAGGGGAGCTTTTAGATGGTTTTAATGCTATGGCATCTCAGCTTGAGGAATATGACAATGCAAATATTGAAGAATTAAGAGCAGCTCAAGTTAAGCAGCAATCTTTAATAGCAACCATGGCTGATGGAGCAATCCTAATGGATGCAAATGGGAGAATTGTTTTAGTCAATCCAACAGCAAGAAGATTATTTCGTTGGGAGGGTAGAAATCTTGAAGGCCAGGAATTGCTTAATGCATTACCCGAATCCCTAGCAAATGAATTACATTCACCAATTACTTCATTATTAACTAACTCATTAGAAAGTAGTGATCTGCGAAGCAGTATTGGAGAGCCCACAAGAACTCTTCGAATCGTATTGCAATCAGTAAGAGATTCAACTGGAGAAATGCTTAAAGGCATAGCAGTGACGGTTCAAGATCTAACAAGAGAAGTTGAACTTAATGCCGCTCAAAGTCGCTTTATAAGTAATGTTTCTCATGAGTTAAGAACACCTCTCTTTAACATAAAAAGCTATGTAGAAACATTACATGATTTAGATGAACAACTCACTAATGAAGAGAAGAAAGAATTTTTAGGTGTAGCAAATGCAGAAACTGATAGGCTTGCTAGACTAGTAAATGATGTACTAGATCTTTCAAGATTAGAGTCGGCAAGAAGTATCAAGTTTGAACCAATTGATCTACGTCCAGCGATGGAACAGACTTTAAAGAATTATAGATTAAATGCAAAAGACAAGGAAGTCGAACTTCAACTAGATGTAGAAGAAACTCTTCCAAAAGTTCTTTGCAACTGGGATCTCCTTCTACAAGTACTAGATAACTTAGTTGGCAATGGACTGAAGTTCAGTAGTCCTGGAGGAACACTAAAGATCACTGCATATACATGGCCTGATATTTGCACAGCGGAGCCTATATCAAATTCTTTTTCAGCACCATCTTGCACACTTTTTTCACCACTCCCCAAACTAAGGGTAGAAATTGCAGATACAGGTCTTGGAATCTCAAATGAGGATCAACAAAAGATTTTTGACCGCTTCTACCGTGTAGAGAATGCTATTCATACAGAAATAGGTACAGGGTTAGGCCTATCAATTGCCAATGAAATTATTGAAAAGCATGGTGACAAGATACGAATGGCAAGTGAACCCAATATAGGCACTACTTTTTGGTTTGAATTACCATTAGAGCAAGCAGATGCCGATGAATTAATGCTACTTTCTGAACGGAAAAGCAGGCAGCAAGCATTAGGGAAAGATCTATCAGCAGCTAGTCAGATCTAAACATATTTCACTCAATTGCCTTAAAGACCCCTGGGAGCTGCTCATCCGAAATCCGGTGTGGTGCGCCACTAAATATCTGTTCGAAATTAGTAAAGGAATCTTTTATTTGTGGACCATCAGCAGTAATTATAAATTCACGAATTCTTTTATCATGCCATGAACCTCGCATCTTGAAAACATTTATAGCTCTAGCCATCTCACCTCGAATCTCAACATATTGAAGCAGCATAATAGTGTCAGTTATCGTTGAAATATGAGAGTCAGTAATTGAATGACTACCCATAAATTCTTCAGCAGTATTTGTAAAGAAGCCTGCTATTTCTTCCTGTTTCGCATATCCAGTAACACCTATTACAAACTGTCTAAATGCATTTAAACTTACTCCACGTGCTAGAGCTGATAAAGAGTCTATTGCCATTCTAGATGGCTTGAATTGAGCAATCTCAGCCTTAATTATCTGAAGATGATCCTCTAAGCCAGTAGATTCAGGATATGCGCAGATAATCTTCAAAAGGCCATCACTCTCCATCTTTTCAAAATCAATGCCCCAACTTGTGGCATTACGTAGTAATTGCGCTCTAGATTCTTCATAAGCAAATAGAATTGCACGTTGTTTATTACAATAAGCATCCTCGATAAATTTAGACACCAACATTGTTTTACCAGTTCCTGTTGCACCAGTAGCCAAGATAATTGAATCCTGAAAAAAACCTCCCCCACACATGTCATCAAGATCAGTCACACCTGAACTAATTCGAATATTTGATGATCTTTGAGTTAATCTCATTGCTCCTAAAGCGAACACCGTAATACCCTGATTTCCCATTGTGAATGGGAACTCACCTTTCATATGTGTTGTTCCACGCAGTTTAAGTATCTCTACAGTTCTCCTTCTTCTTTCAGACTCAAGAACATTTCGCAGTATCACAACATTATCAGAAACAAACTCTTCGACTCCGTAACGAGCAATAGGTCCATATTCATCTATTCGCTCAGTAGTCATAACAGTTGTCACACCAATAAATTTAAGTCGAGCTATTAATCGAAAAATTTCACGTCTTACAACATAGATAGCATCATATTGCTGAAAAACAGCAGTCATTGAGTCAATAGCTACTCTTTTAGCTTTATATTTTCTAATTGCATAACTTATTCTCTCAATTAATCCAGATAAGTCAAAACTACCCGCAACATCCTGTCCTTCAGGGTCAGGAGAAGCATCAAGAATAAAAAGCTTATCTTGATCAATTAATTCCTGAAGATTCCAGCCAAAACTAGCTGCATTCCGAATAATATCTGTAGGAGATTCTTCAAAAGTGACAAATATACCTGGCTCATCAAAATGACAAATGCCATGGTACAAATACTGCAGTGAAAAAACTGTCTTACCTGTTCCCGAGGTACCGCTTACTAGAGTGCTTCTGGCTGTAGGCAGCCCTCCATGACAGACATCATCAAAACCTTCGATTCCAGTTGGCAGTTTCTGGACCTGTGTCTTGGAAGAGGGAACTGAGCTTGAAGACTGCATATTCACTATCTAATAGTGAAACGCTAGAGAGAAATCAGCAATTAACCATAACCTCCACACCCTGGCTTAAGAATCTAACTTCTTAATGTGATCATCTCAAGACTCATCAAAGTTCATAGTACGAGCTTCCCTTTCATTCAACTCGTCATAAAGCAAGTCCAAACCGATCAAAACTCTCTCCCTGTCTGATAAATCACCGATAATCCTCCTAACAGGAGGAGGAAGAATCTTCGCCAAAGTTGGGGTGGCAAGGATTTTATCTTCTTCGGCGAGTTGTGGATTTTTCAGTACATCAATCACTTTTAAGGCATAAACACCCTGAAACTCTGTCTCCAAGATCTCACGCAAAGTTTTCAGTGCTCGCATTGAATTAGGAGTATTACCAGCCACATACAACTTGAGTATGTAGGTTTTTCTAGGACTCATCCTTGCAACCTCAGAGACAGTTTCAAATTGAACTTTGTATCACCTGATCTTGACTAATGGGGGGCCAAAACCCGAAGATAATTGATCATATTTCGATTGCGAATTAGGCTTAATCGGGGGAAGTCCTTGTTTCTCTTAAAAAAGGCAACATAACCACCCAGCCTAATCGCGTCCATATAATCCATGCCTAAGAATCAAAACCCTTCAAAGGTTGACTCCAAAACTGATCAATATGCCATAGTCGAAACCTCTGGAAAACAGTTTTGGATACAAGCTGATCGTTACTATGATTTCAACAGAATTCAAGCAAGTGTTGATGAGATAGTAACTATTGAAAATGTTCTATTGGTTAAAAACGGCAAAGATACAGTTCTTGGCAAGCCTTATATCAAAGGAGCAACTGTTGAGCTTAAAGTCATGGAACATCGACGGGGCCCTAAGATAATTATTTACAAAATGCGGCCTAAAAAAAAGACCAGAAGTAAAAATGGTCATCGACAAGAGCTGACTAGGGTAATGGTTAAATCCATTTCACTGAGCCCAAAAACAACTAGCTAACTTCTTCCCCAATCCTCACCTTCACCTAAGCAAGTATTCACATGGCACATAAAAAAGGAACAGGCTCTACCCGAAATGGTCGAGATTCAAATTCAAAACGTTTAGGAGTAAAAGCCTATGGAGGAGAGGCCGTCACAGCTGGATCTATTCTGATCAGACAGAGAGGAACATCTGTTTTGCCAGGCCTAAATGTCGGCAGAGGTAAGGATGATACCCTTTTTGCACTTAAAGATGGTGTAGTGAACTTTGAAAGCATCCGACGTGGCCTTCGCAATAGAAAAAGAATTAATATTGCCGCGATAAGTTAATCCTAGTATTTAATACAAAATTAATAGTCAAGGTATAGGCAAATATTTTATTAGTTTGTGCAAGCAATATTCTGACAAGACAATTGTTATATAGGTCTATAAGCCCTAGTAGTAATGAGGAATGGATGGAAAACTTCGATAAAGTTACTTTGAAGCGTTCTAAAAAAGTTCTCTACCAAATCTGGATCATCAAAGTGGAATGGGTATTCACCTTGATACCCCTTGAAAAAATACCAATTCATTAATGCAATTGCCTTCTCTGACATACGTTTATGGAAAGAAGTCAACTGAGCAGAAGGGTCCGCTAAATGTTCAAGTACATCAAGACAAATCAAAGTGTCAAATTCAACTTGTCCGGTACTTTCAAGATCTCTATAGACAGAAATCGAATCGCCTAAGCCAAGTGCATCAGCTCGCTGGGTGACAAAATTCCTATTTATTGGATTCAAATCCACAAACCAAACATGATCTACATCTGGAAGAGCAGCTGACGCAAGAGCATGGGTGCCAATGCCTCCTCCAAAATCAAGGACCTGCCCTCTTGCAAACTGCTGCTGTAAACGAAGAGTATCTGCGATGTAATCAGAGCTGCCCAAATGCCACGAAGCTAAATCAAAAAGATGTCTAGCTCCTACCTTTTCCTCATAAAACCCTGTGGCATCCTTAGGGTCAAAAGAACCTGGATGAAATGTCGCCAAATCAACTGCTCCAGAAGTTAAGCGACTCTCAACCTCCTCAGCTGTTAATTGAAGATATCTCGCTAAATGAGCTTTAAGATGAAAACCTGTTCTAAGAAACTCAGAAACATCCACATCATTGAACTGCATTATCCAATAGATAAACAAAAGGAATGGGAGGATCAGTCCCGAAAGATTCACTATTTATTTCCGAAGAGAAACTATATTCAATTTCTTCGGGCTTAAAGGAAATATTCACTTATGGATTACCCCTTCGGCTTCTTAATAATCGACAAGCCTACAGGATTAACCTCACATGACTGTGTCAACAAGGTAAGAAAAATTTTTGGAATCAAGCGAGTTGGCCATGGAGGAACTCTTGATCCTAGCGTTACAGGAGTATTGCCATTAGCCCTCGGCCAAGCTACAAGGTTGTTGCCCTACCTTCAAAGTGATAAGCATTATAGAGGAATTATTCAATTAGGGAAACGCACTACCTCAGATGATATTCATGGAGAAATTATTTCCACGCAGTCCTGGCCAGAAATAGACATCATTTCGCTTGAAAAACATCTAGAACAGTTTCGCGGGGCAATCAAACAATGTCCTCCAGAAATTTCTAGTGTTCATGTCAATGGTGAGCGCGCCTATAAAAGAGCTCGAAAAGGAGAGTTATTTAATCTGCCTGAAAGAACTATTTTAATCTATAAGCTTCGACTCCTAAAATGGGACAATGAAATTGGACAACTGCATATAGATGTCCACTGCTCCTCTGGCACATATATTCGCTCACTAGCTAGAGATCTAGGTAACAGCCTAGGGTGCGGAGGCTGTTTGGCAAAGCTTCGACGAACTGAGGCCTTAGGATTCAACGAAAAGCAAGCCTTACAACTGCCAAAAACAAACACTGAGCTATTAGTGTTCAAAAACAACTTACTCTCGCCACTTCACGCTCTAGATCATCTCCCTAGGTTGCAATTAACTACTGAGCATGAGCTAACTAATTGGAGAACAGGGCGAAAGTTGATAATTTCAATGAATAAAGTTGAGCATTCAAGCCAACTCCAATTATCCCTTAATGAACAGAATGACAACTTTATAGTGGTTACCAATTCTTTGAGCGAAGTAGTAGGAATAGGAAGCCTGTTTGCGTCATCGGAACTCCAACCCAAAGTAGTTTTTAATGCTTTAGGTTAGGTAGGAACAGCAAGACCCAAGACTAGAGTTCCTGATTAAGTAAATAATAAATGTCCCAGGGATAATTCAAGTTTTGAAAAGCCTTTGTCCAGTTAGGGCATAGTGAAATAAAAACAATTCGATCAAGTTAGAAAAATTATGTCGCCGAATATCTCTTAATCACTACGCCTGTATAGTAATGATTAAGTATTCGACGAAAATCAGCTCCTTTCTCCGCTAAACCATGAGCACCCCACTGGCTCATTCCAACACCATGGCCTGCACCTGAACCTTTTACAAGTAAATTATATTTCTTATAAATTGAAGGCAAAGGAAGGTGTGGTGGCAATTCAAAAATAGGAGGAGGTTTCGGAATTGTTCTAGGCAAAGAGTTAATAGCGATTAGCGGGAAATCTTTTTCAGGAGAGGAATCAAAAGACAATTGCTTCAAAGACCATTTTCTCAATGACAACTGATCTTTCTTTGAAACAGATAACCTCCCTGAGAACAATGAAGAAGGCCTTCGCATATTTTCTCTTTTAGACATGTCTTGATAAGGCGTCATATGGAAACTTGCCAATGTGCTTTTTAATTTCAAACGTCTCCGTAATTCTTTGCCAGTCAGCTCAAGACGACCTTGTGGTCCATCAACTCTTACCGTAAGAATTCTTCCTGTATCACTAACTCTAAGAACCTTTATGCTCTTTAATCCTCCGGTTTCAAAAAAAGCTGCTTCTAACTGAGTAGGATCATATTCTTTGACCCATTTATATGTAGGGCTGTGCTGATCATGATCAGGAACACTTACTAAATATGGCATTTGCCTTTTCCATACCGCTCCACTCGCTTCTGTGAATCCTCCTGAACTGCTATGAAAAACTGCATCAATTAACTTACCTTTATGGGTCAGAACCAAAGAGCGTGTAGCCAATACAGCTTTTCGTATATTTTTCGTTTCAGACTCAACTCCTAGATATACCTGGTTAGCTTCAGTAGAACTAATATCATACAAAGATTTTTTACCCAACTGCTGTAAAGCATATGTTCTTGCTGCAATGGCCTGGGCTTTCAGTGCAGCCATAGGCCAAGACTTAGGCATCTCACTTCCAACAACGCTGACCAAATATTTTTCAAGTCCTAAATGATTAACTACTTTTAATTGACCATCTCTGACATAAACCCGAAGTTCCCCGCGATATCGACGTTTCCCAAGCCAAATTCCACGAGAATCTCTACTGCTGATGTTTAACATTGCCTTAACAGGAAATCCGAACCATCTGTTCGATCTGTCATTAAGTCCAATTTGAAATTGATTATTTTTTTGACGAATTTTTAAAGTGCTAACTCTTAGTTGATTTCCCGAAATTCCTTTTACAAGTAACGGTTTATCTCCATCAGCCCGGAAACGCAATTGTTTAGATTCCATGACCAGCACACGCATAACTGGCTCTTGAACAGCATGTAACTCACCACATGACAAAACTGCCCCAATCAGAAAACTTCCTAAAACACCCCAGTGGTTCTGAGGTATCAAACGAAACACATTAAATATCTGAATTGTTTCCTATTTTGCCTAAAAATTTGCTCTTTCACCAATTACTAAGTTATTGGGATGTGACAGGATGATCATTGAGAGCAACAGACCTTGCAGGTCACCTTCCTAGGCACAAGTTCCGGCGTTCCAACACGAGCCCGTAACGTATCAGCTATGGCACTGCGTATTCCGCAGCGTTCAGAGTTTTGGTTGTTTGATTGTGGAGAAGGAACACAACACCAGTTCTTAAAAAGTCAGCTGCGTCTTTCCCAGTTGAGGAGAGTGTTTATTAGTCATATGCATGGTGACCATGTATTTGGGCTACCAGGTCTCTTGGCAAGTCTTGGATTGGCAGGAAACAGTTCAGGCATTGAACTATATGGACCAGACCCCTTAGAGACTTATCTAAATGGAGTCATGGCAAGCAGCTCAAGCAGAATTGGGTATCCAATCCAAGTGCATCGGGTAAAAACACATGCTGAACAAAATATTGTTTTATTTGACGATGGAGATCTTGTCGTTCGATGTACACCCCTAAACCACAGAGTCCCCGCATATGCATACAGGGTTGAACAAAAACCAAGGCCTGGTCGTTTTGATCTTGAACGTGCTCAGGCCCTAAAAATTCCACCTGGGCCTGTATATGCAGCTTTACAACGAGGCGAAAAAGTTAAATTACAAGATGGAAGTGTGATTTACGGGAAAGACTTCTGTGGCCCAAGTCGGCCTGGAGTAAGCATTGTTTATTGCACAGACACGATTTTTTCAGAAGCAGCAATAAATCTTGCCCAAGGAGCTGATCTGCTCATCCACGAAGCCACCTATGCCCATGAAGATGCAAATTTGGCCTATCAACGAAAACATTCCACCAGCACAATGGCCGCTCAAACAGCTGCGGAAGCATGCGTAGGTCAACTTGTATTGACCCATTTAAGTCCTCGATATGCCCCAGGAAACCGTTTAACACCTAATGATCTTCTTAATGAAGCAAAGACAATTTTCCCAAACACCCTCTTAGCAAAAGACTTTTTGCAATTAGATATAAAACCTCGGTGCAACAGTTCGTGATTCCTTGTTTAAGGATCTCCCACGTCGTGAAAGAATGTTTGAGTGCGGTTTTACAGTCAGTATCTGGCGTCCTCAATGACCTCTCTTATTTCTTCTCTAAAACGGTCCCTTACAAGACTGCTGATCCTAGTGCCAGTCCTAATTGGTCTCAGCATCAGCCCGATGTCAGTAGACGCTCTTTATCCAACAGATACATCTGATTCGAGTGTCGCTCGTGACCTGCATGGTCAAAACCTGCAGAACACCGAGTATGTCAAATATGACCTTTCTGGCGCAGATTTAAGCGGCGCCGACCTTTCGGGATCTTTCTTCAGCGTTTCAAGTCTGCAAAATGCTGATCTAAGTGGAGCAAACTTCAAAGGCGTTATTGCTTATGCAACGCGCTTTGACAATGCAAACCTTTCTAATACCGATCTTAGTGGTGCCGATCTACTAAAAAGCAAGTTCCCTGGAGCAAATATCGACGGTGCCGATTTCACTGATGCTCTGCTTGATAGATCCCAACAAAGGGCTCTTTGCGAAATAGCTTCCGGCAAAACTGCTGAAAGCCTAAAATGTGGTTCTCTAAGTGCAGGTTATGTTCCTGCCTCTGAAGGCCAGAACAAGTTCAACCCTGGGACCTAAAACAACCAAATACCATTGCTGGACTACAAGGTTTTATCTTTTAAGTAAAAACCTGTGAAATAGAAAGCCCTTGCAGTGATTTACTGCAGGGGCTTTCTATTTCACAGGTTTAGGCAAATAATTTGTATCTTGCTTAGAACGTTGATGCCTGCTATACCACCACTCCTGCATATCAGAAGTCAGTCGACGCGAAAACAATGTCAAAACTGTTTTACTCGGTTTGGATCCAGGCTGAAGTATTTCAACTGAATATGAAGGGCAGCGCCTAGAAGCAATATCAGCCACAAAACGAGAACCAATTCTTCTCCAACTAGGCTCCTTACTTCGCCAAGCAAGACGTGAACAAGGCCAGGGAAGCTCCTCCCGGTCAAACAATCTGCAACAAGGACCAATCACTCGGAAACTAAATTGCCCCCCTTCACTAGGACAAATAGTTCCATACCCCATGAGAGCATCGACCTGAGTGCTTCTTCTACCCACAGAACTCACCAAAGCAAAAGATAGTTTCTAAACCATCATGAAAAAGCCACCCCATGAGGGTGGCTGATCAAGCTCTTTTTTGCAAGCTCTAAATAGCAATTCTGAGATGCTTTTGCATCTAAAAGCTATTTAGTAAAGCTCTTCCTCTGCATGAGTTGTAATTGTGCAATCAGAGGTTGGATAAGCCACACATGTCAGAAGGAAACCAGCTTCTAACTGGTCATCATCCAAAAAGCTTTGATCTGATTGATCAACAGAGCCAGAAGTAAGCTTGCCTGCACAAGTTGAACAAGCCCCAGCTCTACAAGAGTAGGGAAGATCTATCCCCTGCTCTTCTGCAGCATCAAGGATGTACTGATCATCTGGGACTTCAATGGTGGTATTAATACCTTCGCTTTGATTAACGAGGGTAACCTTGTAAGAAGCCATAGGGAAAGAAAGGGACTAGAAGACCTGAAGTAAAAAATATCACTTCATTATCGATGTAAATGATAGACAATGAAGTGATTTCACCACAATCATGATTACATATAAATCAGTCAAATAAAAAATGGCAGAACTCATAATCTTGCCTTATGGGTTTTCCCTGCTCTCGTGCCGTTTAATTTCCAGTAACGCCCAATTATTTTTTTTCATGCAAGCGCTGATATTCCAACCTAAATCCTCAAAAAGTTTTGTTAGCTTTGGCACCTGATCAACCAATAGGCCGCTGAGGAGAGCTCGACCATTAGGGAGAAGCAAATCGTCAAAATTAGGAGCCAATTCTTCAAGCACAGGAGCGAGCGTGTTACATAAAACAAGATCTGCCAACTTTCCTTCGAGCTGCTCTATAAGCACTTCTGCAGAACCAAGATAAAAATTAAACCTTGTGGAATCTATTTGATTCAATTTTAAATTTTCAAAACTGGACCTCACAGCCAATGAATCAATATCAATGCCTATAACATCTCTCGCCCCTAATCTAAGAGCAGCCAAACTCAACACTCCACTACCAGACCCAATATCAACAACTTTCAACTTAAGAGGTGGATTCTTCTCAAGAGCTTCTAAACATAAACGTGTTGTTGGATGACTACCTGTACCAAAAGCGCTTCCAGGGTCTAAACGCAAAATCAACCTTTGAGAATGCTCTTTTGGGACATCTAACCAAGCTGGCAAAATCAACAAATTCTCTCCGACAGGGTCTGGCTGCCAAGCTCGTTTCCAACTCTTAGACCAATCTTCATTTTCCACCTTCTGCCAAGTAACTTTTGAAATTTGGACGTCAAAACATTCGGCTAATGGCTGAAGGGAGTTAATTAAATTTTGTCGATCTGATCTTGACCACTCAAAAGAAGGAAGCCAAACCAAAAAAGTCCTTTGCTGAGGGTCTTCAGGAGAAAATTGCACTGCAACATTATTAATTCCAATACTTTCAAGCTTCCAAAAAATAGACTCCTCAATATCCGGTGATGATGTAAATAACAACCGCCACCAAAATCTTGACTTAGGCAAACTCAGACCCATAAATCACAACTGATGGAAAAAATCACAATGTGACTGGATAAGCTTCTTGAATTCCTTCAATTAAGTTAATAGCGTTCAACAACTCTGTAGGTATTGGATCATCAATACTTAGCACCATTACTGCATCACCTCTAACTATTTTTCGGCCAACTTGCATTGAGGCAATATTGACATTGTGAACACCTAGTAGGGAGCCTAATTGCCCAATAATTCCTGGCATATCTCTATGCCTAGTAAATAACATGTGCTGACTAGGAGAAACATTCACAGGGAATTCATCAATACCAGTAATTCTTAGACCTCCATCTGGGAATACTGTTCCAGTAACTCTATGCTCACCACTATCACCACTTGAAGTGATTTGCAAAGAACCCACCGCGAAGTCACGGCTAGCTTCATCTTTTACTTCCAAAACATGAATACCCCTTGCTTTAGCCTCTAATGAAGCATTCACATAGTTAATTCTTTCTCCCAAGGCACTAGATAACAAACCTTTCAAAGTCGCAACAACAATAGGTTGTGGGGGATATTGAGCAAAATCACCTTGCAACCTAACCTCTAAATTATTAACTTGCCCACCAGAAAGCTGACTAGCAAGCAACCCCAACGTTTCACTTAACTGTAAATGCGGCTTCAATCTTTCCATCAACTCGGCACTAAGGCCTGGAATATTTACAGCACTTCTTGCAGGCAGGCCTAAGAGAACATCACGAATCTGTTCGGCAACATCTATTGCTACGTTCTCCTGGGCTTCAGCAGTAGATGCACCCAAATGTGGAGTAAGAATTAATCTGTCATCTACAGATAATAATGGTGAATCTTTTGGCAAGGGCTCAGTCGCATATACATCCAAGCCAGCGCCTGCAATCACCCCCGAATTAATAGCTTCTGCAAGAGCAGATTCATCAATAATTCCTCCACGTGCACAATTGACAATTCTTGCGGTAGGTTTCATTGATTCCAACAATTTGGAATCAACCAGATTCTCAGTATCAGGAGTTCTTGGTAAATGAAGAGTTACATAATCAGAATGCTCAAAAAGATCCTGAATAGTTGTCATTCTTACCTGCATCTGTTGTGCTCGATCCGCTGAAATAAAAGGGTCAAAAGCAATCACTTCCATACCCATAGCTATTGCTACCTTCGCCACATGTGATCCAATCTTGCCAAGACCAACTACACCTAAAGCTTTCTTATAAAGCTCATTGCCCACATATTTCTTACGGTCCCACCCCCCATTCATTGTGCTTGCATGCGCTTGAGCTACATGGCGTGAGGTTGCCAAAAGCAACGCAAGAGAATGTTCAGCTGCAGCAATAGTATTTCCCCCTGGGGAATTCACTACTAATATCCCCCTTTGAGTAGCCGCTGGAACATCTACATTGTCAACACCAACACCTGCTCTACCAATGATCCGAAGCTTTGAGGCTGCCTCAACAACCTCAGCAGTAACTTGAGTCCCTGAACGGATCATTAGTCCGTCATATTCACCGATAATCTGGGTGAGAGCATCGACTTTAAGACCAATTCGCTGATCAACTTCAGCAACCTGGCTAAGGATTTCGATACCTGCCTGATCAATAGGATCAGAAACAAGAACTTTCGTCATTAAAGGCGGAACATTGCCGTAATGAACTTTAGTGAGCTATGTGTTTTTCATCCGCTTTAGTTTGCTCAGGATACAGAATCCAAACAATTGAGGAATAAATGAGTGGCAATTTGCATAGTTGTTCTTTCCGAAAGCCGAAAGGCCAATCAAATCCAAGAGAGGTTAAACAAGGCCTCCACCCCACTAATCAGATGCGACCTAATAAGGCCGATCTTTGAGGGACAGTCATTAGATAACAAGTCCTCAAATGAGGTCTTTTTAGACCCAGAAGAATCTCTGAAACGCCTCCAGCCCTTGGATATAAACACAGTTGAACTGCTTAACCCAAAATTATCGAAACAATTACGTCAGAAAAGAATTGCCTTTTTTCTACTCCCATTTGGATTCCTAGCAGGCCTAAGCTTTAGTCTCATGACTGGGTTGACAACTTTTTCGGATTTAGGAATTGGTGCCTTAGGCGAGCCTCTGAGTGGAGCCCTTGTAGGAATGGCATCTGGTTGGATGGGAAGCTATGTCGCAGCTTGGAGTGTCAATTCTAAAAACGATGATGACATAAACACGTTGAGAAAACTTAGTGAAGAGGGTTTATGGCTATTACTACTGGAAACTCCTTTTGAGACTGAATTGCCTTGGCAATTCCTTCAGGAGGTAGAGCCCCTACAAGTTGTGAGGTTGCTTGATCAGTGAATCTCCCGCGTAAGGAATTGCTTAGGAATTGCAGTAATCCACAAGGCATGGAAAAGCTTATACAACAAGCAGAAACTGTACTAAGAACGTGGCAACCGAAATGGAGTGATTTTGTTAACGCTCCTTTGAGAGAAGAAGCAATGAAGACCTTGACATCACTAAATCATCTTTATTGGTATTCAGATGGAGGGCACCCTGGAGCAGAGCGACAAAGAATAAGATGCATTCGGATCCAGGACGAAATCCCCGAAATCAATGATCCTGCCCCTATTCAAGGGCTCCAAATTGAAGGGAACTTTCTATTTGATCAAGCTTCAACCGAAGACTTTCGGGATTCATTAAAAATGATTGGCATTCCAACTGGAGGGCTAGGAGATTTATGGATTAGAGGGAACAGAGGTGCGCAAGCCCTATGCACGTCAGAAACAGCGGCTTTCATTCATGGGAAAGCAGGAAAAATCAGGGACATTCCCATTCTGATTGAAAGTACTCAAATAAAACAGCTACAGCTCCCTACTCAACGCTTACCAAAACGGATTAGAACAGTTGAAGCTTCCACTCGTCTAGATGCCATTGCATCAGCAGGCTTTGGACTGTCCAGAGCCAAGGTTGTAAATCAAATCAAAAATGGCCGCTTAAGACTTAATTGGAGCCCCATAAAGCAAACCAATAAACAACTAGTCATTGGAGATCGCATCCATTCCGAAGAAAAGGGAACTTTAGAAATCATTAATCTTGAGTTGACCAAGAAAAATAGATGGAGGGTCGAATTACTACGTAATTAATTAAGATCTGGAGGTAAGCTGCTACTTTGATTTTTGATCATTAACAGGTCCTAAAATTGCAGGTGAATTTAAAGGGCGATTAGCTCAGAGGTAGAGCACTACCTTGACACGGTAGGAGTCACTGGTTCGATTCCAGTATCGCCCATTTCCCTTGCAGTCAAAGAAATCCTTGAAATCAAAAATAGTTGTAATTGGACTAGGACGATCGGGTATTGGTGCTGCCAGACTTCTTAATTCTGAAGGACAAGAAGTAATAATCCTAGAAAGCTCAAAAAATCCTCGTTTAAAGTCCGAACAAGAAGCACTCAAAAGAGAAGGGATCCAAGTAGAAACTGGCAAACCTTTAGAGCTTCTAAGTTTCCAACCTTGGCTCGATCAAATTAAATCTGTAGTAATTAGTCCGGCAATTCCATGGGACCACAAAACCCTTGATGAGCTCAGAATGCTCGGTGTAGAAGTCAAAGGAGAGATCAACATTGCATGGGAGAGACTTAAACATTTCCCTTGGGTAGGGATAACGGGGACAAATGGGAAAACGACTGTAACCCACATGCTTAGACATGTTCTTGAGTTAAATAAGCTAAATGCACCTATGGGTGGAAATGTGGGAATTTCAGCGGCGGAAATAGCCCTGGAATATCGCGAAAAGACTAAGCAGCCAGACTGGTTAATCATGGAATTAAGTAGTTATCAACTCGAAACAGCACCTGAAATCTCCCCAACTATTGGAATTTGGACAAATCTCACACCTGACCATCTTGAGCGTCATAAAACTCTTGAGACTTATAGCCATATCAAACGAAGACTTCTGGAAAACTCTGAGACATGTATCTATAACGGCGATGACGAATTTCTCAAACAACATCGTGCTAAGAGCAAACAAGGTATATGGGTTAGCACCAAAAAAGGTGATTCTTCTAATAAGCAAGTTGACTTTTGGATAAGTGAGACAGGCATGATTATCGAGAAAGGGAAAGAACTCTTTGATTCCTCAGTACTTGAAATACCTGGTAATCACAACAAACAAAATCTATTGATGGTAACTGCAGCAGCTCGCCATATAGGTCTTTCAGGAACTTCTATACATCAAAGTCTGAAGTCTTTTAAGGGGGTTCCACATCGATTAGAAAAACTTGGAAATCTGCATGGGATAAAGATTTTTAATGACAGCAAAGCAACTAACTATGAATCAGCCTCAATGGGTATAAGTTCAGTCCCAGCAACCACAGTAATTATTGCTGGAGGGCAAGCCAAAGAAGGAAATGCAAATAGGTGGCTTCATCAAATTAATAAAAAGGCCTGCGGGATTGTGCTATTTGGCGAAAGCGGGGATTATTTAAAAGAATTGGTCATCTC
This sequence comes from Prochlorococcus sp. AG-363-P01, assembly GCA_003278225.1. Lineage (GTDB taxonomy): Bacteria > Cyanobacteriota > Cyanobacteriia > PCC-6307 > Cyanobiaceae > AG-363-K07. Next base: position 56,378 of record QCGC01000003.1, on the reverse strand, counting down.
CACAAACTTCAAAGGGGTCATTCAATATTGTGAAAATCTTAACCAGGCTGTAAATGTAGCTATTGAAATTGGACTAACAAGAAAGGCAAAAAGCCTTATTTTATCTCCAGCCTGTGCAAGTTTTGATCAATATCAAGATTATGAAGAGCGTGGAGAACATTTTCGAAAGATTATCAATAATTTATCATCTTCTAAATCTCAATTTGATATAAATTAATTATTCTCTATTTTATTTTAGAGAAAAAATAATAATAATTACTCGTCCTTAAAGGTTTCTGATGATTTTGGGTCGGTGATTACTCCTATCCCCTTAGTGACTCAAAGTAAAAATCAATAGATAATTAAATGGAGCGTTGAGAGTTAATTCTTGATCGATTACAGTTCCAACCCCCCCGAATCTATAAGTCATAAGACACTGAACTCCTTGCTATCAAAAGCCCGCAAGCAACCAATAAATGTGCAAGAGAAATCCAGTGTTTTCTCAGAAGAACAAAAGGAATTTGAAGAGTTGATCAATGAATGGCAAAATCTGAGCCAAGAGCTCCTTAAAAAACTGAACAATAAGCATGATTACGTTCTAGAGAAACGAACTTCTCAGTCACTAATGGCCTTAGGAGCTTTGGAAGCACATCTAAAAATGGCTATCCATGCAAAGCAAGCGTCAGATTTGAATTAATTCAATCCAAGCTATAAGAATTAGTTGTCCAATTAGATCATCTAGTGATCTTGCATAAACCCAAGAAATTAAAACATTAAGTGATTTTTACCATAGACATTTATTCATGGAAGGTCTAGACCTGAGTTAAGCCATGAGGGTAAGACAATTAAGCTCTGAGGGGCTTAAAAGTCATATTTACTCGATAAATACGCCCTTAATAACCAAGGAGGAAAGAAATGACACTCCAAGAAATCCTCACTTCTATAGATGCTTTCATCCCAGCTGTAATAGGTGGGACCATTGGGCTGCTAGCAATTGTCGGTTTAAAGGAACTTTTCCTGGAAACAAAACTAGCGCTGAAAAAAAGCGCAAGAGCTTAAGGAATAAAGAGGTAAACACAGAGTTCTCAACAAAGCGTTACAGCGGGAGTGCAATGAAATTAAAGCCAAAAATCATCGCATCACCTAAATCTTGTGATGTAAAAAGGAAGAGGGAAGCTATCGAGGCTTTACTTCTACTGGCTTGGAAGAAAAAAAGAAAAGACAGGCCTAATTGGTTGATTAAAGAAATAAATAGCTACTGTTAACTTCAATAAGAGAAATAACTTTAAAAAAATGATCAAGTTTTTCTAAAAGGCAAGTCAAGTTAATATGCCTCAATAGAATACAATCAAGAATAGTAGGAACCATAAATTCTAGGCTGGGATCTAATCAATGGAATCATCCAAAAAACCCAACAATATATCAATAGCTATAGGAGAATCCTCCCCTCTTTTTGAGTACTGGAAGTCTTCACAAAATAAAATTGATGAAGAGAAAAGACTTAACAAAGCCAGCAATCAATTTCCTGCTGCAGGTCTTTTCAAACAAGAACCCTATAAATGGGAAATGCTCTATCAAAGCATTGTTCGAGAGATTAAGAAAGGAGATTTATCTTCATTAAAAGGGTTAAAGCTTCTGATTAATATGCTTCAAGAGAATGAACAAAAAAAGATAATTGAAAATTTTCTTACCAAAGAAATATTCACAGAAGAAATAATAGAGCAATTGATGAAAGCTTCAGACAAGTCAACCACCAAGAAGAATCCAATCAGATTTTTAAGAATATTATTCGCGATCTTCACTAATCCATATTGCATAAATAACAAAGGAAAGAAAACACATATTTACGAGAAAACAGGTTCAATGTTTTATTCATTGAGAAAGCTAATTTAACAATATATTTCCTTCGTTGCTCTTTTAATATCTCTTTTATGCTTTTTCAGTTTAAATCAATGAAGATAATATGATATTAATAAATATTCTTTTTACATCATTCTCCAGCCTTAGAACCACCTTTGTTTACAGCTGTTAATAAGATCACTATCGAATAGTTACTTGTTTGTCTAGACAAAAAATGTAATGTGAGTTTCAAATATTTGCAATCAATTAAGCACTCACTATTTAATATAGAAATCACAATTTATCTGAATTATTGCTTATTCATTTATATCAATTCCTGTTGCTGGAGCTAAAACCCGAACTATTGAGGGGATCAACAAAAGCACTGTCATCAATCTAACTGCATGCAAGGCTGCAACTGCTGCCCCCACTCCAAACTCAGCCCCAACTAAGCTCATACCAATAGTACCTCCTGGTGCAGCACCTAAAAAAGCCACAACCGGATCTACTCCAAGCAACTTACTAGCCAAAAAACCAATCAATATTCCTGTAACAACAAGAGTAATCGTAATTAAAAGGGCAGGCTTCCAAAGAGTCTGTAATTGTCCCAAGGTCTCTCTATTAATTCCTGTACCAATTACAGTGCCAACTCCTATTCCAAGAGCTGTTTTAGTTCCTGGTGGCCATTCAGCAATTTCTAAAAACCCGCTAATACTTAACAAACCTGCGCCTAGGATTGCACCCGCCAATGGTGCTGCAGGAATACCAGTAATAAGCATCAACAGTCCTAATGCAGTGCCGCCAAGAAGATATAGAAGCAATGAAGCAAAAGTAGGCATTGTGAAATAGCAATAGGGTTACTTTATTCTTGCGGCTTCAAGAGAAAATTGAAACTAGATAAAAAAATTACAGAGAAGAAATAATCTTTTGTTTAGCTAGATAATGTTATTTCTTCTAGGTTATGGTGAGTCTAGCAAAATTTCATATATATCTAAATCGATTCAACTATATTTCAATTGAATCAGACTGCTAAAAAACAAGTCTAAGCAACTAGTATAAAAGCCTAAAAACAAAAGATTTTTCTCTAAAAATTTAAATAAGCAATAGATTAATTATAAATTCTTTAAATCAGTTTTCTTAAAGCCAGGAAGGTTGGGTATAGCTGATCCCAACCTTGCTTTAAATAGCATTAATCCTCAGCCGTTTCAAACTGTCTGAGAAGGCGGAAACCCTTTCTAACAACTAGAATGACTCCGTATAATCCAAAGGCAAGAGGCGCAATAATAAGTGGGTCTGGACCAGAATCAACCATGGTTTTCGCTTCAGCTGAATATTCACAAGGTGAAAGCCACATGAGACTGCCAAAAACAAGTGACCATCCAATTAAGGACAAAAAGCCATCACGAGTCTTACCATCATAAAACCTATCAAGACCAACGCCCCAACCAACAGAAAGCAATGCCAATCGAGTTAAGGACTTCTTTTCTTCTTTCCTAAGCATCTTCTAGAAATATTGAACTGGCTAATGTTATAGGTATAAATTGACAGAAACGCGACAAATGACTTAAGACCTTAATAAGGCATTACATCTTTAAAGAGCAATCATCAAATAAAAAGCCCATTCCAACAAAGATCAGGCCGAGAGCATTATTCAGAATCTATCCAACAAAATCAAGCAGTTTATTGATTAAATTGAAAGCATTATTTCATTAAAAATCACTTGCAAAGGTTTCATGAGTTTTAAACAGAGCAATACATTTTTTAACTTTATTATAATTTCTTCTTTAATTAAAACTAAAACTTTTAATGAGGTTTTAAAAGAATGCCGTCGTGCAAAAGAGGAAATCTTATATGCATAAGAATTCTTTTTGATAATTTTTACTAATTTTTCCGAAGGGCCATCTCAAATGACTATTTTAAAGTTGATGAAATAATTGCTATGGATCCGAAAAACTTATCTGTCAATGAAAAAGTCAAGTTACTGGTAGATGCACTTGATGGTGACCAAGAAGCCAATGATGCATTATCCAATAGCAAAGATGGGGAGGCAATGTTGGCTATCTTGCTAAACAATTCATCTAAAATGGGGCTTGAGCTAACTAAAGATGATTTTTTAAAGACGCCTCCAATTAGAGATTGGATCTGGTGGAAAAATAAAGATGCCCCATTGACCTTAGGCGAGGGTATTCTTCGTTATCAACAAGACAACGAATCCACTAACAGAAGATTTATAGGAATGGGAGCATTAATTATTCTACTTTTCATAGTAGGAATGGTGGCTGGATTCTGAGTTAGAATTAAGTATAATTATGATTTTCAAATAAAAGTCAACAAAAAAAAGATTGCTTGTTAAGTTGAAATCTAAACAAACAAAAAAAATGGAAGATTCAGACTCACCATTGCCCCCTCAAAAGCAAATAGAGGTTAATACAAATAAGACTGAGGCTGAGAAGCAAAAAGTGGGTCAACTTTTTGGTGTTCAATTATCAGCCCCCAAGGGGATGAAAAATCCACTCAGAATTTTTTTACTTTTAGTATTGGCTAATTTTCTTTTACTTTTTTTAGTAGCAAAAGCTCTAGGCTTATTTTAAATTAAAAATAATTTCTTACTAATCTATTTCACCACTAAAAGCTTCCTTTAAGCAAAGCCTAACTAAAGAATCAACAAATTAACCATTGTAACTAATAGAAAAATTCTAGTTTTTAGTTTTTTATATTAACTAAATAGACCAATAGTTCATAGTTAATTAATGTCCTTCTCAGCAACCTACTTCGGATCTAGCGGCTGGTTGATCGAATTTGAAAAGCTGCGAATATTAATCGATCCATGGCTCACAGGTACTCTTGCCTTCCCCCCAGGCCGTTGGCTCATCGAAGGAAAACTCGCTCAAGAAATCAAAATACCTGAACAAATTGACCTTCTACTTCTGACACAGGGGCTGGCAGATCATGCACATCCGGAAACACTGAGCAAGTTGCCTCGATCTATTCATGTCTGTGGATCTTCATCTGCAGCAAAAGTCGTACGGAACCTTGGATTTAAAAAAGTTCAAGAGCTAAAGCCAGGTACAACAACACAAATAAAACAGCTAACCATTGAAACAACAAAAGGTGCTCCTGTTCCTAATTTTGAAAACGGCTATATTCTTACTCATCCGGTTGGTTCTCTATACCTTGAACCTCATGGATTTTTTGACGATCAAATCAGCTCCCGGAAAATTGATGCCGCCATCACCCCAGTAGTAGATGTCAAATTACCGCTAGCTGGAGCATTTTTAAAAGGCAAAACTGTTTTGCCTAAAATTATTCAACGTTTAAATCCACTAACTATTCTTGCTAGCACCACTGGAGGTAATGCAGAGTTCAGCGGCCTTCTAGGCAAGCTAATGAAAATGGAAGGCAGTACGGAAGAAGCTGCAAATAGCCTGGACCAAAGTAGAGATATTATTGATCCGGTTCCAGGTTTAAAATATTTACTCAAAACATACGATTAACTTCTAATTGCCAATAGATTTCCAAATAAAATTAGAAATAAGCTCAAGCAAATTATCGACTTATTCTTAGCCCATAAGGTCTTCATTTGATTCTATTGTTTAGAAATGATGATTCTAGATTTATCTAGGCTTAAAGACCTCAGTCTTGGTTCGAGATTGTGTTACACCTTTACCAAAGGCTCGAGTCTCCTTAACTAAAAATCCTTTCCTTGTGATAACTGTATCATCTTGTATATCTAGTCCTTTAACAATAGAAATTTGTCCAATTAATCCTTCTGCAGCAAGATCTTCGCCCATCTGCTTTATGACTGCAGCCTCGACAATATTAATATCTGTCTTTTCTGGAGTCATTTTTGCAAAAATTTTACCAGCCTTAGAAGCAACTACTTCTGTACTGTTAGTAATTTTGACTAGAAGCATTAGAATTAATCTTGAAAAGATTACTATAACAATTCTGAATTACCATGCCAAGATTTATACCCAGGTAGCATAAGAATAATTTAACTTTCCTCAAGCTATGATTAATCCATAAGATCAATCATAGCCTTAATATTAAGCATGAAACCTTATTTAATTTCTTATCCTTAATAAATAATCAGTTATAGTATAAAGATGACATAAAGAATTTATGTGCTTATTTACCACTTTATCCGCCAACTAAAAAGCCTGAAATTAATCTATTCTAACGTTGATCAGTTCAAGATATACTAGAAATAGCGAAAGAATGATTTATGGAAGCCAAAGGGGAAGATCTTCACTGCTTTATAGACCATCAAGAAGTGCCCTTGAAAGAGTGCGATCTTGAACATCAAGACTCAAACGATCCCGATTCGATTGATGACAAGCCTGATCAAATGGGTGAAGAGATTAGCCAATGGAATAAAGTCCCAAAGGGTTCCTCAATTGTATCTATCACAATAAAAGAAGGTTCAATAGTCGAAAAAGTTTTCAAAACTACTGAAGGCAAGAACATCTCCATAAAAAGTTCTGATTTGAAAAAGTAATGTTTATTCATTCACCTCTCGTCTATTTAAGGTGCAGAAAGGTCAAATTCAAAAGTAACAGGTAAGCTATTGCTTGATGTAATTAATAAGTTATAACTTATTTAATCACAGGAAGGAGACACATTTTGAGTCGATCCAGAAGAAAAGAAGCAGAAAGTCACCTTAGATTTCTTCGGATAGAGCTAAGAGAAATGGCTTTAATGCTAAAGGATGAAAATCTTCTTCCAGAAGCAGGAGAAATTAGAGCTCTTTACAGCCAATTAGAGGCTTTATTAATGGTTGTTGAAGGCATTAAAAAGAAAAAATCTCCTATTTTCCCAGCCAGTGGTCACAGAACAGAGCTGCCAAAAACAGCCTAAAAGCACAATTTTAATTACCGATGTTTAGAAGTATTTTTTATACTACATTGTCCTGATTTAATTAATATATATTTTGTTAACTTTCTTCTGTCGAGCCAATCTATATGTAATGACCAAACACTAATTGCCTTTAAAATTAAAGATTTTAATTTTCCTACCTACAAAGAAAAGTGCATGAAAGAATGTATCATATATCAGAATTAAAGGAGTTTATCTATCAAAATAATGCTATTAAGGCAATATCGATATTATCATTTATCCAAATATTTCGCAGATCGGAATTCGCAAATGCATATAATTCAAAATTTAGTATTATAATTAATAGCTTTAATTAACTGGCATTACAGGCATACAGCTATAAGAAAGTAAAGGCAACAATCCTCTTTCGCCACCCTCTTCACACTTCGCAATAATATGCGTTACACTTCTTTACACGTGACGGGTTTACCTCTCGTTCCGATTCACCTCCTAATTTAGGCATTAGTCAATGAACAATCGTTTTGATACAAGCAAAGTTGAAACTTCAAGGGTTTTCGCCGAGCGCATCAACGGATGGGCCGCAATGATGGGTTTCTGGGCTGCAGTTGGTGCTTATCTAACTACAGGTCAGATTGTTCCTGGCTTGGTTTAAGGAATTAAAGAATGACAACTTCCTCCTCAGTCATCACAGAAGATGGTGGGCGTCAAAATATGTATGCAACTGAACCGCGTACATATATAGATCCCAATTACACAAGCTATTCAAAAGAAGCTGAGCTTGCCAATGCAAGGTGGGCAATGATTGGTTTTATTGCTGCAATTGGCTCCTATGCCACAACAGGTCAATTTATACCTGGTGTTTTTTAACAAATAGCTTGCATGCAGATCTTCCAAATTCTCTCGAAATTATTCCCTAATTATGCGAAAGAAGCGGAGCAAAGTAATTGTCGTTTAGCAATGATAGGTTTCTTTGCCCTTATTCATAACTACGCATTAACAGGTTCGATTATTCCGGGAATTCTCTAGAAAACTATTACTTCTCCTACAAAGGCTATGAACGAAAATGCTGAACTCCAAAATGGCAGGCTAGCAATGATCGGTTTTGACATTGCTCTTCTTACCTACATATTTACTGGACAAATTATTCCAGGAGTTTTTTAATTATTTTCTACTTACATTAAAGCCCTAGTCTTGGAATGACTCCAAGACTAGGGCTTTAATGTAAGCTAAATCTATGAGCTTTTATTCTTAAAGCAAAGAAAATCTAAACTAATCAGGATGTTTATCTAATTATTGATATTATGTAATTTCAAACTTATTGGTTGATATGAACCCCATAAAAAATTCCATTTTAAGTCTCCAAAGAACCATGATTTTTTATTACCTTTTAAAGGCAAGTGAACCAGATCTAGGTAATAAGAATGGTGAGAAAATCACCTCAATAGGGATCTAACTCTTATGAAAATAGATAGCGATAGCAACCTTCCGATTAAACCAACTGAAGCCAGTGCCTTAGCAAAAGTTGTTATGTTTGGTTCAATAATCAGTTTAAATATTTCCTTGATGGTATTTGTTTCTTTTTATTGGATAGATCCCAGCTTCCACAAATTCATTACTGGGAGGCCTTTTTAAAGTTTTATAGAAATTAGAAAATTATTGTTATTTCAAGCATACACAATCAGCATTAGGACTAGATCAAAGGTACTTTTTAAGAGATTCATCTGAAATTTTTAATTTCTATTAAAGTAGTAATTAAATCTACAAAAAAGATATAATCTATTGTTTGATATTTTTTATGCCCAGGATGAAGACTCGCCTGAAAATCTACTTGTCTAAATAACACTTTAATGAAACCCTTAATATCATCCATGCTCCTCTTCGTTCTTGTTATAGGTTGTGGAAGAGTTAACCAAAGAATTGAGCGGCAAAACTGGCTCAGAGAATGTAATCAATCAGCAAAATTTCTCTTTTCTAAGAAAGGTTCTTTGAGGTTCTGCGATTGCACCTACAAGGAATGGAGTGAAGAAGAGTCCAACCCACTCGAAGCTGGTTTGTTGTGTATGGAAAAAAATTTATAAAATGAGAAAATATAGATGCCATGTCAAAGGCATCTAGTCATTTTTTTAAATCTCAATTAATTCCATTCCATCGCTTTGTCTTCTAAATCAAAATCACCGCCAACATACTCAAACGACAAACTCATTGATGACACTCCTAAATTGCTGTCAATTGGAATCACCCCTCGAGGAATTATTGGAGTTGGTTTAGTCCCAATGGGAGTCATAGCTATTGGAGGTGTCTCAATGGGAATCATTTCAGTAAGTACTGTCGGAATGGGTTTGATAAACATTGGTCTAGTTGGTTGTGGCCTCATTAGCTATTGCATCAAAGTAATGGGACTGACCTAAAGCATTCAAAAAAATATCCATGCGACAACTCAATGGTTATGCCTCGTGTAGCAAAAGCTCAAGTCAAAATCCATTAGATTTTCCTATCCGCTCAAAATGCAATAGTGACTAGCAAAAAGGACTAGAGCAGATGTTAATCCTGAGAAATCATTCTGTGCATTGCTCGCTAATCATACAGAACGACTACTAGAGGTAGTCCTAAAAACTTAAAGGATAAGAAAAAATTATTGGCAAGCATAAGATAATTCTGCACTTATTAATGAGTCACTTCCAAAAAGTCAGCTGCTTAATAAGCACTATCAAACTATAATAATACAACAACACTGTTAAGTAATTATTAACTATTTAAGAAGAGGATGCGTCATAAAAATGATGCTGCGATACTGGCAATAACTTACAGTGGCGATTATTGTAATAGTAATCACCATTAATCAATGGAGAAATTAGCTGATTACTTTAAAGTTCTTTCAGAGCCAAATCGCCTACTCGTTTTAGGCGTACTCAAAAATGGAGAGCATAATGTATCTGCTGTTGTTGAAAAGACTGGTTTATCTCAAGCCTTAGTTTCAAAGCACCTAAGACTATTAACTATTGCAGGGCTCGTCAAACGTATGCCTGAAGGTAGCCTTGTCTTCTATAAAGTTGTAGATAAAAGAGTATTCAAACTCATGACACAAGCTAATAAGCTAACCCTCTCAGCACATCAACAACAACTAGATGTACTTAACTTAAGTCTTTAATACGTCTAAATTGGAAAAATGGAACCAAAAGATTTGTCTGTCAAGCAAAAGCTCAAAGTACTTGTTGAGTCCCTTGATGGGGCTGAAAGCACTAATCAAACATTATCTCAGTGTAAAGATGCTGAAGAAATGTTGGATGTTCTTCTAGCTGTCTCATCTGATTTAGAGCTTGAGCTTACACGTGAAGACTTAAAACGAAACCCTCCAATACGGGATTGGGTGTGGTGGAAAAACAAAGAAGCCTTAGTAAACTTAGGCGATGAAAATCTTCGTTATCAAGGAGATAGTTCAGGTAAAACACGTTGGGATTCCTGGACTATTAGCCTCTTTAAGTTTTTAAAGATTTGGCGTTAAGTTAGATTCATGATTATCTTGCTTAGGATAAATACACCTCGTTAATAGATATGGGATACCCCTAAATAAAAGAACTAATGCTCCTTGGATATCCAAATCTTATAACAGTTCCTCACCATGAATAGCGATGTATTCACCGATATAGCTGAACGAAAGGGCATTCGTATACCAAAAAAGCCTAAATATATGTAAAAAGTCTTTAATCTCGATTGAAATGACCGAAGAGAGCTTGGAGCATATCAAGCAGAGAAATCATAAAGATCAAAGATTTTTTTGAGAAACAAGGTGCACCATCTTTTAATCATGAAATATCGCATCACTAGGCATGATGGGGCTAATGACAAAGTCACATCTCAAGATTTTGATAATTACGACGATGCCTATGACGTGCTTGAAGAAATCTACGGGGACATGTGCTGCTCAGATGCTGACTACGAAGACCGCCCGTACTATGAAATCATTGAAGTAAAAAATTGATGCATCTACAAGCAAGCTTTTTTCAGCTGTTTGCGCTAGGTCTTTTAGTCGCATCAACTGTGGCTGTAGCTCAAAAAATTTTCGAGCTCTATAGCGAGTCACAAAAACAAAACACTGACACGAAGGATGATAATGAAAACTCCTAAGTAGCAAAGCGATGGAGTCTGTTTGAATGCAAGTCAAAGGAGCCTGCGAGAGATTACAAGAAGAGCCCAGTGCTACGAATCATCTCGCTCAAAAGAGGCTGATTGAAATGGCTAATAGTTATTACTAAACAGACAAGTAATAGGCAAAATTATTTTTTAGCTAAACAGGCATAGATGAATAGCTTCATGACCGGGCTAAACGAGAAAGATAGACATCTTTACTACCTGCATTAATCCAGCCTGTAGCAATTGTTTTAGTCCCTGTGTCGTTTACTCGTCCTCGATGAATATGAGATGGGCCTGCTGGAAAAATAATGAGTTTCCCTCGCTCTGCAGGTTCATAATGCTCCTGCCAAAAAAACTCTGTCCCAGCCAAATCAATATCATTACAGTACAAAATCCATGCAAGAACTCTATGAACTGGCTCTGTTGCCTCATCACTAATAGTCCAATCACAATGCCATTGCTTAAAACCTTCACCAGGAGCATAACGTTGGATATTGAAAATCGGCATTACAAACAGCGACTGCTCTGGGCAACACTCTCTAAATAATGGACGAACTTGAAGATATTGATCAAGAGCAGCAGTAATACCTCGAATAATGACATCGGAAAGAGCGAATGCCTCGGGATCTGAACGATCTATTGCAACAAGGCTTATATCAGTTGAGACCTTAGCTGGCTCCACCAAAGCCGAAGTTAAATTATTGCCGAAAACAACTCCACTTTGGTGAAGATCAAGGCGCTCATTAAAGAAAGACATGACCCCATCTGCAACAGCTTCAAAACCAGGGTTGTGGTAAGAGGCAATCAAATCTAGAGACATCATTTATGAAGAAGGAATTGACCAACCAGCTCTTCGGTTGTGTTCTTCTCAATTCTAAAGATGGTAACCAACTAAGAAATTAATTAGTTCTGGGAATATCAACTTCTAATCATTCTACTCAATCATAAATTTTGCAAGTTGACTGCAACTACTAAGGTCTCGTTTCTTATAAGTATTAAGCTCTTACAACTATCTCAATAATAAATCAACGCACGACAGTTCTGAATTGGTCAAATACTCTGAAATGGGTTGTTAGGCATCCGTATTTTGCAATCTCTACTCAAGACATCTAATACTTGTTTTTCTTTTGTACTTAGTCTCCATTTCAATGCATCACCAGCATCTTTTGCCTGCAGCGGACTACGAAGTCCAGCAATTGGAATTGCATCATGAGATCGACACCAATTCTAAGCTACTTGCGCTTGCGAAGCCCCCCGGTCAAGAGCGATTTTATTTAGACCCTTTCTAAGTTCAACACTCGCAGGCAAAAGGCGTCGGAAAAGATTACCCCTTAGAAAAGTTGTTGATGGGAATTTTTTCTCATTAGGCGCTATTGCAAACAAACCCAGAGCAAGTGGGCTATACGCTAAGAGGTCAAAATTAAGCTCATTACTACATCTTGAATTTGCAAATACTTGCTAGGTTCTGGCGACAATAAAGAAAATTGAATTTGAAGGCCTTTTAAAGGAATCCCTCTTCTTTGAAGTCGACTATGAAACTATCGCAAATCAACCATAAAAAAAGCCCTCTGAAGGGCTTTCAATAAAAGAATTACCAATTCATCTTTGATACTGCTTACCACGATAAGTAAGAACAACATGTTGCTTAGAAGCAACTGCTTTGTTCTGTGTGTACTTTTTCCCTCTGTAAGTAAGAGACATTAATCTTTCTCCGTGTTAGCTCAAGTCCCCGTTCCATGGCTTGAGTCGAACTGCGGCTCTCATAAGAGAGTTGAACGTTTTAGTAGCAATTACTACTAAAGTATAGTAACAACAAAACTTTCTATACATCAATTGAATAGAACAAAAAAATAATTGGTCTGCGCTTGACTCGTGATGTCCTCAGGAACCAGTGAATCTCAATAGCAAAATTCAGTTGAGTCCAAAGATTGACAGAATTCAAAAAATATCTGCTTAAGCATTCAATCCCTAGCACTCTGAGGACAAGCAATTTCGCTGGAATTGATTGAATTCGTAAGCAAAAAAAAGCCCTTGCCAAATGCACTGGGACTGCGTGATGGAGTAATTTTTTTTAAACGGGATTTCTCAGAAAAAAACAAGCCCTGGTACCAGTGGTGTCTGAAGTTGAAGATTGAATAACTTGAGTCTATGCATGGTGTTCAAAAATCCTGTTCTATCTTCACGCACACAAGCTTTTAACCGGGTGATAGGAGGCAACCGGTTCCCCAATCAAAAGTCGCTGATCTTCAAAGGTCCTTTTCTATCAAGCAGAAATGATGTAAGGTTTCTAGACTTTTTTATCTACAAAATTGGAGTTTGAACCAGCTACGATTATTTTGAACGTAATATTTACGTTGGCTGGGATTTGGCTGGTCTTCTTTTCAGATAACTTTGACGACGACGACGATCAAGATGGGGGCGGGACAATGTCACCCGTCTACGAACCTTCATATGCCACCAGCACTGCGTAAAGAGTAAAGCACTTATCCTCTAAGTAAATTTACAAAGCAAATAGGGTTTGTGTAGTCATAAGATTGGACTGAAGAAAACAACCAAATCATATTTGCAGCAAAAAAGTCTAGTCCTGCAAGCTAACTAATACAGCAAAAGCGGTAGGATCAATTGTCTATATCCCAATCCATAGATATCCATCTAAAAGTCTTTATTAACCATTTTTTTTTGCTTTCCCGAAAAGGAAAAGACCTCACATCTTTATGAGAAGTCAAAAAAAACCAAAGCTACTTACTAAACAAAAATTGCTCGCTTCTTGGATAGCTCTTTCAATAGGCTTTGCTAGTGGCATGATTTTTTACTACGAACAGTATCCATCGGCAGATACACGAAGAGAACTCTCTACAAATGGCATTTTTCTGGATTAAGAAAAGGCTTTATGAATTGAAGAGTTACTCCAGAAAATCCTAAAGGACTTCCGCGAAAGAGGCAAAATTGAGATTTCCCAAAGACTTCTAGTCTAAAACTACATAAGAGTAGAGCAATTTCTCCTCCTAATGACGAAGACTATGAGCAGTATTACGTTCATAAGCATCAAATTGACCACAATTTAGTGCTGTCAGGTAAGCGTATTTTTACCTTGTTGAACCCTGAATGGGATGAACCTCATCATGTGATTTATCTCAACCAAAAAATGGGTGCGTTGCAAATCCCTATTGGTACTTACCATCGTTCTATCTCTGGATCAGAAGGCAGCATGGTTCTTAATCAAGCAGTGCGTGATGAAAAATTTGATTCTTCTAAAGAGTTTATTCCTGTAAGTTTGCGAGACAGACCTGATTTAATGGCCGCCAAAGCAATTGATCCGGTTTATTGGCTTTGGGAAGGGGACCAACTCAAAAGAACGAAGTTCAGCACCCTATTATCTACGATCCAACAGAAAAAGTCGTAGGAGTTTTCCATTCTTCTTTAACTAGTGTGTTAACAAAATGAGCATTAAAAGGGATTTAGAGTTCCTAATGATTTAATTTGTAGCTGTCGAAGGATGAGACAGCACAACTCTCTACCTGAAAAATCATCACCTGGTTTTTGGAAATTTCCTTAGCTCCATAGAATAGTCTTATGGTGACAGAAACGATTTCAATTCAGACCAGCGCCTCATTTTCATGTCACGCAATCACAAATCAAATTGAGAATATTCTAGAGTTTAATGCCCAGTTAGAAGGTGTTGTATGTGTCTCTGGTATGCATACGACTACTGCTTTGATAATTAATGAGATGGAAAAAAGGTTGATCAACGATCTAGAAAAATGGTTAAAGGAATTAGCTCCTCCATTAAAGGGATATAAGCATGATGATCTACATCTAAGAGATAATATACCCGAAGATGAACCAAAGAACGCCCATGCACATTTGCAAGCCTTATTGCTTGGCAATGAGGTGAGTGTACCTTTTAAAGATGGAAAGTTGCAATTAGGCCAATATCAAGACCTCATCTTGGTTGAACTAGATGGCCCTAGGGAAAGGAGCGTTGTAGTCAGCATTCAATAAGGCGAGGAACTAAAGTTGATTAGAAATGTGCTGCTTGGACTCAGCTATTTGGGTCCATTTTTTGATCATTCAATTAACTCATTATAAAAAAAGTGATTCGAGCCAAAGATTAAGTTAATTATTAAACCTGTGATTCTTCTTAAGAAACAATACTTTGATCTTATTATTGAATTCAAGAGGAAATAGCAAAAGTATTTTTTGAATTTTTATCTTTAGTTCTTTTAATCCATGCGATGATATGATCCTGAGATGATTTCTGACGGCCCAAGATAATTAAAGGGATTGATATTAAAGATTGATCGAATGATTTTTTATATCGAACTATAACCTCCAAATATCTTTGGAATGTCCAACCATTGTTGCCTTGATCCTGGCACATCCAGTAGTGCCTTATAGCTCTATGAAAATCCTCTATACCAAACTCTGACCAACATTCCTGCATTGCTAGTAAATGATCATGTCCTTTTTCTAATAGTTGATAGTATTTAATTAACTCCGGAGCTTCACTTGAATTATCGGGAGGTAATCTCTTTACTAACTGATCCAATCTTAGTTTTTCAAGCCTTAGCCAACAACGATCAAAAAGGAAAACTGGACTACTCATTGACCAGGAATTATCTAATAGGCTTTGTAAAGTAGAGTCAAAAATTTGTAAATGTTCAGCAGCAAGATAAAGCTCTCTGACTTGCTGATCAATTGTTTCAGAGTTAACCCTGTCCATGAAATTGGCAATGCTCTTAACTTTCAGAAGAAGGAGCCAACTTTAATCTAGTACTTATCATAGTTCCTTGTACACAGCAGAGTATGCGGTGAGGTTATAGCTCCTTCTGGAATTTAATTGAAGTAAGTCATAGTAGTCAATCTTGAGGTTTAAGATTCACTTGATGCATTTCCAGGGTTGAGTAATGACCGAACAATTCACAGATTAGGCTCCAAGATTTATCCCAGAAAATTCAAAAGGTTAATGAGCTTAGTGACAGTCTTGATAAACCTCAAATTAGATGTATTCCTTTTTGACCTGAATAAGTAATAAGATGGAATATGGGATGGGTATTGGAAGATCTTAAAATAACGAAATTATAGTTTTTGAAAGCTGTTAATGTTTTTCCAATTGCTTTTAAGGAAGCAAAAAAATTAAGCCCATTGAATTTGTTTGTAAGAAATTTCCAGATTGTTTTTCACTGAAAGCCTTGAGGTTGATCTCCAAACTTTAGTTAAAGTGTCACTGGTCAATACTATCTCGTTGGATAGTCATATAGCATCCTTTGCTTGGATCACAAAATAATTAGACGAACAACGCAAGCAATGACACACTTGATGGTGGTATTGATGATCACACCTTGTATAGAGAAGATGTAAAGACAGACTGAAAGGCGCTGTAGGTAATAACATCCTCAACAGTGAAACTTGTAAGGACAAGGTCTAGAGAATGGAAACGATTTTTTTAAAATAACAATAGCTATTGGCTACGAAAGGATATTAGATTTCTTAAATGGCTACGATAAGGTCGACATCAGTCGCCTGAGTGATTAATCGTTGGTCGATATCGAAGATAAGGTCAAGCTCTATGATGGTAATGATTTGCTCTTCAAGCTTTACGTTGTTGAAGTAGGAAGCCTAACTGAAAGTGGAGATTATTTGGTTTAAAGCAATAGGAATCGATCAACGTCATCTAGAAGCTCATTAGCGTGGCATTCGATCTGGTTTAAAATTCAAATAAATTAGTAGCCTTACTAGTAACACTACACGAGATGTTGTCCCAAATTGATTTGAACTTCTGAGATCGCCCTTACCACTTACTAGGAGCATCATGCATGAAATACCAACCAATCCATGCAACTAGATTCAAACCAGCAACAAATGTCCAAATTTTCCAAGGCTGATTATTTTCCGAATTATCAGGGACTGGCTTAACCATCTTCAAGTCAAATAAAAAAATGTAAGAATTGAGTGTAGAGATTGTCAGTTTTGATCTCTCTTTAATCGTTCATGGTCAGCTCTCGCTCTTTGATCAAGACGTTCTAAATCGGCTCTGGCTCTTTGGTCTACACGCCCTAGATCTGCTCTGGCTCTTTGATCAAAACGTTCTAAATCGGCTCTGGCTCTTTGATCTACACGTTCTAGATCGGCTCTCGCTCTTTGATCTACACGCTCTACATCTTTTCTGGCTCTTTGAATCATGCTTGCCATCGAGTCAGCCATCATTGACACCGCCGTGGGAACATCCTTCCCTGAAGGCCTCAAAGACAACTGATCACCCAGTCGATCATTGGAAGTTGGGCGAGTCGAAGCCATAGAGTCAAGGGTTTGTTGATTGAGCGTTATTAACCATTTTAAAACGGAAGAAAAAGGAGATCTAAATTCCTTACAAAGGTATTCAACAAAACAACATCATAAAATAGTGACCTGGAATTTCATGAGAATATTAATTAAACTAGTTCTCAAAAGGTTAAGGGTGCAAGCCTCTACCTGCTTAGCTCAGCACAAAGCACCTAAGGGGAATGCATCCCAAGCCTTTAACAGGCTTCTTAAAAAAGAATTCATGAGTTTTTCAAAATCAAGGCAAAAAGTCCTCATCTTAAGGGATGTTTTTTTTGAGCATCTAGCGCTGAATAGGAAGTCTTCATTTACTTTTGATTGAAAATGACAAGAATCAATTTAATAAATCCAAGTGAGTTATCTGATCAACATTTAATTGCAGAGTATAGAGTATTTTTATGATTGGTTCGGCACTACAGCGTTCATTAAAATCTCCTAATTGGAATAAAACAAAAGCAACAATACCAGAGGAATTTACATTAAATGTTGGTCATGTAAGATTTTTCTATGATAAAGGTAAATACCTTAATAAAAGATATCTAAAGCTTATTAGAGAAATACAGGCTCGAGGAATGAAGCCCAATCCAAAAAGAAAGTTTAAAAAAGAGCAATAGCCAAATGATCTTTATCAAGATTGGGAACCAACTTCTAAAGACATTGAGCTTATAAAAGCTCGTATAATTGAAAAGCTAAAACAAAAAATAAAATGGTACCGATGGGCAAGTAAATGATCTGAAAACTTACTTTATTAATCGAAATATAATCACCATTCCCAAAAAATAGATGTGACTAAAGGACGCTTTATTTTAGGAGGCAGTTCACCATAACCAATCCATATAAAACCGATGATTTTCTCCTGATTCGGATCAATTCCAATAATCTTGTAAGTCTGCTGAGTTGACGTTATCTTTCCTGTAGACCATTTGCTGCCGACACCATCCCCAACTAATGAAAGAGATAAGTTTTGAATAGCACATGCACAAGCTGCATAATCTTCAAGTTCTCTTTTAGCATCAGCATTTAAGACCTGACTAGCAATAATTAGATGGGAAGGGTTAAGAAATTTCTTCAGGACTTTCTCCTTCGTTATTGCATCTAGCGAGTGATTCTGAAATTTAAGGTCTAAGGCCTCATTGGCTAACAATTGTCTTTTCTCCTGTTTGATGCTTATAAACCGCCAGGGGAAAGTATGAAGGTGACAAGGGGCATAGTTAGCAGCTTCTATTGCTCGTTCAATAATTATTTCTGGAACAAGCTTTGTGTTGAAAGAATGGATTGTCCTTCGATTTTTAATTGCATCTTGTACATTCATAGTATTTTGTTGATTTTTAATTTAATTGAGTTAGGTACAGAAAAATTACAGACTTCTATCCAAACTTTACCTAAAAATTGAATTTTATTCAAATCAATTTTTATGAATTAAATAAAGGTTGATAAAAATATTTATTTAGATTTTAAAGACCATTAAATTCAAATGATTCAAACTTTTGATTGTTTACTTTTACTCGATACAATTCTTTGATCCTGATTTAGATTGGTTTTCTTAGGCAAAAATAGCCGTTCCCCCTTTAACAAATCATCAATTGGCCCTCCGAATGCAATCTCACTGCTCTCACTAATGCGATCCGCAAGGGACAAGAGTCGATTCAATTGATAATTTTTTTTCGCAAAGTTTTCTAGATCATTCAAATTAAATTGCCAAATTTATTGAAATTCACTCATTTATTGAAATTCACCCAAATTGGAAGTAGATCTATTGAAGATATTAATATTAAGTCTTTGAAACCTCAATTTTTTCTCCCCATTCTCTGCTCTTCTGCGTTTCTGATTGGTTGTTCAACTGAATCCGAACAAAAGGGTATACCTGCTCTTTTCAACACAAAAGCAGAAGCTGAGCAGGCAGCGAAAAATTTCAACTGCACTGGTGCTCACAAAATGGGGGACAAATGGATGCCTTGCCGGACTCATAAACTTCCTAAAGAAAGCATGAAACAATCTGGGCATTCACATCACAACCATAGGCACTAGCACTAGAGAATTCACAGGTCAACGTTATGAATGACTCTGAGCAGCAACCATTACAAACATCTCATTGTGGCAGCAAGCCTAAAAAAATTGCTATAGGCATAGCGCCACTTGGATTGATCTCAATTGGGATTGTCCCAATGGGTATCGTCACTATTGGGATAGTGCCTATGGGAGTTGTATCACTTGGGGTTGTGGCGATGGGAGTTGTTAATGCCTCCATAGTTGGAATGGGGATATTTTCTGCAGGAATCACAACTATGGGGCTCAAGGTCTGGAGCCCAGAAGGTGCGGCTCTGCAACAAACCCTAAAAACCTCAGATTATTCATCTACAAAAAACATATATGCCTTCCCAACAAGATCTCAGGCAGAGGCAGAAGCCAAGAAACTTGGATGTTTAGGTATTCACAAAATGGGAAAACTCTGGATGCCATGTGCGACCCATGGGACCCCTTAATAATCCCTGAAATCGTAATTAATTTGAATTAATTATTATGTCTTCTACTTCTTACAAAAACATCAGGGAAAGACTTAGATATTGGTCCATGCGACATTAGTGTTTTGAGAAAACTTCTCGCGTGGATTCATAACTATTTGATTGGTTTGAATAGTGAGTTGTGGCTGTCAGAGCTGTCTCTATGACTTTTCGCAGCAGGTGCTATTGAAATACGGATGAATAAAAAGCGCTTAGTTAATGCGAACTAACTTTTTGGAGAAGCCATTTAGATGTAGCTGGAGTTTGTCAGCCTAAAGGTCACAACTCAAAACCCTTTAACATCAATGCATCTGATCCAAGAGTATTAAATTCAATTCTATAAGTTTGGCTGCCTGGTTTCAAAACAAAACATTTCCTCAGAATTAAAGCTAGAAAGCTAAATAATGATCCAGATTAGAAGACACAATACAAATGCAGGCATCAAATGAGACTTCTTCTGTCGGCAGTTATTGCACTCACCATTAGCTTTTTCACCCCTGCTATGGCCATGGCAGATGGAGCTGGAATCTTCTCAGCTAATTGTGCCGCTTGTCATGCAGGCGGAGGCAATACCTTGAACCCAGCAAGAACCCTTTCGCAATCTGATTTAAAAAGCTTTTTAACTAACTACAACTCAGACCATGAAGCTGCCATTGTTGCTCAAGTCACAAATGGAAAAGCACCAATGCCATCTTTCACTGGTGTATTAAGCCCTACAGAGATCACTGAAGTGGCAGCATATGTTGAATCAATGTCTTCGAATGGCTGGGGCTGATTTAGTAAATCAAATTCATCGACTATAAAAACGAAGGGTCTAAGAGTGATGGTCTATAAGAAAGCACAAAGGGTCTTGTTTCGCTCTTAATAGCTGTAATTACATCTTCTCCAGTATGCCAAGTCCAAGCAGTCGATATCCCGCTGGACAAGAACATTTTTAATTACCTCTTATGTTCACCTCTCGCTAGGGGAACATGGATTTTACTTACTCATTTTCTTATAAGCTGAGTAACTATGCATTTGTTGGTCTAATTGGAGCAAGCCGGTCTTAACAGCCTTTAACTCTCGCTCTAAATAACTTCGTCTAGATTGCAGAAGCAAAAACCTTCTCTTCATCTCTTCTTGGCGTCTATCAAGTTGATCAATATCAAGTGAATACTTAGAGGGATAGCAAATAACCTCATCAGTATTCTCTCTAATCATCTTTTGATTTTTCATAAAAACCTACAGCACTTGTTAGCAGATAGGGTTGTCAACCAACCCTCTCCTAAGGCCTAAGACTGTTCCTTGAGAAGCCTTTGGTCCTACATCTGGTGTAACCCACAAAGGTTCAAAATGTAAATCAGTCTTTACGCCGGAGTGTTTATGCCCAAGTCTTTACTCCGGAGTGTTTTTGCCCATCTCCACAAACCAGGTCTTCACCTCTGATTCCATATATTTTATTTAATACCTATCTCATAGTAGCTATTCGTATAATACAGCAACAGAGATTAGCTTTGTTTAAATTGGATCTAGGCAGGTTAAAAGCTAAATGTCACCCCTGTCCCCACATGATGTTGCCAACCTTCTCTCCATTCATGACCATCTTTCTTGCTAAATGTTGGCTGCCAATGAATAAATAATTCTGCATTATCTCCAATTGGTCGACTCACTTCTAACTCGCTAGCAAAATCTATGCGATTGCTCAGCTCTGAATCACTTTTTGGGGAGTAAAATCGTGGGCCAGCCTCAAAGCTAATGCCTACAAGATCAAGAGCAAATCCAACTCCTACACGCGGATCCGTATATGCCCCTTGCCAATGGCCATCAGGCTCCCAACCTTGCCGGTGCTCAACACTTAGATAAGTTCCATCAATTATGTCTGTGATTTGATCACCTAAAGCAAAGTCAACGTCTCCATCACCTAGTTCAAAAACTCCTTTTACTCCAATTTCATTCTTAGTCCCCTCCTTTTCCTCTCCCTGAGATTTAGTCACATAATATGGTTTAGCATCCATTGCAAAGCTAACTCGATCATTTGCTGCGTACTTAAATTTCAAGAGCCCCCGCACATCTATGCGCTTGTATTCAGTGTCATGGTCATCACCATGGTCGTCATGTCCTTCCTCTTCATGAACAGCGCCATAGAAATGTTCTGCTTCTCCCCAAACTAAGACAGGTCCTACACCAGCTTCAATAGAGAAGTTAGCGTTATTTTCTAAACCCCACTCCATTACTACTCCTAATAGAGTGTCAAGGCCATAATGCTTAGGATTACCCTCAAGATTATTTTCAAAACCACCATGTCCTTCAATTACCAATAGTGGAGTCGTCCTAAATTCTCCAACTTCTAAAGGATCTCCTCCCCCTCCTCCATGTGCATGACTAGTGAGCGGAGATGTAGCCTCTAAGCTTATACAGGCATAACCCATCATCAAAGCAACTTTGAATGAATTGAGATTTTTAAGAAAATAGGTAGACATGAAATCAAGTAGTTAGTAGTTAAATAAAAAAGAAAGTTAGTGAGAAGACTTACCGAATATTTTTCCAAGAAGCAGCAATTCCATCAGCCGCTTCCTGATCACAAGAACTTCCTTGACCTCTTGCAATCACACAAATATTGGAGATTGCAGTTTCAACCAGTGAAAGACCTGGTGCAAGGCCATCAGGATATAACGGGGCATTACTTATAGAAAGGCCCGAAGCTTTGCTTATTCGTTTAAGTGTCTTGTTGACTGGGAGGGATTCAGTGAACAAGACACGACTGCCAGACTTTTGGACCTCAGATACAATCTTGCCAAGACTAGAAGGGCGAAGAGTCCCTCCAGTAGCGAAAGAGTCAATCATAGGAAGTTCACGCAGTTGAAACCTTGTAGTCAAATGACTAAAAGCACGATGTTGAGTCACAAGAACTCGATTTGCGACAGGTATCGATCTCACCTGAGAGTCGGTCCATTCACTTAACTCTTTGAGAATGGACTTTGTTCTTGCTGTGCGTGAATTCAGCTCAGCGAACTCCGATTTAGGCAAAGCTTTTACTAGGCTTTGTTCTATGGTGGTCGCCATAGCAGAGACATTGCTTGGGTCATGCCAAACATGAGGATCTTTTCCCTTGTAGGTGGGCAGTGCTTTCTCTGCGACTGCTACCACAGATGCTTTTGTTGATAGTCGTAAGGCCGCAGGCGTTAAATAAAAGCCATTGTGAAACACAATGTCTGCCTTTGCTATGGCCTGCAAGTCTTGGGGCTTTAAGCGATAGAAATGCGGATCCCCAGTTGGCGGAATCACGCAGAAAACATCCGCAGAGTTTGAAGCCAAAGTCCGAACAAGGTCACAAAGAACCCCATCGAATGCAATCACACTTGGCCTTAACTCCGAGGCTTTTGTGAAGGTTGACCCAATAAACAGGCTACATAAAAAAGAGCAAGCTGTTAACGCAAATCGAATACTCAACAAACCCAATACAAAAGTTTCAAGCAAAATAGTAAGAACTTAACCCTGCTAAAAAAAGAATTATTTGCAAATGAAAATCATTTCTATTTTTATTTTAGGCTAGGCTCTGATGGTTAGCTCTTACTACATCCCTGATTGACTAGTCTCATCGCAAATCATTTGTCATATGCCTATGGCAAAGAGTACGTCCTCAAGGACATTTCCCTAGAGCTGAAATCAGGAACTCTTACTGCTCTTGTAGGTCCAAACGGAGCAGGAAAATCAACTTTACTGCGCCTATTGCAAGGACAAAGCTTGCCTCATCAAGGAGCGATTTTTCTAGATGCGCATCCTTTAGGAATCAATCGACGTCAAGTTGCATTAATGCCTCAAAGAAGCTCTATTAATTGGAACTTTCCTATAACTGTTGAAGATTTGGTTGCCCTAGGCCAAGTGAATGCTGCTAATAAATCATGTTGTGAGACAGAAGCCTCTCTTCAAAGGGTCGGACTCTCTGCTTTAGCTAAAAAACGACTAGATTCGTTATCTGGTGGACAGCAGCAAAGAGCATTACTTGCAAAAACCCTGGCTCAAAATGCAACCGTTTTCCTTTTGGATGAACCCTGTGCTGCCCTCGACCCTCCATCAAGGAGTCAGTTCCTACGCATTGTTCGTCAACTTGCTGAGGCTGGGTTGACGGTAGTAGTAAGCAGTCATGACTGGGGTCAAGCTTTAAATGCTTACGACAAAGTCATCGCTCTTGACCGAACAGTTTTAGCATTTGGAACTCCAGATGAGGTTCGAAACAAGCTTCAATCAATTAGCAGCATGGGTAATCACTGTTGTGGTTAATCAAATTTCAGATTTAAGTCATTTTCTGACGCTGATGACAATTTTGACAAAGACCGAAAAACTCAAGGGTGTGATACAACAACTCAAAGTTTTTGGTTTGGGTCTTAGACAATTCGATGTTCTTTATTGGGCAAGATTTCAGAACAAGTGTCTGCCCACAATCAACACAAGTCAAATGATGATGATCCCTATTCACAGGGCTATAGAGTGCTTCCCCTGTTGGGAGGTTTCGGCATCGCACCAATCCTTTCTGCTGAAGGGCACGAAGATGTCTATAAACCGTAGTCAACCCCATGTTAGATGAGGCTTTGATCAATGTACGATGAAGTTCTTGGCCACTAACCTCATCAGCACAATTATTCAATGCTCTCAAGATCTGCTGTTGTCGGGTCTTAAGATCAAAGTTTTTATCGCTCATCCTCTGAAATTAACATCACAAGCCTTTGTCAACATTAGTCCTTTAGTTCCTTGATAGAAACATTTTTTTCTAATTGGTGGGTTTCGCCATTTCTAATGGCCCTTTTAGTAGGCATGCTTTGTCCTGCAACTGGTGCTGTTTTGATTACACATCGTCGCCTACTCCAAGCTAATTTAATATCTCATGCAGTAGTTCCAGGCCTTGTCTTGGCACTTTTTTTAGGAATTGATCCTGCATTGGGTGGAGTGTTTAGTGGGTTAATTGGGGCTCTTGTTGCAGAAAGACTTGCCTTAAAAAGAAACGGAGAAAACGAGGCTGTTACAAATACTGTTCTTGCCGGAACACTTGGTTTAGGGGTTTTATTGATTCCTCTTTTAGAAATAAGAGTAGATCTAGAGTCTATTTTATTTGGCGATCTACTTGCTGTAGGATCTATTGATCTAATAAGAATCTTGCTTTCAGCTATTGCATTATTGCTACTGTTAAAAACCTCTTATCAAAAATTAGTTTATTTAGGTTTAGACCCTGACGGTGCAAGTGCGAACGGACTAAGAATTTCTTCCTTACGACTGGCACTTGGGTTTGTTACCGCACTGGTTATTGTGAGTTCAATGGCTGCGGTAGGTGTTGTTTTAGTTATAGGGTTACTTTCAACACCAGCCCTTTTTGGTTTATATCAAGCGACTAGCTTACATTCTGCAATGATTCGTTCGGCTGGGTATGGAATTCTTATATCTTTTATAGGCTTTTGGCTAGCGATGGCATTTAACCTTTCCCCAGGCCCTCTCATTAGCTGCCTTTGTTTAGGTTCATTAGCTATTCAAAGAAAGGTTTAATCAAATAGTTTTGAGCTGTAAGGTTAACTTATCTCCAATTTAAATATGAACCAAATAAACAATATAGACAAAGCAATAAAATAAATAAGACATCATAATAATGTAGCGAGCATATACAGCAATCACTGCATAGGATGCTCATATAAATATTTTAATTTAAATTATTAGCGTATTTACATAAATCCAAATCTAAACTATTGACTAAGCATGATATCGAATATAATTAGAGTTAAAGGCTTTTTGCGTTTATTAAATAACTATCAGTCCTAGACGGGTAACCGAACCTTCATACTCCGTAACAAATTAGTTATAGTTCGTAACAGGTTGGTTCTAGCCGACTTTTGCTTTTTAATAAATTTTTCTAATGACAACTTCATCAATGGCAGATTCGCCACAAACTCTTGATTTCTCCATACCAGAACGCCTGAATGGCAGATTTGCCATGATTGCTTTCGATCTAATGATCATTAGTTATGTATTAACCGGACAAATTATTCCAGGTATTTTTTAAAAGATCCTCAGATTAATCTCACACAAACTAACCAAAATCAACAAATTTTCACTAAAAAACCATGAAAAACTCTGAACTGCAAAACGGAAGGTGGGCAATGGTAGGAATTTTAGCTACTGTTGGAACCTACGCTATTACTGGCCAAATCATTCCAGGTATTTTTTAAAAATATTAATTGAATACTTGTAGGACTTTAAAAAGATTTCTTAAAGGGATTTATATACAATCTAAGGAATATACTTCTCTAGGGTATCAATTGAATTGCTCACATGCAAGTAATCTACTGTTGTATTAGCTTGCCAAGCTAATACAACAGTAGATTACTTGCAATAATTATGAATTAATACTTCTTGAAGTAGATAAAGTTTAACCACATGATATTTATTATCCTGAATTAGTTTAGAAGATTTATTTAAATAGCTGTCTAATAGTTATCCAAATACTAGTTCATTAGAGCAATTTTAATTGATAGCCTTACAGTCGGGTCAAGCTAAAATCAATTTATACATCAATTTTTTTTCTAGCTAATAAATTAGTTAATCCTTCTAAAGATCAATCATCATCAAAAATGAAAAAGCATGTAAGCCGATATTAAAGTATGTTCTGCATTAAATTAATGCATAGCTCGCACATAAATATCAATACTAAAATATCAAGGAATTTGCTAAGTTTTAAGCAGTGCTTATAGGTGACTCCTTAGATTCGCTAGCAAGACATTTCGAAAAAAATCATTAGTTCCTGAACCCAGCCTCAACAAGATAATACTTTGGATTTAGTTGCTTAATTGAAGGCCATTCAACAAGTTTGACGATTTCATCATGTGGTCCATGAACTTCTAACCTAACAAGTTCAGAGATGCTATTCAGTTTTTCAAGTAAATCCTTCACGTTATCAAAATGGGAAACTAATGAAGCTGCATCTTTATAACCCTCACGGCAATAAGCCTCACCATCAGCATATGAAAAGCTATAAAAAAGGCATCCCATTTCACCTCTAGTTACTTCAATGAGGTCTTCAGCCAGTCTTTTAAATGCCTGAAGATTTTCATCACTTACTTTGAAGTAGGGGTGAATGGTAACCGCTGTATCAGAATGATTCATTGTTTTTAAATGCCTAGGTAGCCCTTAGACCAGCCTAAACACTAGTAATAGCTAGACACATACAGCAAAAGCAAGTGTAGCGACATAACTGATTTAGATCGATATACTCCTACAAGAAGTAGTCATAGAGATTAATTATTCCTTAAAAGCTTGATTTGAAAGCTCTTGAATCGAGAAGCCAAGCTCAACGCCTATAAATAGTAAAAAGAGCAGCAAGGAGTTTGAGATCCTATTCGAACTTTTTTATAGCAAGGCTTTTGATATTTTGTTTCCATCACTATTCAGACCTCCTCATAGTTCAGTCCAACTATGCTCTATATAAGTTTTGAACTGATTTAAGTGACTAAAGAACAAAGTTTGGAGCAAAAGGTTCAGCAATATTGGAATATTGCTCAATTATGCAAAAACAACAAACAGAAAATTACTTTTTTTGATGAGAATCAAGAAGCGTTCACGCTAGATCCCGAGGCTGGAGAAGATGCCAAAAATGAGTATTGGGAACAAAAAGGAATGAGTGATGATGATATTGAAGAATTTGAAGAAAGTGCATTGCTGGGAGATGGTTATCCAGATGACTACAAAGTCTTTGCCTTTGACTTTTTGATAACTTGTGGGAAAGCGTATTCAAAGATTACTAGCAGCTCTGTTGTTGAAATTGTCAAATTGATTACTCCAGAAAAGCTACAGGAGAGACTCGATGATGAAGGGATCTCATACAACGGATCAGAAGCTGAGGATGAAGTGATGTTTATCCTTGAAAAAAAAGCTAAAAAGAAAGGCTTAAATGTTTCTGAGGATGATCTGGAATCAGCTACAAAGATTGCTATTCAGGAAATGAGAGATTGGATTGACGATAACTTTGAAAGTTAAAGTAGATTTAATTTCTAAATTAAAGAGGAAAATATTATGACATTATCTTCTGTTTGCATAATATTTTAGTTTGATATGTTCCCATTCGTTTCAAACTTTCCAATGACTCCGTGACATGTTGGGAGGAATCTGTAAGGTCCTTGAAAATGTGACGAATTATACCCTTTGAATCAATTATATAAGTGACTCGTCCATCCATTAACCCTAAGACTTGTGGCACACCTAATTGCTTCCTTAGTTTATTACCTTGATCACATAACAATGGAAATTGAAGCTTATTTTTCTCTGAGAATCTCCGATGACTTTCCTCATTGTCCTGATTAACCCCCCAAACTAAAGCACCAAGTGTTTCAAATAAATTATGTTTATCACGAAAGCTACAGACCTGAGCTGTGCAGCCAGGGGTGTCATTCTTTGGATAAAAAAACAAGACGAGTGATTTGCCTTTACACTCGAAATTTGTCCTTAAATGTCCTTTTTGATCATATAAGGAGAAGTGAGGTAATTCATCTCCAATTTGTAAACACATTCGTAAAATATGTAAAGGAATTTCTGATGGTTATATGATTAATCTTCACTAGTTTTAAAGAGTGGAATTATCTTTATAGTTCCTTGCTCATCTTGATCAATCTGGTCTACTCCCAACTCGACTAAAGCAAAGCTTTTTAGATGAGAAAAGCAGAAAAAGGGTACATCCCAAAGTGAAGAACTTTCAATTAACGTTCGAAGGCCTTGCATTTTTGATCATTAATAATTCTATATGATAACTATTATCTTCTTTAAGTGTGACTCTAGAAAGCTTCAGGTGGGGGAAAATTAAAAAGGAGGCATAAAAAAAAGAATATCAAGCTTAATCAACATTATTTTATATATGCAAGTATAAACTTATAATCTAAATAGGTTAATCAGTCTAACCTTTATTATTAACAGCAATAAAATTAAAAATTAGCCAATGGACACTTAAATGTCTTTACTTCACCCTCTTTTTCATAGAACCATTAAGGCTCTATTTATTGATACACAAGAAGCAGGTTATGAGCACCCAACTCTTGAGAACATCAACACATTTAAGAATGTGCTCCTCCAAGAACTAGAGGAAGGAATTCTCCCGATCATCGATCGATACTGCTATCAGAATCCATCCATCAAAAGGGATGAACAGGAATCCAACATTCCTCAATGCTGAAGTCACCTTCCATGGCTGTCCTATCGAAGGATTGCAAGTGCAAGCCGATGAATCAGCTAACTATCAAAAGTTCTCAGGACTGCTAAAACAACACAACTTTCAAAATCATTGGCGGTATGGACGAAGCTACAAAACTAAAAAAGAACTATGAACCTGTAAAAAGACGATAATGACCTGAGCTAAAGGCCCTGCCCAGGCAAACCAAAACCTTAGAGACAAATAAAATCAGTCCTATGTCAGCTACCTCGAGCGCATCCGAATCACCAACAACAAAAACTTTCGCTGAGTTTTCACAACGGGCTGACTATTCGTTCATGGATTCACTCCAGGCAGATCCTGAGGCAACTAAAGATGGCCACGATCACCACCCTCGCCAAGTGTTCTCCGGCCATTACGTCCCGGTAACCCCCACTGCCATTCCAGGGCCGGAATACATTGCGCACAGCAAAACTTTATTTAACGAACTGGGGCTAAGCCATGAGCTTGCCCTCGACGAACAATTCCGCCGTCTGTTTTCAGGGGACATCACCGTGGCGCAAGAACCAATGCGTCCGATTGGCTGGGCAACCGGTTATGCACTGTCGATATATGGCACTGAATACATACACCAGTGCCCATTTGGAACAGGCAACGGCTACGGCGATGGCCGTGCAATTTCTGTGTTCGAAGGACTCTTCAAAGGCAAGCGATGGGAGATGCAACTCAAAGGCGGAGGCCCGACGCCTTATTGCCGTGGTGCCGATGGACGTGCCGTGCTCCGTTCCAGCGTGCGCGAGTTTCTAGCACAGGATTATATGCAGGCCCTAGGAGTTCCAACTTCACGCTCTCTGACACTATATGTTTCTCGATCCGAAAAAGTCCGCAGGCCGTGGTATTCAAATAACTCCATGTCCATCGATCCCGATATCATGGTGGACAATCCAGTGGCAATTACAACACGCATCGCAGCGTCTTTTCTACGTGTTGGCCAGATAGAGCTATTTGCTCGACGCGCACGAAGCAATTCGAATCAACAGGCACTTATCGAGCTAAAGATGATCGTGAAGCATCTGATCAAGAGAAACTACCAACAAGTGATTGATCCGAGTCTTGCCTTCACCGACCAAGTGGTGGAGCTCGCCCATGTATTTCGCGAACGGCTCACATCACTGGTAGCCAACTGGATGCGTGTTGGATACTGCCAGGGTAATTTCAACAGTGACAACTGCGCCGCAGGTGGGTTCACCCTCGACTACGGCCCCTTCGGTTTCTGCGAACTATTCGATCCAAGGTTTCAGCCATGGACAGGAGGAGGCGACCATTTCTCATTCTTCAACCAACCGATTGCTGCCGAAGCCAATTATCAAATGTTCCTAGAAGCCATTAAGCCTCTAGTCACTGACAATATGGAGGCAATGGGAAGGCTAGATCAGGTTAGAAACACCTTTGGAGAAGCTATGAGTCGGAAGATCGAGGCCATGTGGGCAAAGAAGCTTGGACTGATCAGCTATGACGAAACTCTGGTGAACGAGCTATTGCAGCTCATGGTTCTCTCCAAGGTGGATTACACGATTTTCTTCCGCAAGCTTTCTAACATTCCAGACCAACTCACAGATTTGAAAGAGAGCTTCTACCTGCCTATCTCAGAACAGATTGATGCCCAGTGGAATAGCTGGCTTAAACGGTGGCAAGGTCGCATCCAAAGCTGCGGCGATCTCCGAAAAACATCTGCAGCAATGAAACTCATTAACCCCAAGTACACATGGCGGGAATGGCTGATCGCACCGGCTTATAAGAAGGCTGAGCAGGGTGATTACAGTCTAATCAAGGAGCTACAGGCTGTGTTCACCAACCCCTATGACGAGCAATCATTGGAGGTAGAGACGAAATACGACCGCCTAAAGCCCAAGAAATTCTTCAAGTTCGGAGGAATATCCCACTACAGCTGTTCATCTTGAAAGATCAAAAGCCTACTTAAGCACAGTCAATCTTTAAAAAATATCAGAAAGTGTCATACTTGGAGCCCTCTTGGCAAAGTTATCAAAGCAATTCTTATTCATTAATCTCTTCAAATTGAGCTGACCTAGTTCTTTGTATGTTCCTTATTATTAGTGCTTTCATTTAACGCAAATTAGCTTGATTCACTACTGACTAATGAGATGTAAATTTAATAACTCTTAGCAGCATTAGATTGCTGTCTAACAAGTTCGAAGAATTCCTGTTTCAAGCTTGAATCATGGCGAAAATCACCTCTAACAACTGAATTAATCATACTTGTTTCTGGTTCTTTAACACCTCGCCATTTCATGCAGTAATGTTGTGCTTTAACAAGTATTCCCAAGCCTTTAGGTTCACATAGCCGTTCAATTTCATCAGCAAGGATCATCACAGCTTCCTCTTGAATATGAGGCCTAGAAAAAACCCAATCAGCTACCCTTGCAAACTTTGAAAGACCAATAACCTTTTCACCTGGTTTAATGCCAATCCAACAATCGCCCAATATTGGTACTAAATGATGCGAGCAGGCAGACCTTACAGTAATTGGTCCGACGGTATATATCTCATCTAGATTCTTGTCATTTGGGAAACTGGTAACTTTTGGCTGCTTATAAAATCTACCTTTAAAAACTTCATTTATGTACATTCTAGAGACTCTTTCTGCAGTTTCCTGAGTATTATGATCATTATCAATATCAATCAACAAAGTTTTAAGCAAATCCCTTACTCGTGAAGCAACTTCCTTCTCAAGAGTATCCAACTCGCCTGGTAAAATATATTCAGAGATATTGTCGTTAGCATGAAATCTAACGCCATCTGATTTGATCCGTTCACGAATAATTTCTGATACTAATTTGCAAGAGATATTATCTTGTTTATCATCTCTAATCCTTTCATTTGGTGCTGTAGAAGTCATAAAATTGTAATGTCAAAAATAAAATTCAAAAGATTTTGAATAAATTTGAATAAAAGGGGTATAACCCTATCATACTAAATTGGGAAAGGTTGTTAAAGAAATTACTGGTTCCACAGCCTTAGTCATTTTGCATGGGAGGCTTTCGCAAGCCATTAACCACCTAATATCCAAGTAAGTAGTCATGCTAAGCATCCTAGGGGTTTCTGCTGATAAGCATGGCCAAGCTTTAAGACTGTCCAATAAGTAAATTTAACATGGTTCTTCCCAATACGTCATTTGAAATATTTAACTGGTCTCCTCTCTTATTCCATTTTATTTTTCTTAAGTATTCGAATTAACTTTAGATTCCATTTAAAGAGTATGCAGGTATTTCCTTTTTTGAAGGTAGTAATTACTCTAAGAGATTTATCTATAGATTATGAAAATTAAGTATTGAAAAGCGGAATCGATGATATCCAAACTCCCCTTCTTGAACCTCCATAAAATCTCTTATGCAATTAATTGGTCTAAGGAATTGGTCATATCTTCTAAAGTTTTTGCAAACGGAATAGGCTCCCATTTGTAAAGCGAAATAGTTTCTGAGATGTCTACAGAATAGCTACCTCTTTTAATCATAGCAGCAGTACTTTTCATCTCTTTACTAAATATTGCTAAAGAATTTATCACTTGAGTTGGAATTAAATTCTTGGGTGATTTCTTATATCCCAGACCTCTTAATATGTCTGAAATCTCTAGAAATGAAATGCCTTTTGGAGAAGTTGCAATTATTCTTTTGTTGTCGCTTTCTTTATTCTTTAATGATTGTACATGTAGTTTTGCTATGTCTCTGACATCAACAACTGTAAAATAAATATCTGGTAAAGCTGGATATTTACCAGTAATCATTTTCATAATTAAACTTGCAGACATTCCTTCAATATCATTACTTAGTAATGGTCCAAAGACCATTCCAGGATGGATAGTAGTCATTTTAAAGACATTATCAGATTGATTTTTCATAAAGTCCCAGGCTGCCTTCTCAGCTATAGTTTTACTTTTTATATAAGCCCCAACATTTTTTGAAATATCAGTCCAATCAGTGTTCTTAAGGCTACTTTTACTATGACCATACGCTATTGAACCTATAGAAGAAGTTAAAACTAATTTTTTAAGCTTACATTTTTGAGCAGCCTTTAATGCCCTTAACGTTCCTCCTAATGCGGGCTCAATCAATTGGTTTTCATTTTTCGGTTCCTCAATAAAACATGGAGAGGCAATATGCAGAAGGTAATCACAATCCGAAGCCGCATCTTCCCAGCCTTCATTATCTAGCAAGTTCAGTTTGCAAAATTCAAGTTTTTCATTTTCAAACTTTGTACCTATGGATTTTCTAACTTCATCCTCTCGACTAAAATTTCTTAAAGACCCCTTGACCTTGTAGCCTTCTTTTAACAATTCTAAAATGCAATGCAATGCAATATATCCAGATGCTCCAGTTACAAGAACTTTTTCTTGATTAATTTTCATTTGTTTATCATATCTAGAAAAAATTTAATTCGTACTGTTTTTATTCAAGCTGAAACCCACTTTACTTGAGATCTAACAATTATTAGAAATATTTAGCTGCCAAATTTGCCCACCTCTCAAAAGCTAACGATTTAGCAACCAAACTCATTCGTTTTTTGAACTAAATGGACTTAACTATAAATTCGCGTTTAATTATTCCATCTAAAGAATTGAAATGGCGGTTTTCTAAAGCTTCAGGACCTGGAGGGCAAAGCGTTAATACGTCTAACAACCGAGTTGAGCTGATCTTAGATATAAAGAATTCCTCTGTAATTAATACTTTTGACAAGCAGAGGTTGCTTGTCAAACTGAAGAATCGAATTATCAATGGCCGCCTTACTATCGTTGCATCGGAAGAACGTTCTCAGCATCACAATCGTCAATTAGCATTAGTCCGTTTAGTTAGCCTTTTAGGAGAGGGGTTAAAAATGCCTCCAAAGTCAAGAGGAGTAACTAAGCCAACTAGAGCTTCTCGGAAGCGTCGAATTAATTCTAAGAAGCATCGCAGTGTGCTTAAACAAAAGCGGCAAAGCAAGATTTCGATAGAGGATTGAATTTTGATGCAAACTTTCAAAATCTAAACACGGCCAATACTTGTGATATCCCATAAAAGAAGAGTTTTCTCTTGAAATTACTTGGCAATCTCAATGACATCTCCCTTTCCTGAAAGCACTATGGACAAGCTAGGAGAAAGCAATGGCCGATTTGGACTTGTGAGCTAAGTAAATTCCCTTGGACCTAAAACGAAAAAGAAACTTGCTTGACACTGGAAGGAGATCGCCGACCCCAAACCTGACAGGCTAACTTTTGTCAGGTTTGGGGTCGGCGATCTAGTTGTTTTTCCTAAAATAATGTCTTGTGCATGGGAAGTACATAAGGCACTACGAAAGCACTATCATTTAGCTACTAACAATCTTAGAATCAATGCCCTCAAATATGGTTTAAAGTGGCTGTCATAACCATAAAGCTATCAAGCAAATGACGCAAAGAAGGACACAGTTAAATATCAATATAGACCCAAAGTTATTATTAATGCTAAAATCTGAAGCAATTAAGAATGGAAAGACATTAACAGAATTTGTTACTGAAAAGCTAGCAAATATCCCAACAAGTCCAACGGATAGTGCTCTTGAGGAAAGACTCAAAAAAATAGAACAATATCTTAAATTAGATGAGGAGGTATCTTCTAAAGAAATAAAGAAAGGAACTATTTTTACAAATGAGGGGGCAAAGAACTATGGCGCAGTTGCTAAGGAATTGTTTGAATTATATCTCAAAAAGAAAGGGGCTTCTCGTGAAACTGGCTTGAAACAACTAGCTGGGCATCTCAATAAACTGCCTTATAGCAATCCCGAATTAGTGTTCCAAATCCTATTAGGTACACATGAGTTAACAGGCTTAGAAATGACAAATGCTTATAGACATGGATCTTGTGCGATGAGAACTGCTCTTGAGTGCTGGTGCAATGAGCCTTTAGAAGAGTTAAACGAGGCTTTCCTAAATGCAGTGATTAGCAAAAGTCTTGCATAAGTCTCTCAATACAACTTGGTTTTATTCAGAGAGCCACGGTGAGGCAAAATAGACCAATTGAACGGCGATAGACCTACAAGTACTGAGCTCAAAAGTTTACTCAAACTACTATTTATCTAGTTAACTCCCATCAAACCTTTTCAAAGCAATTTTGAGAATTCTCAAGCAAGCAAAAAGCCACACCTTGCGATCACCAACTGGGAGTTTTTAATACAGACCGACTATCTCGATGTTCTGCCTTCGACGCGATCTATATAAGCAATCCAATAATTTTTTCACATCTTCCATCCTCTTCTCAGTAGCACGAAGAATGCGAGTTAATTCAAACCTACGACTTTCGCCAAAGACACATCACAAAATCAGGGGTCATTTTTTTATGGCATTAGGAGGATCTAAATAAATTAAGCAGTACCGAAACAAGGAAACTAATAGCAATACAACTAACCACTGGAAAATAAAAAGTTGAATTTTCTCCCTTCAAAATTATGTCGCCAGGCAGTTGCCCTAAACCCAATTGCCTTAGATAAGGATAGAGAGCACCTATAGCAGCAATTCCAAGTCCAAGAGTAATTAACAGTTTTTGCATTATTTATTTCCAAAAAATCTTTTAAACTGCCAAGCCAAATAGGCAGAGGTTCCTTCAAATAAAAATTGTCCGAAAGTTCCTACTACTTGATTAGCAGCCTCAGCTTTTAGCAAGTCATGTATCTTCTTTTACCTTTGGGAAATAAGGGTACACTAAGTAAAAATTAGCCCATAGTTCCAAGAAGGAAAAGCAAAGCAAAGAGGATGTGGATTATCCCTCAAACAATTTAAACCTTGGCAGAAAAGGAAGTGCTAATTCTATATCTAAGAGAGTCATCATGACCAATACCCTCTCTCAGCTGTCAGCTAAGTTCATTACCAATCTGGATAGATGTAATAATCACCTATAGGGTCCTAATGAGAATCCCCTTCCACTATCCCTATTTAATAAGCATTAAGGAATGCAAGTAATAATCGGAGCATAATTATTGCCTTAAAGGCTCTTTCTGTCGAACTGAAGGTAGATTCAAACCCTTAGTTTTACCAGGAATTTTATTTGTTAATCGAACCAGGTAATCATCAAGGTCCTCTTTAGTGCCTCCCAATTCGTTTCCACATCCATCAATAATATTATTGGATGCTGAAGCAGCTAAATCATCTTTTGAAGACGCCATTATTTCATCCATAACAGGTGAAAAGAAAAAGCCTTTAGTAAGTTGAGGTGCAAGTTGAGTAGCAGCACTCTCTCCAGCCTTTTCAGGAGCCATTCCCTTCCCAATGGACGTACAGAACTTCTCTGAAAACTTCTTCGTTATATCTGATACAGCTGGTGATAACTCTGAAGCGGAAGCAAATGTCGCAACTGAAACAAGAAAAAATGTTGCTGCAAGAACACAAGCAAATAGTAAGCGGCACATAAAAAACAGCCTGTGCAAGTTCAGAACTTAACAGGCATCTCACTTTAGGGGGTAAGAATCAAAACCACAGCAAATAAACTCAATCAATTAGAGCTTTTAAAATGCCATTAATTGAGCATTGTGTAGTCGCTTAGCCTTCTCTTTCCTTGAAGCAGAGTTAGCATTTAAAACTGACTGGTCGTGATACTTACTTCCATAAAACCTAGAGCAAATAGCTCCTTAGACAAGAAAACAGCTAGCTTTTTAGTTAATGAGGTTTAGAGAATGACTGGCATTACAGGATTCTTTTTTTTATTAGTCAAGCCCATGTTGTTCTTGACCCTTAAAAAGCTGTTCAAGAAACAAATGAAGGCTTGGATCGTTTCTGCTTTGGAATGGTTAGCCCTTCAAACGGACAACGATATTGATGATGCAATAGTCCGAAGGGTTAAAGCAGCGATGAAATTAGGAGTCGTATGAGAAGTGCAACTCACCATACGAAAGGCCAGAATGCAGGAAAGTCTCGAGGAACTATCCAAACTTGTATAGAGAAAGAAATCAACCAAAAAAGAATTCAACCTCCTTTGGATTTAAACCTTCCCAACCAGCTTCGATTAGTCGCTTATTAAGTGTAGTGTCTCTTGATCAAAGGGCTTTGCTCCAGAGCGAACAATTCGATTTCGCATTGATTTTTTAACACCACTCCTTTTTCTTGCTCCTTCTTTTTCCATAACTTCTCTATAAAGATTAAGCATCTCCAAAGGGATTAAACTGCCATCAAGATCTAACCCTTCCTCAATTGCCCTGTCGATTGAATCAGGTCCAGAAAAATCCATTACCCAGAGAGATTGGTTCTTAATCATAAAGACCAATCACTAAAGGATGCTCCACGAGCTTGCTTCGGCTACAAAGAAGCTATGACAACAATATTAGAAAATTTAGCCAAAGAGACTTAAACCTTTTCATCATGCTCCCGCACCTGACACAGTTGATCTAAAGAAGGTCGACGAGTAAAAGGAAGCCGCCAACGAGCCCAAAGTCGATAAAATTTATCTCCCAAAGGTTCTAAAACTGGCCAAGTCGTTGGTGCATAAACCCAACCCAAACCAACCAATCGATATACCTCACGAAAGACTCGAACATCTTTAAGAACCTCTCCAGAAGCAGTTATTGCATGAATTCTGCCCATCGCCTCTCTATAACTAATCCCGCTATAAAGGTCTGGTCTGTACTGAGGGGAATCAATATCTACAAATAAAATGCAGCCAAAACTATCTCTAGAGCGAAGAAATGAGACCTCTCTTTGACAAAGAGGACATCCTCCATCAAATAGCACAGTGAGCTTTATTTGATTCACAATGGAAACAGCTAAAACCTCAAGATCGAGTGTCCCCAAAACTTTACCGAGCCGCTCCTGGTTGCCCAGGTCCCTTGCTATGACTAATATCAACTACCAACTAAGGAACAGTGAAAAAACTATTGTTCCCAAAGGATCTGAAGCATTGACCAAAAAACACTCGAGCGTTATTCGAGCCTATTCGGGAATTCTTATACCCTGCTATATCCACACTTACTCTCGAAGATTTTCACAGGAAGGCCTGTTGCTTCCATAGCAGCTTTGCATTTGTCTCCAACTGTTCCATAAACCTCAACAGTGAATCCATCTCCTAACTGCGCATGACCTTGCAAATACTCTCCAACTGGTGGATTAGCTAAGTGTGCAAGGAAAGCATCATCATTTTTGTAGACCTCTGACCATGTAAAGCAAAGAGGATTCTCGGGGTCTTGATCAAAGGTGTGATGCAACATGCCTGGTTCAGAAGCCTCTACCGCCGAATCAGTTTTAGTGGCAAGTTCCAAATATTCCTGGACTTTTCCTGGCTTAACTTTTATACGAGCAATAAGGATAAAAGGGGTTGAAGCGTCGAATGCAGTCATGCGGAAGTTTCATATGAATTGAAGCCTACATATCAGAAAACACATTGCCTTTTAAAGAACCAACCTTTGAGCAGCTACTGACAAAAAGCACAAACGAGCCAACTGAGCAAGAATGAAAAAGAACAGACCTTTGTGGTCCATTCCAAGTTGATTAGAGATCTAAAACCCTCGAGATTGCTTACTATAACTGAAACAACTACTGATTGGAAAAAGCAACCCATAAGTGATACCAATAGATCTCAGGCATTGATCAAAATCTATTCGAACTTTGTTCAAACCTACAAGTCCACCTCTCTTATAGGAGGGACTCAGCTGAAGCAAACTTATTGACTTTGATTGCTGACCCACTTGGGAGCATTTTCTTCACCCAAATAAGATATCTCCATATAAGAGATAATAAAACAATTAAAAAGCTTGATGAACTGGTTTTGAGCCAAGAAATTTTAAAATTCTCCAAGTTCAGGAAAACTTCTCAAAATGGATGCAGTAGCTAGTCCTTTTGCACAAGTGCTGAGTTTAGCCATGGCAGCAGGCGCAGTAGCTTTTGGATTCTTGATTTTAAAAATACTTTGGGGTGGCGTAAAAGCAGTTGTTGCCAAGTTCCAAGAGGGTAGAGATAGCTAGGAAGCAGGCCTAACTAGTAATTTGAGCGACGGTGTGTTACAGGTTCATATCTGTGAACAGCCCTGCGACCAAGAAGTTACAAAAACCGCTAGCTCCCTTAGCACAGCTAGATACAGCAGCTGCCTTCTAAGAGTTTCGACAACTACGAGGTTGCTTAGACTAATTAGAGGAGATCTAAGGAGATATTTGCTGTTCAGAGACTGACTAAGAAGATCGTCCTTACTATGAAATCATTGAGGTCGAGCAATAATGCTGCAGACAGGAAAGACAAAAAGCCATTTTTGTGCTCTTATGAACTACATCTCTAGTCATTAGCAGCTATCAATAAAGAGGATATAAGGCCAAAGCACATTCAAACTCATTTCTCAAAGAGCCTCTTAACCAAGACAAAAGACTGTTCTTTGACAATCTTCAATCTCTAAACAATGGTAAAACTTCTTTATCGTGGTAACAAATATACCCAACACAAAGAAATTGGGGCTAAAAAGTCTGTCCAATTAAAGTATAGGAAGAGCATTTACAATCAAAAAAGACAATATATACCTAAGGTTCAAAATTATTTAACCTACCGTGGTAGCAAATACTTGCCTAAAAAGTCTACCAATAAGTCTTATAGATCTGAGGCTAATAAAAAAGTCTTTGCGTTAGCAAGGGATCTTATTAATGCCCAATTCAATCACGCCAATGATGAACTGAGTCGCAAATTATGGGATGACGTTGCTACTCTTAAAATTGATCCACAACGTATTATCAATCTTATGTATAGATGCTGCGCAAATGCAGATAATCAGAGCATGTTCGAGGCTGATTTAGATTACTTCTCCAAAGAATAATTGTAATGGATCTCTCCATATCACACAAGTGAAAACACCAACCAATAATCTAAATCTAACTTTTCAAGTAAAAGCTAACCTTATTTAAGAAAAGGATGTTTGGCTTGAATATTATTTTTTGTAGCAACTGCAACACATGAATGATATAGATCCCTGCTCTAATGAACATAAATCCTTTTTCAAAAAAGAGCTTTAAATGGTTACCCGCTTCTATAGAGCAAGATCAACAAGAAGATTAATAACAAAGCCTTCTAAGCAAATAAATGACATAAGGCACTCTAGTAATTTTAACAATGGGCTATATAGAGACATTGCTGCAATGAAGAAAGTTTGGAAAATGCTACTGGAAGGATCAGTACGCTGGTTTGGAGAAGTAGGTCGGCAATATTAATCTTCCGGTTTGGACCCTGAAAAGAGATAAAAGAATTAAATGACTATTTTCTTGTATCAAAATATACATCGCATAATCTTCTTATCTCCTCTAAAAACAGCAGCTTAGCAATAACTTAGACAAGTCAATCAATCCAAATTCATCTTGGCTGTAATAATGCTGTGCCTAAATATACTAAATTTAAAACTCAAGGAATTTCCATTTTGGTTTAATCTGATACATAGAAAATGAGCTCTTAGATGGATTATTAGATAATGAATTTTAGTTCTTTGCCATGAATAGAAATCTGATCACACAAAATTCATATAGCTAGAGCATTCCTCAATTAATAATTCTATTTTTTTACATACAAATCAATAGCATAAAGATCTAACCATGAAACCGTATTTAGAAGGTAAGAAATTAAACAAAATAGAAAAGAATAAGGCTATGAAAGATGGGCTTCTATTAGGTGATCAAATAGAAGAGTTTGCCAAGATTGGTTGGGAGAAAATGGACAAAACCGACTTAGAACTTCGCTTGAAATGGTATGGAATGTTCTGGAGACCTAAAACACCAGGAAAGTTTATGCTCCGTCTACGAGTAACTAATGGAATCCTAAATACACATCAATTAAATGTAATTGCATCTATTGTTGCTCGTTATGCAGAAGATGGAAGTTGCGATATCACTACACGGCAAAACCTCCAACTCCGTGGGATTCTTATTAGTGACCTACCTGAAATTCTTAGACGTCTAAAAGGTGCTGATATAGAAACCATCCAATCAGGGTTTGATAACCCAAGAAATGTCACCGGGAATCCATTAGCAGGAATCGATCCAAAAGAGATTATAGATACCAGGCCATATACTTTGGAGTTAGAAAATTTCTTAACCAAGAATGGAGAAGGAAATTCTGAATTCTCTAATTTGCCAAGAAAATGGAACACTGCAGTAGCAGGTTCTCATGACAACTTTCTTTTGCATAATGACATTATTTTCCACCCAGTTATAAAAGAAGGGGAACTTGGTTTTAGTGTTTGGGTTGGAGGGATTCTTTCTTCTCAATTAAATGACTACGCTATTCCTCTTAATGTATGGGTTAAACCACATGAAATCTGTCATTTCACAGGAGTAGTTATATCTATTTGGCGCGATGATGGAGAACGCTATCAAAGACCTAAAGGAAGGTTTAGATTCTATTTAAATAAAGTAGGCGTAGAAAATTTTAGAAATCTTGTTCAAGAGAAATTTGGAAGACTTATTCCAGACCCTGGTTCTATATTTTCACAAAAACCACGTTCGTTCTTTGGAATTCATCCTCAAAAGCAGTTAGGACTTAACTATGCAGGCATACATATTCCAGTAGGTCGGCTTACAGCAGAGGACATTCAAGATTTAGCCGGCATAAGTGCGACATATGGGAGCAGTGAAGTTCGTCTTACTGAAGATCAAAATGTGATCATAATCAATATCCCTGACAAGCAAATTGATAGCTTTAAAGCTGATCCTCTATTAAAGAAATTTCCTCTCAGACCAAAAACAATATCGGCAGGGACTGTCTCATGTACAGGTAATACCTACTGCAGTTTTGCTTTGACAAATACTAAAGATCAGGCTCTAAAGATATCTAAAGAGCTTGACTCAGAAATTGATTTACCTGAAGAACTAAAGATTCACTGGACAGGGTGTCCCAATAGCTGTGGTCAAGCCTATATGGGAGCAATAGGCCTAACCGGAACAAAAGCTAGAAATGCTGATGGACAAATGATTGAGGCTTATGACATATCCATTGGAGGAGAACAAGGCCCAAATCAAAGGATAGGAGAGTTAAAACATAAATCAGTCCCTACTGCTGAATTAAAGAATCTATTAAAAAAATTATTGATTGAAAATTACGCTGCAATTCCAAAGCCCAAGAATTCCTCTGAGAAACTTCTTGTTTTAAAGCAAATTATTCATTGGATTCGGCAGTTAGGTAAAAGCAGTCATTCTCCATAAACTGCTTTTACCAAAACCACAATCATTTATTAACTTCTCCATGCAATTTAAATCTAATTCAACTGATTTCTTTAGTCGCATTGTCAATTGGCTTAGTGAATTTGGAAATGATCGTCCAATCATTGATCGTCAAGGCGGAAGTAAAGATCCTTTTTCAAGGCTAATGAACCGCATTAGCAGATAAATAAATCAATTTAAAAACATCTCCAAAACAATTATTTCTACAGCCATGGATGCAAACACCTCACAAATGGACTATGTCCTTCCTAATGAATTAGTCGATGGAATGATTGCAGCGGGTGGGAAAAAATCTACTGTTAGTACAAAAAACCTGCTAGTAAGAGGTTTTTACTCTGGAGCAATACTAGGCTTGGCTACATGTCTAGCAATAACTGTAGGCATTCAATCTGGTATGCCTTTTCTTGGCTCAGTTATTTTCCCGTTTGGATTTGCAAGCATAGTGCTTTTTGGTATGGAGCTAGTTACTGGGAATTTTGCTCTATTACCTATGGCAACTTGGGCGGGTAAATCCTCCTGGAAAGCCACATTTAGGAATTGGGGTTGGGTCTGGATAGGTAATTTTTTAGGCACATTGCTTGTGGCAGTTTTACTATCAATTAGTTTGACAAGTGCAGGAACTATTGATCCTTTATCTGCAGCTGAAGGAGGTAAAGGATGGGCCGTTGTTGCATCAAAACTTATAACTATAAATCAATCAAATGTTCTTACCAAGTATGAATCTCTAGGGAGTACTGGACTTTTCCTAGCATTTATACGAGGTGTTATTGCTAATTGGCTCGTATGTCTTGGAGTCACAATGGCTCTAGTAAGTAAAAGTGTTCCAGGGAAACTTCTTGCTTGTTGGTTACCAATTACTGCATTCCAAACAATGGGCATGGAGCACATTGTTGTAAACATGTTTTTGCATACAGCAGGACCTCTTCTTGGCTCTGGCGTGCCCTTCACTAAGGTTATTTTTTGGAATTTCCTACCAGTTACTGTTGGCAACATTATCGGAGGAATGGTTTTTATAGGCATGCTCTTCTACAGCACACATCGCACCAAGATGTCCAATGTCCTGCCAACAATTCATGATGAAAAGCTAGAACGAGAACTAGCAGCAGAACTTGGTGCACGCTGAAGCCAAAGGACTATCTATGGCCATCCATGAAGACTCAATCTGGGAACAACTCAATCAATCACGCAAGGTTCCCCTCGAGCCTTGCTGGTTGGGTGAGGTTTATTCAATCAATCTTCAGGCAGACCTTCGCTTTGCGATAACTGAGCAACTCGGATTATTAAGCAATAAAGGTTGGCCAGTTTTAGAGTTGCTCATCAAAAAAACAGGAGCTCAACCAGAGTTAATTCGTGCAGCAGGACTTTGTCATCAGACTGAGGCAAAAACTTGGTTACTAAAGCTGCTCAAAGAAGAACAACAACTCAAGCTGCCAGTTCTGCAAGCACTTACCTGCTGGGGAGGTGAAATTCCAATCATGCTCCTTAGGAATATCTTAAACGAAAAATCCCAACCCCTTCTCTTAGCAGGCTTAGAATTACTAAAATTCAAAGCTCATCAACTCAGTGATGAACTTCTTCTTGATCTTGTTCAGAAACCATTAGAAGATTTTCGCGATCCAATTGTGTTATCAACTATTAGGGTTTTACAAAGGCGAGATAGCGCTGCCGTCAACTCACAAATTGCGGAAATTGCAAAGAACGGATCAGAAACAACAGCTCGTGCAGCACTTCTTGCCCTCAGTTGTATCGCTACTTCCCATAGCCTTACAACCCTATCAAGTCTTCTTAATGAGCTCCCCAAAGGGCCACTAAAAGAGATGGCTCAAAAGCAGCTAGAACTACAATACAAATAGGTCAAGATAGAAAAAATAGAAATCCCTTGAGATCGAGAGTCTGTCTAAACCACCACTTTTCGCTGAGATCCCATGGCTCAAAAGGAAATTAACTACTTGCTAATGAAAGAGGCGTTGGGGTGACTGAAAGCGATTGGAAGGCATTTACACAATCTGTTCACACTTTTGAGGATCTAAATGACTAAAGAAAAGAGAGAAAATCCTATGAAGGAGTTTCTGGACAAGTTCTTTGATTTATGTAAGGAATATCAGCAGGACATACCACCACACAAAATGGCAGAGGTTTTAAGAGACTATGCAGAAAGGTTGGATGGGTGATGAAAGACCTAGTACATCTCCTGTCTTGTATTCAATAAAGCATCATGCGCGATAAGCCCACTAAATGGATTGCCTGCCTGCGCGAAGACATTCGACAAGCATGTGGCGAGGGATGGATGGTCCGCGGCATAGGGAGAGGTCTTGTTCAAAAAGTTCAACTGACAGTTCGTTTTGGGGATGGCAACCGAACCAGCATTGTTCTTGGGCCTAAGGCCAAGAGCGATCCAGATTTTGTTCCATGGGTAGGCACAAGTGCCGGATGGATATTAAAAATCTCCACAGATATTTCGCTAATAATGAAATC
The DNA here is from genome assembly GCA_003278225.1 of Prochlorococcus sp. AG-363-P01. Classification (GTDB taxonomy): domain Bacteria; phylum Cyanobacteriota; class Cyanobacteriia; order PCC-6307; family Cyanobiaceae; genus AG-363-K07. The sequence continues at coordinate 11,942 of QCGC01000003.1, read as the reverse complement.
TCAAGGAAAGGGTTTAGCTGAAGCATATGAGTTAGTGAAACAAAAGAACGAGTCTGGGTTAAATGGTGCCCTCGACTGGGAACAACTAGCTAGAAGATTCAAATCACATAAAACAAGTAATGGGAAGAAAGGATCACGAGTTTGGAACCGAAACTACCGAACGCCTATTGCTCGCACATTGCTTATCCTTACAAGCGAAACTTCTATAGCCAGTGGCTACTCAGTTTTAAAAACCCTTGTTGAACGTCATGGAGGAGAGCCTGGCTCAGCAAGCCGTCGACTCCGGATCCAATACGCAGCCGAATTCCTACGCTTTGCCTTTAAGAATGGGGCTAATAGAAGTTGGCTACCACCAGAGGAACTGAATACATTCATTGGAGAGAAGGCAACTATACATAAACTGAGTGAGCACAGAACAAGAGAATGAACCTTGCTGAATAACTTCTGTTCACACCAGATAATTCGTCAAAATCTCTTGATATGACTGAGATCAACTACTCGCTAATGAAAACATTCATCCCATTTATACAAATGCATTAAAAGCAATCCCTCAATCCTGTTCAAACTCTGTTCAAACTTTTCTAGCAAGACAAGAAATGCGTACAAAAATGTCTCCTCGAAGAGCTTTACTTACTGCGGCAATAATGTCCGTTGTACCAACTCTTCTCTTTGCTACTTGCTCTGAAAACTTTTCAGTTTTCGGAGTCCTCATTACCTCCACACTGATTAATTGGCCAGTGATTCGATGGCTTGATGATCGTCAGTGGTATAGAGAATGGATCAGAAAGGAGTCTCAATAGTCCAATTGTGCCTAATGCCCTCAAGAACTACTGCCATTACGGAAATCAACTACTGGTTAATGAACAGAGGTATTTGAGTGATGACAGGCATTCTCGGAAAATCGTCGAGATTTACTCAAACTTTACTCAAACTTTCTCTCACTTATTTCTCTTAACTTTCGCAAGCAATCTTTAAAAGAGTTTCTCCTTTGCTATGAAAATTGGGCTTCAAAGACTTCGCTTAAAAATTAATTTATAATGACTCGCCTTCGTTGGTTTAGATCCCAAACTTTCTCCAGGACCAGGATAGATAACCTGCCATTGCTCACCACAAATTTTCTTTTCAGAAAAATCTTCAAAAGTAGAATTTGGTTGCTTGCATAAATGAAACTTAGACAATGTTTCTACTCTTTTAATTCTTGAAACATCTAAAGTATGGAAGATCTGTAATGCCAATTCATCTATAAAGAAAACTGATCCATTTTTTAAAGATTGATTCCTACCAATTACTTTCGTTTCTAAAAATCTTTGCTCATCGAAAGTAGCCATCTGCCTATTTGGAGATGTTGGATCATCTTGAACGCGCAAAAGCTCATCTCCCAAAACAGCCTTGCCAACTGAAAAGGCATTAAAAGAGCGATCCCCTACGATCTCATTGAAACTATTTAATTTGAATTTCGCTTCATATTCCAAAGAGGTATTATCAGGGTTGCTCAAGTCTGAACTTTGAACTATCCACGAACCATTAAACCAAGAAGGGTAGACAATATCTTTTTGTAAAGCTGTTTGATTAAAGGGTCCAGGTAATCTCCATTCTGGCCAATCATTGAGTCGTCTTTCAAGCAATATATATGAAAGGTCTTGAATTAAAGGGTTAGCAAATATTGAGGTAGGAAAAATGAAAAGCAACAAAAGCATTATTAGCAAAAAGCTTTTCATTACTTCTTATTTATTTTGAGGAGGTTAAGTTTAGATGGTTCCATTAAAGGATAATAGAAGTCATACAACCTCAAGCTCAAAGGTCTATCCAAACTTCTATTCCAACGCCTGGGCATACAAAAGGATCAATGGTCGCTGTACTTGGTGATCAACAACAAATTTTGTTTAGTGGAGATCACCTTTGGAGGAGTACCAAGAAGTCAGTAATAGTTGCATCAAAAGCTTATTGCTGGTGGAATTGGACTGAGCAATTGAAATCAGTAGAAAGGCTTCTCAATCTAGAAGTTCACTGGTTATTAGCTGGGCATGGATATGCCCATCAATTCATGCCAGGACAATGGAACAAGGCTCTCGAACAAATATTGCGTCATGCAGAAAGAACAACCTCAACTGGACAGATTTAGGCGTCGAAGATGCCACAAGACCTCATTTGTTTTTTTCTTGCAAGGGTAAATCCATTCGAACTTTATTCGAACCATAAGACCGCAATGAATTGAGCATCATTGTTTTTTCCTATGACAAGAATCAACTTGATAAAGCCAAGTGAATTATCGGATCAACATCTAATTGCGGAATATAGAGAAATTTTCATGATTGGATCTGCCCTTCAACGCTCAATAAATTCAAAAAATTGGAAGAAAACAATAGAAAACTTACCCAAAGAATTCACCTTAAATACTGGACACGTTAAATTCTTTTATAACAAAGGAAGATACTTGCATAAAAGATATTTAGATCTAATAGATGAAATGCAAAGTCGAGGAATGAATCCAAATCTAGAGCGCCAATTTAAAAAAGAACAGTGGCCAGATGAGTTATATAAAGACTGGAGTCCTAAAGAAAAAGACTTTCAACTTATAAGAAAAAGAATCAAAGAAAAAATCAATCAAAAACCAGATTGGTATCGCTGGACAAAGAAAACAGCTAAAAAGAGGTTGAGCTCTAGATAATTACTTGGCAATCTCAGTCACATCCCCCTGTCCTGAAAGCACAATCAACGAGCTAGGGATCAAGCAATGGCCGATTTGGACTTGTGATCCAAGTACATTCCCTTGGACCTATAGCGATAAGGAAACTTGCTTGCTACTGGAAGGAGATGTCACCGTGACGCCTGATGGAGGTGATCCTGTCAGATTTGGCGTCGGTGATCTAGTTGTTTTTCCTGCAGGGATGTCTTGCATGTGGGAAGTACATAAAGCAGTTCGTAAGCACTATCGTTTTGGTAACTAGCCAATCAATGAAGAGCCTGAAATCAAGGGTTTATTTAAACTCTATTCAAACCACCCATTTTCACCCAAACCCCTTGATATGACTGAAATTAACTACTGGCTAATGAAGAGTTAAAAACTAGTTGCTGCAATGGGTTCCAAGAAGTAAGCTATTTTTGTTCCAACTTTGTTAAAGGCATTTACTTGGGCTACGTTTTTTCTGCTCAGCATGACTGCTTGCGATAGTAGTAATAATGTTGTGGATCTTGAATTTCAAGATAAGAACATAGGATCATATAACTGTAGTACTAAAGAATTTAAGATTACAGATAAATCCTCCGGCAAACCATATAATTCATTTGAATATGAAAAATTGTATAACGAATCGGAGTTTGTAAAAAGATTTACGCAAGCTGGCGAAACCAGAGCGAATGCTGAAAGCACTTTTTCATCTATAAAAGCATTGCGCAGTTCTGAATGTTAATAGAAAAAAGATTAAAGATTAAATAAATACAGAATATGATCTAGCAAAAAACTAGAGAAGGTCTACTTCAATAGTATTCTTCATTTTAACTAAGTATGCCAATCAATAAAGACTGTCAGGTTCTATTGTTTTACCTTCCAGCTCATCTGGACAACGCAAATCTCCCCACCAGCACTTTCTAGTTAATCCTTCATTCTTTTTAATTTCTAGAGCTGTGCGTATCTCTCCCATGCCAAGACCAGTAACAAAGGGCATCTCGGTCATTAATCTTTCAATAGGCTTATTATTTTTAAAGCTAAATTGAATTGATGTTTTCTTTCCTAAAGAGTTATATCCATTGACAAGGAAATTGTAATCATGGTGTTTGGCTAAAAAGCCTAGAAGGCCAAGAGGACCAAAAACAACTGTGGTCACAACACCATTAGTTACATTGGTTTTGGACTTTCCAGTAATTCCCCACTGCGTAACCCTTTTAGCGGGAATGGATCCTGTAGGAGCAGATATCCGTTGATTATCAACACTAATACTGCACTTAACTCCACCACATAAAGCATCATATGTAGCAGCATTAGCTATTGGGATTTCAGTAGAAGCTAAAAGGAATGGTGTAACAAGTAACAGCCGCATTGAGAACTTAATCATGTGAATCCCTTAGCAAATTCTTTCTTTGCTTCTCTTTAGTTATAACATAAAGAGTGCTCCAATCAATCCACTTGGTCCGTAATAAATCCAAGCAGTATTTAAATAGTTATCAGTATCATCATTAAGCTCATAAGATAATTGCACTAGAGGTGCAAAGAATTTAATTATACCGAATAAATTTGATCAGAACATTGAAATAATTGACCAGAACATTAATTCAAAGTAAACATAGAGATAAGTTTTCCTTCGTCGAGCAAATTCTGTTCAAACTTTGTTCCAATATAGCAAATTCACCTAAATCCCTTGATATGACTGAAATTAACTACTGGCTAATGAAAAGTGAGCCTGATGCTTATGGAATACATGACCTCAAGAAAGAAAAGATTACACTTTGGGATGGGATTCGGAACTATCAGGCCCGCAATTTTATGCGGACAATGAGAATTGGTGACCAATCTTTCTTTTACCATTCCAACTGCAAGCCTCCAGGGATAGTAGGAATGATGGAAGTAATTAAAACCAACTTAATTGATCCAACACAATTCGACCAAAACTCAAAATATTATGATCAGAAATCAACAAAAGAAAAGCCTAGATGGGACTGTGCTCAGATGCGTTATTTAGGGATTTTTAAAAATGCCTTAAGTCTTCAAGAATTAAAAGAGCTTTACTCAAATGAAGAGTTGCAAGTCATTCGCAAAGGCAACCGACTATCAATAATGCCAGTAATTACATCAACTGCAGAAGATATCCTAGAAAGACTTGGTGAGCTAATCAGGTAATTCTTATTATTATAAATCTAATTCCTTAGATGAGTTATTACATGCATTTGGGGTTAAGAGATATTATAAGAATTTTTAAACTTTAGTATCCCAAATGTAATTGGGATCCAATATTCAGATTAATTAATTATTAGAAGTTTTGGACATAGCTTTCATTTCGAATGCAATCGATTGAGCAGCAGGAGAAGGCCAAAAAGCTTCAAATCCACGTAAATGCTGATCATTACCATTACCTTCAAGAACCAATCTCAGACTCCAAGCATCACAGTCCCCTTCCAGGCAAGCCCACCAGGCCTCTCGTCCAATTTCTAAGCAAATAGTCTCCTCAGGCATTAATTGACTTTCCAGCTTCTGATGTTGATCAATCAGCTCAGAAACAATTGAAATTAATGTTACCCACTCTTTCTCATTCAATTCAAAAGCCCAATCATCTCCTCCAATCATTACAGAAAAGTGGTGCCGCAAAGAATCCCTTGCTAAGCGCCAACCAGGACCTTCTTTTTGAATCACTCCTTAACCAGGAAGCAAGTCAGGCTGATCTTGCTCATCACTTAATTCAACTATTGCCCTCTGGACAGGTTTTACACTTGCTTCTTCTAAAAGCCCATCGAAATCGTCAAATCGACGTTGTTTAGCGCGAAAGGCAATCCTAACTGTCGTTAAGTAACGATTGCTCGAATGACGAATGAGACTCTCACCTCGCTTAGCAAGATCTTTTGAATCCAAGCTGGATCTAATCACAGCACCCAAACAAATAGTGCTAGGTACTCTAAATGAGTAAAGGGCCCCATCAATTAAAGTTAATATTACTAGCAGTCAATTGACAAGAAAATCTTGATATCGAGTAGTTGAAATATGCAAATGGTTTCTAGAAGTTCTAAAAAATTATTAATAAAAATTTTTAAGGTAAGATTCTTTATATTTATTGCAAAAAATAATCAATTTTGGATAGAACCCCCCCCCCTCAGATGTCCATCCATGTCTAGGCAAGTGAAAACAAACAAGCAATTCCTCAATCAGGTATCTTATATGTAATGTAAGTATTCAATTTGAGAATTAATCATGCTCATCCCCTTACGAAAGGTATAGCAATTAAGAGTTTCGATGGAATCACCAAGAGATCCTGACATACAACCTAAACCTGACAAAACAAGACTAGTCGGGACCCTTGCAATAGACCTAGGCAACTCAACAACAGTCATAGCATTTCAACCAGAAACCAATAAGGATCCAAAGCTTTTAGATATTCCGCCTATAAGTAGATTCGAAGGGGAAATCCCTAGCCTTGTATGGCAATCTCAAGAGGAAAAGCTTGATATCCTAATAGGTCAACAAGTCCTAGAAGCAGGCCTTACAGAGCAAGAAAAAGTAAATATTTGCAGTGACTTTAAGCGTTGGATAGGCTCAACAAATCAACCCCTGGTAAGTGCTTCTAAGCTCTTGGCAGAGCAAGCAGGTGAAATATTAATTCAACAAATCTGGGCAAAGCTACCTCCCGAGCTCTCAATCAAAAGGCTGGTATTAACTGCTCCTATAGAAACTTACCGTGCATATAGAAGTTGGCTTTACCAAGTTTGCCGTTTGCTGCCAGTAGATGAAATTGCACTTGTTGATGAGCCAACGGCGGCAGCAATGGGTGCAGCTGTTCCAGTTGGGTCAAAACTGTTAGTAGTTGATATTGGAGGAGGAACTATTGATTTGTCATTAGTAGCACTTGAAGGTGGAGAAGGCCGAGCAGATCCAATTGCACAATTACTAAGGTTTGCAGGAGAAGATCTTGAAGGCAAAAGCAACCAAGTTATTCGGTGTGCAAAAGTTCTCGGGAAAGCTGGACAACGCTTAGGGGGGAAAGATTTTGATAGATGGATTGCAGGTCACCTTTGCCCAAATGAAGCTCTCACAGAGTCACTTCTAAATGCAGCTGAAAAGCTAAAATGTCGACTTAGTGATGACGGTCTTAAAGCGACAGAAGTACTAGAAGAGGCAATTGAGCCAACAGCATTCGATAAAACCCAATCTCTTCGCCTAACTAGAAATCAATTAGAAGAACTACTTATTAAGAATGGACTCCTTAAAAGTTTAACGGCTCTGTTATCTCAAACTTTACAAAGTGCCAATGCAAATAATTGCACTCTCAGAGATATTCATGGAGCAGTTTTAGTAGGAGGAGGCGCAAGGATGCCCTTAATTCGTAATTGGTTAAAAAAACATATTTATCCAGTTAACATATTAACGCCACCTCCAATAGAGGCTGTTGTAAAAGGTGCTCTTAGTCTTACGCCTAATGTGACTATCCAAGATGTACTTCGGAATGGGGTTTCATTGCGTTGTTGGGATAAAAAAAGTCAAAAGCATATCTGGCATCCCCTTTTTATAGCAGGTCAAACTTGGCCAACAAGCAAGAATCTGGAATTAATTCTATCTGCAAGTAAAGAAAATCAAGTAGAAATTGATTTAGTTATTGGTGAAACTAGTTCTCAAAATAATTTTGAAGTGATTTATATTAATGGCGTTCCAAAAATCAAAGAAGAGTTAACAGAATCTACCATTAATGCTTGGATTGATAAGCCAGTAACATTTGATTTAAATCCTCCTGGCAAACCAGGAGAAGATTGTGTGCAGCTAAATTTTAGTATTAATTCATCAAGGTATCTTCAAGTTGAAGGGAAAGATATACGTACAGGGGTAAAGATACCAAAAAAAAGCCTCGGCATAATTAACTGACCCCGAAGTTTTAATTAGGAAATTGTACAAGTAAGTTCAGAATTAATAATCATTCTGACAAAGAAAAACCCCTTCCTCTTCATCTAAATCCCGAAGTCGCAATTCAATGGTTTCTGTTCGACGAGTAGGGACTTGTCGTCCACAAAAATCAGGCTGAATTGGTAATTCTCTATGACCTCTATCAACCATCACTAAAAGCATTACTCTTGAAGCTCTTCCCCAAGATTGAAGGGCATCAAGAGCAGCCCGTATTGTCCTACCAGTAAAAATTACATCATCGACTAAAACGACTTGCCTTCCCTCAACACTGGTAGGTAGTTCTGTGGGATGAACCATTCGCGTCCCAATCCTTACTAGATCATCTCTATGAAAGGTAGGGTCCAAACTGCCGTGGTCTATTGAATGACCAGCTATGCATTCAAGTTCAGAAGCTAAAACTTTAGAAAGTTGTACCCCTCTAGTAGGTATTCCAACCAAGAAAAGAGTTCTACTATCTGAAACAGTTTCTATTACCTGAGAAGCTAGACGGGAGATCGTACGGCCTAACTCTTTCCCAGAAAGTATTTCAAGCCTTTGATTGTTATTGATATTCGTCATTTAAATATTTGTTGGATATGGATCTTATGACGAATCACCGAAGCAGATCCTTAATTCCATCCACAAAAGCTGACGCAACTCTACAGAAAAGCAATGAGAGTGCTGTGAAGCAGTAATTTTATATTTATAAGTACAAGAAGCAAGAATTATCCAGAGCTCAACTCCCACTAATATTTCCGATGAGGCAAAGCGAGCCGGCCAAGTAGCTCCTGTTGTCCTGGCCATCCTTGATGGATGGGGGCATCGTGAAGAACAGGAAAATAACGCTATCAAAACAGCCAAGACACCAGTCATGGATGCCCTGCTTCATGCATATCCAAATACATTGATCGAAGCAAGTGGCGCATATGTTGGACTTCCAGACAATCAAATGGGGAACTCAGAAGTTGGCCATCTCACTATTGGTGCTGGGCGCATAATTCAGCAAGAATTAGTTCGAATTAGCAACACTGTCAAAAGCAAAGGGCTTGAAAAAACTCCTGCCCTTTCAGCACTCGCTCAAAATTTAAAAAATACTCATGGAACTCTTCATCTCATTGGGCTTTGCTCAAATGGTGGAGTTCACAGTCACATTGATCACCTAGAAGGACTACTAAGTTGGGCCACCACAGTTGGATTAAAGAAGGTCGCAATCCACGTTATTACTGATGGCAGAGATACCCCAACACAAAGCGCTGGGAACTTTCTATCCACAATTCAAGAATCAATTCAAGAAAATGGGATTGGTGAGATCGCAAGCATCTGTGGCAGGTATTGGGCCATGGATCGCGACAATCGCTGGGAACGTACTTCTAAAGCCTATGAGTTGTTGACCAGTCCAGATCTGTCACTCACTGATTTATCTGCACATGAAGCTCTTCAAAAAAGTTATGCCACTGGAATTACTGATGAATTTTTTGAGCCATTAAGACTTTCTTCTTCTTACCTAAAAGAAGGTGATGGGATGATTATGTACAACTTCCGTCCGGATCGAGCAAGACAATTAGTCCAATCATTGACACTAGATGAATTTAAAGACTTCGAAAGAAAATATTATCCGAAGTTAAATGTGGTTACCTTCACTCAATATGAAGCTGAGTTACCTGTTTCAGTTGCCTTCCCTCCAGAATCTTTAGATCATCTCCTTGGTCAAATAGTGGCTGAAAATGGTCTCCGTCAATATCGCACTGCAGAAACTGAAAAGTATCCGCACGTTACTTATTTCTTAAATGGTGGAATTGAAAAGCCACTAGCAGGTGAAGACCGCCACCTGGTCCCCTCACCAAGAGTTGCAACCTATGATCTATCTCCAGATATGTCAGCTGATGTTTTAACTCAAAGCTGTATCAATGCAATAGAAAAAGGTATTTATTCACTGGTAGTAATTAACTTCGCAAATCCAGACATGGTAGGGCACACGGGGATTATGGAAGCAGCAAAACTAGCAATACAAAAAGTAGATGCCTGTATGGGGAAGATACTTCAGGCTACTGGCAAAATGGGTGGAACATTACTGGTCACAGCTGATCATGGCAATGCAGAACTTATGCAAGGTTCTGATGGGCAACCATGGACAGCACATACTACAAACCCTGTTCCAGTTATTTTGGTCGAAGGTGAAAAAAGAAAATTATCAGGATACGGGAACTCAATTACGTTAAGAGAGGAAGGAGGTCTTGCTGACATAGCTCCAACCATTTTGCACTTACTAGGTTTACCTAAGCCTGATGCAATGACGGGATTATCCTTAATAGAAACAATAGAAAAACAATCAGTTTCTCCGCGAATGCCTCAACCGGTTTGAAATTATGTACTTAATGCCCATTAGTTTCCTACCTAAAATAAATTCATGACCACTACTATCCTCTCCTGGGCCTGGGTTGGAACTGGAGTAATACTTATTCTTCTAGTACTTCTGCATAGCCCTAAAGGCGATGGAATGGGAGGTTTAGCTGCAAGCGGAAGCTCAATGTTTACTAGTGCAAGCAGTGCAGAAGCCACTCTAAAGAAGACAACATGGACTTTTCTAGCAATTTTTCTAAGCCTTGCAATAATACTTAGTGCTGGATGGCTAGAGTAATTAACTGAGATTCATTTAAACAAGTAGTTTCTTTCAATATTGATATTAACAAAACTTTGAACATCTTTTGATCTATAAGTATCCAATTTAATTATCTCGAAAAGCAAGGAATGGTGAGGCTCTAAAATAATTACTTAAAACAAAACTATCAAATCTTTCATTACATCAAAGCTTTATATTTAAAGGCGAATAAGATAACGATTGAATTCATTAGCATAATCTATACAATATTTTATTTATAATTTAGCTATGGTTATATGTTTAATATTTTTTATAAGTAAGCAAAAAAAGGGCTGGTTTAATAGCCAGCCCTTTGAACATTAAGAAAGCCAAGTCTTCATTTATTTAACAATAGTCAAGCTTCTTAATCAATAATCAAAGTCACCACCCATTCCAGCACCGCCAGAAGAAGGAGCAGATTCCTTCTTCTCTGGCAAGTCAGCAACTATACACTCTGTGGTTAAAACCATACCTGCTATTGAAGAAGCATTCTGAAGGCCAGAACGAGTTACTTTTGCAGGGTCAACTATACCTGCAGACAACATATCTACATATTCTCCAGTGGCTGCATTGTATCCCTCACTAATAGGTTTACTTTTAACATTCTCAGCAACTACAGCACCATTAGCACCGGCATTTTCCGCAATACGCATCAAAGGGGAGCTAAGAGCTGCCTCGACAATATTGGCCCCAATCAATTCCTCTCCGTTAAGACTATTAGTGGCCCACTTCTGCAGTTCAGGCGCTAAATGAGCAAGCGTAGTTCCCCCTCCAGGAACAATGCCTTCTTCTACAGCAGCCTTAGTGGCATTAATTGCATCTTCTAACCGTAACTTTTTATCTTTCATTTCAGTTTCAGTTGCAGCCCCAACCTTCACAACAGCAACCCCACCTGCAAGTTTTGCGAGACGTTCCTGAAGCTTCTCTTTGTCATATGTGGAGTCTGTCTCATCCATCTGCTTCTTAATTTGCTCGCAACGAGCCTGTACAGCTACTTCATTACCCTCAGCAACAATGGTACTGGTGTCTTTATTAATTGTGACTCTACGGGCAGTGCCAAGCATTTCCAATTTTGCATTTTCGAGCTTGAGACCTGCATCCTCAGTAATAAGTTGGCCATTGGTTAAGACAGCCATGTCCTCCAACATTGCCTTACGACGATCCCCAAAACCTGGGGCTTTCACAGCCGCTACGTTTAAAACTCCTCGAAGTCGGTTTACAACAAGTGTGGCAAGAGCTTCTTTCTCAATATCTTCAGCAATTATCAAAAGGGGTTTACCTGTTCGAGCAATTTGCTCGAGTACAGGGACAAGATCCTGAACCAAAGCAATTTTCTTGTCTGTAAGAAGTATGTATGGCTCATCTAAAACAGCTTCCATTCGCTCTGTGTCTGTAGCGAAATATGGGGAGATGTAGCCTTTGTCAAAGCGCATTCCTTCAGTGACCTCTAATTCAGTGGTCATTGATTTGCCTTCTTCAAGAGAGATAACACCTTCTTTGCCAACCTTGTCCATCGCATCGGCAATCATCTTCCCTACTTCCTCATCATTGCCAGCAGCAATAGTTCCGCACTGTGCAATTGCATTGCTATCACTAATAGGTTTAGCACTTTGCTCAATCTTTTGAACCAGGAAATCAGTTGCCTTATCAATTCCTTTTTTCAAGGTGATTGCATTTGCCCCTGCAGCAACATTCCGCAAACCTGCTTTAACCATTGCATGCGCAAGG
>QCGC01000002.1 GCA_003278225.1 Prochlorococcus sp. AG-363-P01 | reverse complement strand
TGACTTCTAGCTTTTGCACTTCTCTCTATTAGAGGCAGATTGCCTTACAAAGTCCTTAACGAGCCAGTTTAATGGGTGAATTTTTTACTAATGTTCTAAGGTACCCTAAATACCTGATAACAATTATTCTTGGTATTTTTGCCGCATTTTTTGAACCTTTAATACAGCGTGGTCGCAATCCAGTAACAGCAGTATCTCTAATTTGTGCTTTTATTAGTGGCTTCCTAACTCTATTCTTTATCGTTAGAGCCATGGTTTATCCAATACCTTTGAATCAGCCATGACAAATGGACGAAGAGTAGAAAGAGTTGCTGCACTCATTCGTCGCGAAATGAGCCAATTATTAGTTAATGGAATTCGAGATGAACGCATTCATTTAGGGATGGTCACTATTACAAACGTAGAAGTATCTGGTGATTTGCAACACTGCAAAGTATTTGTGAGTATTTACGGTGAAGAAAATCATAAGAATACTGTTATGACTTGCTTACAGACTGCTAGTGGATTTCTTAGAGGTGAATTAGGAAGAAACTTGCAATTAAGGCGTGCTCCGGAGATTGTTTTTCTTTTGGATAGAGGAATGGAAAAGGGCGCTTCTGTCTTGAATATTTTGGACCGTTTGAATAAAGAAAGGCGAGCCAATGAAGAAGGATCTAGTGAAATAACTAAGTAATTGTGATTGCTTTGAAAGAAAGTGATTTACGTAAGTGTGTGTAGCGGAATTATTAGTTGTCCGCGCTAGTGGGCATCTTCTTGACTCTCAACGTCAATACCCTGAATGGGAAATGGAAAATCGAGACCTAGAGAGGTTGCTTGCTGAAGGTGTTGGTGGAGTTATTTTATTTGGAGGTTGCACGACTGAATTACAAGAACGTTGCAAAACTCTTAAGTCGTGGGCAAAGGGTCCTCTTTTATTATGTGCTGATGTCGAAGAAGGAGTAGGACAACGCTTCCAAGGTGGGTCTTGGTTGATGCCTCCTTTGGCTGTGGGAAAGATTTATAAGAGGTTTCCGGAGAAGGCTATTGAGCTTGCAGAGAGGTATGGAGCCAGTACAGGTTCTCAAGCTCGTCGATGTGGATTGAATTGGGTGCTTGCACCTGTTTGCGATATCAACAGCAATCCTAAAAATCCAGTTATTAACATGCGTGCTTGGGGTGAAGATCCAGTCCAAGTTGCAGTTTTAATTAGCGCATTTATTCGTGGTATTTCTTCTCAAGGTGTGTTGACGTGTGCAAAACATTTTCCAGGACATGGCGATAGTTTGGTGGATTCTCATTTGGAACTTCCAATCTTGAGTCATGATCTAAAAAGATTGGAAGAAGAGGAGCTCTTGCCTTTTAAGGCTGCAATTGCTAGTGGAATAGACAGTGTTATGTCAGGACATGTCTTGCTACCTAAAATTGATCCTAATTATCCAGCGACACTTTCATCAACGATCTTGAATATCTTACGCCACAAGATTGGTTTTGATGGTGTTTTAGTGACTGATGCTTTGATTATGAATGCCATATCTAATTCTTTTGGTAGTTGTGAGGCTGCAGTCATGGCATTCGCTGCTGGAGCTGATTTGTTATTGATGCCCAAGGATCCTGATGAGGCCATTCGGGCAATTTGTGAAGCCTTGATGAATGGACTGCTTCCAATGAAAAGGCTTGAAGAAGCATTGATTAGAAAGAGAAAAGTAGTTGCTAAAATAGAAGCCTTCGATTTAACAATTGGCGAGAGATTAGATAATAATCAATCACATCAAATAGAGTTTGATATTGATCGAAATTTAGCTAAAGAACTAATTTGCAATTCGATCGAAACTCATAATTATGTAGCTTCGGGTGTAAATAAAGGTGGTATTAATTTATTGAGAGTTGATGGAGTACTTCCTTGTCCCTTTTTAAATACTTTATCTCCAGCTTTGTGCCTTCCTGAGAGAGCTGGGTATCAACCTATTATTTGTCATAAACATGGAATTAACCCTTGGCGAGAAGACTTGAATGAGCCATTGGCGTTAGACATCTTTGGTGAAGGATCATTTTTCCTTCAACTTTTTATTAGAGGCAATCCTTTTCAAGGTGGGTTAAAGCATCAAGAACCTTGGCCTGAAGTGATTTCTCAACTTCAAAGACATAATCGTTTGTCTGGTTTGGTTGTTTATGGGAGCCCATATTTGTGGGATGAGTTGATTAAAGTGCTTGATCCTTCAATCCCATCTGCATACAGTCCTGGGCAAATGCCCGATGCTCAAAAGCATGCACTTTCTTATTTCTTTCAATTAAATGAAAAAAATAAAGACTTGAAAAATAAAAAAGTTTTTGAGTTCACAGATTGATCATTATATGGATTGCAAACAAGGAGATAATTAGTTGCTTCCTTGTAATAAATTTTCTTGTCTAGACGAATGCCTAGTTCTGATTTGCCTTTGAATCAAAAAACCATTGTCCTAACAAGGGCTTTAGAGCAACAGGGTGAAGCGCATTCCCTTTTCAAGTTAAAGGGAGCAAAGGTATTGGATTTACCTGCACTTGTTATTGGCCCTCCAAAAAAATGGGATGATCTCGATAAGGCTTTGAACGCATTGGAGACCTTTGATTGGATTGTTTTTTCTAGTAGTAATGGTGTAAAAGCAGTTGAGGAAAGGCTGCAAACGATGAGTCTTAGCTTAGTAAATAACTCAAATAGATTAAAGATTGCAGCAGTTGGAAGGAAAACAGCTATTAGCTTGAAAAAGATGGGGGTTATTCCAGATTTTGTGCCTCCAAAGTTTGTAGCTGATAGCTTGATAGAGCATTTTCCTTTTATAGGAGAAGAATTAAAAATGTTGATACCAAGAGTTCAATCTGGTGGGAGGACAATTCTTGCAGAGTCGTTTGGAGAGGCAGGCATGAAGGTTGTTGAAGTTGCAGCCTATGAATCTTCTTGCCCTAAGCAAATTCCAGAACGAACAGTTAAGGCTCTTCTAAATAGAGAAGTAGATGCAATTATCTTCACTAGTGGAAAAACAGTAGTTCACACAGCGCAGTTATTGTTCCAGAGGTTTGGAAATGATTGGCAAAAAAATTTAGATGAAATTAATTTGATTTCAATTGGGCCTCAAACAAGTCTTAGTTGTAAAAAATATTTTTCTCGAGTTGATCAAGAAGCAGAGCCTCATGACCTTGAAGGTTTAGTTAATGCATGTATTCTTTCTTTCAATCAAAAAGAGAATGTTGATTGAAAAAAGAATTAGCTTTCTAATAGATATTGATATTTGTATAGCCTTTATCTGATTAGGGTAACTTACTTTTTATAACGTTGTTTTTTTCCTATAGCCACTTTCAACTAAATCTTTAAATCTGTCTAGATTTCCTTGAAGCTCATTGGTTACCATACCTCCTAAAATACTTGGATTCATTAGTGGTGCTATTGCTTTTGGTAGTTCATAAGTAACTGAAAGTCTGACAATTGTTTTTTTCTTTGTTTCTGAAAAAAATCTTACATTGCCTTTTGTGGGGAGACCTCCTATTGATTCCCATTGAATTTTCTCCTCTTCTATACGCTCAGTGATTTTTGCTTGCCATTTAAAGCGAAACCCATTGGCAGCCAGTGTCCATTCGGTCAGGTCAGGGAGGGTACTTGTTGTTCCATCAATTGTTTTTACTGATTCAATCCAGCTCATCCAAAGAGGCATTGCTTCTAAATCGTTCCATACTCCCCATGCATCTGAAACAGAAGCCTGGATCTCGCAACTAACAGTGTGTTCTAACCAGCGTCCCATAGTGTTTTATCAAGGATGTATTTTGTCAGTTCAACTGACTATTGCGAAGTATTTCTGAAGCTGCCAAATGCCCGCTCATTGTTGCACCTTCCATAGAGTCGATGTAATCCTGACGTGTGTAACTGCCAGCTAAAAAGAAATTTTTTATTGGTGTTTTCTGAGCAGGTCGATATGGCTCCATCCCTGGGGCTTCTCGATAGAGAGAGTGAGAAAGTTTGACGACGTTGCTCCAAATTAGTTTTAGATTACGAGAAGATGGGAAAAGTTGTTTGACTTGAGCATCAGTATGTTCAACAATTTTGTCAACTGATTTTGAAATCCATGGATCACCCGGTGTGAGAACACATTGAAGTAAAGAGCCCATTCCTTCTAATCGATAGTCTTCCGGACTACTTAGCGCTAAGTCTGTAAAGCAGCTGAAGTCAGCATCAGCGGTATATAACAAATTATCTAATCCACTTGCTGTCTGTAGATTCATAATTGCTTTATCATCTTTCAGTTCTGTGACCCAACCGTTATACCGCAGTTGAACTGTAGCTACTGGCACTGCCTGCAATTTGTCGATTGCAGCAAACTGGGGGAACCGACGCCATTCTGAAGGAACTAGCCTCTGAATTCCTGGAACGTCGCAAGCGGCCAGATATTGATCTGCCTCAACAAAAACTTCTCCATTAGGTGTATTTAGATTTAGACCAGTCACTTTGGGGGAGTCACCATCTGCAAAAGAAACATTACGCACACGATGGTTGAGATGTAGTTTGCCTCCTTTAGCTTCTATATAGTCGAGGATTGGCTTTGTTAGCCAGCGATGTGGTGATCCTTTAAGCAGATTGAGTTTGGAAGCTTCCGTCCTGGTAGCAAACATGATGAAGATAGTCAGCATGCACCGTGCTGAAATTGCCTCACAATCAATAAAACCTAAGGCATATGCAATTGGGTTCCACATGCGATTAATACTTTGCTGATTGCCCCCGTGACGCAGAAACCAGTCCTGAAAACTTATTGAATCAAGGCTTCGAATGATTTTCATGGCCCCCTCGTAATCGATAAGGCCTCTCACTATTGGGCTGGTTCCTAATGCAAGTGCATTTCGTAATTTGTCAATCCAATTGAGTTGTGGGGTAGTAAAAAAGGCCTTTAGACCATTGAATGGTGCACCAAGTCCAAAACGAAAATCAAGGGCTTTTACATCTCCTCCTTTATTTACAAATAAATGTGTGTGTTCTTTTGGAAGCAGATTGTTTATTGCACCGACTTTTTGCATAAGTGCAAAAAGATTGCTGTAGTTAAAAAAGAAAACATGTAGTCCCATTTCTATATGGTTCCCATTGGGATCTTCCCAGCTAGCAACCTTGCCTCCTACGAAGGGTCTTGCTTCATAGAGGTTGACTGTGTGGCCGGCATCTACAAGATCCACAGCAGCTGTGAGCCCTGCAAGACCAGCACCAACTATCGCAACTCGCACCCGCTTAAAGAAAAGAATTTATTGACTCTATGAATATTACGTAAGGAGTAAGGACTTCCATTAAACACAATTGAAAATCCTTTTATAAAGTGATCATGAGGCAACCAGTTACCTATGAGCAGACCAAATACAACAGATGTGATGCATACAGCCAATGATGGTAAGGGTATTTTGATTACTGATATAGCAATGCAACAACTGGCTCGACTTTGTAGAGATCAAGGTGCAGATAGGTTGTTAAGGGTTGGAGTTCGTTCTGGTGGTTGTAGTGGAATGAGTTACACCATGGATTTTGTTTCGTCTACAGATATTCAGCAGGATGACGAACTTTATGATTACACTTCCACTGAGGGTGATGTTTTTAAGGTGGTTTGTGATCCGAAAAGTCTTCTTTATATTTATGGGATGCAATTAGATTTCAGTTCAGAACTAATAGGTGGAGGTTTTAATTTCACCAACCCAAACGCAACCCAAACATGTGGTTGCGGAAGTTCATTTGCTGTATGAGATGCTAAAAATTTTTTTATTTTTTCACTCTGAACTGCATTTTCTCATTACCTTGTAATGGAAACCAAAGAAGAAAGTCTTTTTAATCAGGCTATGGCTCGATATGAGTCTGGTGAAAAAGCAGCTGATTTGATTCCAGACTTTGAAGCAATTACAATATCAGCCCCTAATCAGTCAGCTGGTTGGACTTGTCTTGCCTGGCTTCAACTTCTTTGTAATCAGAATGAGGCAGCCCTTCGCTCTGCTCGGAGAGCAGTCAAACTTAACAAACAAGACCCTCAATCAAGAATTAATCTTTGCTTGGCTTTGCTAGAAACAAAATCTAAAGGAGTTAGGGATCATATTGAATATTTGCAAAGGGTTTTAATATCTGTGCCCGATCTACAAAAAGAATTAAAAAAATCAATAGAAGATGGCTTGACTCGTAAGCCTGATTGGCATGCTTTAGAAAAAATCAAAACCTGGCTAGCTTTGTAATGTGCCCAAAATTTTACTTTTAAGTAATGGTCATGGAGAAGATCTTTCAGGGGCCTTGATAGGGAAGGCTCTCCAAAGAATTGATCATCATGTCGATGCTTTTCCTTTGGTTGGAGATGGTAATTCATATTTAGCAAAAGGTATAAGAGTACTTGGTAAAACAAAAGTTTTCAGCACAGGAGGTCTTGGTTATACAAGTTTCTATGCGCGCTTAACTGAACTTTGTCAGGGTCAATTGTTTTATCTTTTGCGCCGGTTGAATCATTTGTATTCAATTGCAGGGAGCTATGACTTAATTGTCGTGATAGGAGATGTGATTTGTGTTTGTGCTGCATGGTTAACAGGTTTGCCAGTCGCAACCTATTTAGTTGCTTATTCAAGTCACTATGAAGGTAAATTGAAAATGCCTTGGCCATGCAAGCATTGTTTATCTAGTAAAAGATTTTTGAGTATTTATACCCGAGATTGGCTGACCGCTGATGACCTGACTGCTCAACTTTGGAGAAAGGCCATTTTCTTAGGTAACCCTTTTCTAGATCAAGTTTTGGATAATCAACCAGCTTTACCAAGGATTCAGAATCGTTTATGCCTGCTGCCAGGTACTCGCAGACCTGAATTAGATGAGAATCTCCTATTAATTCTTCGTTTGCTTGAGAACTTCCCCTCAGTGGAAATAACCCGTAAGGAGATCAGTTTTGACATTCCTTTGGTATCTGTTTTGAGTGATGCAGCTTTGAGAAAGTTGGTTGTTTCTAGAGGTTGGGAATTTATTGATTCCAACCACAATAAGTTAGGAAGTCAGTTAGTACGTAATCAGTTAATAGTCAATGTTCATCGAGATTCGTTCTCTCAAGTTCTTCAGAGTAGTGATGTTGTGCTTTCTATGTCTGGTACTGCTACTGAACAAGCTGTTGGCCTTGGTAGACCTGTTGTCCAACTTGTAGGGAAAGGCCCTCAATTTACTGCTTCTTTTGCAGAGGCTCAACGTAGATTATTAGGCCCAATGGTATTTTGTATTGAGGGAATAGTTGGCGAGAAAAATACATTTATAGAAACAGCATATTTGATTATTGATTTACTTAACAGGGTTAAGAGTGATTTAGAGTTTAAAAAAGAAATTCAGCGGAATGCCTTGCAAAGAGTAGGCACAGGAGGAGGCTCTGAACTTATGGCTAAAGCAATATCAGATTTAATTTGAGCTTAACTTTTAGAGTCAATTTGTTTGATGGTTAATATTAGCGAATGCTTCCTTAAGATTGGAATGGTTAAATTCAAACCCGAGTCTATGTAATTTTATAGATTCGACTTGCTGTCCTTCTATTACTACACGAGCACCATCACCAAGGAGTAATTTTAAAATTGCTGCTGGTACTTGAAAAAGGCTTCTTTTGCCAAGGGACTTGCCCAGATCGGTTGCAAAATCCTTCATAGAGCTTGGTTGTGGAGCAACAGCGTTAATTACACCTGACCAGGATTTATTAGTTAGAGCTTGTTCGATCATTTGACATAGATCGCTGCGATGGATCCAACTCATCCATTGATTTCCATCTCCTATTGGCCCTCCCAACCCAGTTTTAAAAATAGGGACCATTTTTCCTAGAGCTCCGCCATTTGGCCCAAGTACAATTCCAATGCGAAAAATTATTAGCCTTGTTGATCTTGGTTTTTGGAGGGCAGTAGCTTCCCATTGCTGGCAAAGTCTTGCTAAGAAGTCTTCTCCAGCTCTACTGTCCTCGTTGAATTTGTCTTTTAGGCTTGTTCCATAAAAACCAATAGCTGATCCATTGATTAAAACTTTGGGTGGTCTTTTGAGACCACTCATTGCATTTACCAATCCTTGGGTTGTATTCAGCCGACTTGTCTGAAGCTTTTCGCGATGCTTTGATGTCCAACGCCTTTCTGCAATAGGTTCTCCTGCAAGATTGATGACACCATCTGCTTTAGAAAGGGGAATTAAAAGTTGTTCTTTTTTCCAATTTTGCAAATTGGCAGGATTGAGTTCTATCAGGTTTGCTAAGCAATCGTCTGGAAGAATATTAGACAATTGCTGAATATTTTTTCGACTGACTATTGTTAAATGATGACCTTTTTTTAAAAGTTGAGGTACTAATTCACGACCTACAAAACCTGTACAGCCAATCAGGAGTAGGCGCATTGATCAAAAGATGTATTGAAGTGGAGACTAAGGTCAATTTTTTTAATTCAGCTCTCTCTTAATAGAAAAAAAATACTCTGATGATTGCATCAGATTCAGCAACCTGGGGAGTGGATTGCACTTAGACAAATTAGAAGAATAATAATTTTCAAATTCCATGCCGTGGTTTAGTCCATTCATATAGCTTTAGGGTACAAGGAAAAGACTAATGACAGAAAAAACAGATGCCCCAAAACCTGCGACAAGCTTTAGAAAAGGAGCTTTAGTGAAAGTTAATCGTCAGGCATATCAAAATAGTCTGGAATCAAAGGCAAGTGATCAAGTTTTGCCTGATTATATTTTTAAAGGTCCTGGGGAGGTATTAGTTGTTAAAGGAGCCTACGGACAAATACGTTGGAGAATGCCTGTTCCAGATATATGGTTGAGAATTGATCAATTAGAAGCCTGGTCTTGATTTGATATTGAAAGATTGTTTACATTTATCTTTTAAGAATATTTTAAACGAAGACGTTCTTTTTTTAGATGTGAACGCATTTGCTTTGCTTCTAACAACATTTCATTTCCATCATGTAGATAATTATCCACATAACCTGTTGTATAGCGCTCAATTTCATTAAATGCATCTTGAACTTGAGAAAAACAGTGATACAGACTTAGACCAAAATCTTGGATCGATTTTGGAGTTGGTAGCGATTGATAGATTTTGTTTACTTTCTCAAGTTTTTTTTGACTTTGACTTAAGTAGTGGCAGAACGCTTGCATTAGAGCGTCATCATATGGATCGGCTGAGAGATCTTGCAGTTGTGCAGGAAATGGATTAATGACTTGGCCAAGCAATTTGTCGATAGGGGTATAAACCTCTTCTAGCCACCTTATTAGTGCTTCTTCAGCTGCTGCAGATTGACCTTGGGCCTTTTGTGCAGCTGAACTAGCACGGGCATTGCGAATTTCACGTTCTTGAGCCTCCTTTCCAAGAGCATTCTGAGATTGGTACTCTCTGTCATAGGCAAGTCGATGTTCTTTATCACCTAAAACTTCCCAGGCTGCATTTAGTGAGAGGATTTTTTGCTTATCACCTCCAGCGTCAGGATGGTGTTTCTTCACTAATTCTCGATACGCTGCCTTGATTTGTTCAGAGCTAGCTTTTGAGTTCACTCCGAGAATTGCGTAAGGGTCTAGTCTCATCTAAGAAATTTTGTCAGAGATATTTCAAAGGAGGCCATCTTTGTCGACCGGTAGTGAGGCGAAACCACTGAACATAGGTGTAGATAGATAACGTTCACCAAAGCTTGGCAGAATAACAACCAGGCGTTTTTTCTTCATTTCTTTACGCATTCCAATTTTGATAGCTGCTGCAATGGCTGCGCCGCTACTAACACCACTCAAAAGGCCTTCTTCTTTTGCAAGTCTTCTACCCATTTCCATTGCTTCATGGTCACTGATTGGCAGAATTTCATCTATTAATGTTTGATCAAGAACCCCTGGAATAAATCCAGCTCCTATTCCCTGAATTTGATGTGGTCCAGGTAAACCACCTGTAAGTACTGGACTAGCGGCAGGTTCTACTGCAATTACAGTGAGGTTTGGATTTCTTTTTTTTAGCAACCTTGCGCAGCCAGTAATAGTTCCACCAGTTCCAACTCCAGCAATTAACCCATCGACTTTTTCTTCACAGTCATGCCAGATTTCTTCTGCAGTCGTTATTTCATGAATCTCTGGGTTTGAAGGATTGTCGAACTGTTGTAATAGATAAGCATTAGGTGTTGATTCAACTAATTCTTTGGCCAAGTCGATTGCTCCTTGTATTCCTTCTTTGCCTGGAGTGAGCTGTAGCTCCGCTCCATATGCACGGAGAATAGAACGTCTTTCTTGACTCATTGTGTCTGGCATCGTCAGGATTAGGCGATACCCTTTTGCTGCAGCAACCATGGCAAGAGCAATGCCTGTGTTGCCGCTAGTAGGTTCCACTAATACAGTCAGCCCTGGGGAAATGGTGCCTTCAGCTTCTGCTGATGCGATCATTGATCTAGCTATACGATCTTTCACTGAGGCTGTTGGATTAAAACTTTCTAGTTTGGCTAATAATTCCGCATGACAACCAAACGACTGAGGTAAACGATTAAGCCGCACCAAAGGGGTCTTGCCAACCAGAGTTGTTATATCAGAAGCAATGGTCATGGACTATGGCAGATATATGACCATAGAACTATCCAAACAAAAGTAGGACTGATAGACAAATCAATGATTTAGCTTTGCAAGACATGCTTAATCTCATTTTTCTACTAGAAGCTTGCAAATTTAGAAAGATTCGAATGATTTCTATTTATTTTCAAAGAATTAGGGCATTTAGGGATTATTCATAAAAAAACACCCACCATATTGGTGGGTGTTTCCCTGTTCAGAGAATCTGAACGGATCAAGATTTTGATCAGAAGGTGAAGGTTGTTTTTACAACTACACCATTTAGATCGTCTTCACTATCCTTCTGAACTTGGAAGAACGCAGGAGTTACGGTGATGTTGTCATTAATACCCATTGCATAGTAGATCTCCCATGCATGTGGGTCGTCATAGCCACCATCGTTGATTTGATCTTCAGCAGTGCCCCAGGCAATACCGAAATCATTACCTTCACTGAAAGCATCGGTCCAAACCACACCTAATGAGTAGGTACGTGAATCTTCGATGTCGCGGCTGTCATCTTCATCGATAACGTTTGACCAGCCAATACCACCACTGATGGAAGATGGGATCAGGGTGATGTCATCGGTAGGTCTACGACCTGCATCGATTTGATAAACACCACTTAAGCCCCAGGCGTTGTACTGATCATTAGAACTTCCTTCGCCCCAGTTTTGGCCATCGTCAGCAACAGTGTTAGCAAGAGCAATTCTCCAACGGTCACCGAGGTAAGCGACTTGTGTAGTTAAAACGTCATCGGCATTCTCTTTCCAAATACCTTCATCAACTTGGTCACCCTCTTCAGAAATAGCCAATGCAGTTGCAGACCAGCGTCCGCTGTCTGACAGGTAGCTAATGCCAACGCCAGCGCCTACGGTAAGAGGGTAGGCTTTATTTGCGCCAGCATATGTCAATACATCAAGGATGCTGTCACTTGGGTAATCAGAAGGCCATACACCAAGGATGTCGTCCTGACGAACCTTTGCACCGAATGTTGCGGTGAAATCTTCGCCTATTGGGAACTGATAGAAAGCTCTGTCGACAACAACATTATCCCCTGAACCAGTGAATCCTCTTTCTTGAGCAGCAACGTTGTTTCCGAAAGGAGCATCTGCACTGAAGTTAGATGCGCGGAGTGTGGTTCTCAGAAGGTCACTTCCTGAGAAGCTGCTGTCCAGATTGATGATTGTGTCGTAGTTGAAAACAACTGCTTCATCGTCTGTGGACTTGTCACTTCCTGAACCACCATCAACACCACCAACGTTGAAGACAGTAGAACCAGAAAGCTTGGTTTGCTGGTTTGAAAAAACTCCGGCTTCGAGAGAGTCAACGCTTTGCTCGATGGAGTCTACGTTGCTATTGAAGTCGTTGATTTGCTCGGAAGCATTTGCAGCCATTGGAACCATTAGGCCCAAAGCAGCAGGAGCAACCAGCAGGCGCTGGAATAGTTTCATGAAATCCTCACATAAGAAAGCGCAAAATTGCGCACACTATATTTTTATCTATTTTGAATCAATTTATACAATCAGCTGTGACAGAAATTCTAATGACTGTATCACTGAGAGATTAGCAAAGTTTTTTCAGGTCTATTATGAGTGAAGAAAGCTTTATTTTTAATTCTAATTAAATGTTGAACAAAGAAATTCAGCCAAGAATATTTTTGAAGTTAGATAGGCATTATTTGTTGTCAGTTTGCAATTTCCCTAAATAACAAAAGCCCCAGATCTTCAATAAGATCTGGGGCTTTTGCCGGGTCCACTGTGTCTCGGAACCGTTAGATCAAGCAATTAGGTGCCGAAATCAGTCGGCATTCTCCTTGATGAGTAGACCCTTTTGCATACAACCTTCGATCATGAACACCTCCTCCTTTTTGGATACAGACAACTCATGATGCATTCGACAAAGTTTGATGATTAATCCAACCTTGTCACATCACTATTGCCAAAGCATCAAAATATTAGCTGAGATTCAACTAGTTTGAGGGGTATGCACAAAGAGTTTTAAAAGAAGAGAAATGGCTCCTACTTTCTTAGAACCAATTAGTTAGGATCTGATTTTAAGAAATTTTTGTGTACATAATTGAGCTTGCCTTGAAGTTCAGCCCGTTGCCTTTGTCGGTAGAGCGCAAAGAGGTTGCCGATGCCAATGCTCTTTACAACAAAGTACGTCAGTGCATGGAGCGAGGCCAGCCAAGACTTCTAGAACTGACTTGTGAAAAAGTAGAAGATAAAAAAATGACAGTTTTGGTCGAAGAGATTTTGGCTGTCCAGATTTATGAGAAAACAGCTGCAACAGGCGGAGCAAAACGTCCTGGATTTTCCTTTGAAGCCTGATTTATGCAAGGCTCAAACCAAGACTCAAAGTTTGTTGATTTTGATAAGGAAGAATTTTCTGCCCTGATTTTAGAAAAAGTCTGTTTTACATGGCCTTCTGGTGAAAAGGCTCTCGATCACTGTAGTTTTTTTATACCTGGTCCAGGCCTTTGGATGATAGTTGGATCCAATGGCAGTGGCAAAAGTACCTTATTTCGCTTGATTAATAAGATGCTGCAGCCTGACAGTGGCAAAATTCATTGCAGATTGAAGCCTTCACTCGTATTTCAAAACCCTGATCATCAACTACTTTTGCCCACTTGCAGAAGTGATTTGTCTTTGAGCCTGCCAAGCGGACTGTCTTTTAATGAGCGAGAGAAACGTATTAAGAAAGTTCTTCAGCAGGTTGATCTACAAGGTATTGAAACCAGGCAAATTCATACACTAAGTGGCGGGCAGAAACAACGTTTGGCCTTAGCAGGGGCTTTGGTGAGCGATGCCAACTTACTTTTATTGGATGAGCCCACAGCTTTACTGGACCCTCTTAGTCAAAAGTCTGTTTTACAAATTGTGCAAAGGCTTTGTAAGGATCCGAAACGCCTAGTAACGGCACTCTGGATTACTCATAGACTTGAGGAACTTAAATATTGTGATGGTGCTGCCAGGATGGAGAATGGCAAAGTTGGTCCATGGCTTTCTGGTGATTTACTAATGCAAGGTTTAAGAGCACTTGCAGGTCGGAGGGTGTGAGGGCTAGGTTCAACCGGTTCAATCCTCGGTAGCTCAGCGGTAGAGCGGTCGACTGTTAATCGATTGGTCGCAGGTTCGAATCCCGCCCGGGGAGTTTTTGAAACACCATAAGGCCTTTGAATAATTCAAGGGTCTTCTTTTTTGTTATGACTAATTCAGGGAATAAGCAATTTATTCCCAGGCTTTTGAATACCTGATTTTTTAGTTAGTTCTTCTTAGTTTAAAAAGTGGTTTTTTTAATATCACTCTCTAGGTGGACGAGGTTATCGGTCAGTTTAAGTACTTTTCGGCTTAGTCCTTTTGCCTAGTCTCCTTGTTCCTATAAGGAGTGATTGGAAGTTTTTTGCATTAAGAAAGGCACCTTTTTAATGGGGGGGACATAAGGTGCCTTTCTCTATGGGTCAGGACAAATTTTTATGAGTAGAGCCCTGACATTTTTTGTTCTAGGAACGCCGTGACCTAATAGTCATTAAGCAAAATTGCTCAAATTAACCGCCATTGCAGAAACGAACTGCATTAGCGGCACTTTTGCCACCTTCTCTAATTTCTTCAACGCATTCGGCGAAGACCTTGGCTTCTTGCTTCATGGAGCAAAAACCTAATGCTATTGCTGCAAGGGATAGTGCAGAAACAACGCTTGTACTCAATTGGATCACCCCGTAAGCAAGCATTGCTCCTTTCTTGCGGCTACAAGGGTTGTTCTCAGTGTTGTTTTTTTCGGACATTGATTTTTGAGTCAGTGAAGATCAGGCTATTGAATATGTGCAGTTTGTGTGATTAAGAGAAGGCAGAGAAAACCGAAAGCTAATGATTGAGCAATAATTTTAAATTTTTAATGCTGGCAAAATCTTTTGATATATGGAGTTTCTTTTTAGTAGCAGTCCTCTGCAAAGAGAAATAGTGTAATTTTATGCAAGGACTAAGACATCAAAGAAATATGTATTTTTGAATTGGGTTTTGGAAATGGCAAGAGAAGCATTTGGGATCTGTTTGGGAGTTTTTTAAGTAAAGGGTTTGGGACTTTGGTTGGCTTTTTATTTGGTTGATTCTCAATTCGATTCTTTCAGCAGGAGAAATATTTGTTTCTTTTGATTCCTACCAAGTTTTTTGTTATTGATTAAATCACTCAATCCATAACAGACCATGGATTCATTTGGAAGACTTTCTAAAGAGAGAGTATGATGAATTGGCTAGTCAAGATCATTAAAACCCAGCCACAGAGCACTTTATCGCCGATCTTGTGAAAGTAATGCAATTAAAGCTAATTATGCATTGCAACACAAATCTTGAGAGAATCTGTTAAAAGGGCTAGTGATAGCATTCGTCTGGCTACTTACCTCGCTTCTACTCCAATCTAATGAAGCCTTGCATCTTACTTATTGAAGATGACCAAGACATGCGTGATCTGGTAACAGGTCATCTACAGCATAGTGGGTTTGATGTGCAGCGAGCGGAGGATGGGATTAAAGGACAAGCGCTGGCACTGCAGTATTCCCCCGATTTGATTGTTCTTGATTTGATGCTTCCTAAGGTGGATGGACTAACTCTTTGCCAACGTCTGCGAAGAGATGAAAGAACAGCTGGGATTCCAATTCTGATGTTGACTGCCTTGGGTGGCACTAAAGATAAAGTAAGTGGATTTAATTCTGGGGCTGATGATTATTTGACCAAGCCTTTTGATCTTGAAGAACTGCAGATCAGAATAAAAGCTCTATTACGCAGAACGGATCGAGCTCCTATTGGAACTAGTAGTCAACAAGAAATCTTGAGTTATGGTCCCTTGACTCTTGTTCCCGAAAGATTTGAAGCAATTTGGTTTGAACGTCCTGTACGGCTAACGCACCTGGAATTTGAATTACTCCATTGCTTGTTACAAAGACATGGTCAAACGGTAGCTCCTTCATTGATATTGAAAGAGGTTTGGGGATATGAGCCTGATGATGACATTGAAACAATTCGCGTTCATGTTCGGCATTTGCGTACAAAGTTAGAGCCTGATCCTCGTAAGCCTCGTTTTATTAAAACTGTTTATGGTGCGGGATATTGTCTTGAGCTTCCTACTGGTGGTCAGATTGAAATTCTTCAAGATGTACTTGCTCAAGCGAGGGAAGAACGCCACGTAGAAGTCAATCATGAAGAACCTGAGCGAGCGAGTGCCTAATTTTGAAGTTCAGAAAGCTTTAGTAAAGCAATTTCCCATGCAAGCCGAGGCTGTACGAAAGATATTAGTTGTGAGTGAAGATTCTCTAGTATTTTAATCTCTTTTGAATTATGAGATTTATTCCATAGGTTAATCTCAAGCCAGCTGATTAACCATATCTGTTGTTCTCCATCAATAGTTTCTGTTAAATCCTTTGCCAGTGCTAAAGCATCTATAGATTGCTTAGGGAGTTTTTGCATCCGAGACAAAAGTTTGTCGGGAAGTTCTTTCCAAGTATTTATATTCTCTATTAATGCTCCAGGCGAACCATTGGAAAGCATGAATAATTCTTTCTGATCAAATCCAATAGATAAATCTATCTTTTGAGTTGATTGGATTTTAGAAAATATTTTTTTTATATCATCTGATTTAAGTGTCTTGAAAGGGATTACTTGACACCGTGAAAGAATTGTTGGAATTAACCTTTCAGGCCTTTTACTAATTAAAATTAATAATCCACTTTTTGGCTCTTCAAGTGTTTTTAGTAGAGCATTTGCAGCAGCTTCATTCATTTTTTCTGCATCTTCAATTACTGCCATACTTAAGCTTGCTTCAATCGGTTGGTTGATAAGAAATGATGTTAATTCCTTGATTTGATCTAATCTAATTTGAGGAGAAACTTTTTTATTAATTACTGCTTGGTCTGCTATTGATTGTGGAATTAATTTCCCTTGGTGTATATAAGTTGGTTCAACCCACGTCAGATCTGGATGATTCAATCCCTCTATTCGCTGGCGTTCGCGTGATACTGAAAACCCTCCTGTAATTAGGGCTTCAAGAAATCGTTTTGTCGTAAGTCGTCGTCCAACACCATCAGATCCCGTGAACAGATAAGCAGGCGCAATTCTTTTGTGTTTTAGTGTTGCACTTAACAGTGAAATTGCTAATTCCTGCCCTATTACATCCTTAAAGACTTCATTGGATTCTATTTCCAACATCTATTTCTTTGTAATGGTGAGATATTTAAAGAGTGTTTCCTGGATATTTTTGTGAATTAAATCTTTTTTAAATTCTGCTGAGACTCTTATCCAATTACGTACTTTAGCAGTTTCCTCAAAACCTTTAGATACTCTCCTTAAAAAGTCGGCACCCTCTGCTTCTATACGGTCTTGAATTGTTTCTTCCCTTCTAGTATAACTTTTTTGTACTGATATATCTAACCAAAAAGTTATATCTGGAACAACTTCTTGGGTAGCGATTACTTCGAGTTGATGAATTAATTGCATATTAAGACCCCTTCCATAACCTTGGTAGGCGATGGTGGACCCACTAAAACGGTCACTAATTACCCAGTCCCCTTTTTGAAGCGCTGGCTTTATGATTTCTGAGACATGTTGTGCCCGATCGGCAGCATACATAAGCAATTCAGTTATTGGTTCAGGAGAAGTATCTGCGGGTGGATGAAGTAATAGTTCTCTCAGCTCATCTCCTAGGGATGTGCCTCCTGGTTCACGTGTGATATGCAAGTTTGTGCCTTTTGGCATTAATCCGCTTTTAGGTAACCAGTTTTTTAACTCATTGATTTGGGTGGTTTTTCCACACCCATCTATGCCTTCAAAAACGAAGAAGTGCCCTTTCATGTTGTTCGTAAAGCTAAAGCATTTAGGACGACTGTGATTGAACTTAAAGCCATCAAAAGAGCTGCAATTGGAGGCGATAGAAGTAATCCATTACTAGGTAATAGTGCGCCAGCTGCTATTGGTAATGCGATTAAGTTATAGCCAAATGCCCAAAAGAGATTTTGCTTTATTTTGGCCATAGCTTTACGTGCAAGTAAAAAGGTTTCCGGTAAACTTTCGATACGATCCCCTAGTAAAACAAGATCGGCAGAATCTTGAGCTATTTGAGTTCCTGTACCTATCGCAATTCCTAGATCAGAGGCTGCAAGAGCAGGTGCATCATTGATGCCGTCCCCGACCATTGCAACAGGACCATTCTTTTTTAGAGCTTTTAACTTTCTGAGCTTTTGATCTGGAAGAAGTTGCCAGGCAAGTTGATCTGAATCAAAGCCAAGCTTTTCTCCCAATTTTTGGACAGCGTGACGTCTATCTCCACTCAACATATGCAATGAAAATCCATTTTTGCGCAGCTTTTCTAGAGCAATTTCAACATTTGTTCTGGCTTTGTCATCAATAAGGATTAGACCTAAAAGTTCTTTACCTTGAGCTACTGCGACGATTGTTTCTCCATTAAAAGCTGTTGTTGCTAAGTCAAAGTTATGCTCAATACCCTCTTCTTTTAACCATTCTGGAGTACCTACACGAACAATTTTATCAAATCCTTCAAGCTTCCCAGCCAGACCTTTTCCAGGAAATGTACGCGTATTTGTTGCGGTAATTAGATTTAAGTTCTTACGTTGAGCTTCTTGAAGGATTGCATGAGCTAGAGGATGCCGGCTATTTTCTTCAAGACTGGCAGCAATTTTTAAAATTTGCTCTTGATTATTTGTTCCTGCATATCCAACAACTAAAGGTCTCCCAAGTGTGAGTGTCCCTGTCTTGTCAAAAACAATTTGCTTTAGGGATGCTGCCATCTCAATTACATCACCACCTCTGAACAGCCAGCCTTGACGGGCAGCTTTCCCTGATGCAACTGTAATTACTGTTGGTGTTGCTAGGCCTAAGGCACAAGGGCAAGCTACAACAAGGACAGCTATTGCTAGCTGAATAGCTAGGCCTAATGGAGTTTCTGCATTACTTCCAAGTGGAGCGTGCAACCCATGTTGATGCCCTGTTAACAAACCTTGTCCAGAGGCATAAAGCACTTCTGGCCAGAATCGGGTACCTAATTGCCACCAAAAAAGAAATGTTGCTACTGAAAGACCAACTACTCCATAACAAAATCTTCCTGCCACACGATCAGCTAGTCCTTGAATAGGGGCTTTGCGAGCTTGTGCTTCTTCGACTAGGCCAATAATGCGTGCTAATGCTGTTTCAGCACCAACCCGTTTTACTTCAAGAACTAAATTGGCTTCAAGATTTAGGCTGCCAGATACAAGTTCTGTTCCTGGTGAGGCCTCTAATGGCAGAGGTTCTCCAGTAAGACTCGAAATATCTACTGCAGAATTACCTTCAATTACAATTCCATCAACAGGTATGCGATCTCCTGCGAGCAATTGAAGCTTTTCTCCAGGTCGAAGGGAACCCACTCTAACTTCACGAATTTCGTTGGGGGCTACAACCAGACGTGCTGTTTGTGGTTGTAGTTCAGCTAATTCTTTAATTGCATGCCCTGTTCGGAAACGGGCACGTTCTTCTAAAAAACGGCCTAGCAAAACGAACCCAAGAAGCATCACAGGTTCATTAAAAAAACAAGGCCATCCCACCTGGGGCCAAATCAATGCAACAAGACTTGCTAAGTAAGCACTGCTTACACCTAGGCCAATAAGCGTATCCATACTGGGAGCAGAGGCAATTGCAGCTTTAGCTCCATTTTTAAGTATCGAAAAGCCTGGTCCTAGTAGGGAAAAAGTGGCAAGACCTGCATGGAAGGTTAAGGTTCCGAGGATTGGGAGAGCAAACTTGCCTCCCTCAACCAGGTGCCCAAGGACTGATAACAGTAGGAGAAATATGGCAATTACTAATTCACGCCATTGACGCCACCACTGACTAGTGGCATTTACATTTGATTGGGAGGTGTTTTTATGAGATGCAGCTGATCTGAGCTTTGAAGGAAACCCTCGATCAGCAAGTGCAATTAATACCGGATCTATTGATTGCTCAGCATTTGTGAGTTGAATCCAAGCAGTACGTGCCACTAAATTCACACTGGCTTTTTCAATAATTGGCTGTGAAAGTAAAATTTTTTCTACTGAAAGCACACACCCACCACATTTCATCCCATCAATATCGAGTAAGACGGATTTTTGACTAGTTGTTTTGGCTTTAGTGCTCACGGATTTCTAGGTCCTTTCACAAGTTAGTGAATTCTTTGGGAGAAATACCATCATCAACAAATGAAGACTGCTTAAGCATCTAGCTTCAAATGAAGGCAGGATGGGTAGACAATTTGTCTATGCAACAACCTTTCTCATGCCTCGTAGTAGAGAAAATGACAATCCTATCGATAAGGCCTTCACGGTAATGGCAGAAATGATTGTCAAGATGATGCCAATCGATTCTCAACAGAAAAAAGCATATGTTTATTACCGAGATGGTCTCGCAGCTCAAAATGATGGAGATTACTCAGAGGCTCTTGAAAACTATGAAGAGAGTCTGCGTTTAGAGGAGAATCCAATTGATAGGAGTGAAACTCTTAAGAATATGGCAATTATTTATATGAGCAATGGTGATGAAGATAAGGCTTTAGAGACTTATATGAAGGCTTTAGATGGCAACCCCAAACAACCTTCTTGTTTGAAGAATATGGGTCTGATATATGAAAAACGTGGTCGTATAGCCCAGGAAGCAGGAAATCAAGATGAATCTGATATTTGGTTTGATCGAGCTGCAGAAGTTTGGACTAAGGCTGTAAGGCTTTATCCCGGTGGCTATTTAGAGATTGAAAATTGGCTTAAAACAACTGGCCGTAGCAAAATTGACATAATATAAATTTCATAACTAAGAATTGATTAGATTTTAAATATTTCCTAGGGCCAATATTAATGCGTCATTGATGTTTGATGCCTCTAATAATTCCATTTTTATTGCCATTTTTGTTTTATCAAGTCCACTGCCTTCAGGAAAAACAGCTCTTTGAAACCCTAGACGCTCTGCTTCTAATAGTCGCTGAGGCATTTGACCTACAGCTCTTAGTTGTCCCCCTAGTCCGAGTTCGCCAATTAGTACGGTTCTTTTAGGCAGTATTAAATCTCTATAGCTGGAAACTATTGCGGCTGCTATGCCTAAATCTGCAGCAGGTTCTTCTACTTCAAGACCACCTGCGACTGCTAAATAGCAGTCATGTCGGGATAAAGGTAATCCCATGTGCTTTTCAAGTACTGCCAGGATTTGATGCAGTCTGTTTGTTTCTACCCCCGTAGCAGTTCGTCTAGGACTTGCAAAAGTAGTTGCACTAATCAGGGCTTGTAGATCGACCGCCAGTGATCTATTCCCTTCACAAGCAACGATGGTAGCCACGCCTGCAGAGGGTTTTTTGTTGAGAAATATTTCACTAGGGTTTTTGACTTCGGTTAGCCCTGAGCCTTGCATTTCAAAAATCCCTAGTTCATGAGTTGCTCCGTAACGATTCTTTACGGCCCGTAACAACCGATGATTTGCATGCCGATCTCCTTCAAAGGTTAGGACAACATCAACCAGATGTTCTAGGACTTTTGGACCTGCAATCATCCCTTCTTTGGTTACATGGCCAACAATAAAAAGAGCAGTATTTTGTTGCTTTGCAAGTCGTTGTAATGCAGATGAACACTCTCTGACTTGCCCTACTGAACCAGGTGCTCCCGAGAGGTTGTCATCATGCAGTGCCTGAATACTGTCAATTATTGCTACTGAAGGTTTGAGTGATTCCAGTTCTTGAAGAATGAGCTCTAAATCAGTCTCTGCAAGTAATTGAAGACGGGATTTTGATTCTGTTAATCGCTTCCATCGCAACCTGACTTGTTGGGCAGACTCTTCCGCACTTACATATAGAACAGATTCATTTAGCGCTATTGCTGTTGCGCTCTGCAAAAGAAGTGTGCTTTTCCCGATTCCTGGATCTCCTCCAACGAGGACCAGTGAGCCAGGTACTATTCCTCCCCCTAAAACCCGATCAAACTCGCTATAGCCGCTTGTTAGACGACTTAATGAATTTTCTTTGAGAGACTCTATTGATTCAGATCGCTTTGTAGCATTGCCTTTGGGATGGTTGGGATTTTTATTTTTGAGCCTGTTTTTTGATGCGCTTGTGACTTGTTCAACGATGGAATTCCAATCTCCACAATTTGAGCAGCGCCCAAAAAACTGACGGGTTTGGGCCCCACAGCTTTGACAGATATAGGTGGAGGAAAGGCGGGACACTTTAAAGTAGTGAAAGTTGGCTTTACTTGAATGAAAGATGACCTTTTAAGAGGGGGGCTTCTAGGGGGTTATCTAAGATCGAGTCTCTTATGCCGCCACATCCATAGAAGAAATGACGGCCACTAGTCCAGCATCTAAGGAAACAATCCTCGTAGCTGACGATGAGGCCAGCATCCGAAGGATCCTTGAAACGCGATTATCAATGATCGGGTATCAAGTAGTCACAGCATGTGATGGAAATGAGGCGCTTGAACTTTTCAGGAATTTTGATCCTGATCTAGTAGTTCTAGATGTAATGATGCCAAAACTTGATGGGTATGGTGTCTGTCAGGAATTGCGCAAGGAATCTGATGTCCCAATCGTTATGCTGACTGCATTGGGTGATGTGGCAGACAGAATTACGGGGCTTGAATTAGGTGCAGATGATTATGTAGTTAAGCCTTTTAGCCCAAAGGAATTGGAAGCCAGGATTCGTTGTGTTCTTCGCCGAGTTGAGAAAGAACATATAGCTGGCATCCCCAACTCTGGAGTTATTCAAGTTACTAATTTGCGCATAGATACAAATAAACGCAAAGTTTTTCGTAACGATGAGCGGATTCGCCTTACAGGTATGGAATTTAGTTTATTGGAATTGTTAGTTAGTAGATCAGGAGAACCTTTTAGTAG
The DNA here is from genome assembly GCA_003278225.1 of Prochlorococcus sp. AG-363-P01. Taxonomy (GTDB): domain Bacteria; phylum Cyanobacteriota; class Cyanobacteriia; order PCC-6307; family Cyanobiaceae; genus AG-363-K07. The sequence continues at coordinate 162,319 of QCGC01000002.1, read as the reverse complement.
GGGTGAAATCTTAAAAGAGGTTTGGGGATATACACCTGAGCGACATGTTGATACTCGTGTTGTAGATGTACATATTTCTCGATTGCGTTCCAAACTAGAGGATGACCCTGCGAACCCTGAGCTCATTCTCACAGCCAGGGGAACGGGTTATTTGTTCCAGCGCATAGTTGATTCAATTGGCTCCGAAGGACACTGATACAAACGCAGCCTTTGGGTTGCGTCAGAAAGGTAATCGTTCAAGAGCTATTAGGCGCTTGGTGATTTGGTACCGACGTAATACAGCAGTAACAACAATTGTTGATACTGCTGCTAACTCTGCTTCGGCAGCTGGGAATGTGGCTGGTACTGTCGTTTCTAGTGCTGGATCAGTGGTTACAAGTGCTGGTTCTATGGCAGGAAGCGTTCTTCAACCACTTGTGTTTGATCCCTTAAGAAGATTGCAAGGCGGAGATAATAATGCTGAGAAAATTGACATTGATGATTCTGAGAGGCTTTGGATAGCGGTTGACGGCATGGGGGGTGATAATGCTCCCGGACAGATTCTTGATGGTTGTCTGCAGGCGATACAGAGGCTTTCAATACGCATTAAATTTGTAGGTGAATCTCACAAGGTCCTTAATGCAGCAAAGGAAATGGGCCTTGATGAATTGCTAGAGGAAGCGATCCAAACAGGCCATCTTGAGCTAATTAGTAGTGGTCCATCTGTAGAGATGAATGAAGAAGCTACTGCTGTGAGAAGAAAGCGTGATGCAAGTATTAACGTTGCCATGGATTTAGTGAAAAAGGGGAAAGCCATGGCGGTGTATTCCGCCGGTAACTCTGGCGCATTAATGGCTGCTGCGATTTTTCGTTTAGGTCGGCTCCAAGGGATTGATCGACCTGCGATTGGTGCACTTTTTCCCACCAAGGATCCTGGACAACCTGTTTTAGTCCTTGATGTTGGAGCGAATATGGATTGTAAGCCAACCTATTTGCATCAATTTTCTTTACTTGGGAATATTTATTCAAGAGATGTTCTTCAGATACATGAGCCTCGAATAGGCTTATTAAATATTGGAGAAGAATCATGTAAAGGTAATGAGCTTGCACTACAAACTTATGAGTTATTAAGTAAAGAAGAACGCTTCAAATTCGCTGGTAATTGTGAAGGAAGAGATGTTCTTTCTGGGGAGTTTGATGTTGTCGTTTGTGATGGTTTTACGGGTAATGTGTTACTTAAATTTCTTGAATCTGTAGGTAGTGTTTTGTTAGATGTTTTGCGTGCAGAATTACCAAGAGGAAGGAGAGGTAAGGTTGGATCTGCATTCCTTAGGACAAACCTCAGAAGAATTAAAAAACGTCTCGATCATGCCGAGCATGGAGGTGCTCTTTTGCTTGGTGTTAATGGAATTTGTGTAATTGGGCATGGAAGTAGTAAGGCACTTTCAGTTGTGAGTGCCTTACGCTTAGCCCATTCGGCTGCCAATCATGGGGTTATGGATGATTTGGCTCAGCTTCAGAATTCTTCTGTTAGGGCAGTTTGAATTTTTAATTGTCATAGGTTGTGGTTGACTATTTCTCGTGCAGATTTTATAGATTTTGGTTCAACTGCCTCCCATGCCTCGAGGAATAGCTTTGGTAGGTAGTGGTAGCGCCACACCTAGCCAAAAACTTACTAATGATCAACTTGGCCTCAGGGTTGAGACAAATGATTCATGGATTCAAAGTCGGACAGGAATTTCTGAACGGAGAGTGAGTTCACCTGCAGAAAAACTTTCTGTTCTCAGTTACCGGGCAGCAGATTCTGCCCTCAATATGGCTGGGTGGGACCCAAATAGTCTGGATTTGATTGTATTGGCGACATCTACTCCGGATGATTTATTTGGATCGGCTCCTCAAGTTCAAGCAAGACTTGGCGCTTTAAATGCTGCAGCTTTTGATTTGACAGCGGCTTGTAGTGGCTTTTTATTCGCTTTTATTACTGCTGCGCAATATTTGCGAAATGGCTCAATGAAGCGTGTATTAGTGATAGGTGCTGATCAATTAACTCGTTGGGTTGATTGGGATGATCGAAAAAGTTGTGTCCTTTTTGGTGATGGTGCTGGAGCAGTTGCTCTTGAAGGCACTGACTTGGAGAATGATGGATTAATTGGATACAAGTTGAAATCCGATGGTAGTCGAGGAGATTGTTTAAATTTGAATCAGATTGAAAATTCCCTTCCTTTAGTGCCTGGGATAAGTCATCAGAAAGGAGGCTTTTTACCTATTCAAATGAATGGACAGGAGGTTTATAAATTCGCAGTTCGAGAAGTCCCTTCTATTCTTGATGAGCTTTTACTAGTAAATAAGATTTCTCCAGACTCATTAGATTGGTTGCTTCTTCATCAAGCTAATAAGCGGATTTTAGATGCAGTTGCGGATCGCTTTTCCATTCCACATGAGAAGGTTTTAAGCAATCTTGCCAATTATGGCAATACCTCTGCTGCGACTATCCCTTTAATGTTGGATGAGGCTGTTCGAGATGGACGTGTTAAGCCTAGTAACTTAATTGCGTGTAGTGGTTTTGGTGCGGGATTGAGTTGGGGTGCGGCATTGTTTCGATGGCAGGGCCGCCTTTAACCTGGGCTTTATTTGGTTGAAAAGTTTTTATGTCTATTGCGTGGGTTTTTCCTGGTCAAGGCTCTCAGAAACTGGGCATGGCTGATGATTTGCTTTCTTTGCAAGGAGCTCAAGAACGTTTTGATTATGCCTCTGAATTATTGGGTCGTGATCTTTTAGAGATATGCCGTGTTGGTAAAAATGTTGATGAGCTTAGTGACTTGAATGACACAAGGAATACCCAGCCGGCTTTATTCATAGTTGAGTCTTTATTAGTCGATGATCTGATTAGGCAGGGTCGCAATCCTTCTTTAATTGCTGGTCACAGTTTGGGAGAGATTGTGGCTTTATATGCAGCTCAAGTATTTGATGCGAAAATTGCTTTGCGATTGTTGAAGAAACGCTCTGAGCTCATGTCTGCTGCAAGAGGTGGAGCAATGACTGCTTTAATTGGATTTGATAGACAACAATTGGAGGATGTAGTCAACAACTCTGAAGGGGTTGTTATTGCAAATGACAATAGTTCTGCACAAGTGGTCTTATCAGGAAACCCTGAGGCTGTGCAAAAAGTTAGTGCTTCAGTGAAATGTAAAAGAGCGATACCCTTGCAGGTTTCGGGAGCATTTCACTCTCCATTTATGGAAGAAGCCTCAAAGTCCTTTGTTGCTGAACTGGATGAGGTGAATTTTCAAAATGCTCGTTTTCCTGTCTTGAGTAATGTTGATCCAACGCCATGTATTGAAGGCGAACTTTTGAAGCAGAAATTAAAGAAGCAGATGATAACAGGTGTTAAATGGAGAAAGACTATGGACGTTATGGCTCAGCAGGGGATAAATACTGTGGTGGAAATTGGTCCTGGGAATGTGCTTAGCGGACTTGCTAAACGTTCTCTTAAGGGTATTACGACTAGTCAGATATCCAGTGCGAGTGACTTGGGACATTGAACATTGGAAAATATCACTCCTACTATTGATCGGGATCTTTCAAAATTAATACCTCCAAGAGCAAGTGTCGTTTATCAATTAGTCAGCTATTGCTTGGTTTTCCCTATTTTTAGAATTCTTTTTAGGGGTGATACATCGGGGACAGAAAATGTTCCTCTGAATGGCCCTGTAGTGGTAGTTGCTAATCACGGTTCTCATTTAGACCCTCCTCTACTAGGCCATGCTTTGGGCCGCCCAGTTGCTTTTATGGCCAAAGCAGAGCTTTTTGGAATCCCTGTATTAGGGAGAATCATTACTATGTGTGGCGCATATCCCGTAAAGAGAGGTGCAAGTGATCGAGGGGCTATTAGAAATGCAACATCACTTCTCAATAAAGGTTGGGCAGTAGGGGTTTTTCTTGATGGGAAGAGACAAGCCAATGGCCGAGTTAATCAGCCTTTGTCAGGGGCTGCATTGTTAGCGGCTCGTAGTGGAGCATATTTGTTACCAGTAGCAATTGTTAATAGTCATAGAGCTCTTGGAAGAAGTTCTTTTTTTCTTCGTTTAGTCCCGATAAGTTTGCGTATCGGTGTTCCAATATCACCTCCTGTTAGTAGGCGTAAAATAGATTTGGAGCAAACAACGAATCAGCTTCAACAAAGCATTAATTTCATGCTGGATCAATAAAAAGAACTTACGAGTTGAAAATTTGGATTTATGATTTATGGGTTTTTCTTGGTAATTACTCAGGAAAGCTTGGTAGTATTTAAAACTTAATTGTTTAAAAAAAATTGGAGACTTGGAATTTAATCAACTGGTGAAGTTGGATATATTGGTGTAATTCCCCTCCAGTGACTATTCTCCTTTTTAATTTTTGCTAAGAAGGAAATTCTTAAAAGTTGCAAAACATCAAGATTCACATCCTCTGATGCATTTATAGAAGGATTAACTCTTACTGAAGAAGGCAGTAGATGTGGCCTCTCTAATTCTATACCTATTTTAAAATTATTTATACTTGAATTCTTTTCTACTTGATATTTACCTGCAACTATTCCTCTTCTAGGTAAAGTCTTTTTAATCCAAAATGGTTTCCCTTTTTGATTAGCTTCCAGTGAATTTTCTAATCTGGGAGCCATTAGAGCAAAGCTACTTATTCCATCAAGATCACAATTAAGTTGTTGGGCAAGAATGCGAGCCATGACAACAGTAACTCGTGTGCTTGTGAACCCTCCTGGACCAATAGACACTGCAATACGGTCTAGCTGTTGCCAGTTGGTAGATGGTAATAGTTCTTCTACACAGCTAATGATTTTGTTTGATAGATCTCGCCCAATTGAGAATGTAGAGCTAGTTAAGCTTGTTTCAGGGGATCTTGAATCAATTATTGCTACTCCAAGAGTAGTGGTGCAACTATGAAAAGCGATTAGATAAGGACGCTTGCTATTAATACCTTTTTCTATTCTTTTATGATTCATGTTGGGACTTCTTTCCCAGGACATAACTTCATCCAACGACCCTGATCTTTTAGGAAACTTTTGCAAGATCTAACATCCCACTCCACTTCTGCGTCACTATTGGAGATATTCAGATTGATATGAATTTTAGGTTCTTTAGGTTGGATATCAGGAGTTGCGTTTAGATGATCCACTCCATGTTGAGTCTCTACTGCATGATAGGTCTTGCAACGATCGACCCAATGGCAGTCCACGCATATACACATTTCCTCCACCTTGGCTGAAAACTCCATTCTGAACGCTGATAAGCGTTTTATGGCTAAAGCACTTTGGGAAAGATTAAATCCTGATAATTGGCCTTTGCCTATCGATCAATTGCCAGTTGGTACTGCTGTGGTTGGAGGTGCGGTTCGAGATGGTTTGTTGAATAGGTTGCCCGCTCAACCAGATTTGGATTTAGTTGTTCCAAATGATGCAATAAAAATCTCTCAAAATTTTGCCAAAAATCTAGGAGCAACATTTGTTGCTCTTGATGTTGAAAGAGATATGGCTCGATTGGTTTTTAAAGGGTGGACTATTGATTTTGCAAGGCAGATTGGATGCGATTTAGAGGAAGACCTTTGGCGTCGTGATTTTCGTCTTAATTCAATTGCTCTGATGCTGGGCTCTTCTCCAAAAATTGTTGATCCAACTGGAGGGATTGAAGATCTAAAGCGAAAATGTCTTGTTGCTGTTCGTGAGAGGAACTTGATTGAAGACCCATTGAGGTCTCTTCGTGGTTTAAGGCTCATGGCTGAATTAGACTTTTCTTTTGACCCTCAAACAAGAACTTTTATAAACACTCATTCCAATCTTCTCCAAAGAGTTTCACCTGAAAGAATTCAATCAGAATTGCAACGAATCGTATGTTTAAAGGATGCGGATAAAGTTGTAGAACTTCTAAGGGATATTGGTCTTTTACAGTTCTGGTGTAATAAAGATGTAGCTTCTGAGAAGATCAATCTTTATTTAAATAATCAGACGATTTTGAACTCGCAGGAATTGTTATTGGCCTTACCTTTGGCTCGTTTGACTTATTTATTGAGTGATTCTGGATTAGTTAAATTAAGATTTAGTCGCAAACAATGCCAACGCTGTCAATCCCTTAGGAAATGGCAAAAGCATATTGAAAACAATGGTTTTAAAGGAATGAATGAGGTAGATCGTTTTCAAATGCATTCAGAATTAGAGGATTTCCTTCCCGCCTTGATTTGTCAGCTTCCTGCTGAAGATCAAGAAGTTTGGATTAATCGTTGGCGCGACCTTAGCGATCCTCTTTTTCACCCTTCTTCTCCTGTGGATGGAAATACTTTGCGAGAGATCCTTGATTTACCTGAAGGTCCTAAACTGGGTGCATTGATACATCATCTTTCCCATGAAAGAGCATTTGGTAGGTTATCTAATCTAGATCAAACTATTCAAGAGGCTCGGTACTGGTGGAAACATAATTCGACCTTGCTGTGATTAACTGCATTGCAGTGAGAACTTTCATCATCCTGACCGGACCCTTCTTTATTACCCCCTCTTTTTCATGAGTGTTCGCCTTTACATCGGTAATTTGCCCCAAACTTTTGATAGCAAGGAGTTGGATGAACTCTTTGCATCGGTAGGGAAAGGGATTCGCTTCAAGCCTGTTTTTGATAGAGATTCAGGTGGATGTAGAGGTTTTGGCTTTGCGAATGTGGAAAGTGAAAAATTAGCAAATAGTGTTATCGAACAACTCAATGGACGTGAATTTAAAGGGAACAATTTACGTGTAGAACGTTCAGAAAAACGTGATTCTAGTAACAGTGGAGGACGTCGAAATAACAACTCCTCTAATGGAAATAATCAGAGTGCTAAGCGCAAGCAAACTAAAAAGGTTGTTCATAGTGATGCGCCAAATTCAGAAGCTCCTGATCCACGCTGGGCTGGTGAGCTTGCAAAATTAAAAGATCTTCTAGCAAGTCAAAAGACACCAGTTTGAGATAAGACACAATTGAAAATTGTTTTTTCTGATCCTTCTTAAGCTTTCAACGGGTTTGAGAGATTAAGTAAGACAATGGAATCTCGGCTAGCTTTGTCCATCGGTTTACATAAGCTCGATTATTGAAAACGTCATAGTCAAGTCTTTCTATGGCGTTGAGAATCCCCCTGTATAGCCTTAAAGAGGTCCAAACTGGCCAACGAGCATCTCTAGAGAGCCAACGAACGCCAGCTTCTGATTTGGAAAACCATTCTCTTGCCCTATGGAGTTGAAAAGCCATCAAATTTTTCCATTTATTGTTCACAACTCCGGCCATTAGATCAGATTCTGGATAGTTAAACCTTTTTAAATCTTCTTGAGGCAGATAAATTCGTCCTCGGCCTCGATCTTCTCCAACATCTCTAAGAATATTAGTTAGTTGATTGGCTATACCAAGCGCAACTGCTGCTTCTGAAGGGTCAGGAGCCTCGCTCCATGGAGCGGTTGTGTAAGCAGGGTCAATGCCCATTACTGTTTGTGTCATTAAGCCCACAGTCCCTGCCACTCTGTAGCAGTAGAGCTCTAGTTCTTCAAATGTCTCGTATCGAGTTTTGGTTAAGTCCATTCGTTGCCCTTCAATCATGTCTAGATATGGTTGGATTGATTGTGGGAAGCGTTGAAAAGTGTCTGTCATCACTACATCCAGCTCATCTTTAATTTGTCCAGAGAACATCGCTTTAGTGCGACTTTCCCATTCATCCAAGCGATCTGAAAGTTCATTTGTTGAACGTTTCATTGCTTCTGGACTATCCATTAATTCATCTGTTCTTCTGCACCAGACATAAATCGCCCAAATTGCCCTTCTTTTACTAGGAGGGAGTAGGAGGGTCCCTAAATAAAATGTCTTTGCCCATTGAGCTGTTTCTTGCCGGCAGATTTCATAAGCATCATCAAGGCTCATCAAAGCCTTTGGTCTGATCATGGGTGAATTTGATAATCCAAGGCTCATGTTTCAGTAGGTCAGGCTTTCTCTTGCGCTTGAGGCTCAGATAAGTTTTCTTTTGCTTCATTAACTACTTCAGCACAGAGCTTTCCACTTAGTACAGCTCCTTCCATGGACGCTAAGTAACGTTGCATTGTGTAGTCGCCAGTTAAGAAGAAATTATTGATTGGAGTTTTTTGGCTAGGGCGAATTTTTTGGCATCCTGGAACAGCTTTGTAAACAGAAAGAGGTGTTTTAACAACTTTGTATTTCCTTAGCGTTGGTTGATTTTCACCACTGAAATGCATTGGGAAAAGCTTTTTCAGCTCTAATAAAGTGGCTTCAATAATATCTTGGTCGCTCCTCCCAATCCAATCTTTAGCAGGTGCAAAAACTAGTTCAAGCATTGATCGATCAGGGTCCTCATACTCTTTACATGTAATACTCATATCCGCATATACACTGAGTAACTTTGAACGACTAAAAAGTAAATGGTCAATATCGGTGAGCTTCCGATCAAACCAAAGATGAATATTAATTACTGGAACTCCTTTAAGACCATCTAAACCTTTAAAGATTTTGATCTCCTTCCATTGTTTAGGAAGTAACAGCTTAAAGATATCTACAGGTAATGCGCTCACATAGGCATCAGCATAAATATTCTCTAATGTCTTGCCCTCTTTTCCTCCTATTTGAAAACTTTTTACGCTATTATCATCTTTTAGAATTATATTCTTTAGAGGCCTATTTAAGTGAACTTCCCCGCCATTTGCTTCGATATAATCTACCATTGGCTGGCATAATCTTTCTGGAGGTGCACCATCAAGAAAAGCCATTTTTGAACCATTTTTTTCTTGTAGAAATCTGTTGAGTGCGGTTAATAAAACAGTCGATGATATTTCGTCTGGATTGATAAAGTTCAAAGCCTTACTCATAGCGATGAAAACCTCATCATTTACGCGTTCAGGAATGTTTTGCGACCTTAGCCATTCACTCCATGATTTGGAATCGCATTCCTCAACATATGCCTGTCCTCTTAGCATTGCTGGAATTAGGCCAATGCCAAAGGAGACTTTTTCTGACCATGTCAGCATGTCGTTATTGCTAAGGATTGCTGCTACGCCATTTAGGGGTGCTGGCAGATCAGGAAAATCAAACCGGCTATAGGTTCCTGGTTCTTCAGGTTGGTTGAAAATCATCGAGTGGCTTTTCCACTGAAGACGATCTTCAATATCTAATTCTCGGAATAATTGGAGCATGTTTGGATATGCCCCAAAAAAGATGTGAAGCCCAGTTTCATACCAGTCCCCATCGTCGTCTTTCCAAGCCGCAATTTTCCCTCCTAGTACATTCCTCGCCTCATAAACGATCGGCGTATGTCCCCTCTCGGCGAGATATTTCGCACATGAGAGACCAGCTAGACCAGCACCTGCGATAGCAACGCGCATTAGTTTTTGGAATCAAGAAGTCAACTTTAATGATTAACCATGCCCCATCTTTTCTAACTGTTCTTTAATCTGGTCAATATTCATCTGGTCAGAAGGGTTAATGGTTATGACCGAGACCTTGCTTAAGTCAACAACTCGTCATGTGCGTCTTTTTACGGCTAGGGTAGAAAACAATGCTTTGATCCCGGATCCAGAGCATTTGACTTTGGATCTTGACCCGGATAATGAGTTTTTGTGGAATGAAGAAGCTATAAAAAAAGTTCAAAGTAGATTTCAAGAATTGATTGAGTTACATATGGGTCAGGATCTTAATGATTACAACCTTCGTAAGATTGGTTCAGAGCTTGAAGGAAGAATTCGCCAGCTGCTTCAAGCTGGAGAACTCAGCTATAACCAAGAATGTCGGGTTTTGAATTATTCCATGGGGCTTCCACGAACAACTGAGACTCTGTGACCCGTTCTCCTTACAACCGACCACCAGGCCCTAGAAACTCTCAAAATAGGAGCCAGGATCCAAGAGCTGGCTACCAAAGGAGTTCACGATCTTTACCACCGCCTCCTGGAGGCGGTGGTATTCGCATGAACACTGGAACGCTTGCCATTCTTGCAGGGGTTCTTGTTGTAGGAGTTGGCATTGGTAGTGCGATCACTAGTACCACTCAAGGTGGTCAAGGCAATATTGCCAGTCAACAGCAATTAGATATGGCAGTTCCTGATCCAGAGTTTTGTAGGCAGTGGGGCGCTAGTGCTTTTGTTATTGATGTTGAAATGTATACCACTCTGAATCCATCCACTAGCTTTGTTACACAGCCTGCTCTTCAGCCTGGTTGCGTTGTTCGAAGAGAAAACTGGTCGGTTTTGCAAAAGCAGGGTGCAATTACTAATGAAGATGTTCGAGAATGTAAACAGCGTATGAATACATTCGCTTATATTGGTTCAATTAGAGATAATCCTATTGTTAGATGTGTATATCAAACAGATGTAAGTGAAAATAAATTTATAATGAAAGGCAACTCTGAAGATGCTAGTGGTATAAGTCAAGAAGCTATTCAGTTTTAATTTATTGTTGAATTGTTATTTGTCTTTTTTACCCATTCCCTTTGTTTGAATTTGCTATTTTCACTAGCGAAGATCGGTAAAATATCATTTAAAAAAGCTTCTGCGGCTTTTGAACAATAACGAGCTGGATGCCTTATAACCTTTAGCTCTCTTTGAACTTTCAGGTCTGCAACGATTGGTTTGTGCAATGTTTTGGCAGATATCTCTCGCTCTATTGATACGACAGGAAGTAATGCAGCTCCTAAGCCAGATTGCACAGCATTTTTTATTGCTTCAAGAGAATTGAGCTCCATTTCAATTCGTAGTCGTTGTACATCTAATCCTGAATTTGATAAAAGCTGGTCAAGAACTTTTCTAGTTGTTGATTGTGTATCAAGGCTGACAAACTTAATCCTGTATAGATCTTCTTTGGTTAGTTCAGGTAGTTTTGCTAATGGGTGATTGATTGGAAGTACAAGTGCTAGTTCATCTGTTGCATAAGGGATAACCTCAAGAATTTCATTTAGTTCCGTAGGTAGCTCGCCTCCAATAATTGCCAGGTCAATTTGACCATTTGCAACACTCCAGCCAGTTCGTCTAGTGCTATGAACTTGTAATTGCACAGATACATCTGGGAATTGCTGTCGGAAAACCCCTATCATTCTAGGCATTAAGTATGTGCCAGTAGTTTGACTGGCACCTATCACGAGAGAGCCTCCTTTGAGGTTATGGAGGTCATCAATTGCGCGACAAGCCTCTTGACATTGATTAAGAATGCTGTCGCAATAACTAATTAGAACTTCACCTGCTTCCGTTAGTTGTGCTTTTCTTCCACCTCTATCAAAAAGGCAGACTTCTAACTGCTTTTCAAGATTTTGAATTTGCAGGCTTACTGCCGGTTGTGTGACGAAGAGACTGTCTGCGGCCTTTTTGAAGCTTCCTTCGCGGACTATTGCACGAAGGATTCTTAATTGATCAAGTGTGAAAGGCAGATCGGCCATGCGGATGTGTCGACCTGACAGCTATGAGATGCAAAAACTCTAAGCTGTAAAAAGCTAGAGATTAAGGTCTAATAAATATTGAGGTAATTAGACGGAACAAATGTCGCTAGACACTTCTTTTCAGAGCACATTTGTAATGCTCGGATTACTTCTTATCTTTGCAGTTATTCACAGTGGTGGAGCAGCACTGAGAACTCGTGCAGAAAAGCTAATTGGAGCTAGGGCTTGGAGATTGATCTTTGCAGCAGCGAGCATTCCTTCTGCAGTTGTTTTAATTGGATATTTTCTTGTTCATCGTTATGACGGTATTCGCCTTTGGAATGTTCAAGGCGTTCCAGGACTCATTCCAATAGTTTTTTTTCTTACAACTATTAGTTTTTTCTTTCTTTATCCGGCTACGTACAACCTTTTAGAAATACCAGCCTTGGCCAAACCAGAAGTAAAGCTATATGCCACGGGAATTATTCGTATTAGTCGCCATCCTCAGGCTATTGGTCAAATCCTTTGGTGTGTTACCCATACCGTATGGATTGGGACTAGCTTTACCTTGGCTACTTCCATTGGTTTGATTGGCCATCATTTATTTGCGGTGTGGCATGGAGATAGAAGGCTTCAGGCCAGATTTGGGGATTCTTTTCTTGAATTGCGAAGATCTACATCCGTTTTACCTTTTTTAGCAGTTTTCGATGGACGTCAAAAATTGCAATGGAAAGAATTTTTAAGGCCGTCACAACTGGGGATTTGTATTGCAATAGGTGTTTTTTGGTGGGCACATCGCTTCATTTCTGTCGCAAGTGAAGGATTTTTGTCTCTGCGTTTACCTGAACTGATCAGATGAAATGCCTACACTCTCAAGAACCTGATATCAATGGATGATTGCGTCTGCTGAAATTGCCTGGTTAATACCAGTTCTCCCTCTCTTAGGAGCTGTTGTAACTGGTTTGGGTTTGATCAGTTTTAATCGAACTATCAATCGTTTAAGAAAGCCAGTAGCAATAACACTTATAACCTGCTTAGGCATTTCAGCGGTTTTGAGCTATGCAGTCTTGGCTGAGCAATTGTCAGGCAGCCCTCCCGTAGAGCATCTTTTTATTTGGGCAAGTGCAGGGGACTTCACTTTGCCAATGGGTTATTTAATTGATCCTCTTGGGGCTGTGATGTTGGCTTTGGTTACAACGATTGCACTATTAGTGATGATCTATTCGCATGGCTATATGGCCCATGACAAGGGATATGTTCGTTTCTTTACTTATCTGGCTTTGTTTAGTAGCTCAATGTTGGGATTAATTATTAGCCCCAATTTGCTTGAGATATATGTTTTTTGGGAACTGGTGGGCATGTGCTCTTATTTATTAGTTGGCTTTTGGTACGACAGAGAAGGTGCTGCTCATGCCGCTCAGAAAGCATTTGTTGTCAATAGGGTTGGGGACTTTGGTCTTTTGCTGGGGATCCTTGGACTGTTTTGGGCAACACAGAGCTTTGATTTCCAGGGAATTGCAGAAGGATTAGCTAGCGCAATTTCTGCAGGCACAATTCCTATTTGGGCTGCCCTAACATTGTGTCTTTTGGTTTTTATGGGGCCTATGGCCAAGTCGGCCCAATTCCCTCTTCATGTCTGGCTTCCAGACGCCATGGAAGGTCCCACTCCAATTTCAGCATTAATTCATGCAGCCACTATGGTTGCTGCTGGAGTGTTCCTAGTAGCAAGACTTGAACCGCTATATAGCCAATTCCCCATTGTGGGTTTTGTGATCGCTGTTGTTGGCACAATTACTTGTTTTCTTGGCGCATCAATTGCCTTGACACAAATGGATTTAAAGAAAGGCTTGGCTTATAGCACTGTTTCACAACTTGGTTACATGATGCTGGCAATGGGTTGCGGCGCTCCTGTTGCTGGAATGTTCCATTTAGTTACTCATGCTTTTTTTAAGGCGATGCTTTTTCTCGGCTCAGGATCTGTGATTCATGCGATGGAAGATGTTGTTGGCCATGAGCCAATTCTTGCTCAAGATATGAGGTTAATGGGTGGGTTGCGAAAGAAAATGCCTATTACTGCAGTTACTTTTTTTATTGGTTGTATAGCTATTAGCGGGATCCCCCCATTAGCAGGCTTTTGGAGTAAAGATGAAATTCTTGGCCAGGCATTTAATACTTTCCCTTTCCTTTGGTTGATCGGATTTATGACAGCAGGCATGACTGCCTTTTATATGTTCCGCCTTTATTTTCTTACATTTGAAGGTAATTTTCGAGGAGAAGATCAGGAAATACAGGCTCAATTACTTGCCTCAGCTGGAAAATTGACCGATGAAGATCTACATCATCATGACTCAGGTGTTTTGCATGAGTCTCCATGGTCAATGACTTTCCCTTTAGCGGTTCTTGCCTTGCCTTCTGTATTAATTGGTTTATTAGGGACTCCCTGGAATAGCAAATTCGTAAACTTCTTGAATCCTGACGAAGCAAAAGAAATGATAGAAATATTTAACTGGTCTGAGTTTTTAACTCTTGCTGGTGCTTCTGTCGCTATTTCTAGTGCGGGTATTACTTTGGCAGTGATGGCTTATTACTTAAATAGAATTGACCTTGGGAAATCAATTGCAGCTAGGTTTCCTACAATTAATTCATTCTTAATAAATAAATGGTATTTGGATGACATTAATGAAAAGCTTTTTGTTCAAGGAAGTCGAAAATTGGCACGTGAAGTACTTGAAGTTGATGCAAAGGTTGTGGACGGTGTAGTTAACCTGACTGGCTTGCTAACACTTGGGAGTGGAGAGGGTCTTAAATATTTCGAAACTGGTCGTGCCCAGTTTTATGCATTGATAGTTTTTGGGGGTGTAATTGCTTTAGTGGTTCTTTTTGGAGTCCTTGGAGCAACCCCACCAGCTTGATTTTTTGTTTTTTCTTGTGTGTTAACGCCTATAGAGAGGATGCCATCTGCCTCAGGATTTCTACACTCCAAAAGTGGTTATAAGCCCTGTTGGTGCTGGAGTTTGCTTGCAATGCAGCCTTTTACTCTTCTTTCGGGATGGGGATTTAACAGGTGAGTGAAACTTTCCCTTGGTTAAGTGTATCGATTCTGTTCCCAATAGCAGGCTCACTTGTGGTGCCATTTATTCCTGATAAGGGCGAAGGCAAACAAGTTCGATGGTTTGCTCTTGGCATTGCATTGGTGACGTTTTTAATCACAGTTGCTGCCTATTTGAAGGGCTATGACCCAAGCCAAGAGGGACTTCAGTTATCAGAGCGTCTTAACTGGCTGCCAGATCTAGGTCTTTCTTGGGCTGTAGGGGCAGATGGTCTGTCTATGCCTCTTATTCTTTTAACTAGTTTTATCACTGCATTGGCAGTACTTGCAGCATGGCCAGTTTCTTTTAAACCGAAGCTTTTCTTCTTTTTGCTTTTAGCTATGGATGGAGGGCAGATTGCAGTTTTTGCTGTTCAAGACATGCTCCTTTTCTTTTTAGCCTGGGAACTTGAGCTTTTACCTGTCTACTTATTGCTGGCTATTTGGGGCGGTAAAAAACGTCAATATGCTGCGACTAAATTCATTATTTATACCGCTGGAAGCTCAATATTTATCCTTCTCGCAGCCCTTGCGATGGGTTTCTTTGGCGAAGGACCTCCTAATTTTGAATATACGCATCTTGCTCAACAAAACTTTGGTACAGGTTTCCAGGTTCTCTGCTATACAGGCCTTTTGATCGCATTTGGGGTCAAGTTACCGATTGTTCCTTTACATACCTGGCTGCCAGATGCACATGGAGAAGCAACCGCCCCGGTTCACATGTTATTAGCTGGAATATTATTAAAAATGGGCGGCTATGCCCTTTTGCGTTTTAATGCTCAACTGTTGCCTGAGGCACATGCTCAATTTGCACCTTTGTTAATTGTTCTTGGAGTAGTAAACATTATCTATGCTGCGCTTACATCGTTTGCTCAGCGAAATCTTAAGAGGAAGATTGCATATAGCTCTATAAGTCATATGGGATTCGTGCTAATTGGCATTGGAAGTTTTAGTGCTCTTGGTACCAGTGGAGCGATGCTTCAAATGATTAGTCATGGCTTAATTGGGGCGAGTTTATTTTTCTTAGTAGGAGCAACTTACGACAGAACACATACTCTTCAACTTGATGAGATGGGCGGGGTTGGACAAAAAATGCGCATTATGTTTGCACTTTGGACTGTCTGTGCTTTGGCATCACTTGCATTGCCAGGAATGAGTGGATTCGTATCAGAATTAATGGTTTTTGCAGGGTTTGTAACTGATGAGGTATATACATTACCCTTTAGAATTGTGATGGCTGGATTTGCTGCTATTGGAGTGATCTTGACCCCAATTTATTTGCTTTCAATGTTGCGAGAAATCTTTTTTGGTAAGGAAAACTCTAAGTTAAGTGCAGAAACTAATCTTATTGATGCAGAACCTCGTGAGGTCTATATCATTAGCTGCTTATTAGTCCCGATAATTGGCATCGGTTTATACCCTAGACTGATGACTGATAGTTACAAAGCATCTATAGAAGCATTAGTTGAAAGAGATCTGAATTCGATAAACAGATTAAATAGAGTTTCAAATTCTCCTGTAAATAATACAAAATTAATTCCTGCATTTGCTTCAAATCCAAAATATACATTCCCAATACTTAAAAGCTGAATGCATCACAAATTTTGCATTTGAAAAAAATTGACTTTTTGAATATGTGTGGGATTAATTAGGAACGTTTTCAACCCACTGGCATACTTTCCTTACCATTGATAACTTGCTAGAAGAATCATATTCACAATTGCATGACACCCTTTAACCATGGGGGTTGATTCAAGTGGCGCTCGCTTGGCCATCCGTCTTTTACAAGATGCTGCTGAGAGAGGCGAGCTAGATCCTTGGGATGTTGATGTAATTCCTGTTATTGATGGATTCTTAGATCAACTTCGACAGCGTATTGAGATTCCTAGAAAGGTTTCCGAAGAATTGAAATGCCATGGCGGTACTTTCGAAAGAGACCTTGCTGATAGTAGTGAGGCATTTCTTGCGGCATCTGTTTTAGTTGGCCTTAAAGCAGAAGTTCTTGAATCAGACACGTTTCCTAGTGAGCCTTCCTTTGAAGAAGGATCTGAAATGTTCTTTCCCGAACAAGGTTGGCTTGACTCGAGCTTTGTGATGCCTGCTCGTCCTGAGAGGCATCTTTATAGGCGACCAGTGGCTCAACCACCTTTACGTCGCCCAGTGACTCTTGGAGAACTTATAGAACAGCTGGAAACCATTGCTGAAGAAATTGAATCAGAGGGATTTCAGAAACGAAGTAATCCGAGACGTAAAAGATTTACTGATAAGGAGGCTATTAATCAGGTTTCAGCCTTGGCTCATCGAGAAAAACTTCCAGAAACGACTGCAGCGTTAGGAGTTTTTTTAAACACTTGGGAGCCAGCACTGAACTGGCTTGATTTTGAATTATTGGTAAGTCACTGGGCTGATTTTGCTAGTACTGATTTAGATACAGACCGAGTAGGAGTTTTTTGGGCTTTGCTTTTCCTTTGTTCTCAAGGAAAGGTGGAACTACAACAAAATGGCACTCTCTACTCTTCATTGCTTCTTAAGCGAACCCTTTCTCCAGGGAGTATTGCTCAACTTCCATTAAAGATTCTGAACGTGCCAGATGCTTTGCCGGCCGCTGCTTAGCTTCTGACGTCAATGTACGTTTATGTTGTCTGGATTAGGTGAGGCTTGCAACGCCAATGAAGGCGATGATCCTGGCTGCTGGTAAGGGGACCCGTGTCCAGCCGATTACCCATGTGATCCCCAAGCCAATGATTCCAATTCTTCAGAAACCCGTTATGGAGTTTCTATTGGAATTGTTGAAAGAGCATCAATTCACTGAAGTAATGGTGAATGTTTCTCATTTGGCTGAGGAAATTGAGAATTATTTCCGAGATGGTCAACGTTTCGGAGTGGAAATTGCTTATAGCTTTGAGGGTCGAATTGAAGATGGTGAATTAATTGGTGATGCGCTTGGCTCTGCAGGTGGCTTGAAAAAAATTCAAGATTTTCAAGAATTCTTTGATGACACTTTTGTTGTTCTTTGCGGGGATGCATTGATTGATGTTGACCTGAGTGAAGCTGTTAGGCGTCATAGAGAAAAAGGTGCGTTAGCTAGCTTGATCACTAAAAGAGTTTCTAAGAGTCAAGTAAGTAGTTATGGAGTAGTAGTAACTGATGAAAACGAGAGAATCATTGCATTCCAAGAAAAGCCTTCAATAGATAATGCTTTAAGTGATAATATCAACACAGGAATATATCTTTTTGAACCTGATATTTTCGAACATATCCCTTCAGGGAAACCTTTTGATATTGGCTCAGATCTCTTTCCTAGACTAGTAGAAATGGGAGCACCATTTTATGGACTTCAAATGGATTTTGAGTGGGTAGATATTGGAAAGGTTCCTGATTATTGGAGAGCTATTCGCAGTGTACTTCAAGGAGAGGTCCGTCAAGTTGGTATTCCAGGAAAAGAAGTTAGACCAGGTATTTATACAGGCTTAAATGTTGCAGCAAACTGGGAAAAAATAAATGTTAAAGGTCCTATTTATGTTGGAGGAATGACTCGTATTGAGGATGGTGCAACTATCATAGGGCCTTCAATGATTGGTCCGAGTTGTTGTATTTGTGAGGGTGCAACTATAGATAATTCAATTATTTTTGATTATTCTAGGATTGGTCCGGGTGTTCAACTGGTAGAGAAGTTGGTTTTTGGCACTTACTGTGTTGGTAAAAGTGGTAATCACTTTGACCTTCAAGAAGCTGCTCTTGATTGGTTGATTACTGATGCTCGAAGACAAGATTTGGGAGAACCTTCGCCGCAACAAAAAGCTATGGCTGAATTGTTAGGTACTGATATCACTTCTGCTGCAAACTAATTTCAGCGTGTTGAAGTATTTCTGGGATTTTTTCTTCGGCTTTGATTGCCATTATATGAACACCTTTAGTTAATCCTAAGAAGCTCTTTACTTGTTCAGCGGCTATTGCAATACCTTCTCTAGTTGGGTTTTTAGAATCTTCTAGCCGAGTCAAAATTGAATTAGGAATGCATGCACCTGGCACAACTCGATTAATGAACATTGCATTTTTCGCAGATTTTAATAAGAACACTCCTGCAAGAACTGGTAATTCAAGTGGCGTGGCGACTTCATTGCAAAAATTTTCTAAGACTTTTGGGTCCATAACCATTTGCGTTTGAAGAAAACGTGCACCGGCATCTCTTTTTCTTTCTAATCGCTTAAGTAACCCTCGAAAATTCTTATTATTTGGATCTGCTGCAGCCCCAGGAAATAATTGTGTTGCACCATCCTTTAGCTGATTTGAAACCGGATCTATTCCGTTGTTAAATGCGGAAATTTGTTCAAGTAACCTTACAGACTCAAAGTCACTTACTTGCCTAGCTTTTGGCTGATCACCTGCTTGTACTGGATCTCCTGTTAGACACAGAATATTTTTGATACCAAGTGCACTTGCTCCTAGCAGATCAGCCTGAAGAGCAATACGGTTGCGGTCTCTACAAGCCATTTGCAAGACAGGCTCCAGATTTGCATCTGATAGCAATTTGCAGAGAGCCAGGCTGCTCATTTTCATTACTGCTCTGCTGCCATCTGTAACATTGATTGCATGGACATAATTTGCAAGCTTTTGAGCCTTGCTTATGGCTTGAGAGGGATCAGCCCCTCTTGGAGGCATAATCTCAGCAGTAATTGTTACTCCTTCTGATTCAAGAGAGAGTTGAAGAGCTGACCTCAAATCTTTTTCTCGTACACTACTAACTATGGAATATCGATGTACCTTTAGTCTGCACATTATGAAGACTAGGAGTTGAGATGGAGCTTATGGCTACAAGCGAAGTTTCCAATTCAGCTCATACCCTCTCAGCGAGGGAAATGGAGATTATTGAGTTGGTTGCGGATGGTCTGACAAATCAGGAAATTGCTGAACGATTAACCATCAGTAAGCGAACTGTGGACAACCATGTCAGCAACATGTTCACAAAAACTGGTTCGAAGAATCGGGTAGCCCTTTTGAATTGGGCTATGGATCATGGGAAAATCTGTCGCGATGGCTTTAATTGTTGCTCATTACCTGATGAACCTTCACCCGACCCGTAAACCCTGAACTCTTCTCATTAAATTCTGTTTGGGCGAGCAAGCAAACCTCAACTGATTTGAGGTCAAAGAGCTCTGCATAGGCCAAGCAATCCTCTCGCTCTCTACCTACGTATCGGAGAATTCCTTGAATGTCGTACAAGCCATACAAAATTTGACCTCCTATAGCCTTGATTACCTCATGCCGAAGGCAACGCCATTCCGCCGAGGAATATAAAGACAATCTAAAGGAAGAGGGGCTCTATTCCCTTTTTAGAGATCTATTGCACGACGACTTCCTTTTGACCAAGTAGAGATTGGGTTTAAAGCTAAAGCTGCATTGCTCAATTTCTTATTGGATGTAATTTCTTGATAACACCAATTCGGTATCTGAATTTTCTCATTGCTTGAAGCTAATTCGACTTCTGCTATGACCAAGGGTGAATTATCCTTTTGAAAGCAATCAATTACCCACTCTCCACAATTGAGATTTAACTGATAACGTGTCTTTGTTATTTTGTGTGTTACTAGATTCCATATTGATTCAGCATCATCTAATGGGATTGAGTACTCAAACTCATTCATTGAAATACCTTCTGCAGGTGATTTTAATGTGATCCAGGCTTCCTTATTCTCAAGTATTCTTATTCTTATTGTCCAATATTCACGACTTGTTGCTAAGTATCCTTGGCGTAAATATTGAGGATTATGTGCGATTTCTTTCCATTCCTTTCCTTGAACCAGGAATCTTCTTTCAATTTCAATAGCCATTGAGCTTACTTTCGTCAATTTTTTTTTCTATTGATACTTCCCGCCCAGTGTAATTTTTGAGTAAGAGTTCTGTAATAAGAAGTACTTTGTTCCAGAATCATCATTTTCACGTTGTTACTTGCCCGATTAATGATGCATCGTTCTCCAGGTTCAATTAAATCCCCTCCAGCCCCATCTTGCCATAGTTTAACTCTTTGAGTTTGATTGCATAGAGGCTTAACCTTAACTACTAATCTTGAGCTTGATGGAACAATTATAGGTCTGCTTGATAGACTCATTGGACAGATTGGACTAACAATTATCGCTTCTATTTCAGGATGTAGAATTGGACCACCGCTTGCCATCGAATAAGCTGTGGAGCCTGTTGGGGTAGAAACTATAAGCCCATCACCTCTGTATTGGTCAACAACTTCTCCATCAATTTCAAGCTCTAAGGTACAAGTTGGAGAATTGTCTTCATGAGATGAGCGAATATAGAAATCATTTAATGCATTTGGAGTTGAATTATTTTTTAAGCCATTTCTTTCTATTCTTGCTTCTAGCATCATCCTTTGATGTATTGAGAATTTATTTTCAATTATTGTTTTCCAAATTGTCGAATCATTTAGCAAATTACCATCATGAGTTAGAAAGCCTAAGTTCCCACCAACGTTAAAACTTAGAATGGGTATGTTGTGTTTTGCAAGTTGTTGTGCAGCATGCAGTACAGTGCCATCACCACCAAGAACAATAGCTAGGCTTGGTAATTGCTTTGTTGATTCCAATAGTTGTACTAATGAATTATCTGATGAATTGCTTATTGTTGTTATAACTTCAATGCAATTATCCTTTAGCTCTTTACTTACATAAGAGCTAGTTATTTTAGCAGCTTTGCTATTTGCTCGACAGATCAACCAGACCAGATCGAGGAACATCTTCTTTGCTCTACCAGCGCAGTAAATTGAAATTTTCCATATCGATTGTTACTCTATTTCTATATAGAGAAAGAAGAATAGCTAATCCAACGGCAGCTTCCGCAGCTGCAACTGTTATTACAAATATAGTAAAAACTTGCCCTCTTATTAAAGCTCCATCTAGATAAGAAGAAAATGCTATTAAATTTATATTAACTGAGTTAAGCATCAATTCAATACTCATCAATACACGTACTGCATTTCGACTATTAATTAGTCCCCAAACTCCAATACAGAATAGAAATGAAGCAAGTAAGAGATAAGCTTGAAGTGGAACTGGACCTGTAAAAATTTCGATCATTGAAATACTAGGTGGATTTAAGCAGGATTATTAAGACAAGTAAATTACTTTGATGACTTGTCTATTAAGAGAGGAGGTTGTGTTTTTTCTATAAGACTTTGGTTGACAGACTTTCCTGTACCTACATCACTAACTAAAACGTCTCTGCGAGCTAATACTATTGCTCCAATCATTGCCATTAGTAAAAGGACAGAAGCAAGTTCGAATGGTAAAAGGTAATCAGTGAATAGGTGTTCTCCAATTCGAATAGTTGCTTGCTCTCCTATTCCATTAGGCCCTGGTAATGACCAGGGAGTAGTTAAATTCACTCTAATCAGTAATCCTAGTAGTCCTGCACATACACCTGCTGACAGTATTTTTCTTGTTCTTAAGCTTTTAATGGGCTTTAGATCTTCCTTTTTGTTGACGAGCATAATAGCGAAGAGAATAAGTACATTTACGGCTCCTACATAAACTAAAACCTGAGCTGCAGCGACAAAACTTGCATTTAAAAGTAGATATAGACCTGCCACAGCTAAAAATACTCCACCTAATAAAAATGCTGAGTAAACAATATTATCTAGTAATATGACTCCCAGTCCGCCAATTACAACAACAGTTGCAAGAACCGCAAAGCAAATTACTTCTGTTGAAGTTGCAATATTCATTCTGCTTCTTTTTCTAATTGGACAAGATTTTCACTTGATTTCTCAGAACCCTTGCTTGAAGCATCTGTAGTGATGGCCTCCAGAACTTCTGAAGGTAATTTTCCTGCTCTTGGTTTATCTGAAGGTAAATCATGTGGGTCCATTACTCCTTGAGGCAAGTAACCAAGTTCACGCAATGGTCTTACTGATGGGTCTGTTGTAACGCTTGTCGGTAAACGACCTAAAGCGACATTGTCGTAATTCAAGCTATGCCTATCGAAAGCGGCTAATTCATATTCTTCTGTCATGGAAAGACAGTTGGTTGGGCAGTATTCAACGCAATTTCCACAAAAGATACATACCCCAAAATCAATTGAATAGTTGCGTAGTTCTTTCTTCTTGGTTTCTTTATTCATAACCCAGTCCACAACTGGAAGATTTATAGGGCAAACTCTTACACATACTTCACAGGCTATGCACTTATCGAATTCGTAATGAATTCGACCTCGGTAACGCTCAGAAGGGATTAATTTCTCATATGGATATTGGATGGTTATTGGTCTACGTCGCATATGGTCAAAAGTAACGCTCAACCCTTGCAGGAGATAGTTGGCTGAACCAACTGCCTCCTTTGTGTAATCAGTAACTTTTTTAAGAAAACCCAGCATTCGAATGGAACTTTCGGGGGAGACTTTGTTGACCTTATAAATTTTACAAGCCTTTTAAACTTTGTAAGGAGAAGTATTCATAGTTGGCCTGTTGTACTGACCCTTTTGTGTTGTCATCCCCCAAAAGCCAAGGGAAATGCCAATTTTAATGAAGCTGTGATAAGCAGATTTGCTAAAGAAATGGGGAGTAGAAATTTCCAGCCAAGGTCGAGCAATTGATCAATTCGGACTCTAGGGGTCGTCCAACGAAGCAATATTGCTAAGAAAACCAGTAGATAGGTTTTCATAACAGTCATCACAATTCCTACAGATCCAGTAATCACTTGTACTAAAGGTGTATCAACTGATTGATTTAGCCACCCTGCAAGCCATTCAACAGGTATAGGAAAACCCCAACCACCTAAGTAAAGGACTGATACAAGTAGGGAAGAAAGAACAAGATTTATATAGCTACCTAGATAAAACAAGGCAAATTTCATTCCTGCGTATTCCGTTTGATATCCAGCAACTAATTCTTCTTCAGCTTCTGGAAGGTCGAAAGGAAGCCTCTCACATTCTGCTAGTGCACAAATCCAGAAGATTAAAAACCCTATAGGTTGCCGCCATACATTCCAACTTAGTAGGCCAAAACCATTTTGTTGCTGGACAATATCAACCGTACTTAGAGAATTGCTCATCATCACAACCGCAAGCACAGCTAGGGCCAAGGGAATTTCATAACTTATGGATTGTGCTGCTGCTCGTAATCCACCAAGAAGTGAGTATTTGTTGTTTGATGCATATCCACTCATTAGTAGTCCAATAGGTTGAATGCTGCTAAGTGCTATCCAAAGAAATATTCCTATTCCTACATTGCTAATAAGAAGATTTTGCCCAAATGGAATTATTAGCCAAGAAAGAATGACGGGTATTAAGACCAAAACAGGTCCCAACGTAAATAGCAGTCCATCAGCTCGTTTAGGGATCACATCTTCTTTTACAAGTAGTTTGAGTCCATCGGCTAAGGGTTGAAGTACACCTAAAGCACCTGCATATTCAGGACCAATTCGTTGTTGTGCAGCAGCAGAAACTTTTCGTTCAAGCCATACGGTCACTAGAACACCAATAAGAGCTGCCACTAAAACAAGCAGCATTGGGAGTGGTAGCCAGAGTAAATGTGCGATATCGGGGCGGATCCCTAGGCCCTGAACAACTTGGCTGAAGCCAAGTTCGAGATCTATGCCTTGACTTGTCATGGCTTGTGGGGTTGTCCCAGTAATAATCACCATTTGTGGAGATGAGATATTTGCAAGTTAGAGGCTTTAGGTAGAAGACCGTTCTTCAGCGGGCTTCCATTGTCTTGGTTTCTCACCTGTATAAACTTGCGAAGGTCTAAAGATTCGATTTGCGCCAAGCTGTTCACGCCAATGAGCTAACCAGCCTGTAACTCGAGATATCGCGAAAACCGGTGTGAAAAGATCTTTAGGAATCCCAAGTTTGCGATAGACAAGACCTGAATAAAAGTCCACGTTTGGGAATATTCCTTTCTTGCCTAAGTGGCTTTCGGCTGCTTCCTCTAGAGCTAGTGCTACTTCATACATATTGTCTTTCCCGAACCTTGCAAAAAGCTCTTCGGCAAGACTTTGAAGAATGGATGCACGAGGATCTTTAACTTTGTATTCTCGATGACCAAAGCCCATGATCTTTCGCTTATTAGATATTGCTTCATTTAAGTAGGAGCTTGCGTTTTCTGGTGTTCCTATCTCTTCCAGCATTTTGATGACATCTTCATTTGCTCCTCCATGAAGAGGCCCAGCAAGGGTTCCTACAGCAGAGGCTATGACTGCATAAGGATCTGTAAGGGTGCTTGCAGTCACTCTTGCGCTAAAAGTGCTTGCATTAAGGCTGTGTTCTGCATGAAGTATGAGACAGCGATCAAAGATTCTTGCTGATAAAGGGTCTGGTTCTCGTTCTGTGAGCATATAAAGGAAATTTGCTGAATAGGCAAGATCATCTCGAGGTTGGATTGGGTCTTGCCCTTTGCGGATTAGTTGAAAAGCAGCCACCATTGTTGGAATTTTTGCGATAAGCCTCACTACAGCGTCATATATATATTGCGGATCATCTATTGCTCTACGTGAATAAAACAGACCAAGTGATGCGGCACTTGATTGCAGTGCATCCATTGGGTGACCAGTAGCTGGAAAGCATTTCATCATGTCTCTTACTCGAAAACTAACTCTCCTATGCATTTGCACTTCTCTTTCAAAATCTCTTAATTGTTGGGTACTAGGTAACTCTCCCCATATCAGTAGGTAAGTGGTTTCAAGAAAGCTACTTTGAGCCGCAAGCTCTGCAATTGGATAACCTCTATATGTCAGTTCTCCTTTGATGCCATCGATGTCGCAAATGGAAGATTGGCTAACTGGCACTCCTTCCAGACCAGGACGTAATCCAATCGCTGTTGGGTTGAGAGTCTTTTCTGTTTTTTGCTGCTCTACAACCATCTGTTCAAATTGAATAGGTTATTGAAATTCAGGAGCAAGATGCAGTTTGGCTTGAGTGGTGCCATTAGCTCTGCTTAGACCAACTAGTCTTGAACTTTATTCTTCCATCTGATGTGTCAATCTTGAAAATTATTTAAGTGACGCTTTGATGCCCTCAATTGGAAGAGGTTTAAGATTAGTCATCTGAGCTTCATGTGGATTTGAATAATAAAGGACAATCTTGAGATGAAATTTTGTCTACTTTCAAAGTTTAGCTTGGATTGTTTTCCTGATAAAACCGAAGCTATTATTTGTTTGAATTGTAATTATTTTGCCATATATTTTCTCCTAAAATCAACTGTCTATTTTCTGTAGATATGATACTAAGAAATATCAAGGCTTGTGCGTAATGCTATCCCTGTCTGATTCTCATCAGGATTTATAGTTAACGCCAAACCTTGGATATTGCTTTTTAAAGAACTATCTGAAACTGTCTGAAGAAGAAGCCAAGGATCCCATTTGTTTAAATAGTTTTCCGCTTGATTTGAATTTAATAATAAGGCAATTTCTGGAAATTGCTTATTGTTTATGATGATATCTTTCAATTGCGCTTGTAGTACCTCTGCTCCAGTTTCTTCGCGCTGCTGCATGGCTTCAAGTGTTTCAGCCCACCAGTTATTGTCAGAGTCTTCAGATAAGATTGCTCCTAATTCGGTTTCTAAAGTGTAGTTATTTTGGTTATTTTTGGGAACTAATTTTGACCATACTTTGAAAGTTTTTTTATTTATCATAAGCTCCGATGGATTTTCTCCTTGCTGCTTAAGAAATTCATCAATCACTTCAAAGGTTGGTTTATCTTTTTGTGTGCCTAAAACCCATCCTGCAGGTTCTTGAATCCAGATTAGTGGTCCTTTATTTAAACTAGTAATAGCTTTTGGTGTTAATCCTTTTACTTTCTGCAATTCCTTCCGAATTAATGGCCTAACTAATTGATGTAGAGGTTCTTGATTGTTCTCTCTAAGTAACTCTGAAGATGACTTTATTATTATTACAGCCTCGGCAGGTCCTGATGTGCCTTGTAAAAGAGACAAAGACTCTTCTTGTTCAGCTTCGATTCCTTTCAATTGAGTCTTTGATTGAAAAATACCATCTAAAGTGATATTGGATTTGTTGAATTTAACTGAGCCTGTGAAACCATTAAAGTCTGTTCTTTGACTGAATTTTATTGGCATTGAAAATAATGAGTTCAGACCGTGTTGTGAAATTGTAATTAATGCATTCCCACTCTCAATACTTAGCATTGACTCCTTTAGTCTTTTATCTCCTAACTGATTTAGCTCATACTTTTGAGAGAGGTCTAATGATTTTTTTAATATTCTTTTGTTAGAGGCTATTAGCAAAAGATTATTATTAATTAATGTTGTTGCTTTTTGAGGGGATATATCTTCTCCTAAGATAGCGTTGCTCCCAATTATCCCAATCCCTCTGTAATTCTCGACTTCTACATTTACTCCTGCTAATGCTTCCTTACCCCAGTAGCGATGCAAGAAATCTTTTGCACCATCTTTGTTAATACTTGAAAGTGCAATTATCCAATCTAAAGGCTTATCAATTTCATTAGTTTCGAAGAAAGCTAAACTTACGTTACTCCCAATCCAACCAGCAAGTTCAGCATCAAAATCTAACCCTGTCAGTGCAAATAGCCCTGACATAAGCCTTCGAGCCTGATCAATGCCTTTTATTGCTTTAGAAGAGTGAGTCAAATAGTTAAATTCTTCTCCATTTTCGTTATCTGGCATCCAATGGATGGTGAAGGATGCGTCCTTTGGGAAAAACTTGGCTGCATTTGGTAGTTCAACAGAAGGTTTGTGAGTAGTTATTGGAGCTTGGATGGCACTGGCAGAGGTGGCACCCATAGCAAGTAAACCTAAAAAGGTTAATGAGATCACTAAAGAAACAAGGAAGGAATAAACCTTCATGGATTCGTAGCGTGAGACTGCAGATTATCTTTATTCATTAGTGACCGGATTCCTATAATTCGCATAAAAATGGTGAAATGAGCGAGCCAATCCCTAAAAATCTTTCTCCAAAGGCGTTAAATCAATGGTTGATGGATGAGTCTTCAAAACCAACCTTGATTGATGTGCGTGAAGATGATGAATTGGTTATTGCACCCTTTCCTTCTCCAGTTATCCATTTGCCCCTAAGCCAGGCTTTTGCTTGGAAAGAAGAACTTCCTGAGAAATTAGTCAAGGATCAACCAGTTGTAGTGATTTGTCATTTAGGGGTTCGTAGTTGGAATTTTGCAAATTGGTTAATACAGCAAGATTGGCAATTAGAAGTTTGGAATCTTGAAGGAGGGATAGCCGCTTGGAGTGAACAAGTTGATTCATCAGTTGCTCGTTATTGAAAAGTTCTTCCAAACTTCTTCATAGTGTTGAGAGTTTTTTATAAATCAACGTACGATCATATTGATTAATTTATTCAATTGGAGACTCTGCCAGCACGTCAACAGCAGGTTCTTCGTGCCACGGTGAATCATTATGTGGACACCATGGAGCCTGTAGGGAGTAAAGCTCTTGTTCGTCGTTTTCGACTTCAAGCAAGCTCCTCTACTGTTCGTTCAGAGATGGGAGTGCTTGAGAATAGAGGGTTGCTGATTCAGCCTCATCCATCTTCTGGCAGAATTCCTAGTCCTGATGGTTATAGGCATTATGTGAATTGCTTGCTTCCTCCTCCTGGTGTAGCAGTTCAACATTTGGAGAGAGAATTAACGCATATAAGTCTCAGCTTGGCGTCATTAGATGATCTGTTATGGCAATTAGCCAAGCGACTTACTGATTTCACAGGCTTAATGAGTGTAATCATTAGACCCGCGCGCAAAAAAAGTGCTCTTGAAGAAGTTCGTTTAGTTCAGAGCGGAGAAAGATTGTTGGTGATGCTTGTTGAAAATTCAAATCATGCAAGTCATTTGAATATTCGCTTGCCATTACAAGCTGCTAATGAGCTTGAAGCGATGGAAATTTGGCTGAGGGATCAACTTGCCCAATCAGTCAATGGCAGTTTGGATTGGACAAGTCTGCCTACTCAGCTCCATATGAGTGGCACGATTGTTAAAGATGCTATTGATAGTCATAGAAACTCACATTCCACTGTTGAGGCTGGCGCTGTATTCCATGGGATGTCTCGATTAGTAGCTCAACCAGAATTCAGTCAAAGCAATAGTTTACGTCCACTTTTAGAGCTTATGGATAGCCAGCCAGCAGCAGTGGTTCCAATGTTTCAAAGTCATCAGGGTGGGGTGTTGATTGGATCTGAACATCCTCATGAAGCTTTACTTAAATGTGCAGTAGTTCACGCACCATATAAAAGTTCGAATGAAGGAATTGGTCATGTTGCTTTGGTTGGTCCAATGCGCATGGCCTACGCCACAGCGATGGCTGCAGTAAGTAGTGTCGCGAACCATTTAAATCGAGTCTTATGCTAATTATTGACTTGGAAAACTACTAGACAAGATATATAGCAATAATCAATTCTTTTAAATTGATTAACTTCTCTAGAAAAATCTTTAAACGGAAATCTTATTTGATTTTGTCTTAAAGTTTATTCTCAGAACTCTTCTCCGAGCCTTTCTGCAACTGTATTTACATCTTTATCCCCTCTCCCGGAGCAATTAATAACTATTTCAGTACCTGACTGAAGCTCAGGACATAGCTTTTCAAGCCATGCAAAGGCATGGGCAGTTTCAAGGGCGGGAATGATACCTTCCAATTGACTTGTTAACTTGAGTGCATTTAAAGCTTCTTGATCAGTTACTGCTACATATTCTGCGCGGCCTATGTCTCGTAAGTAACTATGCTCTGGACCTACCCCTGGGTAATCCAATCCAGCACTAATCGAATGGGCTTCTTGAACTTGTCCATTTTTATCTTGTAATAGAAGGCTCATTGCCCCATGCAGAACTCCAACTCTTCCTTCAGTAATTGTTGCTGCATGACGATTGGTATGAATACCATCTCCAGCCGCTTCGACTCCAATCATCCTTACTGAGGTGTCTTGAACAAATGGATGAAAAAGACCCATTGCGTTAGAACCTCCCCCTACACAAGCTAAAAGCACATTTGGAAGCCCACCGAAGGCCTCAGCACATTGCTGACGCGTTTCCTCACCAATAACTGCATGAAAATCTCTCACTAGCATTGGATAAGGGTGTGGCCCTGCTACAGAACCAAGAATGTAATGAGTGTTTTCAACGTTGGTTACCCAATCACGGATGGCTTCGCTAGTTGCATCTTTTAGCGTTGCTGTGCCAGAGATGACAGGCTCTACTTTGGCCCCAAGAAGTCTCATGCGAAAAACATTGAGTGCTTGTCTTTGCATGTCTTCTTTGCCCATATAAATCACACAATCAAGTCCAAATCGGGCACATACAGTTGCTGTGGCAACACCATGTTGGCCAGCCCCAGTTTCAGCAATAATTCGATTTTTGCCCATTCTCAAAGCAAGAAGTGCTTGCCCTAGAGCATTATTGATTTTGTGGGCTCCTGTGTGATTGAGATCTTCGCGCTTCAACCAAATGCGCGGTCCTCCGTTGGCCCTGCGATAATAATTAGACAGACGTTTTGCTTCATAAAGAGGAGTAGCACGCCCTACATATGTACGTAATAGTCCATTGAGTTCTTCTGTAAAAGCTTTATCTTCCCAGGCTTTTTTAGCAGCTGTTTCAAGCTCACGAAGTGCTGGCATTAGTGTCTCTGGAACATATTGACCGCCATAACGCCCAAAACGACCCATAGGGGATGGACGTGCACTGATAGCCAAATCCACATCTTTTGGCTGAGGGGGAATTGTGCTTGTCAACGTAATTAGTGGAAGATATATACCAGCCTAAGAACTAGATCAATGTCTAAGGGTGGCTGGCATGAATTTGATGATTCTTCAATGTCTAGACCTTATAAGCCTAAAACTGTTTTAGCTAAAAGAGAACTTAATGTTCGAGTGCATAGGTTAAGAGGTGGAAAAGGTGGGAAGACTGTCACTGTCATAAAAGGGCTTCAACTTCATGATTCAGAAGCAAAGACTCTTTTGAAAAGATTTAAGGCTGACTGTGGTACTGGAGGAACAGTGAAGGACGGCTGTTTGGAGCTGCAAGGCGATCATGTTGATGCTTTGTTAGACCTTTTGAAACAAGAAGGATATCGTCCTAAACAGTCTGGAGGATAAGGTCCATGAGCTTTTGGTTCCATTCTTGTGGACAATAGGTGTTGAATTAACTCTTCGAAAATGGGTGACCAATCAGAAGCAGGGGGAACACCGAAGGCTGAAAATATTGTTTGGCATGAAGCTTCGGTTAATAGGAAAGCAATAGCAAAGAAAAGAGGTCATAAAAGTGCAATCCTTTGGTTTACGGGGTTATCTGGCTCAGGGAAGAGCACTTTGGCAAACGCTGTGAATACTGTTCTTTTTGAACGTGGTCTATCGACATATGTTCTTGACGGTGACAATGTTCGTCATGGCCTTTGTAAAGACTTGGGCTTTTCTGATGTTGATAGAGAAGAGAATATTCGACGTATTGGTGAAGTCGCCAAACTTTTTCTTGATGCAGGTGTAATCGTTCTCACAGCATTTGTGTCTCCATTTCTTTTGGATCGAGAAAAAGCTAGATCTTTAGTGGAAAAAGGGGATTTTTTAGAGATTTATTGTGCAGCGAATTTAAAAATGTGTGAGCAAAGAGATACTAAAGGACTGTATGCAAAAGCAAGAGCTGGAGAAATTAAGGATTTCACAGGTATATCAAGCCCATATGAAGAGCCTCAAAACCCAGAATTAAAAATTGATACTGGTAGAGAAAATTTAGATATTTGCGTGGAAATTGTTATTAATAAGCTAGTCGAATTAAATATAATTTCTGATGGTTGATTGGTGAACTCATTAATATCTAAATCTATTTATCTAATTTACAGTTTCCAGAGAGGATGAATAGTAAATTTAGAGATTATTTGCTTTTTTTTGTAATAAAAACTCGTTAGTGCCTATGTCTACTAGGCTTTTATCTTTATTAATTACTTGATCATGAAGAGATTTTCGATAATCAGACACTCTTTGCTTAACTTTATTGTTGAAAGCTCCTAAAATTTGTGCGGCTAATAGCCCTGCATTCAGACCGCCCCCTATGGCTACAGTTGCCACTGGTATACCACTTGGCATTTGTAGAATTGAATACATTGAGTCGATACCAGAAAGATATTTACTTTGAATTGGAACACCAACAACAGGTATTGATGTAAGTGATGCAATCATTCCTGGCAAGTGGGCAGCTCCTCCAGCACCGGCAATGATTACTTTCAGTCCTTGTGTTTCGGCTGCTTTAGCAAAGTTAACCATTTCAAGGGGTGTGCGATGGGCAGAAAGAATGCGCACTTGGACTTTTAAGCCAAACTCTTGCAAAATATCTATTGCTGGCTTCAGTGTTTCAAGATCAGAGTCACTACCCATGACTACTGCCACTAGAGGTTTGAGTTCAGCTTTTGCTGAATGTAATGGGCTTGATGCAGAGTCCACTTTTCAGGATGAATAGGAATTCATTGTCTCTTATTTGTCAACATTGCAAGAAAATTAAATGCGTCGGCTTACTCATGTTCGCTTGCCAAAGCCAAAAAATAATGTTGATCCAAATTGTTGGTGTGTTTTTTTAGATGCTCAGGACATCATCCAATCGGTTCAACTAATGGAGCATGGGTCAGCGATGGCTGGTGATAATTGGCAAGGAGATTGGCTGAGTCCAATGGGAATAGACCTGCAAATTAATGGAGGTTTTGGTCTGTCTTTTTCTGAGTTGACTTTTGATGAGCTTCCTAAATTATTTCATTTATTAGATCAACTTTGGATCGATGGTGTGGAAGCAATTTGTCCAACCTTTATTAGTTGTGCTGTCTCTTCTTTACATTTGGGATTAGAGGTCCTGCGCGAGGCACGAAGAAAACATAGCTCTACAAGTTGCCAACTTCTTGGCGCCCATCTGGAAGGTCCATTCTTATCTAAAAATAGAAATGGTGCGCATGCTCTTGAGCATTTATGTTTGCCAAGTTTGTCTGCTTTAGAAGAACGTATTCAGGGATTCGAAAATGAGATTGATATTGTGACATTAGCGCCAGAATTGAGTGGCTCTTTAGAAGTGATCAGGAGGCTTAAGAGTCTTGGGATAGTTGTCTCGTTAGGTCATTCTTCTGCTGATGCACCCATTTGTCACCGTGCTTTTGAAAATGGTGTGACTATGCTTACTCATGCATTTAATGCTATGCCTGGTTTGCAACATCGCTCACCTGGTCCTATAGGAGAGGCACTGAAAAATAGTGATATCTCGATTGGATTAATAGCTGATGGGGTCCATGTTCATCCAGATCTTGCTGTGCTATTGCAAAAGCTGGCTTCAAAGCAATTGGTTTTGGTAAGCGATGCAATTTCGCCTTATGGCCTTCAGGATGGTCAATTTGAGTGGGATCATCGTTTGATTCTGTCCGAGAAAGGCTCCTGCAGGCTTCAGAATGGAACCCTTGTAGGGACAACTGTTCCTCTTTTGCAAGCATCTCAGAATCTTATGAAATGGGGTCGAGATCCTGCTTCTGCAATTTGGGCAGCTACCGTTTCTCCTCGCTTGGTCCTAGGAAAAGAACAGAAATTAGTTGATTTTTTAATAGGGAAACCCTTACGAAAACTGCTTCGATGGCATATAAATTTTGAACGTGATGCTTTTTGTTGGCAGAGAGCTGATTAAGATTCCGACGGAACGAATTTTAATTAATGTCTCTTGAACCATTGGAAAAACTTAAACAGGCAGAAAAAGCAGAGGTTGAAAGCTATTTCAATGGAATGGGATTTGATCGATGGAATCGAATCTATAGCGAAAGTGATGACGTTAGTAACGTTCAACGGAATATCCGCTTAGGTCATCAAAAGACTGTGGATGATGTCCTTGCTTGGGTGAAAGAGTTTGGAGACTTGAGTGAGATGAGTTTTTGTGATGCTGGTTGCGGAGTAGGAAGTCTTTGTTTGCCTTTGGTTGCAATGGGTGTTGGGTCAATTTCAGCGAGTGATATTTCACAGGCAATGGTGGACGAAACAAAAAAACGAGCAAAGGCCTTAGATCTTGATTTAACTCGACTTGCATTGACCACTTCAGATTTAGAAAGTGTTAGTGGCTTATTTGACACAGTGATTTGTTTAGATGTATTTATTCATTACCCACAAGAACCAGCTGAAGGAATGGTTCGTCATCTTTGTAGCTTGTCTGCAGAAAGATTAATAGTTAGTTTTGCCCCTTATACTCCTTTATTGGCATTGTTGAAACGAATTGGTCAATTCTTTCCTGGTTCAAGTAAAACGACTCGCGCATATACTTTGCGTGCCGAAGGGATAGTTAGGGCCGCAAATGAATGTGGGTTTAAACTAATAAAAAGTAAACTAAATAAAGCTCCTTTTTACTTTTCACAGTTAATGGAATTTAGAAAGTCGTGAACAATTAACTTTACAATTGATTCTTGAACCTTTAAAGATTTTTTGCTCAAGTATTATTGAGATTATTATTTGAGCTATCTAGCTTGGGCTCAATGACTCAAGTAACTAAATGATTTTCAAGAGCATATCTTACTAGTTCAGTGCGACTAGATGTTTCTGTTTTGATAAATAGTCTGCTGACATACTTTTCCACGTTGCGAATTGATGTTTCTAACTTCCTGGCAATTTCTTTATTCATTAGTCCTTCTGCTACTAGTTGCAGAACACTTGCTTCTCTTGGCGTAAAGTCTGGCAGTGAGATATCTCTAGATGGAGAAGCTTCTCCTTGGGTAAGCATTGAACGTATTTCTGTAATTTGCCTGGCCATTTGTCCTACATCTGCATCAGCAAATCTCGCTGCTTCAGCTAATAATCTTTCTTGTCGCTTGACGACATTGCGTACTCTTGCAATGAGTTCATCTGGGTCAAATGGTTTGGAAATGTAATCATCAACACCAGCAAGGTAGCCCTGAGTTCGATCAACTGTCATTCCTTTTGCAGTAAGGAATATCACTGGTGTTCCTCCTAGCCTCTCGTCTTCTCTCAGGCGCTGTAAAAGGGCATAGCCATCGGATCTAGGCATCATGACATCACTAATTACAACGTCTGGAAATAATTGTTTGGCTTTTTGCCAACCTTCTTCACCATCTACTGCTGTAGTGACATCAAATCCTTCATCTTGAAGATATGCCTGAACAGCTGTTCTGATACCTGGCTCGTCGTCAACCAACAGCACTCGTGCTTGGTTCACAACTTCATTAATGGGGGTTGGAGGTTCACTCATTAAGCAATGAAGAAGACTGATTGAAATTTGAAGACTTTAAGCATTCATTTGTTGATGCTTATGGAAACCAGCCTAAGAAGATTTTGTCCTCTACGCTGCTTTCTCTTGGGCAATTCATGTAAGCAGAAAAATTGCTTATGCGCGAGAAAAGCCACCTTTTACTAGCGTGATTCATCAACAAGCTCCTCTGAATTTCGATTATCAAGCCACTACTCCTTGTGACCCTGAGGTTTTAGAGGCCATGGCACCCTATTGGAAAGACTTTTGGGGGAATGCCTCTAGCCGTCAAAATACTGCTGGTCTGTATGCCTCTGCAGCCTTAAGCGTGACGAGAGAAAAATTGGCATCAATTTTAAAGGTAAAACCAGAGAGATTGATTTTTACAAGTGGGGCTACCGAGGCTAACAATTTAGCCTTATTAGGTCATGCTCGTGCAAAAGCTATTGAATTTGGGAAACCAGGACATTTAATCACTGTCTCCACTGAACATAATTCGGTGCTTGATCCTCTGCGGCAATTGACAAGAGAAGGTTTTTCTCTCACAGAATTACAACCTGATTCTGAAGGTATTCTTTCTGCTGAAAAGCTTATTCAGTCTTTCCAAAATGATACTTTTTTGGTCAGCATTATGATGGCCAATAATGAGATAGGTGTTTTGCAACCGTTAGCTGAGTTATCGAGCCTATGCAGGCAAAAAGGTGTTATTTTCCATACTGATGCTGCGCAAGCTTTTGGACAAATAGATTTTGATATAGATGAAATAGGTATAGATCTTTTAACTTTAAGTGGGCATAAAATTTACGGTCCAAAAGGAATTGGAGCGCTAATAATTAGAGAAAATATACCAATTCATCCTTTACAATGGGGTGGTGGACAAGAACAATGTCTAAGGCCAGGAACTGTCCCTATTCCTTTGGCAATCGGTATGGGAAAAGCAGCAGAACTGGCTCTTGAAACTTTAAACACTCGTCAGAAGTACCTTAGCTCTTTGCGAAATAAATTATGGACTGATTTAAAAAGTGAGATTCCAGATTTAATTTTGAATGGTTCTATGGAATATCGCTTACCTAACAACTTGAATTTTACAGTTCCAGGCGTAAGAGGGAGTCAATTGCAGCATTCATTACGTTCTAATTTGATTTGCAGCAGTGCTTCAGCTTGTTCGAATGGCGCTCCTTCTCATGTTTTAAGAGGGATAGGAAGAACTCTTAAAGAATCCGAAGCTTCTTTAAGACTTAGTCTTGGGAAAGAGACAACAATATCTCAGGTAAAAAGTGCTATTAATATAATTGTAAAAGTTGTTAAAGACTTAAAAAAAGATAGATTATCTTTATAAGATTGATAGAATAATTTAATTCGTAGTTTTAATTGATATCCTGTTTGATTTTTAAATTAGCAATATTTAAATTCAAAAAGGTTTGCGTCGAGCAATTCGATACTTTGCACTTCTACTTCTAGGGTTTCTAGTTATTTCTGATAACTCTGCTTGAAATGGTTTGCGTGTGACTCTTTCTAATCGATCATCATTTAAGAATGTATATTTTACACGCCTATCTTCTAGGGAATGAAAGCTAATGATGTTTAGTAATCCTCCAGCTTGAAGCCAACTTGGTGCTTGAGCCAGAAGTCTATCAAGAACTTCTAGCTCATTATTAACTGCAATTCTCAGTGCTTGAAATGTTCGAGTTGCAGGATGTATTCGCCCATAACGTAGCTTAGGTGGATAACAACCTGCTATTGCATAGGCCAAAGTACTAGTACTTTGATAAGGCCCATATTTCAATAAATCTTTTTTTATTCTCTTTGCAATTTTTCTGGAGTACTTTTCTTCACCATTTACATAAATAATATTTGCAAGCTCTGCTTCTTCTAATTTTGCAATTAGTTCGCCTGCTGTAATACCTTCATTAGGGTTCATTCTCATATCTAGTGGGCCATCAAGTCGAAAGCTAAATCCTCTATTTGCATTATCTAATTGTGGGCTACTTATACCTAAATCGGCTAAAACAAAAATTGCTTTGTCTGGTGGTATGAAATTTGCGAAATTTGTTCCAAGAATTTTTACTCTTGACCCAAAATGTGCCAGACGCTTTGCCGCAGCAGCTCTAGCAAAGGGGTCTTGATCTATGCCAATTACCTTTAGATTTGG
This sequence comes from Prochlorococcus sp. AG-363-P01, assembly GCA_003278225.1. Classification (GTDB taxonomy): domain Bacteria; phylum Cyanobacteriota; class Cyanobacteriia; order PCC-6307; family Cyanobiaceae; genus AG-363-K07. The sequence goes on along the minus strand of QCGC01000002.1, from coordinate 125,515 downwards.
ATAGCTTTCTAACAGGAGAGCAGAATGACCACCAGCTCCAAGTGTCGCATCAATCATTAAGCCGCCATGAAGCAGGTCTGTGGGTAGATTTTTGATTGACTCAAGGACCCTATGAGCCATCACAGGAAGATGTAGAAAATTTAAAGATTTACTCTGAGATGGGTTTTGCATAGTTCCTTCCTAAGATCTATTTAACTCACTTTCTTTATTGGCCTCATGACGCAATTGGAAACGCGCACGGAGCCAATGGTGGTCAACTTTGGCCCTCATCATCCTTCTATGCATGGAGTGCTGCGTTTGGTAGTCACATTGGATGGTGAAGATGTTGTCGATTGTGAACCAGTTATTGGTTATCTCCACCGTGGGATGGAGAAAATTGCTGAAAATAGGACAAACGTAATGTTTGTTCCTTATGTAAGTCGTATGGATTATGCGGCTGGAATGTTTTATGAAGCAATAGTGGTTAATGCTCCAGAAAGACTGGCAAACATTTCTGTACCTAGACGTGCAAGTTACATAAGGGTTTTAATGCTTGAACTTAATCGTATTGCTAATCACCTTTTGTGGCTTGGCCCATTTTTGGCAGATGTAGGAGCTCAGACTCCTTTCTTTTATATTTTTAGAGAGAGAGAAATGATTTATGACCTTTGGGAAGCAGCTACTGGACAACGTTTAATCAACAATAATTATTTTCGAATAGGAGGAGTTGCTTGCGATCTCCCTTGGGGATGGCTTGAGAAATGTCGAGATTTTTGTGAGTGGTTTGGTCCAAAGATTGATGAGTATGAAAAATTAATTACTAACAATCCTATCTTTCGTAGACGTATAGAAGGTTTAGGCACAATTGCTCGTGAAGAGGCTATTAATTGGAGCCTTTCTGGTCCTATGCTTCGCGCTTCAGGTGTTCCATGGGATTTACGCAAAGTCGATCATTATGAGTGCTACGACGATTTTGATTGGGACATTGCTTGGGAGAAAGAAGGTGATTGTTATGCAAGATATAGAGTCCGAATACAGGAAATGCGTCAATCCTTGAAAATTCTTAGGCAGGCTTGTGAAATGATTCCTGGTGGCCCGACAGAAAATCTTGAGGCCAAAAAGATGTCTGATGGTAAAGGGAGTCCATTTACAGGATTTGACTATCAGTATGTTGCCAAAAAAGTTGCACCTACTTTTAAAATTCCAAATGGAGAGCTTTATACCCGATTGGAGTCAGGTAAGGGGGAAATAGGAGTTTTTATTCAAGGCAATAATGATGTAACTCCTTGGAGATTCAAAATTCGTGCTGCGGATTTAAATAATCTACAGATATTGCCTCATATTCTTAAAGGCACCAAAGTTGCCGACATCATGGCGATTCTTGGATCAATTGACGTCATTATGGGCTCTGTAGATCGCTAATTCTTATTTTGATGTCTAAAGACCCTGGGGATTGGCTTGTGGTAAAGCGTGTTGTTCGGTTTGGTGAAACTGATGCTGCTGGAGTAATGCATTTTCATAATCTCTTTCGTTGGTGCCATGAAGCATGGGAAGAGAGTCTTGAAAGGTATGGAATGAATGTTAATGATATTTTTCCGAATGGAATAGAAAAAGATGAGAATTTAGAGTTTGCTCTGCCTATTGTTCATTGTCAGGCTGATTTTCGCTTGCCTATTATTACTGGTAATTATTTGGATTTAATACTCTATCCAGAAAAAATTGATATGTGGAGTTTTCAAGTAAAAACTCAATTTCAGAGAGAAGGTGAGAACGTTGCTTTAGGACTAATTCGACATGTTGCAATAAATGCAAAAACTAGGGAGCGTTGTCCTTTGCCTACACCAATTAGTCGCTGGTTAGAGTCATCTTCAATAGACTTGGGACCACGACCTTTATAAAAGAAGTACAATATTTATTGGATTAACTGCGCATTCTTTAGCCCTATAAAAATAAGCAATTATTATTTCCTTATGTTTATTTCGAGCCATTGTTTCCATTTAGAGCGCTCCCATTTTCCTGCTGAATTAGGTGAAAGCTCAGGACATTTGTACCAAGTGAGAGGACGTTCATAGGGCAACCAAGTTTTTAATAGCTTATCAATATGAGTTAATTGTTTTTGCTGTTCATTTTCAGTTAGCTCTACTTCCCATTTAAATAAACCAACTAGTCTTTGCCCCCATATTTTGTCGGAAATTGGTAAAAAAATAAGATGTTTAACTGGTATTTGACTCTTTCTTATTGCGCTTAACAATTTACTTTCTAATTTTTCTGGGAAAACTGTCTCCCCACCAGAGTGAATTGCAGTATCTATTCGACCGATAATTTTTAGTCGGTGCAAATTTTTATCTTTGGTTAGGGATGCTGAATCTCCAGATTGCCACCAGCCATCTTGATCTTGGAGACCTTCTAGGTGGCCATTGTTCCATTTGCCTAAAGCTAGTCTTGGGGTTCTAATCTGTAAGGCATTGTTCTTATTGAGACGTAGTTCAACATCGATTAAAGGGTGACCACAATCGGTTTTACCTGCAAGGAACTCATCAGGAGAAAGGATAGTTACCATCGCACAAGTTTCAGTTGCTCCATAGCAAGGTGCTAAACGAATTTGATTGCTCCTAGCTTTTGCCGCTAAATCTGTTGGTAGGGGTGCTCCACCTACCCAGATAACATCAAAAGATTGCAACCAACGTAAACCTGATGGATGAGAAAGTAAGCGTTGTATTTGTGTTGGCACTAAAGAAAGCAGTCGCGCACCAACTTTCTCTTCAAACTTAGACTTGGAAGATAGTTCTAATGAAATGGGATCTCTCATTAATTGAGGCAACAGCCAGATATGCTTAGCTCCCCAAAGATGGCTTCGCCACCAAGGCATCAGACCACTTAGATGATGTAGTGGTAATGGGTTGAAAATTAACGAATGCTCGGCCTTTATTCCTTGTTTTTGCAACCAATAGGCTGTTGCTGTGGCTGATTGATCTAGATGAGTAGAAGTCAGTAGGCAATGATTTGGACTAGAAGAGCTGCCCCCACTTGAGATTACTAATCCAGGCCCTTTTGGAAGCATGTGGACGGGAATTTCGATCCTTTCTCCCAGTTTTGGAATTAACTGAATCCAAGCTCCAATTTTTATGGCTTTGCTTAGTTGCTTAGTGCATTTGTTTATATCTTTTGGAATACATTCCAATGTTAAAAACCTCTTCATGCAGCCTGCCAGACAAATTGTGGATTTTTGCTAAATAGTGGGCCACCAGGACACCATCCAGGAGCAAGGCCTGGGGCAGTTGGTGTTGCCCCTAATTGTTGTAATGCCGCTAAATGGTGGATCCAGCGGAGACCTATACCCGTTTCAAAAGAAGTACTCACCATTCTGTAGCCAACACCTTGTTCTAATTCTTTGAGTAGGGGCCTTGGATCACCTTCCAATAGAGGTCGACGTACTTGCCAACCTTTCCAGCTTGTTCGCAAGCTTGGTCTGTCTAAGAGTGATTCATCAAGTGCAATAGGTACTTGATGGGATAATTTCAGCAGACCATCAAGATCATTTGAAGGCAGAGGTTGTTCTAACCATTCCAATCTTGGATCTTTTTTGAAGTGGCTAGTCCATTGTTTAGCTTCTGCTCGAGTGAGTCCAGAGTTTGCGTCAAGCCTAAGCCGAGCATCATTAGGCAGTCGCTCCAAAATTTGAGAAAGCAAACTCTCTTCTTTTGCTTGTGGTTCAATGGCGATTTTCCATTTTAAAGTCATTGGATGTGTAGTTAGCTTTTTACTTCTCTTCTTATTGGCTAAGCAATCAATTGTTCTTAGAAGTGATGAATTATTAGCTAACAAAATTGCCGATTGAGGAGCTGTTCCCCAACCTCCTTTGCTTGTTTCTCCAATGAGTCCTTTGAGCTCTGCTAAAGCAGCACCAATTCCAAAGGCAAGAGATCCAGGCCACGTGGGTAGACCATCTTCTAATTCTTGATGACAAGTATTGGAGCTTATTTCTTGTAGTAACTTGCCACAAAGAGCCAGCTCAGACTTGTCAAATGGTGACACTTCTCCCCATCCACAAAAACCAGCTGAGTCTTCAAGACGAAGTAACCACCCTTGTTTCCCTTTAAGAATTCCTTTTGAAGTCTTGAGTCCTTGAATTAATCGAAATGAGAATGGTTTTATAACTAATTTAAGGCTCATTTCTTTAGATCTGGTTAATTAAGTTGGCCCCAATCATTGGTCCAAGTGCAAGACCAAGACTTAAACCCAAACCATTTAAAGCCTGAAATCGGATTGCTAGGAATTTGCTATTTCTAATTTGTTGAGGTTGATTGTGATGCTTTCTTAGTAAAAGCATCAATGTGATACCTGAAGGCAAGCTAATGCCTCCAAGAAGTGCTGTTATTGGCCAATACCCTTGAAGTATTGGTATCCATTCGAAGACGAATATTAGGCCTAATAACCATGGTATGAGATCTGCTGCTCGCTTGGTCCCTAGCCTGACTAAAGGTGATCGTTTTCCGTGTGCAGCATCTTCAGCTACTTGATGAAAATGTGAACAGAAAAGTACCAGAGTTGTTGCAAGTGCAGGACCTGCTCCCAGTCTTGTTGCAATACCCCAAGGTATTTCTGAGTTGTTTGCCCCACTTGGTGAAAGGACTAATAGTGCTGCAGCAGTGGCAAAAGGACCAAAGGCAAGCCAGCATAATGGCTCTCCTAACCCTTGGTACCCCAGCCTAAAAGGGGGACCTTGATAGAGATACCCAAGTGCACAACTTCCTAAAACTAAGAAAAGAACAGCTGTTTGGCTTCTTACAGCCAAAATAATTATTAGTGCAAAGCCTAAAGACAACGAGGCATATGCCATTTGCCGAACAGGTCGCTTTTCTCCCATTAAGGCCACTATCGAATGCGGTTTGTTGACTTCATCGATGCCAGTGTCTGCATCGAAAAGGTCATTCGTTAAGTTTTCCCATAGCAAAAGCAGTACTGATGCAATCAAAAATCCAATTAATTGATCTCCTCGAATCATTTCCTTGGCACCAAACTTCCAACCAACTGCCAAAAGCACTGGCATCACAGCTACTGAGTACAAAGGCCATTTGATTGCGGCCTGCCAAAGATGTCGTTTTTCAGCATTTGAGGAATGAAGGGATGCAACATCCTGTTGGTTTTGCATGGAATTCTCTCCCTTTTTGTCTGGTGACCGTTTATACATTTGAACAGTACGTGTGATCAGCTTGCATTTGGTATGACGGCTGGAACCACTTTTAGTGACATTTTGACCTCAATAGTCAGAGGTTGGCATGCACGAAACATAGATGAGCCAGTCTTGAGTCTGGCCCTCCCTATTAAAGGCGTTGACCCTCTATATAAATTGCCTCTATTAGCCGGAATAGAGCAATTTCGTTTTCTTTGGGATGGAGCTCCTGGACGTTGTATCGCGGCTGCAGGTAAATGTCAGTCTTTGGAGCTTTCTGGTCCTAAGAGGTTTGAGCTGGCTCAACGTTTCAGTGATGTTGCCTTTGGACGGCTCATAGATGTCACTTCAAAAACACCCGCATATGCCAGTCCCAGGATCCTTTTATTATTTTCTTTTTTTGAGCAAACTTCTGAACGTCAGAGAAGTCAAGGGGTTCTTCCAGCGGTTCAAGCTGTGCTCCCCAGGTGGCAGTTAAGTCGGCAGGGGGAAGAAGGTTGGTTGCGTCTTACTGCTGTGGCGACACATGAAGCAGAGGCAAGAGAGCTGGCTGAAAAGTTATGGCTGACGAGGGAACGGTTAACTCAAACCTCTAACGAAAAAGAAATGAAATTTATGAATGTTGGCTCTGGGCTGACTTTTCCCCAGAAATGGCAAGATTGCTATAGACCCGCTTTGGCTCGAGGCATTGACCTTGTCAATAGGGGCATTCTCGACAAATTAGTGCTAGCAGTACGTCAGTCAATTCAGCTTAGGGCTCCACTAGATCCTTTAGCAATGCTTGACTGTCTTCGTGAACAGCAACCTGGAAGTTGTCGTTTTCTGTGGCAACGCAACCAACAAGATGCATTTTTCGGAGCTTCTCCTGAACGTTTACTTAGTCTTCGCGAAGGTCAATTACAAATTGACGCTCTTGCAGGTACCGCTACTCGAGAAGATAATGGCCAGTCTTTGCTGAAATCTGAAAAAGATTTACGAGAACATGAATTAGTTGTTGCTTCCATTACTAATCAACTCATTGCCCATGGCCTTGTGCCACGTAGACCAAGACGACCACAGCTTGCTAGGCATGGTCAATTGGTTCACTTACATACGCCAATACATGCATTGGCCATTGGGCAGTCACCTTTGCACTTGGCTGGTGCATTACATCCAACACCTGCTGTCGCAGGCTTTCCACGTAGAGAGGCTATGAGTTGGTTGCGAACCTTAGAACCATTTGAGCGTGGAAGTTATGCTGCTCCGATTGGATGGATTGATAATTCCGGTAATTCTGAATTTAGGGTTGCTATACGTTGCGGTAATGCAAAAGGCAAAGAGTTGGAATTAACTGCAGGAGCAGGATTAGTGAAGGGTTCAATTGCTGAGAGAGAATTAAATGAGGTTGGTATGAAGCTTGAGGTATTAGCTAATCAATTGGATTTACAATCAAAACAATTGAGTAGTCGATCTATTACTTGATCAGCGAGTGGGATTGCCATAAGACGCTCAACTTCTCTTATTCCCGTGGGACTAGTGACATTGATTTCACTCAACATTCCACCAATCACATCTATCCCAACAAAAAACAAACCTTGACTTTTCAATTCAGGAGCCAGTTCTGTACAAATTTCCTGTTCGCGAATAGAAAGCTTCGTAGCTTCTGCATTACCACCTAAAGCCAAATTGCTTCGAAAATCCCCCTGTTTAGGCCTGCGATTAACTGCGCCCAGAGGCTCACCATTGACTAGCAAGATTCTTTTGTCACCTTCAACAACTTCTGGGAGGAATCGTTGCATCATTACTGGTAACGCTTCTTGATTAGTCATTAACTCCAGCAAGGCTTCGAGACCAGGAGCATCTTTAGCAACTCTAATCACTCCTTGTCCCCCTTTCCCACCTAGGGGCTTTAGAACCACTTCTCCTTGAGTTCGAGCAAATTCTGCTAATTCAACAACTCGACTAGCTACTAATGTCGGTGCCATTAATCGACTGAATCGAAGTGCGCCTAGTTTTTCATTCCAGGCTCTTAATGAAGCTGGCTTGTTGAGAATCACCACTCCTTCTCGCTCTGCTACTTCAAGTAAATGGGTCGCATATAAAAACGCCTCATCTACTGGAGGGTCTTTGCGCATCCAAATGCAAGTGAAGTCTGTCAGTGGTCTATTTTGAGCAGAATCAACCTGGATCCATGGCTCAGGAATAACAGGACTTGTGACAACCCATGTTTTATCTCCATGGGCTTGTAAATCTGAAGGGGTGCATATCCAAACTTCAATAGATGCCCTTTGTGCTGCTTGCATCAATGCAGCAGAGGAATCTTTAACTGGATTTATATTTTTAATAGGGTCGAGGACGAAAAGATGTTTCATTGTTTAATTCATTAGGCAAGCAAGTTGTCGAGTTTTTTGGCTTGTTCAAGTGCATGTAGCTCATCACATCCACCAATTCCTATGTCATTGATGAAGATTTGAGGCAGGGTTGTCCTTCCTTCCGCGCGATCAGACATTTCTGCACGAGCAGCTGTGTCACCGTCAATAGGGTGCTCTATAAAATCAATACCCTTTCTTCTAAGAAGGGCCTTTGCTTTTAAGCAGAAGGGACATGATTGCCATGTATAGATTTCAACTTTTGCCATTACCTCATTTTTGACTTAAATAAGATCTTATGAGGTTTCTCAACCTGTTAGCGTCGTTTTTCGGGATTGGATTTGATCTTTTGCTTGATTTAACTGATTTTAAACGAGATTTGTCTGAGCTTACTGACCGCCTGGGTAATGCCCAGGACTGTCTTTGACGTGCCTGCTTTAAAAGCTCGTCAGCATGATCTTGAACAACTTGCAGCACAGCCAGACTTTTGGAGCAATCAGCAAAGTGCTCAGAAGCAGATGCGGCATTTGGATGAAGTAAAAGATCAATTAGCTCAATTAGCTCAATGGTCTCAAATTATTGAAGATGCAAAGGCCACTATTGAGCTGTATGAGGTTGAACCAGACTCAGAAATACTTCAAGAAGCTCAATCAGGTTTAGATCTGTTACGGACCGATATTGGTCGCTGGGAGCTAGAGAGACTTTTAAGTGGTCCTTATGACAAGGAAGGCGTTGTTTTATCAATCAATGCAGGTGCTGGCGGTACTGATGCTCAGGATTGGGCGCAAATGTTGTTGAGGATGTACACCAGATGGGCAGAAAATCATGGAATGAAAGTATCTGTTAATGAACTTTCAGAAGGTGAGGAAGCTGGGATTAAAAGTGCAACTGTTGAGATCGATGGTCGGAATGCTTATGGGTATCTTCAACATGAGAAAGGCACTCATCGTTTGGTCAGAATTTCGCCATTTAATGCAAATGGTAAGAGGCAAACAAGCTTTGCAGGTATAGAGGTGATGCCTAAACTGGATCATGAAGTTGAATTAGAAATTCCTGAAAAGGACCTTGAAGTCACTACAAGCAGATCAGGAGGGGCTGGGGGCCAAAATGTTAATAAAGTAGAAACTGCAGTCCGAATCCTTCATATCCCGACTGGTCTAGCTGTTCGTTGTACTCAAGAACGTTCACAGCTGCAAAATAAAGAGAAGGCAATGGCGTTGCTAAAAGCTAAGTTGCTAGTTATCGCTGAGGAGCAAAGAGCTGCTGAAATAGCTGATATACGTGGTGACATTGTAGAAGCTGCTTGGGGTAATCAAATTCGTAATTATGTTTTTCACCCTTACCAAATGGTTAAAGATTTACGGACAGAGAAAGAGACAACTGATGTGCAAGCCGTTATGAATGGGGAATTAGACCAATTCATTCAAGCCCTATTGAGGCAAAGTGTAGAGGGTGGTTCAGATCTTGATCTAGAAAACTAACTAACTTGATTTAATGACTGATTCAACAAGAAAGAAGTCTGATTCCAAACAAGGAGCATCATCACCCAGCTTTATAAAGCTGGCGATGAAAAATATGGTGCGTAAGGGCCGTCAGAGTATTCTTCACTTTAGCCTTACAGCAGTTGGGTGTATAGCTTTGATAATCACTATTGCTTGGCTGGGACGCCCTACTCTTCCGCATTGAATTTATAATGAATGTCTCGAATCTTTCTAGTTACTCAGGGTTAGAACTTGACTTGTCTTTTCATGGAGCATCAAAGAATCTATTGGAAGACCTTTCTGATCAGTCGGCAAGAATTGTTCTTACCGAATCTCAATTTTGGGAAAAGAATTTAATTGCATGGATTCAATTTTTTCGTTGCGACTTCTCATTACATTGCCCCGAATTAGTACGTCGAGCATCTTCTTTGAGTATGGGTTTGCAATTTACAGATGATCCAACTATTAAGGCTTTGAATTTTTGTTGGCGAGCACGTAAAGAGAAAACAGATGTGCTTTCTTTTCCTATGATTGATGAAGAGTTAGTTCTTCCACAAGTTGAACCTTTAGAGATAGGAGATATTGTAGTTTCTGTTGATACAGCAGAATCTCAGGCTAAGGAGCAAAATCACTCTTTGGTACATGAGCTTCTTTGGTTAGTTAGTCATGGTTTAATGCATTTGCTTGGGTGGGACCATCCCACTTCTGACCGGTTAAAAGAAATGCTTAACTATCAAGAGCAACTTTTGTGCATTAACGGTAATCTTTGAATCAAGAAGTAAAAAACGAAGAATTCACTCATGCCCCTTGAGAGAGCTAAAATTTTATCTGATAAGGTTACTTCACTTTCTCATCGAAATAGCAAGGCTAAAATTAGAGGTGCTTGGAGAAGATCTCACAATTTATTAATCAGTTTCCGTTATGCCGCTCAAGGACTTTCTTATGGATTTGCAAGTCAGAGGAATTTACGTATACATCTATTTATTGGTGTCTTCGTTTTTGCCTTGGGAATTTTTTTGAAACTTAATTTTAATCAGTTAGCTGTATTGGTATTAACAGTCACTGCTGTTTTGGTATTGGAATTGTTAAATACTGCGATTGAATCTGTTGTGGATTTAGCTATAGGACGTCGTTTTCATCCTTTGGCACGCATCGCGAAGGATTGCTCAGCAGCAGCTGTTTTAGTTGCTTCGTTTAGCTCCTTGATTATTGCATTCCTTTTGATCTTGCCACCCTTATTAACCTGATCAGGGGGCAATACTTCTTTAGTCCCATGCTTCTTGTTATAGATAACTACGACAGCTTTACCTTCAACCTTGTTCAGTATTTGGGCGAGTTGGCTGTTAAGCATCCTGTGGCTTCAGACATAAGAGTTGAACGCAATGATGCTCTTTCTCTGGATCAGATTAAAGATCTTGCGCCTCAAGCAATTCTGATCTCGCCTGGTCCAGGTGACCCTGATCAGTCGGGCATTTGCTTAGAGGTGTTGAAAGAGCTTTCTCCTACGATTCCTACGCTTGGTGTTTGTTTAGGTCATCAAGCACTTGCTCAGGCATATGGAGCCAAAGTTGTGAGATCACGTGAATTGATGCATGGAAAGACATCAAAGGTTTGGCATGACGGTGAAGGTGTTTTTGCGGAGTTGCCTCAACCATTAATTGCTACCAGATATCACAGCTTGATTGCAGACAGAGAAAGCTTGCCCAATTGTTTAGAAATCACAGCTTGGCTCGAAGATGGAACAATTATGGGGTTAAGGCATCGAAAATATCCACATCTTCAGGGAGTCCAATTTCATCCTGAGAGTGTTCTCACTGAATGTGGACATCAATTGCTGAGTAATTTTTTATTCCTCACTAAAGCTTGTTAAATGTAGAAATGCTATTTCTTTTTAGAGTCGATTGAGATTTTTTCTAGTTTTTGGCCTCTCAAATCAATCGAGGTTGTCTTTAAAAAATGAGTTGAATTGAAGGAATTACTATTCGCTCCGAGATTTGTATAGACCACTGGCCTTTTAAGAATTATGTAGTCAAATCAATGCTTGAGAAAGAATCCCAAAAATAATTCATTTGCTTAGTTGTGCCGATACTAACTCTAAGGGCTCCTTCAATGAATGACTTGCCTTTCATGTCTCTAACAAGGATGCCTGCTGCCCGCAGTGATTCTTCTACATCTGATGATTTATTTTTAGGCCAGAGTAAGAAATAATTTCCCCCAGCCATATGGTGATGGACTTTTCTCTTGATCAGTTGATGTTTAACCCAATCCTTAGCTTGTAACACCTCCTGAACATAGGCATCGACATATGCTTGATCTTTAAGAGCAGCCAAAGCGGCGATAACGGCAAAACTATTGATGTCATAAGGACCTGTGACACGACTAATGTTTTCAATAATATCAGAGTTGCCAATAGCAAAACCAATGCGTAATCCTGCAAGTCCTGCTGTTTTGGATAGAGATCTCAGTATGAGTAGATTTTGAACTTTATTGAGATCAACTTTCGGAAGAACACTGTCACCTGTAAATGCTTCATAAAGTTCATCAACGACAACCAAAGTATGGGGAGAGAGTGCTGCTAATTCCAGTATTCTTTGTGGCTCTAACCTTGTACCAGTGGGATTGTTTGGATTGCAGATAAGGAGTAGTTTTGGCTTATTTGTTTTAACAGCATCCTTGATTTTTTGGAAGGGGAAGCTCATCTCTACTCCTGCATATGGAATAGCAAGAATTTCCATGCCTTGCATATGAGCGCAAGGCGTGTAGTAGCCGAATGTTGGAGTTGTAGTAACTAATTGATCACTTGGATTGCCATAGGCATGAAAAATTGCATGAATAGCTGCATCAACACCATTAAAAATACCAATCTGGTCGGTTGAAAGATCTGCGCATGATTTGCTAGATATCAGATTGGCGATCAGGCCTTCACGGAGCCCATTGTATTCTGGATAGATTGAGATGTGATTAGAAGGAATATTGCGTATAGCTTCTATGACAAGTGGGCTTGGCCCAAGTGTGTTTTCATTAAAATCTAGTCTCAGTAGATTACGTCTACCTTCAAGTGGTGCTGTGTAGCCATGTAACTTCTGTACTTCAACCCTTGGCTTTGGTCTGTCTGGAAATTGTTGTGGTGTTAAATTTCCCATTACATTCTTTCAAGAGTTGGAAGACCCAGGAGGTTCATACCTAGCTGGAGAGTATCAGCAGTGAGCTTGCAGAGTGTTAATCTACAGCCTCGATTTGGTTCATCAGCTTTTAAGACAGGCACTTGATCGTAGAAGCGATTAAATACTTGACTGAGTCCAAACAAATAGCTGCATAGACGATTTGGTAATAACTGCTCTTCTACTTCGATGATTACTTCATCAAACTTTAATAATTCCCTTATTAAGCACCATTCTTGTGGCTCTGAGAATTGGAGTTTATCTGTAGAATGAGAAATATCACCTCCTTTACGAGTTATACCTGCTATGCGAACCAATGCATATAGTAGATATGGTGCCGTATTGCCCTGCAAAGCCAGCATCTTGTCAAAACTAAACTGGTAATTTGTCATTCTATTTTGACTTAGGTCTGCATACTTTATTGCTGCAATACCTACAGTATTAGATACATGTTTGATGAATGCAGCACTTTCTTCTCTCCCCTCCTCTTCGAGACGATGTCGGAGATCTGATTCAGCACGATTAATTGCTTCATCTAATAAATCTCTGAGTCTGACAGTATCACCTGAACGTGTTTTTAGCTTTTTTCCATCTTCTCCGTGGACCAGGCCAAAAGGCACATGTTCAAGCAGCCCACCATTTGGGATCCAGTTTGCACGCTTGGCAATTTGAAAGATTCCTTTGAAATGATTAGCTTGCCCGGCATCGGTTACATAGATCAAACGTTGAGCTTCGTCTCCATTGGGAAGTGAATTGAATCGATATCGGATGGCGGCCAGGTCTGTAGTAGCGTAGTTAAAGCCACCGTCACTTTTTTGAATAATCATTGGGAATGGCTTCCCATTTTTTCCAGTGATGCCTTCAAGAAAAATACACTTAGCACCTTGGTCATTAACTAAAATGCCATTGGCATCAAGATCCTTAATGACTCCCTCTAAATATTGGTTGTAGAAGGATTCACCTCTCTCGGTAATACGAATATCCAGTTTGTCGTAAATTTGTTGGAACTCCTTTCTTGATTGATTGCAAAGTAACTCCCAAGCTTGTAGTGCTATTGGATCACCACTTTGTAAATTGATAACTTCTTCTCGTGAAGTAGTTTGAAAGCACTCATCTTCATCAAAGCGTTGCTTTGCTTGTCGATAGAAGTTGACAAGGTCACCTAAATCAACTGCATTGGCTGTAGCTAGTGCCTCAGGTGCAACTAGCTTTAGATAAGATATTAACATTCCGAATTGGGTACCCCAATCGCCGAGATGATTGAGACGTAAGACTTGATGCCCTCGGAATTCCAGAATTCTTGCTAATGAATCACCAATGATCGTGGACCTTAGATGGCCTACATGCATTTCCTTGGCGATATTGGGACTGGAAAAATCAATGACAATACGGGAGCCTTCTTTTGTTTCTGGTGAAGGGTTTACTAAGGGGACACCAAGCCGCTCATCTTGAAGATGCTGGGTGACTTCTGCTTCCAAACATCGATTGTTGAGAGTTATGTTTATAAAACCAGGTCCTGCTATTTCAGGTGGTTTAAACATTGTTGAGAACTCTCTATCATTTTGTAGTTGTTCAACAATTGCAGCAGCAATTTTCTGAGGAGATTGGTTTAATAACTTGGCTAATTGTAAAGCCCCATTAATTTGGAAATCACCAAACTCCGGTTTGCTAGCTGGTACCAATTGTGCATCTAGTGTTTCTCCATTTATATCGGCTGCTAGTGCTTCTTCCGGAAAAGCTCTGGAAAGAGCTTTCACCACTTTTTTATTTAGGATTTTGGAAAGTCTGAGCATGGGTGTTGATTGACTACTGTTTGCTTAGATATAGCTGTTTCATTAATTAGTGTTTTCGAAACGCATGCTGAAATCTATCCATGAACTACGTGTTATTGGTGCACTGGTTGAAATTAAATCAATGCCTGTAGCAGCAAAAGCTTGTAAGTTCATGGGATCAACACCTGAAGCTTCGAGCATGACTTGCTTAGAAGCTTGATGGCCACTTCTTGTTGATGCTAGCTCACGCAATTTAGGTACAAGATTATGCAGTATGTCAGGAGTGATTTCATCTAGAAGGATTCCATCTACTCCTGCACGTATTGCTTCCTCGGCTTGATCTGGATTTTCAACTTCAACAATGATTTTTGAAGGCCAAGGTGTCGTTGTTCGAATAGCTTTGAGAGCAGGAGTGATACCTCCAGCCCAAGCGATGTGGTTTTCTTTGAGCATTGCTGCATCATCCAAACCAAGTCGATGGTTAATTCCACCACCACACCTAAAGGCATATTTCTCTAGAACACGTAAACCTGGTGTTGTTTTTCTAGTATCAGCAAGACGAACGTTTGTTCCTTCCAACTTTTTTACTAAAGCTGCTGTGGCTGTGGCAATACCTGATAATCGCATTGTCAGATTTAGTGCTGTTCTTTCTACTGCGACCAAAGTTTCAGCAGGGCCTTTAACTTCTAAGAGCCTTTCACCAATCGTGAAACTCTCTCCATCTTGTATTAACAAATTTACTTGGACAGATGCATTTAGTCGTTTGAATAGTTGGGTCGCTAAAGCCCCTCCACAAAATATTCCATTTTGCTTGGTAATCCAATAAGCAGAACCATATTGACCAGTTAGAGCACAATTAGTTAGGTCTCCACGACCTAAATCTTCATTGAGCCAGCTATCTAAGAGACTATTTAGCCAAGGTGTATTTATGTCCACAATTTGTTTTGAGCTGTAAGGCTGATTAAAAGAGATAATGAATTCATCTGAATGATGATTCTAAAATATTCTATTTGCCAATACAAAAACGTGAAAAGATTCGTTCTAGTACGGCTTCTGTGATTTCATGACCTGTGACTTCGCCCAGGCTATGGATACCTTCTCTTAGGTCAATGGTCCAGAAATCCCAAGGCAACTTTTGATCTGCGACGGTCTTAATTCTTTCTAAAGCAGTTACAGTCTTATTGGCAAGCTGAAGATGTCTTTCATTTAGGACAACTTCTAGACCTTGTGTTTCATGGGCTCCACATTGCTTTAATAAGGATTCAATTAAGTCTTTTTCTCCTTTCCCAGTTAGGGCACTAAAAGTCACATCTGGTTTAATCTCTTGTATTCTTTGCTCTTGAAGTTTGACCTTTGCGGCGTTTTGGATATCGGATTTATTTCCAATAATTAGTTTTGGTGCATCTTTGGGAATTTGGGTTAGAAGTGCCTGATCATTTTCAGTCCACCCCAAACTTAGGTCGAAGACAAGAACAACAACATCAGCGGCCATGAGAGCCTCTTGTGACCTTGCAATGCCAATTTTTTCTATCTCGTCATTTGTAGTTCTAATGCCTGCGGTGTCGAGCAGTGTTATTGGAACACCCCCTAATATGATTTCGCTTTCGAGAAGATCTCTTGTGGTCCCTGGTACATCGGTAACAATGGCTCTTTCGCGTCTACTTAGTCGATTTAAAACAGAGCTTTTCCCTACATTGGGACAACCTATTAGTGCAACTTTGAGCCCCTGCTGGAGGAAACAGCCTCGCTTTGAGTCATCTATAAGTTTTTGCAGTTCAGACTGAACTCTGCTTATTTCAGTTAATACCTTCGTCCCATTTAATGGGGGTAACTCATCTTCAAAGTCAACCCTCGACTCTAATTCACTAAGTTGGTCTAAGAGGCTTTCTCTAAGAGTGTTTATCCGTCGTTGAATTTCTCCATTGATACCAACCATGGCTAATTGGGCAGCTTGCCGACTGCGTGCTCCTATCAACTCACTTATTGCTTCTGCTTGAGTGAGATCTAGTCGACCATTAATTACAGCTCGTTGAGAAAACTCACCAGGCATTGCTTTTCTTACTTCAGGGTGGCTTAAGACCCTTTCCAATACATGTTGTACAGCTATCAATCCACCATGACAGTGAATCTCCACTATGTCTTCACCGGTAAAACTTCTTGGTCCTTTCATTGGTAAGACGAGGACCTCATCTATTTGCTTGTTGTTATCTGCATCCATCACGTGGCCATAAAGAACCATATGACTGTGCCAAACCTTTTCTTTTGAAAAAGATACGATGCTTTCTCCTACTTCAAATGCTTTGGGGCCGGAGATACGAATCACAGCAATCCCACCGTGTCCTGCTGCAATTGCTGTTGCAATTGCAGCGATTGTTTCTTCGGTAGGAAATGTCATGCTCATGAATGAATTAAGCTTAAATTGTTCGTACGATTAACACCAGTTTGTAGGGTTTTCGCTCAATTTGCTTTGGCATGGTTCAAATTCGATTGAATGTGATTAATCGATTACGTCGTTTTTTTCGTTGGCTCTTGCTTCAGCAAGGGACTCCTGGTGAAAAAGCACGTGGATTAGCGATTGGGATTTTTTGCGGATGTTTCCCTTTGTTTGGATTTCAGACATTGCTGGGAATTGCTTTGGCCAGTTTGTGTAGAGGTAACCATTTGCTTGCTGCTAGTGGAACTTGGATCAGCAATCCGATAACATATTTGCCGTTATATTGGTTTAACTATCGAGTTGGTTCTTTTGCATTAGGGCATGGTCATACAGTGAACAAATTTGTAGAATTCTCTTTTAGGGAAATAGTTTCTCATGGATGGATTGTTTTTGCTCGATTGTTCTTAGGCTCAACATTGGTAGGTACGCTTTGTGGCTTGGTCGTAGGCTTGTGTATTTATTTTGCTTTGGCAGCACGTCCGTTATTCAGAGAATAATTAAACATGAATTCATGTCAGTAGATAATTTAACCCTTGCAATTAATTCAAGCCTATTCGGGCAATATCAATAACGTCTACCATAGTTTTAATTTGGCAAAGAGTTTTATCTAATTGCGCTGCACTTTTCAGTTCAACTCTTAGGTCAATACAAGCAGGCTTGCCATAGGAGGTCTTTACCCTAGCGTCACTAACGTTGATTCCATTATCGGACAGACGCATAAGGATATCTTTTAGTATCCCAACACGATCAATTACCTCAATCCGTAATTGGACGGGGAATTTTAAATTGTCTACTGATGATGTCTCATTCCAATGAACTGGTAGTCTTCTTTCGCTTGGTATTGATGTCACATTTGTACATTCCTGTCTGTGAATTGTTATGCCGTGATTCCCTAATGCAACAGTTCCAAGTATTGCTTCACCAGGGAGAGGGCTGCAACAGCCTCCTAGGCGATAGTCAAGTCCTTCGACTCCTATAATTGGGGTTCCTTGGGAAGAGTGTGTTGTCCTATCAGATGACTCTTTCTGATTAACAAGTTGCTTTGCAACTTCAGTGTTAGTTTGTGTTTCTTCAAGATTCAAATTCTGTAGGCGAACCTCTTCACGTAAACGATTTAGCACTTGTTGCAGTGTTATAGCTCCGAATCCAAGTGAAGCAAGAAGGTCTTCAGTACATTGAAGATTACATCTTTCCGCGACCTTTTTCATTGCAAAACTATTGAGTAATGCATCGAATCCATTGCGTCCTACTTCTCTCTCTAAAAGCTCTTTTCCTCTTTGAATTGTTTCATCTCGATGACTTTTTTTGTACCACTGTCGAATCCGATTACGTGCTGTAGGCGTGGCGACAAAGTTTAACCAATCTAGACTTGGACGTGCTGTTTTGTTAGTGAGGATTTGTATAAAATCACCATTTTGGAGAGGAGTCGCTAAGGGAGATAGGCGATCATTAATGCGCGCTCCGTGACAATGGTTACCTACCTCAGAATGAATCCTATATGCGAAATCAACTGCGGTAGACCCTTTACGAAGTCCAACTACATCACCTTTAGGAGTAAATACAAATACCTCTTCATCAAAAAGATCTTCTTTAATAGATGCAAGATAATCATTGTGGTCTTTGCTAGCACCTTCTTGTTGCCAATCCACGAGTTGTCGAAGCCAGTTAAATTTTTCTGTGTCCCCTGCGGCTGGTGACCCACCCTCTTTATATTTCCAATGAGCAGCAATTCCAAACTCTGCTATTCGATGCATTTCTGCAGTCCTTATTTGGACTTCAATTGGCCTATGGCGACCAATAACAGCTGTATGTAGTGATTGATATCCATTAGGCTTTGGCAGTCCTATGTAATCCTTGAATCGGCCTGGGATGGGTCGGAAGCTTTCGTGTACAACTGCTAAAGCACGGTAACAAGCTTCAACATTGGGAACAATGATTCTGAGTGCAGCAACGTCAAAAATTTCGTGAAAAGCTTTTTCTTGTCTTTGCATTTTGCTCCATATTCCATAGAGATGTTTAGGTCTACCATTGACATCACAATCTGTCAGACCAACTGAGTTGAGCCGATCTTTGAGTAATTTAACTGTTACTTCTAATCGATTTTCGCGTTCACTACGCTTAGTAGCCACTTGCTGCTGGATTTCACGGAATGCATCTGGTTCAAGAAGCTTAAAAGCAAGATCCTCAAGTTCCCATTTGAAGCGACCAATTCCAAGTCGATTTGCTAAAGGGGCATAAATCTCACGAGTTTCACGCGCAATACGTTGCTGTTTGTCTGATTGCAGAGAACCTATTGTGCGCATGTTGTGCAATCTGTCTGCAAGCTTGACAAGAACAACTCGAATATCACTAGCCATAGCTAGAAACATTTTTCGAAGGTTTTCTGCTTGTGCTTCAGTTCGATTTGTAAAATGAATACCACCTAGTTTTGTTACACCTTCTACTAGTTCTCTTACTTCACTACCAAAAAAGCTTTCTAAATGTTCTGGAGTGATATCTGTATCTTCTACAACATCATGGAGAAAACCTGCAGCAATAACACTTGGACTGGCCCCAATATCTCTCAACAGGTCTGCTACTGCTAGTGGATGAACTATATATGGTTCTCCGCTAGCTCTATATTGTCCATCGTGAAGTTGAAAAGCTAAATCAAATGATCCCGCAAGGAGGCCTTCAATATCTGTTGGGCAGGATTTTTTAGGTGCGGGGGGATTCTGTTCGATGCATTTTTTTAACCAATTTGGAAGTTCAATTCCATAATCATCAATATTTCTGATTGGTTCAGACCTGAGCTGGGTTTCATAGGCCAGCTTTTTGTTGCAGACCACATCTGTCTGTTTCAAATCGGTCGTATTGCTTGCATTTAGCATCCGATTAACCCGATTAATACATGATATTCAGGCTGAGCACACCTCGCTACTCCTTATGACCAGTTCTGTAAGGCATGTTCTAGAGATGAAAAATTTGTTCATGCGTTATCCCAGAAGCATGAATTGGACTCTAAATGGCCTTACCCTGCGAATTGAATCTGGGGAAAGCCTTGCCCTTGTTGGGCCCTCGGGTTGTGGCAAGAGCACTGTTGCCAAAGTTGTGATGCATTTATTGCCGCCAGGAAGTCTGTGTAAAGGAGATTTGTTACTGCTAGGTCAAGATCCAAGAAAATTAACTAATGCTGCATTAAGTCAAGTACGAGGAGAAGCAGTTGGTCTTGTTTTTCAAGACCCCATGACTCGTCTCAATCCATTAATGAGTATTGGCGAACACCTTTTAGACACACTTAAAGCTCATCGCCCTAACAAAAACTCTATTTGGATCAGAAAGAAAGCAGAGTTTTTGCTTGAGAGAGTGGGCATAAGTTCTAGGCGCTTCAACTCTTATCCTCATGAATTCAGCGGAGGTATGCGTCAGCGCCTTGCAATTGCTCTAGCTATTGCGTTGGACCCTCCTCTGGTGATTGCTGATGAGCCCACCACGAGTCTTGATGTGGCTATAGCTGATCAAGTTATGACTGAGTTACGCAGTCTTTGCGAAGACCTTGGTAGTGCTCTTTTGTTGATTAGTCATGATTTGGCGCTGGCCGCACGATGGTGTGAACGAATAAACCTTATGGATAATGGGCAAATAGTTGAGAATGCAATTAGTAAAGAATTTTTAGTTAACCCAAAATCCCTTATGGGTAAACGTATTCTCGCTGCTGCTAAGGCAAGAGAAGAAAAACGAGCCATTACGAATGAGCATACTGAACCTGTTTTAGAGGTCACTCAATTGCGTTGTTGGCATGCTTTGAGCAACTTGCCTTGGCAAGTTAATTGGCTTAAGGCGGTTGATGAAATAAGCTTTGTCCTACATGAAGGTGAAACTCTTGGAATAGTTGGGACTTCTGGATGTGGAAAGACTACTTTGTGCAGAGCTTTGATGGGCTTAACGCCAATTAGAGGTGGTGAGGTGCAATTACAAGGTCAAAATCTTTTGAATTTAAAAAGACAGTTTTTGAGACGTGCAAGAAAGTCTATACAAATGGTTTTTCAAGACCCATTTGCTTCATTGAATCCTAAAATGACAGTATTAGAAGCAATTTCTGACCCTCTTTTAATACATACTTCAATGAGTCGTTTGGAAGCTTTTGAGAGAGCAAGAATACTTCTGCAACAGGTTGGCCTTACCCCACCAGAAAATTTTCATAATCGGCTACCTCATGAACTCTCAGGGGGTCAGCAACAACGTGTTGCGATAGCTCGAGCATTGGCTTTGGAACCTAAAGTTCTTATATGTGATGAGAGTGTAAGTATGCTTGATGTTGAGATTCAAACTGAAGTTTTAGCTCTATTAGATTTGTTGCAAGAACGTTTGAGAGTGGCAATATTATTTATTACGCATGACCTTTCAGTTGCAACTGGTTTTTGCCACAGAGTAATTGTTCTAGATAAAGGTCGCATAGTAGAGGAAGGCCCTGGCAAGCAAATATTTCACTCTCCTCAAGCTGCGACTACTAGGAACCTTGTTGAAGTTTGTCCTACTCTTTCCTCAATGCAATGATGCCTTATTTTGTTTTCGTAAGGTAAGAAGTAGACGTTCGAATATATTTGGCAAAGGGGCTTCGAACTCCATATAAACTTTCGTAATCGGATGCTCTAAACCAAGCTTTACGGCATGTAGTGCTTGACTCGAAAGATTGATTGGTAGCTTTCTGCATCGACTGTATGTAGGATCCCCTACAATGGGATGCCCGACATGAGCTGAATGAACACGAATCTGATGCGTTCGACCAGTATCTAATTTGAAACGCATTAGAGAGAAATCTCCAAGCCTTTCAACGAGTTCCCAATGGGTACAAGCCTGACGCCCATCTTCATCATTCACGACAGCGTATTTTTTCCTATCTTTTGGATGACGCCCGATTGCACCAGTAATTGTTCCCACTTCACTATTAGGTGCCCCATGTATTACTGCTAGATAATTACGTGATGCGATCCTTTTTTGAATTTGTAGCTGTAATTTCACTAATGCAATCTGACTTTTTGCGACCACAATGCAACCAGTGGTGTCTTTGTCTAAACGATGTACTATTCCAGGCCTAAGTTTCCCACTGATTCCTGGAAGGTCAGTACAGTGGTTCAATAAGCCATTAACTAAAGTCCCAGTTTTATGTCCTGGAGCAGGATGAACGGCCATGCCGGCAGGTTTATTGATCACTATTAAATGCTCATCCTCAAATAGCACATCTAAATCAATTTGTTCAGGTTTGAGGTAAGGCAGAGGCTCTGGTGGTGGCATCCACAACAGCACTTCATCTCCTTGACGAAGTGGAGTTTTTGCTTTTCCTGGGATCCCATTAACTTTGACAAATCCTGCATCAATAAATTTCTGTATTCTTGCTCGACTTTGTTCAGAGCGTTGACTAGTAAGCCAGCGATCTAGTCGCATTGGTAATGCCTTGCTATAAGATAATCTTAAGAGCTCGCCATCGCCTTCCCCAAAAGTTTCTTTTATGCCTTCGTTCATATGGGGATTTCAAGAGAGATTGGTCCTAATTGCTTTTTTCTGAAGTCGTCTAACATTCTTTGCGCCATTCGCCTTTTGTCATTAGATGTGTGTCGTTCAGCAACTTTTGTCAACCATTGTGTGGCATCTTGCTTGTTAAATGGAAGACCATAGCGATGCTCAAGGATCTTTAAGGAAATGCCTGTTTGTTTGTTTGCTTCTAAACGATGCAGCATCTTGATGAAGATAATGGCTACTGATTCGATGTCATAGGAGGCTTGCCCGATATCATCACATAGTGCCAGCCTTAACGCAGCTTGCTGATCGTCAAGGCGAGGAGGTAAGACTCCAGGTGCATCAAGTAAATCAAGGTCTTGTCCAAGTCGTACCCATTGAAGTGCACGCGTTACACCAGCCTTGCGTGAACTCATAACGACTTTCTTGCGAACTAACCTATTAATCAAGGCAGATTTACCTACATTTGGGAAACCAAGGGTGAGTGCTCTGACAGGTCTTTCTTTCATGCCACGATTACGTCTACGTGTGTTTAGCTTTTCCCCTGAACGAATAGCTGCGTTATGTAGTTGCTTAACCCCTGTCCCATCCTTGGCATTACACCACAATGGCGAGTGTCCTTTCTTGCGGAACCAAGTGTCCCATGCTTGAAATGCTGGTGTGCAAATCATATCTCTACGATTAATGACTAATAGATGTTGTTTCCCTGTGATCCAACGTTGTAAGTGTGGATGAGAGGTTGATAGTGGTATCCGTGCATCACGAACTTCAATGATGAGATCAACCTTTTCAAGACTTCTGCTTAGTTGTCTTTCTGCTTTAGCAATGTGGCCTGGGTACCACTGAATGTTTCCAGTTTTCACGGCACCACGAGTACTGGGCAAGGAGCAAGTTCAATCACCCTTGCAGCAGTACTTTTGTATGTACTTTCGAGGTTCACTCCCTTAGTACTCAACACTATTAAGTCTACATTTAAATCATTGGCGACATCACAAATAACACAAGCTGGTTTCCCCTGCCTTTCATGTAAATCGCATTTAATTTGTGCTTCTTGTATTTGATTTTGAGTTTTTTTGAGTTGAGAGGCTATTAATTCCTGATTATTTATACATTGATTAGGTTGAAGCACTGCAAGCAGGGTGATATCGCTTTGGTAAGTCTTGGCTAATTCAATAGCTTGGCATGTTGTGTCCTCATATGCCCGGCTTTGATCTAAGGGGAAAAGTATGGTTTTAAACATTTAGAATTTATTGAGCATGTTTTGGTTTAATTGTGCTCTTGAGACAGCCAGTCAGATTGTCTGTACGCATAACAAGCTAATTGCGCGAAGCAAGGGTTAGCCTCTAGTTCCGTTTTCTAGTTTTAAGGCATACCATTATGGCTAAAAGTTCCCTGTCGAGTCTCAGACCAGAGGATCTATCTGGCAAGCGTGTCTTGGTGCGTGTAGATTTCAACGTCCCTCTTGATGATGGAGGTTCTATTACTGATGACACTCGCATTCGTGCGGCTCTACCCACTATTAATGATTTGATTAGCAAGGGGGCTCGTGTAATTCTTGCAGCTCACTTTGGAAGGCCTAAGGGGCAGATTAATGAGGCTATGCGTTTGACCCCTGTAGCCCAAAGATTGAGTGAATTGTTAGGTAAAAGGGTCCAGAAAACCGATAGTTGTATTGGCAGTGAGGCGGAGAATCAGGCTAATTCGATGGTAGATGGAGATGTTTTGCTTCTTGAGAATGTTCGTTTTTTTGCAGAAGAAGAAGCAAATGAGCCTGGATTTGCTGAAAAACTTTCTTCTCTTGCTGAGGTTTATGTGAATGATGCATTTGGTGCTGCTCATCGTGCCCATGCATCTACTGAGGGTGTTACTAAGTTTCTTAGCCCGAGTGTTGCTGGCTATTTAATGGAAAAAGAGCTTCAGTATCTTCAGGGAGCTATTGATGAACCCAAGCGTCCTTTGGCTGCAATAGTTGGTGGATCTAAAGTCAGCAGTAAAATAGGGGTTCTTGAATCTTTGATTGATAAGTGCGACAAGGTGTTGATTGGCGGAGGAATGATTTTTACTTTCTACAAAGCTCGGGGTCTTTCAGTAGGCAAGAGCTTAGTAGAGGAAGATAAATTAAGTCTTGCCAAGGAGTTGGAAGAGAAAGCGAAGTCCAAAGGTGTCCAATTGCTGTTGCCAACAGATGTTGTTCTTGCAGATAATTTTGCTCCAGATGCTAAGAGTCAAGTTGCCTCTATAAATTCGATTCCTAATGGTTGGATGGGCTTGGATATAGGACCTGACTCAGTAAAGGTATTTCAGGATGCCTTATCTGATTGCCAAACTGTTATTTGGAATGGTCCTATGGGTGTTTTTGAATTTGATAAGTTCGCCAACGGTACTAATGCCATAGCAACAACTTTGGCATCCTTGAGTGCGAAAGGATGTTGCACAATTATTGGAGGAGGAGATTCTGTGGCTGCAGTGGAGAAAGCAGGACTTGCTGAGAAGATGTCTCACATCTCTACTGGAGGAGGAGCTAGCTTAGAGTTATTAGAAGGAAAAACACTTCCTGGTGTTGCCGCATTAGATACAGTTGATTGACTTCCATATACTAGATAAATAGCCACTTCTTTGTTTAAATGACTATTTATCTAGCTATGTTGATAAGCTTATTCTTGTTTTGAATTATTAATCAAGATCATTATATGTATTTTTTGATAGTACTCTTATTCTCTTAGTGATAGTAATAAGGCCATCTGGATGAGCTAAAACTGCTGAGAGGTTTTGCATTCCTTCAGATTCGGGTGCTTGAATAGATTTGAATAATCCTCCCCCACCCAGAGGGATTAGATTAATATTAGGTGAAATTTGATTTTTAATTTGCTCGGTGCTTATTGGGATTAAAGAACCTGCCATAATTGCATTTCCTAGAGGCTTATTGATTATTATGTCGAAGTCATAATTTGATCCGGATAGAACTGTTTCTGGGACGTTGACACTTAGATCAAAAGGTTTTTCTCCTTTTTGGGTTATTGTTTCTTCGCTAATGAGCTCTTTATTGATAATTTTGCCCTTTAAATAATTAAATGCGTAAACTTGCTTTGCTTGAATTGTGTATTTTTTATCTACTAATTGTTTTTCTCCTGAAATCATTACTTCCAAGGAACGTCGACCATCTTTTAAGGGCTGAACTTCTATAATTCTCCAATTGGCATTAGGGAAAATAGTAATAAAATTGCTATATTTATTTTTTAGATTTAATTGATCTTGTTCAGTCAGAATATCTGTTAATAGTGAAAGATCTTTTGAATTTAACGCGTTTTCAAGGCGCTTGGTAAAATTTTCTTCCTCTAAATTGTTATGCATACTGAGAGATGGAAGTGCATTTGTTAGTAAAAGGGTGGATACTAAGGCTAAATTTCTTAAATAATGCATCTTGGACTTCCTAGGAATCCCAATAATTTAATCCTGATACAACTAATTTGTCTTTCTCAAGATGCCTAAGCTTTTAATCGCAGCCAGTGGCACTGGTGGACATGTTTTTCCTGCACTTGCGGTTGCAGAGAGATTATCTTCATCTTGGGGCGTGAGCTGGCTTGGCGTTAGTGATCGGTTGGAGAAACAGCTCGTTCCAGATTGTTATACCTTATTCACTCTTGATCGACGTGTAATTGGATCTAGTGGAGTGAAAAAGATCTTTGGCATACTTCAATTAATCAAGGCAGTTTTACAAGTACGAAGATTGCTTCGATCACACCAAATAGATGTTGTTTTTACAACTGGTGGTTATATAGGTGCACCAGCAATTTTAGGCGCCATTTTGTCTGGCTTACCAGTCATCTTGCATGAATCAAATGCTTTTCCAGGAAGAGTGACACGATTTTTGGGTAGGTTTTGTAACTTAGTTGCATTGGGGTTGCCACCTGCGGCCAAATACCTTTCGGGATGTAGAACGGTAGTTACTGGAACTCCAGTACGCGAATCATTCTTTATTACACAGCCTTTGCCAGATTGGGTGCCTTTAGGCTCGGGCCCATTAATAGTTGTAATGGGTGGAAGTCAAGGGGCATTAGGCTTAAATTTGATGGTTAGAGAAGTGTTCCCTTTATTGTTAAAAGAAGACTGTCGAGTAGTTCATTTGACTGGTCAGAATGATACGAAGATTGGTCAATTTAGTCACCCTAATTTTGTAGAAAAATCTTTTTGTAATGAAATACCTTCTTTATTGCAACACGCTGACCTTGTAATCAGTAGGGCTGGTGCTGGTGCCTTAAGTGAGTTGGCAGTGTGTAAGACACCTGCAATCTTGGTTCCTTTCCCAGCAGCTATGGATCACCATCAAGATTTTAATGCGGCTTTTGCCGCTGAGTTTGGTGCAGCGGTTGTGGTGCATCAGCATGAGCCTCAAATAAATGTTTTGAAAGATACTGTATTTCGACTATTAAAAAGTCGATTATCTAGTAAAAAGTTTTCTGTTGACCCTTTGCAGAAAATGAAACGAGGTATGCAAAGTTTAGTAGTAATAGAATCTGAACAATTTTTGATTGATCTACTGACTAACCAAATTGGTTAAGAATTTCCTCCATGGCTGAGATAATACGCATGTTATTTTTCCTGGTCTGAAGACTGATACGCAGCCAATTTTCCCCTAAACTTTCAAAAGATCTACAATCTCTCAATAAGATATTTTTACGACTGAGCATTTCGCGTAATTCTATCAATGAGCTTTTGCTTTCAATTAATTGGAAATTAGTTGAAGATGGATGAGAGTGAATACCTGGAAAATGATTCAGACTTGCTTCTAACCAAGGGCCTTCACGTGATAACCATTGATGAATTTTTTTTGTCCATTTATTAAGGGTTTGATGATCATTCATTAGCCAGTAACCTGCAGTTGATGCAAGTCCATTAAGTGGCCATGGATCTCGCCAGCTTTGCCATTGCTCTAACCTTTTTGCTGTACCTATTGCATATCCGAGCCTTAAACCAGCGATTGCAAAGAGCTTCGTTAGACTTCTAATAACAATTAAATTTGGGTTATTGATTACAAGTGGAATTAAAGATTGACTTTCCCCATTAGGTACTAAAGAAAGGAAAGCTTCATCACAGATGATCAGATCATGATTTTCAATTAGTGGTTCAATAGAGGCTCGACTCCATAATTGTCCTGTTGGATTATGTGGATTGGTAATCCATAGAACATTAGTTGTTGGGGTTGCAGGAAACTTCTGAGGTTTTTCGGGTGACCAGCGAAGGGGTAGTTTCATTAGATTGAATTTTCCATTCCAACAACTCAGTGCTCTTGCATAATCGGAAAAACCTGGATCAAAAAGGGTGCTATTTCCTTTTTCTGAGGCATTGCGTGCAGCCCAGGTCAAGAGCTCTGCTGCTCCATTACCAGGAAGCACCATTGATGGGTCAATTTTATGCCAATTTCCTATTGCTTCGCGAAGTCTGAGGTAAGTGCAATCTGGATAACTTCTAAGTGAATCTCCTGATAATGCTTTGACGAGATGTCTTCTTAGTCCTTTAGGGGGAGGGAAGGGCACTAAGGAGGCACTTGCGTCTAAAAGGTGCCTCTCTTTTCCCCCCAACCGTCGAGACTCTTGATATATGTTTCCACCATGATTGGGAATTATTTGTGTCATGTTGGAATTTCGCTTTTTGTTAAGTTGTAGGAATACTGTTTTCTCTGACCCATTTGTTTCCTCACTCTAAGAATCAAGAAACTGTTTGTTTGGGCGGGATGATCTTTGTATATGAGAAGTGCTCTCTAGGTCGATTTTTTTTGCTATATCCATGGTGCATTACTACCCACAACTTGAGAGATATTTTTAAATCCATGTTGATCTAATTGAGACGAGAATCCTTCAAGTATTTGAGGCACTAGGCTTGGTCCCTGAAAGATCCAACCTGTATATAGTTGTAAGAGAGAGGCTCCAGCACTAATACGCTCCCAGGCTACTTGAGGCGAATCAATGCCTCCTACCCCTATAAGAGGCAATCTCGGACCAGCTGCTTTATATAGTCGTTTAATTACTTCTACTCCACGGTTTTGTAGTGGTTTGCCACTAAGACCCCCTGTCTCTTTGCTTAATGGAAGCCCTGTCTGAGAAAGAATTCTTTGCTCTAATCCGAGCCTATTAAGACTGGTATTTACAGCAATTAATCCAGCTAGTTTTTCTTCACAGGCCAGTTTCCCTAACCGGTCAATAGAATCATTGTCTAGATCAGGTGCAATTTTTACAAGCAAAGGTGGACAACATGGAGTTTGTTTTAGTCGTCTTATTAATTGAATTAATTTCTTTGGATTTTGTAACTCTCTAAGTCCTGGTGTATTTGGAGAGCTGATATTAATTGCAACGTAATCTGCCAGTGGGGCAAGTGTTTCAAGAGACGACGCGTAATCATCAGGTGCATTAGCTAATGAGGTTATTTTTGATTTGCCTAGATTGAGTCCAATTAGGGAAGCTCTTTGCCCTGGTTGTAGCAGTTGTTGTTGACGGAGAGTTTCTCTCATTGCTATTGCACCATCGTTGTTAAAACCCATTCGATTTAAAGCGGCTTCTTCAGCAGCCAGACGAAAGAGTCTTGGACGAGGGTTCCCTGGTTGTTTATGCCAGGTAACTGTGCCTAGCTCTGCGAATCCAAAACCAAATAGATCCCATATAGCGGCAGCGATTCCGTTTTTGTCCAAGCCTGCTGCGAGTCCTATAGGATTTTTAAAATTACAACCGAATAGAGTTTGCTCTAGTCGTTGATCTACTCGTTGAAGATCTTTTGACAATTCTTTGAGAGTCCATCTGATTCCTGGTAAGTTTCTATATCTTGACGCTTGACTAAGCATTGTCAGCATAAATTGTGTTAATTTCTCGGCATCGATTCCATCGTCTCTAGTAAGGATTCGGTCAAAGAAATACTTATAAATTCTCTCAGTTGAAATTGGATGAGATTTAAAAAAATTGACCATTTCATTTCTCTTTAGGCATAGATTGTTGTGGCTTGATGAGTTTGAATCTGCCCTTGGAATTTCCAGCAGGTTCCACAAGCCAGTCACGCCATTGCCAGGGATGTGTTTTTCTGCTGAGCTCAGTTGTAGACATTTCTAATAGATCAGAAAGTTCAAGAAGACTGAGGCTATAGCCATGCTTTGCTATGTGATTAGCCATGTCTAGACGAGAGAGTAGCCTTTGTAAATTTTTTGGAGCAGGCTCACTGACTTCTTGTAATTTATTGATTGAGGGTTTGCAAGGTTCTTCGATTGCGTGCGTCTTCTTGTTGGATTTGAGTTCTATATAATTACCTTTGGAGTAGTTAACTGCAATTTCATCAACTCTGTCGTTATCTTTGTCACCGCTATGACCTTTGACGAAGACAATAGCAACGTTATCAAGACGAGCTTCATCTAATAACTTCCATAAATCTTGATTTAGTACTGGCTTTCCAGATGTAGTACGCCATCCATTTTTTTTCCACTTACTAATCCAATCGCAAAGACCATTTATCAGATATTTGCTATCTGTTCTTATTGACAATTGAGGATGCAAGGGAAGTTTTTTTAAGTACTTAAAAATTGCTAGGACAGCCTGAAGTTCCATTCGATTATTGGTTGTTTTTGGTTCATATCCTCCAAATTCTTCTATAGTTCCATCTTCAAAACGAATTAGAGCACCCCACCCACCTGGTCCAGGGTTGCCACTGCAGGCACCATCAGTTGCCGCGCTAATTACCCGTCCATGTTTTTCAGTCATTTTTACATTCGGTTCCAATAAGGGGAGCTTTTGTTTCTGCATAGAATATTAATATCATCTTTTTATTTAGGTTATTAGTTTTGGTAAAAGAGGTTTATCCAACTCTTTGATGAGTTTCTAGGCTTCACATTTAAATAAAATAGTGCCAACAAAAAGCCTATCTTAAAGAGTTTTGTTGGCACTATTTTATTGGCCTTGTGTTGATAAAAAGAAGTAATGAATACAAAATCAATGTATCTAGATCTTATCTTTTACCCTATTGAATAATTTATTGCTGCAGGCAATGGTAAGAGGGGTTTGAAACGATAGATATTAGGAGAATTTGAATAATATTTTCCACTAAAAATAACCTTTTAGCCAGGTTGCTTTGTTAATGTTGCATACATCTTCTTGTTACTTCTTCTTCGAGTTTAGCGAAAGTATGAGGCCCGTTTAATTAATTACTAGTAGTTATATGAAAATCATTTAAGGCTTACTTTGCCACCGGCCTCTTCTATGGCTTTTTTCAGACTCTCTGCATCATCCTTGCCAATACCCTCTTTGATGGTTTTGGGAGCTGCTTCAACCATTGCTTTTGCATCTCCAAGTCCTAGGCCAGTAGCCTCACGAACTGCTTTGAGAACTTTGATTTTTGCTGAAGCTTCAAAACTTTCAAGTACAACATCGAATTCAGTTTTTTCTTCCTCAGCTTCTGCACCGCCTCCTGCAGCCGCTGCACCTGGCGCTGCCATGACCACCCCAGCTGAGGCGGCAGCTGAAACACCAAATGTATCTTCAATTTGTTTGACTAGTTCAGATGCTTCCAGTAAGGAAAGTTGTTTGAGAGACTCAAGAATTTCGTCGGTTTTTGTAGACATGATTGGAATTGAGCAACTAAGTAGGGAGAAAAGTCAAGTCGAATAAATCAAGTTCAGCTTGCATCACTTTCTGCATGCTGCTTGAGAGACCTTGCCAGGCCAGAAGGAACCTCGTTAACTCCAACAGCCACCTTGGTAGCAATGGCGTTTAGTGCACCAGCAATCTGTGCCAAAAGGACTTCCTTGCTAGGAAGGCTGGCAATCGCTTTGATTTCATCTTGAGAAAGTAGCTTGCCTTCATAAAGACCGCCCTTGGTCTCAGATTTTTTGGTGTCCTTCTGAAAGCCTTGAATGGCTTTAAGGGCACTTCCAACATCGCCTTTGACAAGGACAAATGCATTAGTGCCAGTCAGTAAGGATTCGAGATTGGTCCAGGCACCATTTCCATCAATTGCGTGTCGCATCAAGGTATTTTTAGTTACCTTGCAAACACCATTACTGGGTTGAAGACGTTCACGCAGATCGGACATCTCTTTGATGGATAAGCCCTGATAGTTCAGAACTAATGCCATTTCAGCCTCGCCGAGAAGGCCTTTGAGCTCTTCGACGATTTGTTTTTTGCTCTCCAGCGTGCGGCCCATAGGGATTGGATCGAATCGGGGGAAGAAGCTGGACACGCGACCGAAACAGTTTCTCTTTTAGAGAGACGAGGCGGCTGCTGATTCAATCCTTGAAAGTAGGAAAATCTTGGCGCATTCCTCGGCAGGAATTATGCAAATGTTTTACTTACTGCTAAAGCATTAAGTAAATTGCAACCTACTGTCTTTGGCCGGGCGCCTGCCCGTTGGCTTTCGCCAGCTATTAACCATACATCAAGATCGTCAGCTTTCTATTTCTATGTCTTGTAATGCACTGGGATCAATTTCTACAGATGGTCCCATTGTTGAAGTCACATATAGGCTTTTCCAATAACGCCCTTTTGCTCCACTAGGTTTGTTGCGGTCAATAGCTTCTTGTAATGTTTTTAAGTTTTCGAGTAGTGCTTCCGCAGAAAAACTTGCTTTACCGAAGCGCACATGAACTATTCCAGCTCTATCAGCTCGGAACTCTAGTTTTCCTGCTTTAAATTCTTGTATTGCATTTGTAAGTTCAGTGGTTACTGTGCCTGCTTTTGGATTGGGCATAAGTCCTCTTGGACCGAGCACTCTGCCTAGTTTGGCTACCTTCGGCATCATGTCAGGGGTTGCTATTAGCAAGTCAAAATTCATTTCCCCTTTATTAATCGTTTCAACTAGATCTTCCTCACCGGCTATCTCGGCTCCTGCTGTCTTAGCTTCTGCAACTTTTTCACCCCTAGCGATTACAGCAATTCGAATTGTTTGCCCACTTCCTTGTGGCAGAGCAACTGTTGTGCGCAGTTGCTGGTCAGTGTATTTAGGATCTATTCCTAACCGGGCATGGGCCTCAATAGTTTCGTCAAACTTGGCGTTTGCATTTGCTTTGACTAGTTGGATTGCTTCTAGAGGAGCATAGGCTCTATCCTCGACCTTCGAGGCGAGCTTGGTTATTCGTTTTGAAGATTTAGTCATGATGGAAGTGGGGTGCAGTCGACAAAAAATATGTCTCCCCCTGTGATGGATGAAAAGTTTGGTTTGAATTAATTATAAATGCGACTCAGTCCTTGATTGAAACACCCATATTCCTAGCGGTTCCCTCGATAACTCGCATTGCAGATTCAACGTTAGAGCAATTCAAATCAGGCAGTTTAGTTTTAGCGATCTCTTCCAGCTGGGCTCTACTAATAGCCCCTACATTGCCTTTCGCCGAATCACCTGAACCTTTTTCAATCCCGGCAGCTTTGGTTATTAGGACTGATGCTGGTGGCGTTTTGGTGATGAAAGAAAAACTTCGATCTTCGAAAACCGAAATTTCAACAGGGATCACAAATCCTGCTTTATCTTGAGTTTTAGCGTTGTATTCCTTGCAGAACGCCATAATGTTTACACCATGTTGACCTAGGGCAGGACCAACTGGTGGGGCGGGATTTGCTTTGCCGGCCTGTAGGGCCAACTTGATCACAGCTACGACTTTCTTGGCCATCGGCGAGTGGAATTGGAAGACTGTGGATCACCTTCACTCATACTAAAGAAAGGTGTGCATGAGGTGGAAAAACCACCCCTTAGGCCACCCTCCACAGGGAGGTGGCCATGATGGATTTAGTTTTGTTTGTTGATTTGAGAAAACTCAAGCTCAACCGGGGTCTCTCTACCAAAAATGGAAAGGAGGGCTTTTAGCTTGCTGCGTTCTCCAGAAACTTCTATAACTTCTCCTTGGAAGTCTTTAAAAGGCCCTGAGGTGACAATAATTTGATCACCTTCGGCAAGATCAAGCTTGACAACTGTTTTCTTCTCCGCAGCTCGTTTGAAAATCCTATCTACTTCTTGGCTGCTAAGAGGCCTTGGTTTTATATGTCCACGGGATTTTCCTGTGGCACGTCTGTCTTCAGCACCTACGAAATTAATAACGTTGGGTGTGCTCCTGACCGCCATCATTGTGTCTTCATCTAAAACCATCCGGACTAGTACATAGCCAGGAAATACCTTTTCTTCAGTTGCTTGACGGCTCCCATCTTTTTTCAATTTAACTGCAGGGGTTTGTGGAATTTCAATTTCTAATATTCGGTTGCTTACTCCAAGTGTGACAGCACGTTGTTCGAGCGTTGCTTTTACTTTTTTTTCACAACTTGAGGCTACCTGAACTGCATACCACCTTGCGATGCTTGTTTTTGCTATGGAGGGTGTTTGAACCGCATTTTCCTCTCCATGATTTGGAGCAGGCAGATCCAGCACCTTGTTTTGATCTTGTGGTGTGGGACTGAACTCTGACACTGGGTATTTGAGTGAAGTAGAAGTTTTGAAAGTGATTTCGTTGACTTTTAAGTCAACGGAAAATTTGAGCTGCTCCCCATCCATAAAAACGGCTTACAGCTGCAATTGCTGCTGCCGAAAGGGTCACCATAAGAATTACAGCAATTGATTCGCTGAAAAGTTGTTGACGACTTGGCCAGACAACTAGTTTTAATTCGTCAAGAGTTGCAGGAAGAAAACCTTGATTTCTTTTGGGTTCTACCCCATCAGAAGCTTTGGTTGATTCTGTGATCTCTTGTGGTGGTGGGACTGTCACGAGAAAAAGCCGTGGGCTGATGCCTGTGCATGATGTAATGCACTAGGTGACAACCTGACATATTACTGGATACTTGTTAGTTTTCTCCAAAAAACATTAGTGAATCCAATTCATTATCTGCAGTAGAGACTCTGATAGTACTAACATCTTTGAATTCTTCCTGTAACATCCTAGTTGCAAGAGGGTTTTCTAGTTTTCGCCTTAATACACGTCTTAACGGCCTTGCTCCATATTCAGGTTCATATCCTTGTAATGCCAATCGTTCAATTGTTGATTGATCCACCCGCAATTCAAGCTTCTGCTCTTTTAAAAGATTACTTAATTCTTCAAGATATAGCTTGATAATTTGTTGAAGGTCTTTGGGCTGCAAAGGTCGAAATCTAATTACCTCATCAATTCGGTTTAGAAACTCAGGACGAAATCTTTGATTTAAGGCTTGATCAATTTTTTGAGCAAGTTTTTCTTCTAACTCTTCTTCTTTTTGTTCTTTTTCTTGAGATAATTTTGCTTTATCTAAAATTGCTCGACTAGCAAGATTAGTGGTCATCACAATTACTGTATGGCGAAAGTCAATAGTGCGACCTTGAGAGTCAGTTAGTCTTCCGTCATCAAGCACTTGCAGTAAAACATTGAATACATCTGGATGAGCTTTTTCCAGTTCATCTAATAGCAAAACTGCATATGGTCTATGTCTTACTGCTTCAGTGAGTTGACCACCTTCTTCATAGCCCACATATCCCGGAGGAGCTCCAAGAAGACGAGCAACTGCATTTCTTTCCATGAACTCACTCATATCAAGTCGAACAAGTGCTTCTTCGTCGTCAAATAAAGAAGCTGCAAGGGTTTTGGCTAGTTCTGTTTTGCCTACTCCTGTTGGACCTAAAAATAAAAAAGAACCAACAGGTCGACGGGGATCTTTCATTCCTGCCCGGGCTCTTCGAATAGCAGCAGATACGGCTTGCACAGCTTTGGATTGCCCTATGACGCGCTCGCCTAGTTCCTTTTCTAAATTCAAAAGCTTTTGTCTTTCCCCTGCAAGAACTCGTTGGACAGGTATTCCTGTCCAACGAGCAACTACATCAGCAATATCCTCTGCTTCAACTTGATCTTTGAGTAGTGCTTTGCCGGAAGACTGTGCTTCAAAAATAGAATTTTCTATATCTTCTCTGTGTTTTTGTACATTTCGTAGTTGGTCATATTGCAATCTAGCTGCTTCTTCTAGATCTCCAATGCTTTCAGAATATGCAATTGCTTTTTGCAATTCCTCCTCATCTTGAAGTAAATCTCTTAAGGCTCTTAACTGTGAAAGTTCTTTATCCCAACATTTGTTTAATTCATTAAGACGTCTTGCGGTAATGTCCCGATCTTTTTGTAAATGCCTATTATCTTTTTCAGTTGATTGATTTGTAGAAAGTAATTTAAGATCAATTTTTTTCAGTTTCGCCTCTGTTTCTTCAATGATTTGAGGTTTAGAAGTTGCTTCAATCTTAAGTTGGGCTGATGCTTCATCTATTAGATCAATTGCTTTATCAGGAAGACACCTATCACTGATATATCTATCTGCTAATCGATTCGCAGTCGTTATAGCTTCATCACTAATTTTCACTCCATGATGAAGCTCATACCTTTCTTTTAGGCCTCTAAGAATTTCTATGCTCATATCAAGATTTGGTTCTTTGATAAGTACTTGTTGAAAACGACGATTCAGAGCAGGGTCCTTTTCAACAGTTCTTCTGTAGTTTTCTGGGGTTGTCGCTCCAATACATCTAATATCACCTTTCGCGAGAAAAGGCTTTAGTAAGTTGGCTGCATCAGCGTTAGTACGATCTGTGCTTATAACGGAATGTAATTCATCAATAAATAGAACCACACCTGCATCAGGATCACTTGATTCAGCCAAGACAGCGCGAAATCGTTCTTCGAATTGACCGCGAAACTTTGCACCGGCAATTAAGGCACCTAAATCAAGTGCTATTAGGCGTAAACCTTTTAATGCTTCAGGCACTTCATCATTAACTATGCGTTGAGCTAATAGCTCTGCAATAGCTGTTTTTCCTACACCTGGAGCACCAATTAAAACAGGATTATTTTTTCCTTTACGTGATAGAACTTTAATTAGATTTCTAATCTCTGCCTCTCTACCAATCACAGGATCTAATTCTCCAGATTTTGCAGCGGCAGTAAGGTCACGTCCATAGGCGTCAAGCGCTTGTGGCTCTTTTTGTAGCTCTAAATCATCGTTTGTAATTGGCGGCTTAACTTCTGGGCTGACTAAGGAATTTGAGCTTGATAAAGCATCATTCGAAATTTGTTTTGATCTGAATGACGACGAATCTGAATTGAATGCTTTGTATTGCTTTGTTGGTTGTTCTGAGTTATCAGATTTTCGAATAGGAGAACGTTGTAATTCAACTTCAAGTTTTTCACTGGGAAGCCCAGTCTCTTCCAATAATTGTGCTCCTATGCGTTGGTCCTTCCCAAGTGCAAGAAGCATGTGTGAAATTTCTATCAGTTGAGAACCCCAGCTGCTACGGAAATGGTCGGCATTTTCAAGAAGATCTTCCAGATCATCACCAATGATTAGCTGATCTCCACGTGCTAGTGGCTGGTCAGCAAGAAAACCTTCTAGACGGTCGATAAAGACTGCTTGATTAATTGAGAGAGAGTCAATAAATTTTTTTTTGTAAGTTCGTTCACTAAAGAGAACGTGTAGCAAGTGCTCAACATCTAGATGCCCATGCCTCCATCTTCTTGCAGCATCTTGACTGTCTAATAGCAAATTCCATGATTCATTGCTGAAAAGATCGGGATTAGTAGTTAAACTCCCTTTTATAGAATTGTTGTTGAGAGATTCGGATTGCATAAGACTCATCTTGGATTATGACTCGAAGGAATTTCAATTAGCTCTATCTTGTAGCCATCAGGATCTTCGATGAACGCAATTATTGTGCTCCCATGTTTCATGGGCCCTGGTTCTCTGACAACACGCCCTCCAGCTTGTTTGATTCTTTTGCAAGTTGAGGAAATATTTTCGACTCCCACTGCAATGTGACCATAACCTTCTCCAATCTCATAATGATCGATGTCCCAATTGTGGGTTAGTTCTATGACTGTATTGTCACTCTCTTCTCCATAACCAACAAAAGCAAGAGTAAAACGCCCTGAAGAGTAATCCTTACGACGCAAAAGCCTCATACCAAGTACATCTATATAAAATTTCAGAGATTCATTTAGGTCACCAACCCGCAACATGGTATGGAGTATTCGCATTGTTTTTGATCATTAAAATCACACAATGACTCATTTTGGGTAATGATTCCGCTTTCATGACGTGCTGAAATAGCAGGAGTGCAAAACAACTGAAAGCCAACTTATGGGGAGACCCATAGGATTTCAATTATCCCCTCTAGCTAACGTGATTGATTCTTTAGACCTTGTCATAGATACCATTGTCGCCAGGGAAGTGCTGGACTCTCGGGGAAACCCCACTGTCGAAGCCGAAGTCATCCTTGAAGGAGGGTTATCTGGTCGGGCAATAGTTCCCAGCGGGGCTAGTACTGGCGCACATGAAGCCCACGAAATGAGAGATGGTGGTGATCGCTATTTTGGTAAGGGTGTTACAAAATCAGTGGCACATATTGAAGAACGGATTGCACCTGCCCTGTGCGGATTATCAGTTCTTGACCAGTCCAATATTGATTCATCAATGTTGGAACTTGATGGGACTTCAAATAAGACTTCCTTAGGGGCTAATTCAATTTTGGCTGTCAGTCTTGCTTGTGCTAGGGCGGCAGCTAATGGGCTTGGTTTGCCTTTATATCGATACTTAGGTGGACCTATGGCTAGCCTTTTGCCAGTTCCATTGATGAATGTGATTAATGGAGGTGCACATGCTGCTAATAATCTTGATTTTCAGGAATTTATGCTTGTGCCTCATGGGGCGACTAGTTTTCGAGAGGCTTTAAGAATGGGAGCAGAAGTATTTCATACACTTCAAGGCCTTTTAAATGACAAAGGTTTATCCACTGCCGTTGGAGATGAAGGTGGCTTTGCCCCTGATTTGGCAAGTAATCAAGCAGCCGGAGATTTATTAGTTCAATCCATAGAAAAGGCGGGGTTTATACCTGGAGATCAAATTTCTTTAGCATTAGATGTTGCTAGTACAGAGTTTTTTCAGGATGGTTTTTATATTTATGGTGGCAGTAAATTTAACAGTAGAGAAATGGTTGGGGAACTTGTAAAGTTGGTAGATAGTTATCCCATTATTTCAATTGAAGATGGATTGGCTGAGGATGATTGGGACGGTTGGGCTGTACTTACAAAAGAGTTGGGAAAAAAAGTTCAATTAGTTGGTGATGATTTGTTTGTAACTAATTCGCGACGCCTGAAGCAAGGTATAGACAGTCATGTGGCAAATTCGATTTTAATCAAGGTTAATCAAATAGGGTCATTGACAGAAACTTTGGAGGCTATAGATTTAGCTCATCGATCTGGATACACAAGTGTTATAAGTCATCGGAGTGGTGAAACTGAAGATACCACTATTGCTGACCTTGCGGTCGCAACACGATCTGGCCAAATAAAAACAGGATCATTAAGTCGTAGTGAACGAGTTGCTAAATATAATCAATTACTTCGTATAGAAGATGAATTAATGGGCCAGGCTGTATATGCAGGTGCTGTAGATCTAGGTCCTAGAGGTAGAAACAGTGAGAAGTAAACTAATTAATTAGGTTTAATTTTTATGTGATTATCTCATTGCTCCTGGGACTTTTTCTATTCGAGCTTCACGTTTTATTTTTAGTTGCAGTTTTAACCAACCAATTGCAACTGGGGCAGCTGCACAGATTGGTATTAGGGATAGTTTTGCTTGATCACTAGAACCTAAAAGCGCTGCACTGATTCCAAGACAACCCAGCAATATTGACTGCCCAATTGCATGCTGCGCATTAATCATTCTGCGCAATTGTCTATCTGATTCGCCTATTCGAATTTGCAGTTGTAAATCACCTTGTTCCAACCTTTCTAAACTTTCGTCTAAACGCTTAGGAAGAGACACAGCTTTGCTGCCTAATGCCCCAACTTGTCGGCCAAGTTCATTGATTAGGTCATTTGGACTTGAGTTGCTAGATGTCATAAGTGGGAGAAGGTATGGCTTGGCTATATCCATCAAATTAAATCCTGGGTCAAGAGTTCGTCCTACTCCCTCGAAAGTGGATAGAGCTCTCATGACAAAAATTAATTCTGGAGGAAGCCGAAAAGGTTTTCCATAAACCAGGTCGTATAAATCCCCTGAAAGCTTTTTGATTACATTGGGACTGAATGGAGGCGTCAAGGCTTCTTTCAGCATCACTCTTACTAAACGCCGAACAGGTCCTATTTCAATACCCGATGCAATTAATCCAGCAGATTGCAATTCTGTAACGAGCAGCGTCGCATTTTTTGTGGCTGCGGCAGTAACAATGGAACCAAGTCTGTTTCGAAGGCTATTCGAAATTAAACCCATCATTCCAAAGTCGTAATAAATCAATGCTCCATTCTTAGCTACAGCTAAGTTTCCTGGATGAGGATCAGCATGAAAAAAACCAAATTCGACAAGTTGTTTTAAATAACTATTTGCTCCAATTTCTGCCACTGAAGAAGGATCTATTCCGTTGTTAATTAATGAATCTTTATCAGTTACTTTAATACCTGGGATGTAGTCGAGACAAAGAATTTTTTGTGTACTTAATTCCCAAATAACTCTTGGTATAAGTATTTTTGGATGATTTAAAAATTGTTGGCGGAATCTGGCCGCATATTGAGCTTCTAATCGGAAATCTAGTTCCTTAAGTAATACCTTTTTACATTCTTTTGCAATGCCAATAAAATCACGACCAGTGCTCCAAGTAGGGTGGCGCTGGAGAAGTGCGGCCACTTGTTGCATTACTTCTAGATCAAGACGAAATAAATTTTCAAGGCCAGGACGTTGGATTTTTAAAACAACCTCGCGACCATTCCTTAAGCGAGCACGATGGACTTGTGCAAGTGAAGCAGCACCTAAAGGCTGCTCATCTAGATCCATTACCTCATTGCTTTTGACACCTAGTTCTTGCTTGATAATTGCCTGCGCTGTTGGGAAATCAAAAGAAGGAACTTTGTCTTGTAAATCAGCAAGTTCAAGTACCCAATGAGATGGCAGTATGTCTGGACGCGCTGAAAGAAGTTGACCAAGCTTGATAAATGCAGCTCCTAGCCCAACTAATTTTTTGGTCAGCCATTTCGCCCTAATACTTTGCCGATATTGCTTCTTTTGATTAGATTTTCCACCGATATAAGTCCATTTTCGTGCATCCCACCAAAGTAGAACCAGTAGCGAAATGACTGTTTTCCAAATGTAAAATGCACGGAAAATCCGGCGAAGGGGCTCGAGGCTCCTTGATAAAGCCATCAATATTTCCCCTCTAAATTGTTGCTAATCTTGTCTATTTTCTCTCTAATCTGAGTAATTTTTTCTTGGGGAGTGGCAAGACCAGAATTTTTAGCTTCTGCTTTGGTCGTTTCGGACTTGACTTCATTTGATTCTTTTTCTAAACGCTCTGCCTCTTCAAAGACTTCATCTTGGAAAAGCTCCCATTCTGTACGAACTTTCTCTGGTGTCGATTTAAAGACTTCTGTCAGCTTATTTATAGAATCTATGAGTTTGTCGCTTAGTCGAACACTTAAACGATTCAGTGTTGCTTGAAGTAGCTTTTCAGAGGAAACCATTTTTTAACCATATCTGATCAAAGAAACCTTGGTAGTGGAAGTGTGCTTATTGACTAGGGAGTGTTTTAAAAAGCTCATCAAAAGTTGTTTCTTCTAAAAGGACCTTTGTATCAGAGAGATTTAGATTTTTACTTTGAGTTCCTTTTTTCTGCTTGTGAGGACCTTTCAAGCTTGTTTTTAGAGTATGTAAGAGTTTTTGCATTTCTTTATCTTGCAGCTGAGCAAGATTTTGTTGGTATTTTTTTTGAGAATTCTTCGATTGTGGGTTTTTGGGACTTTGTAAGGACTTAATAGATTCAGAGAAATTTTTTTTCAGCTTTTTTTTAGTAACATCCCTGCGATTTTCTAACAATTCAACTTCAGCAGCTTTCCAGGTGCTTCTTAAGACCATGAACCTATGAGTGGCTTCATAACCAGTAGCTAAACAGCTTCCCACCAATAGAGGTCCAATCCAAAAGGTGTAAAGCTTCCTAGAGCTTTTTTTTGCATTCATTAATTGCCTGGTCTTCCTCTGAAGATACCTGCTTGTTG
Source organism: Prochlorococcus sp. AG-363-P01 (assembly GCA_003278225.1). Lineage (GTDB taxonomy): Bacteria > Cyanobacteriota > Cyanobacteriia > PCC-6307 > Cyanobiaceae > AG-363-K07. Next base: position 84,677 of record QCGC01000002.1, on the reverse strand, counting down.
AGATTTTGTGGTGCGGCCCCAGGATTTTTCGGATCAGTACTTCAGGCTTTGATCATTGAGTACCGTTTTTTAGCCTTTCAAAATAACTAATGAAACTAAACACATAGATAAGTCTGATTTTTTAATGCACTTTCTCCCTTAGTTTCATATGCTGCTTTTAAAGACAGAAGCAAGCCTTCGAAGGAGAGCACTGACCCTTGGAAACCATAGAAGCTGACATTGTGATCATTGGGGGTGGACCCGCAGGATGTACCTGTGCTCTTTATGCCTCAAGAGCAGACTTGAAGACAATTATTCTTGATAAGAATCCTGCTGTAGGAGCTTTGGCAATTACTCATCAAATTGCTAACTATCCTGGAGTGTCCACTGAAATGAGTGGAGATGCCTTACTAACCTTGATGCGTGATCAGGCTGTTGAGTTTGGAGCTGATTATCGTAGAGCCCAGGTTTTTGGTGTTGATGTTCAGGGAGATTGGAAAACTGTTTATACGCCTGAAGGGACATTCAAGGCTCGTGCTTTAGTACTGGCTAGTGGTGCAATGGGGAGACCAGCTTCTTTTAAAGGAGAGGCTGATTTCTTGGGGCGAGGTGTTAGTTATTGTGCAACTTGTGATGGTGCATTTTATAAAGGCCGGGAAGTGGCTGTAATTGGCTCTAATAAGGAAGCGGTTGAGGAAGCAAAGGTCCTTACAAAGTTTGCTTCCAAAGTGCATTGGATTACTTCCAGTGACCCAAAGTCGGAGGATTTGGATGCACAAGATTTAATTTCTCAATCTAATGTTCAACACTGGAGTAGAACAAGACTTTTGGAGATCGATGGGAATGAAAGTGGTGTGACAGGAGTAAAAGTGAAAAATAGTTCTAGTGAAAATCATCAATTACTTTCTTTGGAAGGGGTTTTTGTTTATATGAGTGGTTCAAAACCAATTACTGATTTTCTTGGTGACCAAGTTGCTTTAAAAGATGATGGAGGAGTTGTAGTTGATGACTTTATGTCAACAACTATTGAAGGGGTTTGGGCAATAGGTGACATCCGAAATACTCCTTTTAAACAAGCAGTTGTTGCGGCATCAGATGGCTGTATCGCTGCAATGGCTATAGATAGGTATCTAAATAGTAGGAAATCAATACGTGTAGATTGGGTACATGCGTAGTAAATATTTTGCTATTTATTAAGTATCAATTTTGATTAAATGTCCTATTTAATTTTTTAAATTTATCACACGGCTTTTTAAAAATTACAGGGAAGATGCTTCTGAGGTATATGCAACTCCACCATAATAATTTAGAATTGGCTTTACTTTTGGCCCAATCCTCTTTAAGGTCTCTTCGTTACAAAATACAAGTACATGTGCATTGGCTCCAAAGCCAGTGAACTCCATATCTTCAGACACAATCCTTTCTGGTCCCCGCCCAGTGACATGCTTCATAACTGTATAACCAGGCACATCAGCTGATTCAAGGCATTTAATAATTTGATCTAATTCCCTTTCACTAAAGATTAAGTCTAGACGTTTCATGCTTTTTTGATATATTAGTTCGTTATTGGAATAAAGTGATTAACTAAACCCATATATATAGGAATGCCTATAACTATATTAAAAGGGAAAGTTAGACCAAGTGTAGTTGATATATAAAAGCTTGCCTTTGCTTCTGGTACAGTCATTCTCATGGCAGTGGGAACAGCGAGATAGGAAGCACTTGCGCACAAGACAACAAATAGAAGTGCATTCCCTGGCCCTAGATTTAGGGCTTTGGCAACAAATATGCCAATTAAGGCATTAAATACTGGCATGAAGACGGCGAAAGCAATGAGGAATGAACCAGCTTTTTTTAGAGCAGGTAGCCTTTGGAGTGCCACAATGCCCATATCTAATAGGAAAAAGCATTCGACTCCATAGAATAAACTTCCTGTAAAGGGTTGCATTTTTGTGACTCCAGAAGGATTAAATGCAGCCGTAAGAAATCCGATTAATAAACTACCTAATAGCAAGTAAACAGAACTATTTAATAGAGACTCATGTAGTATTTCTAGCCATTTCATCTGTCTCTCTTTTGGCCTCTCTTTTGGGCCTGCAACTTTCACTAATAAAAGTCCAACTATAATGGCCGGTGACTCCATCATTGCTAATGCAGCCACCATAAATCCATCAAATGGGATATTTTGATTGGATAAAAAGCTTTCAGCGGTGATGAATGTAACTGCACTAATGGATCCATAAGCTGCTGCTATAGCAGCAGAGTTGAAGACATTAAGCTTTAGCCTTAAGATGAAAAAACAGATAATTGGTATTAATAGCGACATAAATATTGCCGCCAAAATAGTAGGTACTAGAGGACCACTTAGATTACTATTTTGTAGCTCCAACCCGCCTTTAAAACCAATAGCTAATAGAAGATATAGTGAAAATAACTTTGGCAGTGGAGCAGGAATTTCAAGATCAGATTTAAGTAGAACAGCCAATGCTCCTAAAAAGAAGAAAAGAATAGGAGGGCTTAAAACATTTTCAAGAATGAGGCTTGTATTCATATGCTTGTCTATAAAAAATTTCTAGTTCTTTGGTGATAGCTATGTGCTTTTTATGAGTTTTGATGCTTCTTCTAGTGCCTCTTTTCTGGTTGCCCGGATACACTCAATACCAAATCTAGCTAGACGATCTTTTACTTTTCCACTTGCTCCTGCAACTAAAGCAACTCTTGAATTAGCTTTTGCTTCTTCAACCATCTCTTCAATTGCAAGTGTGGCAGTTACCCCTAGTCGAGGCACATCGGTGATGTCAAGAATAAGAACTTTGTAATTTCTAACTAGCATCATTCTTTCACTAATACCTTTTGCTGCTCCAAAGCTCATTGGACCACGCAATCTAAAAAGCATTGCTTCTCCTGAGCATTGATCTAATAAAGCTTGTTCATCAGCAGGAATGGGGGAATCGCAAAAATCACTTCCTGTTGGATCTGCCAATGGATTGTCAGCATCCATTCCCTCTAATTGGGTTTGAGTAATTGAATCAATAGTGAGCATATTGGCAATAAAGACCCCTACTAAAACAGCAGAGATTAGATCCCATAAAACTGTCATCAAAAGCACCCCATACATCACTGCTGCAGTTTTTAGAGATAGACGATGTGCTCTTCTAAGGAAACCCCAGTCAATGATGTCTAGTCCGACTTTGATGAGAATTCCTGCTAATAAAGCCTTAGGAATTTCTGCAGCAAGTGAGCCTGCACCTAATAAAACAAGGAGCAAAACTATTGAGTGAACCATTCCGGAGATTGGTGTAGATCCTCCAGACTTGACATTGATTACTGTTCTCATTGTTGCTCCCGCACCAGGAAGCCCATTAAATAAACCTGCGACACTATTCCCTATTCCTTGACCTATAAGTTCTCTATCTGAATTGTGACGAGTCTGGGAAATATTATCTGCAACAAGAGATGTTAATAGCGAATCAATTGCGCCAAGAACAGCTAAAACTAGACCTGCTTGAATGATTAAAGGAAGATTATCTTGAAGATTAGGAATAGAAAAAGTCAACCCTCCCTCTGGAATTTGTCCAATTCGGGGAATCGGTGTAACACCTTTTTCAATTAGTCCCGCATCATTAAATAGGAAGACAGATAGTGGAGTGACTATCAATAATGCAAGAAGTGGAGAAGGTATCCATTGACTGATTTTTCTAGGTGTTAGAAAAACTATTGCAAGAGTCATTATGCTCACTGATATTGCGGCGGTATTTGGTTCGAAATTATTAATTAGTCTGTTTACAGATTCAATGACACCTCCACCTGTAGTGATGCCTAGTAAAGGTCCTAATTGCAGTGTGATAATAATTACGCCTATTCCTGACATGAAGCCTGAGACAACAGAGTAAGGAACTAATGTGATGTATTTACCCAGTTTCAGTAATCCAAAAAGAATTTGGAAGAGTCCCCCTAGAACTACTGCTGCCATTACCATTGGCAAAATCTCTCCTGCACCTAGATCTGGGCTGACTCCTACAGCCGCGAGACTGGCTATTACGCCAGCCACGGTTACGCTCATTGGGCCAGTAGGACCACTTACTTGTGCGGGTGTTCCTCCAAAGAGAGCAGCTAAAAAACCAACAATGACTGCTCCATAAAGCCCATAGATAGCTCCTCCATCTCCAAGAGCGGCTTCGCCAAAAGCCAGAGCTAGCGGTAAGGCAACAACTGCTGCTGTTAGTCCCCCTAGAACATCACCCCTAATATTGCGGAGGTGAAATCCATTGATGAAAGCCACTGGGTACGTCCAACTTCACTTGAATTAAGGTTATCTGTTAAAGGGCTGGATTCCCAAACTTTTTTTTTTGATATTTATACGAGCTTAACCAAAAAAATAAGTAATAGCTTGACGTCTTGCGAAAGTCAAGCTATTATTTATTTTTTTAGGTTACTAATTAAGCATCTCTATGAAATAGGTTTTATAAGCTTCGATTCAGTTGTTTAGCGTTCGGGCTTCCCTCCATTTCTTGAGCACTGCTGAAGGAGATCAACTGAGAGACTTGAAAAAAGGGTTGTAGAGGAAAAGATTGTTCATGGCTGCTAGTGGTTACCGTGATTACTTCAAGGTCCTTGGAGTTGAGCGGAATGCAAGTGCGGAATCTATTAAGTCAGCCTTTAGAAAACTTGCCAGGCAGCATCATCCTGATGTTAATCCTGGTAACAAAGATGCAGAGGCAAGATTTAAGGAGATAAGTGAGGCTTATGAAGTCTTATCAGATCCTGAGAAACGTCGAAGGTATGAGCAGTTTGGTCAATATTGGAATCAAAATAGTGGAATGGGAGGTGCTAGTCCTGTAGGAGCAGGATTGGACTTTGATTTTGGTGGTTACGGAAATTTCGATGATTTTGTGAATGATCTTTTAGGACGGTTTGGAGGCAGTAGAGGGGTATCTATGTATTCAGGGAGAGGACCTGCTGGTAACCCATTTTCTGCAAATCAAGCAAAGAGCTCCCCAAATCTGGATGCTGAAACAACACTCAAAATAAGCTTTTCAGAGGCGTTTAAAGGGACTGAGCGAACTCTTTCAGTGAATCAAGAACGTGTACAGGTTGTTGTCCCAAAAGGCATAAAGTCTGGGTCTCGTCTAAGACTAAGGGGGAAAGGGAATTGGCAGCCTGGTACTGGAAGGAGAGGAGATCTTTATCTAAATATAGAAGTTCAACCTCACGCAATTTGGAGACTGGATGGTGATCAGTTGTGCGCAGATCTGCCTGTCTCTTTGGATGAATTAGCTTTAGGAGCTTTTGTAACAGTTATGACACCTGATGGGGAGGCTCAAGTCAATATTCCTAGGGGGACTGCTCCAGGAAGGAGTCTTAGATTAAAAGGGAAAGGGTGGCCTAAAACTGGAGGGAGAGGAGATTTGATCTTCTCACTACAGATAACTTTGCCTGATGATTGGAGTGTCGAAGAGTTGAAACTCTTGAAGGATCTTCAACGAATCCGTTGCAATGATCCCCGTAAATCTTGGTTAAAGTCAGCATCTCTATAAACTCTTACTCACCATCTTCAAAATTTCTTCTTGGTCCTGATGGATCTTACTTATCGCCCTCGCAGGTTACGTCGTAGCTCCTCACTCAGGAGCTTGGTTCAAGAGCATAGTCTTCATCCAACTGATTTTATTTATCCATTATTTGTTCATGAGGGGGTTGATATTGAGCCCATTCGAGCCATGCCTGGAGCCAATCGATGGGACTTGGATAATTTGATTGCAGAAGTAGAGAGAGCTTGGCAACTAGGCATTAGATGTGTAGTCCTTTTCCCAAAGGTGGATGAACCTTTAAAAACTGAGGATGGGGCAGAGTGTTTCAACCCAGATGGCTTAATCCCTCGAGCAATAACGCGTTTAAAGAAAGAGCTTCCAGATATGACTGTCATGACTGATGTGGCTTTAGACCCTTATTCATGTGATGGTCATGATGGGATTGTGAGTTCCCAGGGAGTTGTTTTGAATGATGAGACTATTGAGTTTCTTTGTCGGCAAGCTGTTACTCAGGCTCAAGCAGGGGCTGACTTGATTGGCCCTAGTGACATGATGGATGGTCGGGTCGGAGCGATTAGGGAAGCACTTGATGAAGAAGGGTTTGAGCATGTAGGCATAATTAGCTATACAGCAAAATATTCTTCTGCTTATTACGGTCCTTTTAGAGAAGCTTTGGACTCTGCGCCACGAGCAACATCGACAAAACCTATCCCAAAAGATAAGAGCACATATCAAATGAATCCAGCAAATGCTCGGGAGGCTATAACGGAAGCTCAGCTTGATGAGCAAGAGGGAGCAGATATTTTGATGGTTAAGCCAGGCCTTGCATATTTGGACATTATCTATCGTTTAAGGAAGGAATCTGAGTTGCCTATAGCTGCCTACAATGTAAGTGGTGAATATGCGATGGTAAAAGCAGCTGCAGAAAAGGGTTGGATAGAAGAGGAAGCAGTTGTCTTAGAAACTTTGTTGAGTTTTAAAAGAGCAGGAGCTGATTTGATACTTACATATCATGCTTGTGATGCCGCAAGTTGGTTAAGAGAAAAATGAAAGCTACTGACGTTATATATTTCATCAGAATTTATTCAAAGACGAGTAAAAGTTAGATATATTTAGAGCATATGGTTTGGGTAACTTAGAATAATGGTAAATCAAAACTCACAACAAAATAGCATTAATGTGCGTCGACTTGGTCATATTGCTATTCGTGTTGAAGATATTGAACGGGCTAAATCTTTTTATATGAATCTTGGAATGAATCTTCTGTGGGATGATAATGATTGGTGTTATTTAGAGGCTGGTTCTAGTAAAGATGGATTAGCTCTTTTGGGTCCTAATTATAAAGCTGCTGGACCTCATTTTGCATTTCATTTTCATGATCGTGCCGAAGTGGAAAATATTCACAGTCAACTTAATGAACAAGGCGTTCAGGTCGGAACATTGCATGATCATCGAGATGGGACAGCCTCTTTTTACCTCAGAGATCCCGATGGAAATTGGCTGGAAATGCTGTATCAACCTCCTAATGGCATTACTGGCAATCGGGATCAAATAAAAAAATCTTTGGAATGAGTTCCACAGTTACTGAATCAGCTAAATCAGCTGCAGATGTTGCTCTTCAGGAGACGCTTGATTTATTGGAGTGGCCAAGGCTTTGTGAATATGTCGCTACATTTGCGAGTACATCGCAAGGTTTTAGTGAATGCAAAAGTCTTTCATTACCGATGGACTTGGCTACTAGTCGTCAGCGGTTGGATGAAACTATAGAAATAGGTGAGTTGGATGCCTTCATTGATGGTGGCCTCAATTTTCAGGGCATATATGACTTGGCAGACATTGTGACGCGTTGTGTGAAAGGAGGTGTGCTCACTGGAGAAGAACTACTCAAAGTGGCAGACACTCTTCTTGCCGCCAGACGCTTGCGTCGTCAGATTGACAACTCACAAGTTCGACCTGTTATATCAGCTTTAATTGTTGATTTAGTTACACTGCCTGAGTTGGAAAAGATTCTGAGGTTTGGCCTTGAAGAAGGAGGTCGTGTAGCTGATCAAGCTAGTCAAAAACTTAGAGAATTACGCTTGAAGTGGCAGGCAATGCGTTCTGAACGCCGTACTATTCTCCAAGATCTGGTAAGAAGGCATATTTCTATTATTCAAGATACTGCGATAGGTGACCGCAATGGGAGACCGGTTTTAGCTTTGAAAGTTGGAACAATTGATCAGATCCAAGGTGTTGTGCATAGCACTTCTGCTTCAGGGAACACAGTATTTTTGGAACCTCATTTAATTATTGGTTTGGGTAATCGAATTGCTGCAATTGAATCCGACATCTGTAAAGAGGAGCATCGCTTACTAGCTGATTGGAGTGCCGATGTTGCTGTGCATAGCTCATCAATCGAGCATCTCGGACAAGTTATGTTAAAGCTTGACCTGGCTTTGGCACGTGCTCGTTTTAGTGATTGGTTAGGTGGCGTTCCTCCAGTCTTTGTTGAAGATTGTGATGCTCCTTTCTCTTTAAAGGGACTTCGCCACCCTCTCCTTGTTTGTCAAGAGATTCAAAATCAAGGAAGTGTTGTCGTTCCAGTAACTATCGAAGTCCCCTCTAATCTCAAAGTAGTAGCTATAACAGGGCCGAATACTGGTGGTAAAACGGTCACTCTTAAGAGTGTTGGTTTAGCAGTCTTAATGGCCCGTGTTGGAATATTTTTGCCTTGTATTGATACCCCTTCCTTTCCATGGTGCTCTCACGTGTTGGCCGATATCGGTGATGAACAATCCCTAGAGCAGAACCTTTCAACTTTTAGTAGTCATATCATGCGGATTAAACGAATTCTTACGGTGGTTGACAAGGATCCCGGCCCAGTGCTGGTCCTTTTAGATGAAGTAGGAGCAGGGACAGATCCGGCTGAAGGTACTGCACTCGCTATTGCTTTGTTACGAACTTTGGCTGACAAGGCAAGATTGACTATTGCAACAACACATTTTGGAGAGCTAAAGGCTCTAAAATATAGTGATAAAAGATTTGAGAATGCATCGGTTGGTTTCGATACTGAGACACTAAAACCCACTTATTATTTGCATTGGGGCATACCTGGCAGAAGCAATGCTCTTGAAATTGCTAGGCGATTAGGCCTGGCCGCTGAGATTCTTGATTCAGCTCAGAAATCAATTGGCCTTAACGATTTGCCGACTGTTGATCATGTCATTAGAGCTTTAGAACAACAGCGGCAACGACAACAAACAGCTGCTGAAGATGCTGCTCTTCTTTTGGCACGCACCGAACTATTGCATGATGAGTTGCTTCGACAATGGGAGGAACAATGTCGATATTCGAAAGAAATGAAAGACCAAGTACGTAGGGAAGTTGAACGTTTAACTCTACAAGGCAAGAAGGAAGTTAGTAGTTTGATTCGAAGCTTGCGCGAGAAAGGAGCTGATGGGGAAACAGCTAGACGAGTAGGTAAGAGGTTGCGTCAAATAGAGATTGAGCATCGACCTGGGCCTATTCATCGGAATTATGGAGCTTGGTCCCCTAAAGTTGGAGATTATGTAAGGTTGATCGCCCTTGCTAAGGCGGGAGAGGTTTTAGCTATTTCAGGAGATGGCTTACAGCTGACAGTACTTTGTGGGGTTTTTCGAAGCACCGTAGGGCTGTCAGATATTGAGAGTCTTGATGGCCGTAAACCGAGTAAACCTGAAACCGTAGTCAAGGTTCAATCTCGAAATTCTTATAGTAGAAATTCAGTTGTACGCAGCTCACACAATACTGTGGATGTTCGCGGACTGAGAGTTCATGAAGCGGAAGTTGTTGTTGAGGAATGTTTGAGAAAAGAGGTAGGACCTTTATGGGTGATTCATGGTATTGGAACGGGTAAGTTGAAGAGAGGTTTGCGAAATTGGTTGGAAACAGTGCCTTATGTGGAAAAAGTTACTGATGCTGATCAGAGTGACGGTGGAGCAGGTTGTACAGTGGTTTGGCTAGAGTAGATATAGGTAATCAATCCATACTAAATATAGTTATGATCCCTAACTATTTTCTACTGAGATAAGTTTTAAAAATAGTTCTTATAATAACTTAGTGGCATTGATTTATGCATGGTAAATATAAGCTCAACGATATTTGCAATTTGTAAAATATATTATCTATTAGGGTTAAAGTAAATAAAAAAGAGACTTTAAAGTTTCTTTTAATAGCTATTTAAATAGCCCTAGGAATAGATGGTGTCCTGTGTATGCAGAATTGTAACCACTAGCTTAACCTATAGCATATCTTTCTCCTCTGGGAATTAGTGATATTTAATGCATAAATAAATAAATTTACTATATAAAATGATATTCAATATAGCCTTCTATTTAAAACAAAATAACAGTCATTGGCATATATTAAAAGCTACAATAGACTTAATGCATATAAAAATTATATTTGATAATTAGCAAATAATTATGTCTAGAAATTCTTTATCTTAGAGTTCTAATCGAATTTAAAGCATATTACTTACTAAAAGTGTTAAATACTAAGGCTATATTTATAGTTTTCTTGATTTTGCTATTTCGTTATGCCATATTGCATCAAATATAGAAGATATAACTAATCAAATGCTAAATTATTACCAAAACTATAGATAATAATCTGCTTATGATTTCTCAATTATTTACTATAATCCTAAATCTGATAAGCCTAAAATCAAAACCAATGAGCTTCTTGTATGTATATGATTTGACTTACCAGTAAATAATATGTTTTTTTGACTGATTGAGATATGCATTTTGATTCAATAAACCCTTATTGGCATTACTGATAAAGAAATTGGTACACGAGCTTATTAAGCTTAATGCTAATAAGAATCCCAATAGGTAAATTTTCATATAAATCTGGTAAAAAGTTAATTAATGATGAACTTTAAGCTGCCATTTGATTATCTTTTTCTATTATTCCTATGATTATCTGTGAGGCTACTAATTCTAAGCCTTTTTCGCTTTTGGAGTTATCTATTCCCTGTTGCTTAATTATTTTGCAAATAGGATCTTCATCTACATAGCAGTCATCTAAGAAGGCATCCAATGCAGCATCTGATTTATTCATAGTATTTTTGGGAGTTAAGGATGGATTGGAGATGTTCTATGCAGCGTCTTTATATTCTTCATAAGTTCTATTAGCCCAATGACTTTCAATTGAAGATGGAATAGTTCTATTCAGCATCACCTTCTGCTTAATGTTCCTGTAGGGATCATTGACCAATCTTTCTTTGACTTTACTTGCAATAGAAGTCACAGAGAAACCTTGGGCTGGATTTCGATTTGGAAAGTAGTTGCTCATGAAATCTGATTTGATAGTTGGGTTAGAGGAAATAAATCCACTTGATACCTGCTAAGAGGCTTAGTGCAGTGTCTCTGTTGCAATTGTTCCTCAAGTCGATCTAATTGCAAGTCGAACTTGGGGAATAATGGAATTGAATTGAGTAATTGTTTTTGCATTGTCTAACTATTGAATGAGTTAGTCCGGATTTTTTTTGCTCTTGGTCATTGTTATAAGCGAATAGCCAGCTTTTTTGGCCTTGGAGAGGTGCTCTTCCAGCTCCTCGACTTTCGCCTTTAGATTTAGATTTTCGATAAGAAGATTTAAATATGCTGTAACTTTATCTTTATCCTTAGTCTTTTTAGCCTTTAATTCGGCCTGAACTCTAAGGCTTTCAATCTGCTTTCGAATTGGCCTTCTTGTATTTCCAATAATCTTATTTAGATCGCCCTCAGTGAAGCCAGCATCCTTTTTAATCATATTGATTGCTTGGATTCTTTTACCTGGCTCGGCTTTCCCAATCTTGAATAGAGTTCTCGGCTTGACTTTCGCTAAGGCACTTTCCGGTATGTCCGCGGTGGCCAGCCAGCTTTCGTAAGCTGCCACTAAGTCCCTGGCTGCTCTGCCTGTCATTTCCAGCGCATCGCTTTCCGTCAAGGCTACCCAATTTTTATTTTTTACGTCCTCCTTAATGGCATGGAGCGCCTGTGCTGTCCCTTTGATTGCGTTCCCAGCCGTGGCCAGGTTTTCATTGGCTATCACTACATTTGTCTTCATGTTCTCTACCTGGCTTGGCGACAGAGTCGCGATGGCGGTGTCTGGCAGAACCAAAGACTCTATAGCTGCATCTAAGTCATTTGTTACTTCAAGCGCAGATGAAGTCAAAGAAATAGGTCGACTAACGAAAAGATAACGAGTTTGGACAGTTTTGTCCAAACTCGTTATCTTGCCACGAATCCCTGCTTTGACATGGCTGAGAGCCGGCTATGCAAATTGCTTGAATGAGAGCAGTAGGTTGATAGCTGCTAAAATCCGATTCTTAGCCCATGAAGAGTAGTTTTAGCCTTTTAAAAGTAGTTATAGAGTATTTAAGCCTATATAGGTTAATAAATTTGATTTATTTGATTTATAGAATGAAGTCTGAATGCCATTTGAGCTCCAAGATTAAAAAATAGAATTATCTGCAAGGATTTATTTTGATCAAGATACAAGGATATGCTTGACTTGTCGACGTAGCTCAGTCGTGTTTCGAGTGTGACGATCGCACGGTTGCCACACTCGTCAATTGTCATCTGTCTTCGTGTATCTAAAAATTAAAGTCGTACATCTACTATTTCTCTTCACGAACAGTGCACCAGGCTTAACTTGAGGTCGGCTCGCCCCCTCTTCGTGTTTTTACAATTAGACGAATATGCAGTTCATAGATCAGGCACAGATAACTGTAAAAGCAGGTCGAGGAGGTGATGGAATTGTAGCTTTTAGACGCGAGAAGTATGTTCCTGCTGGGGGGCCTGCTGGTGGCGATGGTGGCAAAGGTGGCAATATTGTTTTTGAGGCTGATTCAAATCTTCAGACTCTGTTGGACTTCAAGTTCCAGAGAATGTTCCTTTCTGAAGATGGGAGTAGAGGCGGCCCAAATAAATGCACCGGCGCTTCAGGAAATGACTTGATAATTAAAGTGCCTTGTGGGACAGAGATTAGGCACTTAAAAACAAGTATTGTTTTTGGGGACTTAATAGATCATGGCCAAAGTCTTGTTATAGCTTTTGGTGGTAGAGGTGGTCTTGGGAATGCACATTTTTTAAGTAATAGGAATAGAGCTCCTGAGAAATGCACAGAAGGGAAAGAGGGAGAAGAATGGCAATTGCAATTAGAGTTGAAGTTATTAGCTGAAGTTGGAATCATTGGACTTCCCAACGCAGGGAAGAGTACCTTGATGGCAGTTTTATCAGCAGCCCGACCCAAGATTGCTGATTATCCATTCACCACCTTGATTCCGAATCTTGGAGTGGTTCGGCGACCTAGTGGAGATGGCACTGTTTTTGCTGATATTCCAGGCTTGATTGCTGGAGCTGCACAGGGCGTTGGTTTGGGCCATGATTTTCTTCGCCATATAGAACGTACAAGACTTTTAATTCATTTAATAGATGCTTCTTCAGAAAATCCTATAGATGATTTGAGAATTGTTGAAACAGAATTAGCAGCGTATGGAACTGGCCTTCTTGAGCGGCCAAGGCTGCTAGTACTTAACAAAAGAGAGCTTTTGGATTGTGAGACTGAAAGCAAGATACTGCAATCACTGCAAAGGGTTAGCTCTGCAAAATTGATACTGATTTCAGCTTCTATGAGAAAAGGTTTGGATATTCTTTTAGAGCAGGTTTGGCAGCAACTTGAAAAATAATGTGTGTTATTTTAAACTTTTACTTGTTTATTTTGGTGTAATTGGTCATAAATAGGCTGCAGTTAATCAAGCCATGACTTTTTACAGTTGTTTTGATCCTCAGGGAAAGGTTATAGCCCGTTGTCAGACTTCTCAAGATCTTGAAGTCCTTAGACGTATGGGGAGACCCATCGCTGAAGTCCGAGAGATGAGGAAGGAGGAGGCTATTGTTTGTTCTTTAACTAGTAGCCCATCAGAATTCAATATGGATTATTGAATTTCATCTGTAAACATTAAAAAACAGGGGTTAGTAAATCATTAACCCTTGTTTTTTAATGTTTTTTTGAGGTGATTTTAGTCGTCGTAGACTAGGCACTCTGGTTCATCAGGATTTGCATCGCAGAATAATTCCAGGGTGTTTGGATCATGCTTGTCCTCAGGATGGTGATCTTTATATTCCTGAAGTGAGTTGAGTTCCTCAGTTAGGTGGCGCACCTTGGCATTATCACCATGGGCTTTCGCTGTTTGGATCTCTGATTGATCCTTTTGAATGTGCTCGTCGATAGTTTTCATTGGGTCCTGGCCTACGCCGTCATAGGTCGACTTGCACACGATATATCTTTGTCTGGATTGTGCCATGGGTTATTTCCTTAATTGGTTTGCGTTACAACACCTTTATCAATAATGAGTATCGATCGCTACCAGTTAAGTAAAGGGTTTTCGATTTATTGAGCATGTCGTTTATTCGAGAACGAATCGGCAAGTAGATATTTTGTTGACGATTCCGGACATATGTTTTGGATTTATGGCTTGGGAATTGCTTTTATTTTTTTGGAAAAAATAATGCTGCTTTCATTGGACTTTTCTTGAAGTGCTTGAGTGGAAGCAATCGGCACCTACTTGTTTATTTAGTTAAAGTTTGATCAACTTTGAAGCAAAATACCTTTGAGGAAAATCTGGAGACTTGGTCTAATGACCTTGACTTGAGATGGGTAGGCTAGCAAATATTTATTAATAGATCACGTTATAACTTCCGTCCAATTTTATATGAAGCTAGATGACTTGAAAGGTGGGCTTATTAGGACGCACCTTGGATAAATTTAGAAGACCTCTTTATTGATTGATTTCGCAGTACTAGGGGTTTATAGTTTCATTTTAGAAAACTTTGTAAAGACAACAAATATCAACTCTTTATACTACTTCAACAATTCTATTAGCTTTCACGCTCGCTGAGCTCTAACCAACGATCTTCTGAGACTTTTAGTTGGTTGACCAAGTCAGCAAGTTGATTACTAATGTTAGTAAGGTTTCCTCCCGAGTTTAAAAGCTCATTTTCTAATGCAATTTTTCTCAATTCTAATTTTGGCAAATCTTGATTGAGCCTTTCCAATTCTTTTGATTCTTTGAAATTAAGTTTTCGAGGTTTTGATGAGTTTTTAGCATTATGTAAGTCAATAAGATTATGAGAACAGCAGGAAGAGCTAAGTTCATCTTTTTGTGATACAGAAGACTGTAAATCTTTCTTGTAATTTAATCTTTTAGTTAATTTGTGAGCTGCAATTTGCTTTCTTTCTAGGAACTCGCTGTAATTACCTTCATATCTTTTTATTTGACCTTCTTCAAAGCTTAGTAATCTATCTACTGTCCGATCAAGGAAATATCTGTCATGAGAAATAACTACAACGCACCCTCTAAAATCTTCCAGAAAATCTTCCAAGACACTTAGTGTTTGAATATCTAAATCATTAGTTGGCTCGTCTAGCAAAAGAACATTAGGAGCTTGAATAAGTATTCTGCAAAGTGATAGCCTGCGCTTTTCTCCTCCAGAAAGCTTCTTGATGGAACTGTGTTGTTGAGCAGGAGTGAATAAAAACCTTTCTAGTAATTGACTTGCTGTAATTTGACTTTTCCCAAGATCTATTTGATATGCGGCCTCTTCAATAAAATCAATAACCTTTTTTTTATCATATTCTCCTTTGTTCAAATCATTTGTTTGTTGATCTAAATACCCAAGACTAACTGTACTTCCTAAGCGAATTTTCCCCATAGTGGGGCTCTTTCGGTGAGCAAAGAGGTCTAGAAGTGTAGATTTACCACTTCCGTTAGGCCCGATAATTCCGACGCGATCTTCTGGTGTAAATCTATAGGTGAAATTTTCAAAAAGTTTTTTTCCATTTACTTCTCCATTGTTTGTTGCGGTTAGGTTTTCTACTTCAATAACAAGATTCCCGATTCTTTTACTTTTAGATTCGATCTCTAAAGAATTAGAGATTTTTATTGGATGATTAGATTGCATTTTTTCAATTCTTTTAAGACGAGCTTTTTGTTTTGAGCTTCGAGCTTTTGGTCCTTGCTTCAACCAAGCTAACTCTCGTTTTAAGATGCTTTTATATTTGGCTAAAGAGGAAGCTTCTGCTTTTTCCTCTTTAGCCTTTTGATTCATAAAAATACTGTAATTTCCATTGTAATTTCGAGTATTACCATGACTAATCTCTAATATACGTTTTGTTATTTGGTCTAAAAAGTAGCGATCGTGAGTAACTAGCACTAAAGCTCCTTGAAATTGCTTGAGCCAATTCTGCAGCCACTCCACGGCAGAAGCATCAAGATGGTTAGTCGGTTCATCTAGAAGAAGTACATCAGGTTGAGCAACTAAAGCAGAAGCAAGCTTTATTCTTTTCTGATATCCTCCTGAAAGCTCCTTAGCTGGTTTATATAGATCAACAACTCCAAGACGGTTAAGTATTTCTTTGCATTGTTGTTCAAGTGCCCATGCATCTGCTGTATCCATTCTTTCACTAATACTACTTAAAGCAGCCAATAAAACTTCATCTTTGGGATTCCTTGCTATTTCCTTGCTGAGTTGATTAAAACGTAATAGTAATTCTCTTTTTTCTCCACAATTTGAAAGAACCTCTTCAATTACGGTGTGATTATTATTTCGGAAGCTATCTTGACTTACTAGTTCGATGTTAGTTCTGGGCGAACACTTCCTCTCTCCTGAAACTAGAGGCTCTACTCCTGCTAGGATTTTTAAAAGTGTTGATTTCCCTGTCCCGTTGGGCCCTATTAATCCTAGGCGCTCACCCCTTTTGATATGACAAGTTAGATCTTTAAATATACTGTTAAGACCATAGTCTTTACACCCGCAAATTAGGCTAATTAGATTCACAAAATTTTTGTAGATTTTTGATTATTCAAATACTCAAAAATACTTTTGTCTCCTATATCTGCAGCTGCATCAATGCCAAATTTTCTAATAGCAAGCACTACTAATGATAGTGCTGATAATCCAAGAAGTGTCATTACTAAAGAGCCATCAATTAATCTGAATAGATGGCCGAGTAAAGCTATTGGTACTAATAGTGTTAGTCCTATTGCTTCGAGTCTGCGGAAACAAAAGAACTCTTTGAAACCCAAACCTGCTAGAGCAGCAAATAAAGGGCCAATAGCTAACAACCAGATTGGATTTGAAGCAAGTGTCGAAAGCATATTATTGCTTCCAAACTTCATTATAAGTATTACTAAACCAACACAGCCTGCGAACCAAAAAAACTGAAGTGTTGTATGTAGTATTCGAATATAAATATGAATCCATTGAAGTGCGAGACCAAGACTAATAGCAATAGCTAACAACCATGACCATGCTAAAGCTGGACCAATTATTAGCCAGTGTGTTATTCCTGCTGAGAAAGCTATCCCACAAATCAGTAGAGAAAGTCGATAACGCTGAACTGTAACTTGATCAGCTTGGGTAATCTTATAAAGACCATATATCCCTTTATATAAAGGTTTTTCAAGGTCAGGCTTGTTAAGCAATAAGTTTTTTGGTGTTTCGTTTGTCACAGACTTGGTATTGGGGCATTAATCATTTGGAGTAGATCTGGCCCTGCGGGGACAATATTACTAGGTCTTAAAGGGAATAAGGCACCGTAATAGTCATTTCGCCAGGCTTTTGAATCACAGGTTTGTAGCACTTGCTGTTGAGATAAGAATTTTTGTCTCCATTCCCAAAGATTTGGGAATGACCACAGTGGCTCTTGACTACATCCGAAAAGAGGTTGATAGATCATTTCCCAACGAATAAGTGTAGGAAATAGCCGCACATCAGCAAGGGTAATTTGTTCGCCACACAACCATGGGCCTCGTTTCATAAGACTTTCTTCTACAAGGGCCAGGCTTTCGAATAGTTCATTAGATGCTCTGTCGTAAGCATTTTGATTGCGGGCAAATCCACAGCGATAGACTCCATCATTCACAGAAGTTTGGAGGAGCTCATGCCATCTTTCGACATCTTTCTCCATTACTGGTGGCAATAAATTTGGGGCGCGATTATTTGTTGGCCATTGATTAAGTACTTCGATTAATTGAGTACTTTCGTTCCCAAGCAATTGAGGCTTATCTGTATTTGTTTTTCCTGGATCAATTAGAGCTGGGACTGTTGCTCTGTGGTTAGGAGGCTGACCGCATTTTTGATAGACATCAAGAAGAGAATTACATCCCAGCCAAGGAGGGTCAATTGTCCAGCGACCTGTGTTGTGGTCGGCTTTGGCTATAAGTAAATTGAGGCTGTTGTGGAGTTCGCGCAATTCATAGACCAACCAAGTGCGATGAGCCCATGGACAGCTTCGGCCAATGATGAGGTAAGGCCGATTTTGCGGAGATCTTTGTTTGATTTCTTGTTTAGATGGAGCTATTGCTTTTTGATGCTGGCTTGGAGGTCGGTTGTAGTTCCCTTCATTATCCGCAGGGGCTAGTCTTTCCATGAGTTGATTCCATTGCCAATTCCAGCCACTTCGAGCTACTGCAACAGCAATTGGAGGTATTGACATTTTGAAGTTCCTTTTCTTCCTATTGTCAGTCAGGCTACAAGTAACAGTTATTTAGTTTTAATGTCTGAAGTTCATGTGCTTTTAGTTGCCGGGACACATGGAAACGAAATCAATGCGCCTTGGCTGTTTGATCAGTGGACCAAACAGCCAGATATAATTAGTAATTATGGCTTGAAAATTTCTAAAGCTATAGGGAATCCAAAAGCATTAAAAGACTGTAAACGTTATTTAGATTCAGATTTGAACCGTAGCTTTCGATCGGAATTGCTTAATGATAATGGCAGGGTAGATTGTGAAATTTGCCGTGCGAGGGAACTCTTGTCCAGCTATGGATCTAAAGGAACAAATCCATGTCAAATTGCAATTGATTTTCATAGCACTACTTCATCTATGGGGAGCAGTCTTGTCGTATATGGAAGGCGACCTGCAGATTTAGCTATTGTTGCTTTATTGCAAGCAAAATTAGGATTACCAGTTTACTTGCATGAAGGAGACAAGACTCAACAAGGCTTTTTAGTTGAATCTTGGCCTTGTGGCGTTGTAATTGAGATTGGACCTGTTCCCCAGGGTGTTTTATTGGCCAGCATTATTCAACAGACTAGATTAGTTCTCGAAACTTGTCTTTATGAACTCTCTCGGGTAGGGAAAGGTTTGGTTTCTTTCCCTAGTAGCTTAATTGTGCATCGTCACCTAAGAAGTATTGATTTCCCTCGCTCAAAAGATAGACAGATAGAGGCTTTTATTCATCCTTTGAGGCAAGGTAAAGATTGGGTTCCAATTCAAAGTGGATCACCTTTATTTATGAAATTAGATAGTAATATAGTCAAATTTGAAGGTGATGAAGAATTGGTTCCAGTCTTTATAAATGAAGCAGCCTATATAGAAAAAAATATTGCAATGAGTTTTACAAAAAGAGAGACTTGGAAATTCTTAAGTGAGTGGGAATATGAATTAAGGAATCTATTTTATGAGCCCCATTAAATTTTTTTGTATGCAAATTGCTGGAGTAAGTGTCGCTTTAGATCTTCAAGATTTGTATTTTATAGTACGTTTAAGCTGCAAACCATTAACTAAGATTTGGACTTTGTTGCTGAATTTGTAAATAAATTTATTACTTACTCTACCTAATTTCTGCTCTTAGAGATAGCTAATTTCAAGATACTTGATTAATTTTATTTGGTATTTTTAATTTTAGATAAGGACTCTTTCGCTCCAATAGACGATTGCGCCATTTGCCTCGAGTTCATTCCGTCGATGTCTTGCCATTTTTAATGGGACAGCTTCTTCGCGACGCTGTCCTGCAAAAAGCCATTTAATGAGAACCACGAGAGACGTCCTGCACTGATCTACTTGAATCTTAAATCTTTCTGTTTCTTTTGTCTTGCTTGGTTTATGTCTTGTTCAATTTCTCCCCCATATTCAGCGATCTTCCTTTACAATCTGCCTGACAGGTCCATCCTGTTCTTACTAACTTGTCCCTTTTGGGACTTTTTTACACGTCCTCATGACCACCCTTCAGCAGCAGCGCTCTGCGCTGCTTAAAGGTTGGCCGCAGTTTTGCGAGTGGGTCACTTCTACCAATAACCGTCTTTATGTCGGTTGGTTTGGTGTTTTGATGATTCCTTGCCTTTTATCGGCCACCATCTGTTTCATTATTGCTTTTATTGCGGCACCGCCGGTTGATATCGACGGTATCCGTGAGCCTGTTGCAGGCTCTTTGATGTATGGAAACAACATCATTTCTGGTGCTGTTGTTCCTTCTAGTAATGCTATTGGTATGCATTTTTATCCCATTTGGGAAGCTGCATCAATAGACGAATGGCTTTATAACGGCGGTCCTTACCAGCTGATTGTTTTCCACTTCCTAATTGGTATCTGCGGTTGGATGGGACGTCAGTGGGAGCTTTCATACCGTTTAGGTATGCGCCCTTGGATTTGCGTTGCTTATTCTGCGCCTGTATCAGCTGCTTTTGCAGTGTTCCTTATCTATCCATTTGGACAAGGTTCATTGTCTGACGGCATGCCTCTCGGCATTTCAGGAACTTTCAACTTTATGTTTGTGTTCCAAGCTGAGCACAACATCTTGATGCATCCATTCCATATGCTTGGTGTAGCAGGAATGTTTGGTGGAAGTTTATTCTCCGCTATGCATGGCTCACTGGTGACCTCATCGTTGATTCGTGAGACGACCGAAAATGAGTCGCAGAACTATGGCTATAAGTTTGGCCAAGAGGAAGAGACCTATAACATCGTGGCTGCCCACGGTTACTTTGGTCGTTTAATTTTCCAATACGCCAGCTTTAACAACAGCCGTAGTCTTCACTTCTTCTTGGCGATTTTCCCAGTTGTTTGTGTTTGGTTTACCTCCATGGGTATTTGCACCATGGCGTTTAACTTGAATGGATTTAACTTTAACCAGTCCATCCTTGATGCACAGGGCAAAGTTGTTCCAACATGGGGAGACGTGTTGAACCGTGCCAACTTAGGTATGGAAGTTATGCATGAGCGTAATGCTCACAACTTCCCTCTTGACCTCGCAGCAGCTGAGTCCACTTCTGTGGCACTTGTAGCTCCTGCTATTGGTTGAGTCTAAGTAAACTCTTAGAAGATAAGGCTTGCTTTAAGCCAAGTTAGGAAGTCCCCTCATAAGAGGGGACTTTTTCATGAATCTAATTAAGTTTGAATTTGTGACTTAGTAAAAGGGCTCATTTCATTATGTAGAGCCGGTGACTGGATTTGAACCTGCGACCTACTGATTACGAATCAGTTGCTCTACCTCTGAGCTACACCGGCAGCAGGATGAACTTAACATTTTAGTTTCTGTTTTAATTTTGACTTTTAATTCCACTCCTCGTCCTGACTTGGACCCTGAATTGCGCGAAAGGCTTCTCCAGGAGTCGAAGAATCCTTTCAAGGGTCTTTTTAGGCTGTTATGGATTGTTTTTTTTGCTTCTTCCTGTATTGGTCTTTTTGTGATGTCACTTAGATCCTTATCTGGACAGGTTGTTCCATTAGGAGATATTGCGATTCAGACAAGTGCCTTCTTATTTTTTGGGTTTCTAGTTTTCTTTAGATCAAAAAAAAATAATTAAACTGTCTTCTATGTATTACTAGGATTGGGAATATTTATTTGCAAGGTATTAAATTTTTTAGGAACAACAGTAATTATTAAAATCAATTTTATACATTCAATTTACGTTTTTGAGTAACGAATTTATATACCTCTATGTTATCTCCTTCTTTCCAGCTTGAGAACCGGTCACATCCTATTCCGCATTCAAAACCTGTGGCTACTTCTTTTACATCATCTTTATTTCTTCGGAGAGAGTCTAAATCACCTTCGAAAACTATTTGATCATTTCTTCTTACTCGGATTTTAGCGTTACGTTGTAATTTGCCATTGGTGATATAGCACCCAGCAACGGAGCTTCTACCAATAGTAAAGAGGGCACGTACTTCTGCTACTCCTAGTGACTCTTCAATCATTTCTGGTTCAAGAAGTCCCTCCATGGCCAGTTGAATGTCTTCTAGAAGCTTATAGATCACTTCGTAATCTCTCACATCTACTCCAGTTGCATCTGCTGCTCGTTTTGCACCTGATGCCATTGATGTGTTGAATCCAATAACTACTGCATTTGATGCTGCTGCAAGGTCAATATCTGTTTCTGTTATTTCTCCGGGTGCTGAAAGTAAAACTCTTACCTGAACTTCTTCTTTTGGCAGTTGCTCTAAGGAACCTAAAATTGCTTCAACACTACCTTGAACATCCGCTTTCAAAATTAGATTTAGTTCTTTTAATTCTCCTTCATTGGCTTGACCAGACATTGCAGAAAGAGAAACTCGCCTTGAAGCCATTTGTTGAGCGAGTCGGCTTGCACGTGCATCTGAGGCACGTTCTCCTACAACTGCTCTTGCGGATTTTTCATCGGGATAAACTTCGAACTCATCTCCTGCTGTGGGGACTTCGCTAAATCCAAGAGCTTCGACGGCACTTGAAGGCCCGCTTTTTTTGAGTCTTGATCCATTTTCGTCGACCATAGCCCTGATTTTTCCTAAGACAGGGCCGGCAGCAACTACATCTCCTGTTTTGAGGCTGCCATTTTGGATTAATAAAGTTGCAACAGGACCTTTTGCTTTGTCTAGGTGTGCTTCGATAACTGTTCCTTTAGCTAAGCGGTCTGGATTGGCTTGAAGGTCTTCTACTTCCGTAACCAGTAAAATCATTTCCAATAGCTTGTCAATATTTTCGCCTTTAATTGCACTTACAGGGACCATCACAACATCCCCCCCCCCACTCTTCAGCTACCAATTCATGTTCCGATAATTCTTGCTTCACACGATCTGCAGAAGCCCCTTCTTTGTCAGTTTTGTTGATTGCTACAACTATCGGAACTTCTGCAGCACGGGCATGACTAATTGCTTCCAAAGTTTGTGGTCGGACTCCATCATCTGCAGCAACAACTAGTACGGCAACATCAGTAACTTTGGTGCCTCTTGCCCGCATTGCTGTAAATGCTTCGTGGCCTGGGGTGTCAAGGAAAGTTAGCTTGCGGGGTTCACCTCCATGGTTGATTTCAACTTGATATGCACCTATATGCTGTGTAATGCCTCCTGCTTCACTTGCAGCAACTCTTGCTTTTCTAATTGCATCTAACAGACTTGTTTTGCCGTGATCTACATGTCCCATAACGGTGACTACAGGAGGCCGTTTTATTAGATGGGCCAGATCAGTTTCTTCGATGATTTCTGTCGTTTTCTTGGCTGCTTCTTGAATATCGTCTTGTAGTACTGGTACTCCAAATTCTTCTGCGACAGTTTCAATTGTTGGTAGATCTAGTGACTGAGTAACTGTCGCGGTTATTCCTTTGAAGAAAAGGGATTTAATGATTTCAGAACTTTCAACACTTAGAAGATCTGCCAGTTCTTGCACAGTCAAGTCTGCCTCTGGCACAACAATCATCTCGGGCCTTACTTGCTTAGCTTCCCTCGCGGCTCGAAGTTCCATAGCTCTTCGCCGTTGCCTTTGACGCGTGGTTTCTTTTTTACGTTTACGCATTGCCCCCATTGGTTTGGAGGCTGATTTTTTGGTGCTTTTTTGTTTAGCTGGACGCGCAAGACTTGCAGAAAGAATTACGGCCTGTTGCTCTCCAGCAAATCCACTGGTTTCTGTCGTCAGGGCATCATCATTTTCACCAATAATGTGGACCTTTTGCCGCTGTTTTTGTGGAGACTTACTTCGTAGTGCCTCGAGTTTGGCACTGTCATCCCAATCAGGCTTATTGGCTCTTCGAGCTGGACTTGTACTCGAACCTGGTCTATGAGCTGGCCTCTTGGGTGCTGAAGGAGGTGTGGGCCTGTTAACAGGTTGTTTAGGCCCTTCTGAAGATCCTTTGCCTCCAACGCTAGTCCCGTCTGGTCTTCTAGGTGAGGGGACACCAGGTCTTCCAGTCGGTTTTTGGAGTTGCATTAGCTCACCAGGAGCTACAGGCTTCCTCATGCCAGGTGGCATGTTTGATCTAGGAGCTGATGATTGACGGTTGCTATTGCCATCTCGAGATGATGCGCCACCTCCTGATCTATCTCCTCGCCTAATAGGCTTGCCAACTAGCTCTACTGGATTACCTACTGATCTAGGTTGCCCAGGCCTGTTGATCCCTTGTCGAATAGGAGCATTGGGACGTTGAGAGTTGTTATTTCGTTTAGATAAATTTCGTTGATTAGGACCGCTTACCGGTCTTGAGCTGATGCCTGGACGTTTTTGTTGCTGAGGAGGTGTTGGGGTCGGGCGATTGGGTGGTGCTATTGGCTTTTTAGGTTTTGGATGCCCAACAAGCTCAGGTTTGGATATTTGCTTTTGATGCGGAGATGGAGCATTAGGCTTGCTCGGAGGCGTTACACGATTTCCACTAGAAATTGATTGTGGCTTAGATACAATTTTGGGGTGAGGAGAAGATGTTCTGGCTTGGTTAGTGATTCCTGGATTGACCTGACGATTTGCATTTGGACTCTGATTTTTATTCCCAAAATTCGGTCTAATTGGGGAAGAGGGTTTTTTGGTTTGTCTGGGGGTTGGTGCTATTGGCTTAGTTGGGGGCGATGGTCGGTTGACAGGAACATTTGTCGGCCTTTTAGCTATTTGATTATGTACGTCTTTATGGGAATTATTGGGTTTGTTTGTAGATGGAATCTTCGGAGAGTTAGGTTTGTTTGATTGTTGCTTCAAACTTTGACTTTGTACTAAGGGCTTGACTGGTGAAGTTGGCTTTTTGGGACTTTCTGGGGCTTTATGTTTAATAGTTTTACTATCGACAAGTTTATTTTTGATTTGTTGCTCAGATGCTTTTTTGACTGAGAGGATTACTTTCTCGGATTGAGGCTTGTCCTTATGGGTAGGCTTACCATCGTTTTTGTTAACTAGATATGCACGAATGCGTTTAGCCTCATCGTTATTAATCGAACTGCTATGACTCTTTGCCGCAATAGAAAGTTTGTGCGCGGCATCTAGCACGTCTTTATTATCCAAGCCCAAATCCTTGGATAATTCATAGATCCTGATTTTGCCGCTGCTGGTCATTAAGTTCTCCGATCGTTCGAATCACCTTTTGGCATGAGGGCTCCTTTAAAGCGGAGCCATACTTCATCTTGCCTCAGCGACTGCATCAATGCTTTGATTTAGCCGCTTTTGCAGCATCTCCACAACGGTTGCTGGGATCTGACAACGCAGAGCTTTTTGCAAACGTTTGCGGCGATACGATTCTTCAAGGCAGGCCTCAGAAGGACATAGATAGGCTGATCGGCCCATCCCTCCCTCGAGGACTACTCCATTCTGATGGTCTCTAGTTACTTTCAAAAGCTGCTTGCGATCAAGCAGCTTTCGACAGGCAATGCAGCGACGCAGAATGGGACGTTGGTTCACCGGGCTCCATCCTCTTCAACAGAGTCATCAGGAATTTTATCTTGAGAATTTTCGCTTGTAATTTCCTTATCAGTTGGTAGTAATTCGTTGACTTCCCCTTCATCATCTTGTGATGGCTCTTGGCCAAACTCTTCGTCGTCTTCTGGAAGAGGGTAAAGCTCTCTTAGGCGGGCATCTTCTTCGGCTCTAGCTGCTTGCTCTGCAGCCAAGCGTTCTTCTGCTTCGCGTTGTAATGCTTCCTCCTCCTCTCTTTGTGTGATTAGTTCAGCTACTTCTGAATCTTCCGATGCTTGGTCATATTCCTGTGAATTTTTGATGTCTATTTTCCAACCAGTAAGTCTTGCCGCCAATCGTACATTTTGTCCTTCTCGACCAATGGCGAGACTTAGCTGATCTGGGGGAACAAGCACATGTGCATGTTGTCCTTCGGGGTCGACCAACCTTACCAATTCAACTCTTGCAGGACTAAGTGAATTGCAGATGTATTGGATTGGGTCTGGAGACCAGCGAATTACATCTATTTTTTCCCCACGGAGCTCATTTACAACTTGTTGGATTCGTGAGCCCCTGGCACCAATGCAGGCTCCAACGGGATCAACTTCTCTTTCGATGCTATCAACTGCAACTTTGGTGCGGGGGCCTACTGATCTCGAAGGAGGATTGGCTTCGCGAGCTACAGCGACAATGCGAACAGATCCCTCTTGAATCTCGGGAACCTCATTTTCAAATAAATAGACCACTAAACCTGCGTTCGATCTACTTACAAAGAGTTGTGGACCTCTTCTTGGGACTTCGCTTACTTCTTTGAGATAAACCTTGAAAGTTGCATTTGCTCGATAATTGTCATTTGGCAGTTGATCTCTTCGTGGTAGTTCTGCTTCAACTTCGGGACGCCCCAATCCGGAACTGACAGCCATGATTACTGATTGTCTTTCGAATCGAATTACTCTTGCTGTGAGGACTGGATCTTCTAGGTCAGCGAATTCTTCTTGAATCATCCGACGTTGTTGATCTCGGAGTTTCTGAGCAAGCACCTGCTTGGTTGTTGCGGCAGCCATTCTTCCAAAGTCTTCTTTCTCAGGTGTTACATCGAGGACTACTGTGTCGCCAATTTGTGCATCTTCGGCAACTTGTCTAACTTCGGATAAAGCAATTTGATGATCTTCGCTTTCAATTTCTTCAACAATAATTTTGCTAGCTAAAACTCGATACCCTTCTTCATCAAGGTCAAGTCCAACATCGAAATTGCTGAAGTATTCCTCTTCAAAAGGATCTTCACTAATGCCTAAATATAGGGTTCTTCTATATCGTTCGTAACCTTTAAGTAGAGCTTCTCGCAATGCAGCTTCTACGACTTGAGCGGGGAGTTTTTTCTCCTCGCTGATGTCTTCGATTAGGTTATTCAGACCTGGGAGTAAAACGAGAGCCATCGAAGATGGGAAAGGGAAATAAAGGTTTTATTGAGGCAGAGATAAGACTTTGGATGATTACCCAGTAGCAGTGGTAAGACGAACTCCTAAAACATCTTTTCTAGGGATACGACTAATTTTGCCTTTGATATTGAGGTGAATATGCTCCTTTGATCTTTCATGGAGGAGTCCTATTTGGTTGATTTTAGAATTTGGATTTTTTAGGTATGTGACTTCTACAGGGAAGCCGCGAAATGTTTGGAAGTCTCTATCGGTTAATAGGTGTTCATCAATTCCGGGGCTGCTGATTTCAAGAACATATGCAGAATTAATTATTTGAGAAGTTTCTATTGCCTCACTCATTGGTGCAGAAAAACTTGCACATTCATTTAAAGAAACATCAGCTCCATTTGCGTGGCGGATTTGCACCTGCATAATCATGGGTTGTTGATGCGTGAAAATTTGAACACCACAAAGATCAAAGCCATTCTTAATGGCTGTATTAGACGCGATTGTCTCCAATTCCTTCAGGATGGGATGAGGCAAGAGGCAGGATGTAGATCGGACGTAAGCCCGATCGGTTTCAGATTTACACTGCCTCCATTTGGAGGTAACCGCTAGGCTATTTATATTCTACTTGATGGCACAACTAGATCCAAATTTAATATTTGGGATCTAGTCAGTTCTATTTTGTGAGAAGCTTCATTTTTTAGAAACCACAGCTTCATTTTTTGATCTTTGGCCTCATTGTCTTAAATTTTTGACTAGGTTTTGCAATAGCTTCGGGAAAAATTTGTTTAGGTGTCAAACCTTCTGGACTCAGAAATTTCCAAATTATATTTTGGGCATTTTTTTGATTTCTTTTGTCTTTATTCCTTTTTTATTGGCAGAGGATGTAAGCGCCTCCATTGTTTCACAATTGGAAGGGGGGTCTGGCCATAGTTTTGTTGCTGAAGCCGTTAGACGAGTAGCTCCTTCTGTAGTTCGTATAGATACTGAACGCACCGTTGAGCGTCAGGCTTTTGATCCAACGTTAATTGATCCATTATTACGTGACCTTTTGGGAGACCCATCTTTAGGTCCTGAGCGCGAACGAGGACAAGGTTCAGGTGTATTAATTGATGATCAAGGATTGGTTCTTACCAATGCGCATGTAGTTGAAAGAGTTGATCAGGTTAATGTCACCCTTGCGGATGGAGAAGAATTTGATGGAAGGGTTGTTGGAACAGATTCGGTTACTGATCTTGCCCTTGTTCGTTTAGTTGAGGGGGGTAGACCTAATGCAGCACCCCTTGGCAATTCCGAAGCGCTTCAGGTAGGGGATTGGGCTATTGCATTAGGGACTCCTTATGGCTTAGAGCGAACAGTTACACTTGGAATTATCAGCAGTTTGCATAGAGATATAAGTAGTCTTGGCTTCTCGGATAAGCGGCTAGATTTAATTCAGACAGATGCAGCTATCAATCCAGGCAACTCTGGGGGGCCTTTAGTTAATGGGATGGGGGAGGTAATTGGTATTAATACATTAGTAAGATCTGGACCAGGGGCTGGATTGGGATTTGCTATTCCCATCAATCTTGCAAGAAGAGTTGTCGATCAACTATTAGAAACTGGAGAAGTAGTTCACCCTTATTTGGGGGTGCAACTTGTGTCACTTACTGCCCGGATAGCGAGAGAGCATAATCGTGATCCAAATGCGTTAGTTGAGTTACCAGAACGATCAGGGGCTTTAGTTCAATCTGTTTTGCCTGATAGTCCTGCTGATAGAGCAGGCTTGCGCAGAGGTGACTTGGTTATCGGTGCGGATGAGAAAGTGATATCTGATCCGCAATCTTTGCTGGAGAAAGTAGATCATTCTGAGATTGGTGTTCCATTGTCGTTGCAAATTATTCGAAACAGTCTTGAATTGAGTCTTTCTATCAAGCCGGAAGCATTACCTGGATTGAGTTGAAAACCTTGCTAGGTTTCGCCGGTTATTCATACGTAATTTTGGATCTTCAAACTCAAATGAAACAGGCGGTTGCCAAAGCAGCTGTTGAACAAATAAATGATGGAATGGTGGTAGGACTTGGATCAGGCTCTACTGCTGCGTTGATGATTGAGGCTTTAGGAGCAAAATTATCTTCTGGGAAATTGCATGAGATTATTGGAGTGACAACTTCATTTCAGGGGGAAGTCTTAGCTTCGAAGTTGGGAATTCCTTTGAAGAATCTTGCTGCAGTAGATCGAATTGATCTAGCAATTGATGGTGCGGATGAGGTCGATCCAGCTTTTCAATTGATTAAAGGAGGTGGTGCTTGTCATGTACAAGAAAAACTAGTAGCTGCACTCGCAGAAAGATTTGTTGTTGTTGTTGATTCAACCAAGCTTGTTGATCGTTTAAATCTTGGTTTTCAATTACCTGTAGAGGTTTTACCAACAGCCTGGTCTCAGGTACGAAAAACCTTGGCCCAGTTAGGGGGCAGATCCGATTTACGTATGGCTGCGCATAAGGCTGGACCAGTAGTCACAGACCAAGGAAATCTTGTCCTCGATGTAAGCTTTGAATCGGGAATTTCGGACCCTGAGAATCTTGAGAAAATAATTAATAATATTCCAGGAGTACTTGAAAACGGCCTCTTCGTTAATCTTGCTGATGAGGTTTTGATAGGTGAGATTAATAATGAAGTTCCCGGTGTCCGAAAGCTTGAGAAGTCTTAATTGATTTATTTGGATGATCTTATTTTTATTGACTCAGCATGGCTATATAAACCTTCACTATTAGCTAACTCGATAACTGCTTTTGATGTTCTTTCAAAAGCAGTTTTTGTGAATTCAATTAGTGATGTGTTTTTCATGAAGGTTTCTACTCCAAGGGCACCACTAAATCTTGCTGTGCCAGATGTTGGCAGCGTGTGATTTGGCCCAGCTAAATAATCTCCAACTGCTTCAGGACTCCACTGCCCTATAAAGATTGCACCTGCATTAGAAATCTTGCTTACTAGTGATTGTGGATTTTCTGTCAACAACTCAAGATGTTCTGGGGAAAATCGATTATTGAGTTCTATACAGCTTGCCAGGTCCTTGCAAATAACTATTAGGCCCCAACTTTCAAGTGATTTAAGACAAATTTCAGCACGTGGATTTCTTGTGAGTTGCCTTTCTATCTCCTTGGGCAGCTCTTCTGCAAGTTTTGACTCTGTGGTCAGCAAGATAGATGATGCAAGAGGGTCATGTTCGGCTTGTGCAAGTAGATCAGCAGCAACTTGTTTGGTTTGTGCAGTGTGATCAGCAATAATTAAGACTTCACTCGGACCAGCCAGGGAATCAATTCCCACTCGGCCATACAAATATTTCTTGGCTAAAGTGACGTAAATATTTCCAGGACCACTTATTACATCTACTGATTCCACTGCTTCTGTCCCATATGCAAGAGCTCCAATAGCTTGAGCTCCTCCAATTCGAAATACTTTGCTAACTCCCACTAAGTGAGCTGCTGCAAGAACAGTATTATTTATTTTTCCTGTTGCGTCAGCCGGAGAAACCATGAAGATCTTTTTCACTCCTGCAACTTGTGCAGGGATAGCGTTCATGAGCACAGTGCTTGGATAAGAGGCACGTCCTCCTGGGATGTAGATACCAGCCTTTTGAACAGGAGTCCAGCGACGCCCAACTCTTTCGCCATTGTCGCCGTCTATTACTAGATCAGTAGGGAGTTGATGTTGATGGAAGTTTTTTATACGTTGATGGGCTAATCGCAAGGCTTTTTGGAGTGCCTTGGGGGTGCTTTCCCATGCCTCAAGAAGCAACTCAGGAGAAACTGTTAGTGGCTCTGGCTTGAAACCATCAAAGCGCTCTGTGTAGTAAAGAAGGGCTTCATCACCTTTCTCTTTTACATCTTGCAGAATTTTTTGAACAATCCTTGTTGTTTCTTCTTGCTCATTCTCACTTGT
Organism: Prochlorococcus sp. AG-363-P01; assembly: GCA_003278225.1. Taxonomy (GTDB): domain Bacteria; phylum Cyanobacteriota; class Cyanobacteriia; order PCC-6307; family Cyanobiaceae; genus AG-363-K07. Next base: position 54,406 of record QCGC01000002.1, on the reverse strand, counting down.
GCGCTTAGATATTCGATCTAATTCTTTGCTCGCTTGATCTAGATCAGTAATGCATTGAAGTACTGATTTGGATCCTTTTGAATTGATGTGGCTTTTTTCAGCCAATGTTTGTGGTTTGAACTCTTTCTTCAAGCTAAAGCCTGTACTGCTTAATTGTCTTGTAGTTGACCAAAACTGTTCTTCTTAATCTGTGTTGCGGTAATCTAAATGAATTATTGAATAGTTCAAGCCTCAGTGGCAAATAACAAGTCATCCAAGAAGCGCATCCAGATTGCTGAACGCAATCGGCTACAAAACAGGTCTTATAAGTCTTCTATGCGCACTTTGATCAAAAGGTGCTTAAGTGCTTGTAGTGAGTATGCTCAACAACCTGGTGAAGAGGCTAAGAGCAATATCCAAAAAAGTATGAATGCTGCTTTTAGTAAAATTGATAAAGCTGTTAAGCGAGGAGTACTGCATCGCAATACCGGTGCAAATCAAAAATCTGGCTTGAGTCATGCCGTAAAACAAGCAATTGACCCTGTTCCTACTAAATAAAATCTTTTTTTAAGGTGCCTATTCAACCTTCATTAGTAGATAGCCATTGTCATATCGTTTTTAGTAGCTTTAAGGATGATTTAGATCAAGTAGCAGCTCGCTGGCGAAAAGCTGGGGTTAAAGGTTTGTTACATGCTTGTGTTGAGCCTTCTGAAATTCCTGCAATTCGTTTACTTGCAGATCGCTTTCCAGAATTACGTTATTCAGTAGGGGTGCACCCTTTAGATACTAAGCATTGGCAAGGAGATACTTTGGAGACATTGCGTTCTTCAGCTTTAAAGGATCCTCGGGTATTAGCTATCGGTGAACTAGGGCTTGATCTTTTTAGGGAGTCAAATTTAGAAGTGCAATTGGCTGTTCTTAGACCTCAGCTTTCTTTAGCAGTTGAATTGAAATTACCAGTGATTATTCACTGTCGTGATGCAGCAGAACCAATGCTAGAGGAATTGAACAGGCTTAATTCAATTGGGGAATGCCCTAAAGGGGTTATGCATTGTTGGGGCGGAACAAAAGAAGAGATGGATAGTTTTCTTGACCTTGGTTTTTATATTAGTTTTAGTGGGACTGTTACCTTTCCTAAGGCGGAAAACATACATTTGTGCGCGCGTGAGGTGCCTGAAAATCGTTTTTTAATAGAAACTGATTGCCCTTTCCTCGCTCCTGTTCCACATAGAGGAAAGCGCAATGAACCTTCTTATGTAGAAGTTGTGGCTAATCGAATGGCTGATCTGAGGCAGACAACATTTGCTGCTATTGCTGAGAGCTCTACAGAGAATGCAAAGAGATTGTTTGGCATGCCATGATTCCCAATTAAATCTTCAAAAAATTGCCTTGAAAGTGTACTATTAATGATTGCTTAGTTGCGACGGGGTTGTGCTTCGTCTTTGCTACATGAAGAGTCCATTCCCTTCAGGTGCATTGTCGATGTCAGAGGTATTGATCCGGGGTCATTGAGTTTTCAGCAATAACAGATTCCTATTTATGGGGGGCTGTTGCTGCTTTAAAAGGCTTTACTGGATTCGGTTCTGATTTGAAAGTCGCAAGTTTAGGCTCTCCATTATTAATCTTCTTCAACTGCAGGTTTACGCATGAGCAGAAGCGCACTTCAGGTCGCTAGGACAGCTACTTACCTGCCCGATCTGGTTGAGGTACAAAGAGCAAGTTTTAAATGGTTTTTAGAGAAAGGCTTGATAGAGGAATTAGAGAGCTTCTCACCTATTACTGACTACACGGGAAAGCTAGAACTTCATTTTATTGGGAGTGAGTATCGTCTTAAACGACCTCGTCACGATGTTGAAGAAGCAAAACGAAGAGATGCAACATTTGCCTCGCAGATGTATGTGACTTGCAGGTTGGTCAATAAGGAAACAGGAGAAATAAAGGAACAAGAAGTTTTTATTGGTGAATTACCACTAATGACTGAACGGGGTACCTTTATAATTAATGGTGCTGAAAGGGTAATTGTTAATCAAATAGTTCGTAGTCCAGGTGTTTATTTTAAAGATGAACAAGATAAGAATGGTCGACGAACTTACAATGCAAGTGTGATTCCAAATCGCGGAGCTTGGCTAAAATTCGAAACTGATAAGAACGATTTATTGCATGTTCGTGTTGATAAGACCCGCAAAATAAATGCACATGTTTTGATGCGGGCCATGGGCCTTTCGGATAATGATGTTGTTGATAAATTACGTCATCCTGAATATTATAAAAAATCAATTGAAGCAGCTAATGAGGAAGGAATTAGCTCTGAAGATCAAGCTTTACTAGAACTTTATAAGAAATTACGTCCAGGAGAACCTCCATCTGTTAGTGGTGGTCAACAACTTTTGCAAACAAGATTCTTTGACCCAAAACGATATGACCTTGGCAGGGTTGGGCGCTATAAGATCAATAAAAAGCTACGCTTAACTATTCCTGATAATGTTAGAACACTCACTCATGAAGATGTTTTATCAACTCTTGATTATTTGATTAATTTAGAATTGGATATTGGCGGAGCGAGTCTTGATGATATAGATCATTTAGGGAATAGAAGAGTTCGGTCTGTTGGTGAACTTCTCCAAAATCAAGTGCGTGTTGGTTTGAATCGCTTAGAGCGAATCATTAAAGAAAGAATGACGGTTGGTGAAACTGATTCGTTAACTCCTGCTCAATTAGTTAACCCAAAGCCTCTTGTTGCTGCAATTAAAGAATTTTTTGGTTCTAGTCAGTTGAGCCAATTTATGGATCAGACAAATCCTTTGGCTGAATTAACTCATAAACGGCGTATTTCTGCTTTGGGACCAGGAGGCCTAACTAGAGAAAGAGCTGGGTTTGCTGTTCGAGATATTCATCCCTCTCATTACGGTCGCTTATGTCCTATAGAAACACCTGAAGGGCCAAATGCTGGATTGATCAACTCTCTTGCTACTCATGCAAGGGTCAATCAATATGGCTTTATAGAGACACCATTTTGGAAAGTTGAGGATGGTCGAGTTATTAAAGAAGGTGACCCTATTTATCTTTCAGCTGATTTAGAAGATGAATGCCGTGTAGCTCCTGGTGATGTGGCTACGGATAGTTCAGGGAAAATACTTGCTGAATTGATACCTGTTAGATATCGCCAGGACTTTGAGAAAGTGCCGCCTGAACAAGTTGATTATGTGCAACTATCACCGGTTCAAGTTATATCTGTTGCGACATCTTTAATCCCATTCCTTGAACATGATGACGCAAATAGAGCATTGATGGGATCAAATATGCAAAGACAAGCTGTTCCTCTTTTGCGCCCTGAGCGTCCCTTAGTGGGAACTGGCTTAGAGACTCAAGTAGCCAGAGATTCAGGAATGGTTCCGATCTCTCGCGTTAATGGAACAGTGACTTTTGTAGATGCTACTGCTATCGTTGTTCTTGATGAAAATGGAGATGAACATACTCATTACCTGCAGAAATACCAACGTTCAAATCAAGATACTTGTTTAAATCAAAGACCTATTGTTAGCCAGGGTGATCCAGTCATTGTTGGTCAAGTTTTAGCTGATGGATCAGCTTGTGAAGGAGGTGAAATTGCACTTGGCCAGAATGTTTTGGTCGCTTATATGCCTTGGGAAGGTTATAACTATGAAGATGCTATTCTTGTTAGTGAACGATTAGTAAAGGATGACCTTTATACATCTGTTCATATTGAAAAATATGAGATTGAGGCTCGCCAGACTAAGCTAGGACCAGAAGAAATTACTAGAGAAATTCCAAATGTAGCTGAAGAGAATTTAAGTAATTTAGATGAAATGGGTATTATTCGTACAGGTGCTTTTGTTGAGAGTGGAGATATTTTGGTCGGTAAAGTTACACCTAAAGGTGAATCTGATCAGCCTCCTGAAGAAAAACTTTTGAGAGCTATTTTCGGAGAGAAAGCACGAGATGTACGTGACAATTCATTGAGGGTTCCAAGTACTGAAAGGGGTCGAGTTGTTGATGTACGTATATACACAAGAGAACAAGGAGATGAACTACCACCTGGTGCGAATATGGTGGTCAGGGTTTATGTGGCTCAGAGACGGAAAATTCAAGTAGGCGATAAAATGGCTGGTCGCCATGGAAATAAAGGAATTATTAGTCGCATTCTTCCTAGAGAAGATATGCCTTACTTGCCTGATGGTACACCTGTGGACATCGTTTTGAATCCACTTGGTGTTCCAAGTCGTATGAATGTTGGGCAGGTCTTTGAATGTTTAATGGGATGGGCCGCGGCAAATCTTGATTGTCGTGTCAAGGTTGTTCCATTTGATGAGATGTATGGCGCTGAAAAATCGCAACAAACAGTTCAGGCTTATTTACAGAAAGCTGCTCAGCAACCAGGCAAAGAATGGGTATATAACCCTGCTAGCCCTGGGAAATTACAGTTAATTGATGGTAGAAGTGGAGAACCTTTTGATCAACCAGTAACTGTTGGATATGCTCAAATTCTTAAGTTAGTTCATCTTGTGGATGACAAGATACATGCACGTTCTACGGGACCCTATTCTTTGGTTACCCAACAACCTCTTGGTGGTAAGGCTCAGCAAGGTGGACAACGTTTAGGTGAAATGGAAGTTTGGGCTCTCGAGGCTTATGGGGCTGCTTATACATTGCAAGAGTTGTTAACTGTTAAGTCGGATGATATGCAAGGGCGTAATGAGGCTCTTAATGCAATTGTGAAAGGAAAGCCAATACCAAGACCAGGGACACCAGAATCATTCAAAGTGTTAATGCGTGAGCTTCAGTCTTTAGGGCTAGATATTGCCGTGTATACAGATGAAGGGAAAGAGGTTGATCTAATGCAGGATGTAAATCCTCGGCGTAGTACTCCAAGCAGGCCAACTTATGAATCTTTAGGAGCCTCTGATTACGAAGAAGATTAGAAAACTTATTCCTATTTAACTCCTTTCTATTTTTTATTAGTTCTTTCGGTAATTGTTCATGACTAACAGCAATTTACGTACTGAAAATCATTTTGACTACGTCAAGATCACACTGGCATCACCAGATAGGGTGATGGAGTGGGGACAGCGAACACTCCCCAATGGGCAAGTTGTTGGAGAAGTTACTAAGCCAGAAACAATTAATTATCGGACGCTCAAGCCTGAGATGGATGGGCTCTTTTGCGAGAAAATTTTTGGGCCATCAAAGGATTGGGAATGTCATTGTGGAAAATACAAGAGAGTGCGACATAGGGGAATTGTTTGTGAAAGGTGTGGAGTGGAAGTTACTGAAAGCAGAGTCCGTCGTCATCGGATGGGTTTTATAAAGTTAGCGGCCTCTGTTTCACACGTTTGGTATTTGAAAGGTATACCTAGTTACGTAGCCATTTTGCTTGACATGCCACTAAGAGATGTTGAGCAAATTGTATATTTTAATTGTTATGTAGTTTTAGATGCTGGAGACCATAAAGATCTTAAGTATAAACAATTGCTCACAGAAGATGAATGGCTAGAAATTGAAGATGAAATTTATGCGGAGGACTCGACTATTGAAAATGAGCCAGTAGTAGGAATTGGTGCAGAGGCATTAAAACAACTTTTAGAAGACCTTGAATTGAATGAGGCTGCAGAACAACTTCGAGAAGAGATAGCAACCAGTAAGGGACAGAAACGTGCAAAGCTTATTAAGCGTTTACGTGTGATAGATAACTTTATTGCAACTAATGCAAGTCCTGAGTGGATGGTTTTAGATGCGATACCTGTAATACCTCCAGATTTACGTCCAATGGTTCAATTAGATGGTGGTCGTTTTGCCACTTCTGATTTAAATGATCTTTATAGAAGAGTTATCAATCGAAATAATCGATTAGCGCGACTTCAAGAAATCCTTGCACCAGAAATTATTGTTCGGAATGAAAAGAGAATGCTTCAAGAGGCAGTTGATGCACTAATAGATAATGGTCGTAGAGGTAGAACTGTAGTTGGTGCAAATAGTCGCCCTCTGAAATCACTTAGTGACATTATTGAAGGAAAGCAGGGACGATTCCGTCAAAACCTGTTAGGGAAGCGAGTTGACTATTCAGGCCGCTCAGTAATTGTAGTGGGCCCTAAATTAAAAATGCATCAATGTGGATTGCCAAAAGAAATGGCAATAGAACTTTTCCAGCCTTTTGTAATTCATAGGCTTATTCGACAGAACATTGTAAATAACATAAAAGCAGCAAAGAAGTTGATTCAAAAAGCAGACGACGAGGTTATGCAGGTCTTGCAAGAGGTGATTGAAGGGCATCCAATTCTTCTAAACCGCGCACCTACTTTGCATAGGCTAGGGATACAGGCTTTCGAGCCAAAACTTGTTGCTGGCCGTGCCATTCAATTGCATCCATTGGTTTGTCCAGCTTTCAATGCTGACTTTGATGGTGATCAGATGGCGGTTCATGTCCCTTTGGCTATTGAAGCTCAGACCGAGGCACGGATGTTGATGTTGGCTAGTAATAACATTCTTTCTCCAGCTACTGGCGAACCAATCATTACACCTTCTCAGGATATGGTTCTTGGTTCGTATTACCTCACTGCTTTGCAGCCTGAGGCTGCAAAGCCTGAGTTTGGAGATAGGTCTAAAACTTTTTCGGGTCTTTTAGATGTGATTAATGCATTTGAAGATAAGAGGATTGATTTGCATGATTGGATTTGGGTTCGCTTCAACGGAGAAATTCAGGATGATGATGAGTTGGAAGAGCCCCTTAAATCAAGCACTCTTGAAGATGGAACTCGTTTTGAGCAGTGGACTTACCGGCGTGACCGTTTAGATGAAGATGGTGCTTTGATAAGTCGTTACATCCTTACAACTGTCGGTCGTGTTGTTATTAATCACACGATTATTGATGCAGTAGGAGCATCATGATCGCTTAAAGCATTTCCAATTTTTAGTTTCACCTGTACTCACCTTTTTTAGATGACTTCCTCCTCTCCTAAATCACGTAAAAAAGCCTCTACTAAATCTACTAGAAGTAGCAAAAAAAGTTCTCGAGGCTCGAAGAAGTCTTTAAAGGCTATTACTGTTCCACCTCTTCCTAAGACCCCACCTCCATTTCGCAATTGTGTAGTCGATAAGAAGGGCTTGAAAAATCTAGTTGCTTGGGCTTATAAGCATCATGGGACTGCAGCTACTGCAGCAATGGCGGACAATCTTAAAGATCTTGGTTTTCGGTATGCCACACAAGCAGCCGTGTCCATCTCAGTAGAAGATTTAAAGGTTCCTGAGGCAAAACAAGATCTTTTAGGCCAGGCTGAAGAGCAAATTACCGCTACTGAGGAATGCTATCGCTTAGGAGAAATCACTGAGGTGGAAAGACATACCAAGGTTATTGATACATGGACTGAAACCAATGAAAGACTGGTAGATGCTGTTAAGAAGAACTTCAATCAGAACGACCCTCTTAACTCCGTTTGGATGATGGCTAACTCCGGAGCCAGAGGGAATATGTCACAGGTTCGTCAGCTTGTAGGAATGCGCGGCTTGATGGCAAATCCACAAGGTGAAATTATTGACCTCCCTATTAGGACTAATTTCCGAGAAGGGTTAACAGTTACTGAGTATGTGATTTCGTCTTATGGTGCACGTAAAGGTTTAGTCGATACTGCTCTTAGGACAGCAGATTCTGGTTACTTGACTCGGCGACTGGTTGATGTTGCACAAGATGTAATTGTAAGAGAGGAGGATTGTGGAACTTCTAGGGCCATTTTGGTGCAAGCAGAAGATGGCAAATTTGGAAATCGTTTGGTTGGCCGACTTACTTCTGAACAAGTTTTAGGTGCTGAGGGAGCAGTTTTAGCTGAGAGAGATACGGCAATTGACCCCCCTCTTTCTGCGCGTTTTGAGAAAGCAGGTATAGCTGGAGTTATGGTGCGCTCGCCATTAACTTGTGAGGCCACTCGCTCCGTTTGTAGAAAGTGTTATGGATGGGCACTCGCCCATAACGAATTAGTTGATTTGGGTGAAGCAGTTGGAATTATTGCTGCTCAATCGATTGGGGAGCCTGGTACTCAACTTACAATGAGGACTTTTCACACAGGTGGAGTTTCTACAGCTGAAACTGGAGTTGTTAGATCTACGGTTGCTGGGAAAGTTGAGTTTGGCCCTAAAGCAAGAGTGCGTGGATATCGCACTCCTCATGGAGTGGAGGCACAACAATCCGAAGTTAATTTCACCTTAACTATTAAACCCTCAGGTAAAGGTAGAAATCAAAAGATAGAAATTACAAATGGGTCGCTTCTTTTTGTTGAAGATGGTCAAGAGGTTGCGGCAGACGTAACTGTTGCTCAGATTTCTGCCGGTGCAGTTAAAAAGAGTGTTGAAAAAGCTACTAAGGATGTGATTTGTGACTTGGCCGGACAAGTCAGATATGAAACTGCTATTCAGCCGAAAGAAGTAATTGATAGACAAGGGAATGTCACCTTGAAAGCTCAGCGTTTGGGACGGATGTGGGTTCTGGCTGGTGATGTCTACAATCTCCCCCCGAATGCTCAACCGGTTGTTCAAGGTAACGTGACTGTAAAGGAAGGGCAGGTCTTGGCAGAAGCAAGTCAAGCTAGTGAGTTTGGTGGTGAGGTCCGTTTGCGTGACTCGATTGGAGATTCGCGGGAGGTTCAAATAGTTACCACTTCTATGACTCTCAAGGACTTCAAGTTATTAGGGGAGTCAACACATTCAGGAGAAATATGGCATTTAGAGTCAAAGGATGGGACCCATTACAGATTGAATACAATTCCAGGTAGCAAGATTGGCAATGGTGAGGTCGTAGCTGAGCTTGCTGATGATCGATTTAGAACCAAAACAGGTGGTCTTGTCAAATTTTCTGCTGAACTATCAATTAAGAAAGCGCGATCAGCTAAAAATGGGTATGAGGTAAGCAAAGGTGGAACTTTGCTTTGGGTGCCTCAAGAAACGCATGAAATAAATAAGGATATTTCTTTGTTGATGATCAAAGATCGCCAATGGATAGAAGCAGGCACAGAAGTGGTGAAGGATATTTTTAGCCAGACTGCAGGGATAGTCACTGTCACCCAGAAAAACGATATTTTGCGTGAAATTATTGTTAGAAGTGGTAGCTTTCATCTTTGTAATGAGGCTAAAGCTCTAGAGCGCTTTGATGGAGAAGGTCAGATAATTAACCCTGGTGAGACAATTGCAAAGGGAATAAAGTCAGATGAGATGGTCTTTGTTCAGACTGTTGAGACTCCTGAGGGTAAGGGCCTTTTGCTAAGGCCCGTAGAGGAGTACACCATCCCAAATGAGGCTCAACTACCTGAGTTGTCCCATGTTAAACAACCTAAGGGACCTCATCTAGGTTTAAAAGCTACTCAACGTCTATCCTTTAAGGATGGAGAATTGATTAAGTCTGTTGAAGGAGTTGAGCTACTTAAAACTCAGCTCAATCTTGAGACATTTGAAACTACTCCACAAATGACTGTGGATGTGGAAGCTGTTCAAGATAAGCGTGCTAAAACTACCGAACGTTTGAGATTGGTAATTCTGGAAAGTATTCTTGTTCGGCGGGATACGATGTCTGATTCCAGCCATGGCTCGACACACACTGAATTGCAGATAGAAGATAATCAGATAGTTGAGGCAGGTGATGTGGTTGCAACTACTCAAATTCTTTGCAAACAGGAGGGTATTGCACAATTGCCTGAAGTTCAGGAAGGAGATCCTATACGACGTCTGATAGTAGAGAGGAAAGAAGATACTACTACTATTCAGATCAAGGGAGAACCTCTCGTAGAAGTGGGTCAGCGTGTTGTTGACGGTGATTCGCTTGCAGAAGGGGAACCCGCGGATTGTTGTGGTGAAATCGAATCAGTCAATAGCAAAGGTATAACACTACGGCTTGGTAGACCTTATATGGTTTCACCTGATTCGGTCTTGCACGTTTCCGATGGTGACTTAGTGCAAAGAGGGGATGGCTTGGCATTATTAGTTTTTGAAAGGCAAAAGACTGGGGATATTGTTCAAGGACTTCCAAGAATTGAGGAATTACTTGAAGCTCGTCGTCCAAGAGATTCAGCTGTTCTTGCTAAAAAACAAGGCATAGTTGATATCAAGCAAGAGGAGGATGGCGAATCGATTACTGTCACAGTGGTTGAAAGTGATGAATCGGTTTCTGAATACCCAATTCTTCTTGGTAGAAATGCCATGGTGAGCAATGGGCAGGAAGTGAAAGCAGGTGAACTATTAACTGATGGACCGATTAATCCTCATGAGTTGTTGGATTGCTTCTTCTCTGACTTACGTGATCGCAAACCTTTGATGGAGGCTGCTCAAGAAGCTATTGCAAAGCTTCAGCATAGGCTGGTAACAGAGGTTCAGAATGTTTATAAATCACAAGGGGTTTCGATTCACGACAAACATATTGAGGTAATCGTTCGCCAGATGACTAGTAAGGTTCGGATCGAGGATGCTGGAGATACAACTCTCTTGCCTGGTGAATTAATCGAATTGAGACAGGTAGAAGATACTAATCAGGCTATGTCTATTACTGGTGGAGCTCCTGCCGAATTTACCCCGGTTCTTCTGGGAATTACGAAGGCCTCCTTGAATACTGATAGTTTTATTTCTGCTGCTTCATTCCAGGAAACTACTCGTGTCTTAACCGAGGCTGCCATTGAAGGGAAATCTGATTGGCTTCGTGGGCTTAAAGAAAATGTCATCATTGGTCGTTTAATACCTGCTGGGACAGGCTTCAGTGGATTCGTTGAAGAACTACGGGCAGAGGCAGGGCCTCATCCTGATATTTTGGCTGAAGATCCTGCAGGCTATCGACGCATGCAAAATCTACGCCCTGATTACACAGTAGAGATGCCTTCTACGCCTCCTACAACTGCTAACACAAGCTCTACTGCAGTCTTGGATGATCCAAGTGCTGAGGATCTTGAAGCTACGAGGAGCCGTCATGGTATAGATCCTTCTGTGAGTAATTTCGCGGCATTTGCTCGCCCTGAGGATGGAGATCTGGTTGATAGTGATCAAATGCCAGATTTGTCCGCTCTTGAAGGGCTACAAGAGGAGGGATTATTATCTGATGAATAAATACTTCGCTATTTACAATCTATATGTCTACCATTTGGTTGATCTGATTCAGGGTGGTTGATATGCTTGAACCTAAAATTGTTCCAAAAAGAAAATTACCTCGTTATGGTTTTCATAATCATATTGAGAAGCTCAACGGAAGATTTGCAATGATGGGCTTCATTGCATTGGTAGTCTTGGAAATATATCTTGGCCATGGTTTACTTGTTTGGTGAGTATTACTCCACTTTTGGAAGGACATCAACGTTTTTTATTAGGTTTAAGTGAAAAGGAACTTGAGCTGCTAGCACTTGAATTAGGGCAGCCTGCATTTCGTGGCCGTCAGATTTATGACTGGCTTTATAACAAAGGTGTAAGGGAACTAAATGCAATCAGTGTTTTACCAAAAGCATGGCGAGATCATTTAGACCAGACAGGTTTCACTATTGGCAGACTTAAAGAACTTAAAAGACATGTATCCTCAGATGAAACTATAAAGTTGTTACTTGCGACTGATGATGATGAGAATGTAGAGACAGTGGGAATCCCAACTGAAAAACGACTGACGGTTTGTGTCTCAAGCCAAATAGGTTGTCCTATGGGGTGTCGTTTTTGTGCAACTGGGAAAGGTGGTTTTCAACGTTCTCTTGCAATACATGAGATTGTTGACCAGTTAATAAGTGTGCGTGAAGCGATGGGGAGGCGCCCATCTCATGTCGTTTTTATGGGGATGGGCGAACCTTTGCTAAATATTGATGCTGTGCTTGCGGCAATTCGATGCTTTAATAATGATTTGGGGATCGGTCAACGTCGTATAACAGTAAGCACAGTAGGTTTGCCGGATGCTATCCCAAGACTAGCTGAACTAGCCCTTAAAAGACTTGGTCGGGCTCAGTTTACTCTCGCAGTAAGTCTGCATGCACCTAATCAAAAATTAAGAGAGAAATTAATTCCTATAGCGAAAAGTTATCCCATAAGCTCCTTGTTGGAAGATTGTAGACATTACTTTTCTATAACAGGAAGACGAGTGAGCTTTGAGTACATCCTTTTAGGTGATGTTAATGATCAGCCTGAGAATGCTGAGGAACTTGTTGACCTTGTCAAGGGATTTCAGAGCCATGTCAACCTTATTTCTTATAATCCGATTGAAGGAGAGCAATTTAAGCGGCCGAAATTAAAAACGATTAATGCCTTCCAAACTGTCTTAGAGAGAAGGGGAGTCGCTGTAAGTTTTCGTCCAAGTAGGGGCCTTGATCAGAGTGCTGCATGTGGTCAGTTACGTCATCACTATGCACGAGGCTAAAAGAAATGCTTTAACTATATGGACTGTCTGTAGAAAGTATTAGAAAAATGACTGGAGTTGATTGGGTAATCCTTGCAAGTTACTTATTGATTTCTTTATTCCTTGGGTTGTTATTGGCTCGTCGCATTAGGAATAATGAAGACTATTTTGTGGCAGGTAGGAGCCTAAGCGGTTGGCTGGCTGGAGCTTCGATGGCCGCAACAACTTTTTCTATAGATACACCTTTGTATGTTGCTGGACTAGTCGCTACTCGTGGACTTTCAGGTAATTGGGAATGGTGGAGCTTTGGCCTTGCTCATGTAGCAATGACAGTCGTATTTGCACCCATGTGGAGAAGAAGTGGTGTATTGACCGATGCGGCATTTACTGAGTTGCGCTATGGAGGGGTGCCCGCGGCTTGGCTCCGAGGGGTGAAAGCATTCCTTCTGGCTGTTCCAGTGAATTGTATTGGCATTGGCTATGCTTTTTTAGCAATGCGTAAGGTCGCAGAGGCACTAGCTGTTGTCGATGGGCATTTTATATTTTGGGGTGTAAGTGACACTTTTTTGCTTCTTGTATTGGTCGCTCTTCTGTTGTTGGTTTATACGGTTGTAGGTGGTTTGTGGGCTGTTGTTGTAAATGATCTGCTCCAATTGGCTTTAGCTCTTTTTGGTGCATTAGCTGTAGCGATTGCTGTTGTCAATGCGGCAGGAGGTATGACGGAATTGCTTGATAAGATTGATGAATTACAACGTCCAGAGTTGCTCTCATTTTTCCCTTGGCGTTGGACTCAAGATGGGTTTGAGTGGCTAAGTGGTGCACAAATAACGGTCACAACCTTTATTTCATTTCTCACATTGCAGTGGTGGAGCTTTCGACGTAGCGATGGAGGTGGTGAGTTCATTCAGAGGATGCTTGCAACTGTTGATGAGAGACAGGCAAAGTTGTCAGGTTGGGTATTTCTTGTAGTGAATTATCTGGTGAGAAGTTGGTTGTGGATATTAGTTGCTCTTTCAGCATTAGTACTCCTTCCATCCCAACAGGATTGGGAGTTGAGTTATCCTATTCTTGCAGTTAAATACCTGCCACCAATAGCACTAGGCTTAGTTGTTGTCTCATTAGTTGCTGCATTTATGAGTACGGTTAGCACCTCTGTTAATTGGGGTGCCAGTTATATTACTCATGATATATATCAGAGATTCCTGAGACCTTCCGCCAAAAGAAAGGAATTACTTTTCATTGGTCAACTGACAAGTGTACTTTTGCTTGTCCTGGGAGTTATGACTGCTCTCATTGCTGACAGTATTGGAGCTGTATTTCGCTTGGTGATTGCTATCGGAACTGGACCAGGTGTTGTGCTTGTTCTGCGATGGTTTTGGTGGAGGATAAATGCAGCAGCTGAGTTGGCAGCAATGGTGTGTGGTTTTTTCGTGGGATTCATTACATCTGTGATTCCAATGGTTCGAATTGATGATTATGGGTTGAAGTTGATTGTCACGACAGTTTTTACAGCAGTCGTTTGGTTGATAGTTTTAATGTTAACTCCTGCTGAATCTCCAGATGTTCTGCACGGTTTTGTGAAGAAGGTTCGTCCTCCGGGGCCAGGTTGGCGAGCTCTCCGAGAGGAACTTGATGTAAAACCAGTAGAACCCTTAAGCAGCTTGATAATACGGTTCTGTTTTGGCTCTACGTTTTTATTTGGCGCCATGATAGGAGTTGGTGGTTTCCTTTTACATCAGGAAAAGGCTGGTTGGATAGGGCTTGTTTTTGCCGTGATGAGTTTATTGATTTTGAGCAGGAAAAAATTTTTTGATATTTCTATTGTTTCTTGATTACGGTTATGCAGGCAGAATAATTAAAAATAAAACTTGAACCTTGAGCTTTTTGAGATCTACTCTTTTTCCAATTTTGATTGTTGGGCTGTTTGGCCTGGCTTTTTTGGCTGTTAGTGCCCGTATTTGGCTCCCTGGTGACATGCTTGCACCAGCTCCAATGAATTGAAGATTATCTAATTCTGTTTAGGATCTATTCATGAATGATGCTCAAGGACTTACAAGTGATGAAGCCTTAGCAAATCTGGCTATAGATCCTGATTTGCTTGCTAGAGAGCTAGAGGCGGAATTGGTTGGGGATCCATTAGATGAAATTGATGTGGAGGGTTTTGATTCTGATGACTTAAATGTCAGTAGAGAATGTGATTTGGGGTTGCAGTGGTTAAAAGAGGGCCATGAAAAGCGTTTGCAGGGTCTCAAAGTGTTTTGTGAACATCGGGATTCCAGAGCCCTTCCATTATTGGTTCCTCTTTTGCAAGAACCTTGTCCGGTCGAAAGAATGAGTGCTGTTTATGCTCTAGGTCGAAATCCTTGTCCTCGAGCTGTAAAGATCTTGCTCAAACTTTTGCAAACTGATAGCAATGCTTATGTTCGCAAGGCAACTGCTTGGAGTTTAGGCAATTATGCAGATGCCCCAATTCTTAAGCCCCTGATCCATTCTCTGAAAAATGATGTTGCAGCTGTTCGGCTTTGGGCTTCAGGGTCATTAGCTGAAGCAGGTGCTAGTTCAACAAAAAAAGCTTCTTTAGCGGCTGGAGAGCTCTTAATAAATCTGGAAATTGATAATGAACCTTTGGTTCGGAGTAATTGTATTTGGGCTCTAGGAAGACTTTATGACAATTTAGAAGTCCTTCAGAGAGATCAGATAGAGGAGACTTTGTTAAATGTGCTTTTAAATGATTCAGAGCCATCCGTACGTTATGAGGCCCGAATAGTCCTTGAACAAATTGATAATCCGCCCCTTGAACAGAGACTTAAGCGTCTAATAGATCAAGGCCTTATATCTTGAAATCCTTGAGTTAAAACACAGCCTTGTAACAACTGCACTCCAAAAAGCGCATTTCTTTCTATAACATCCTTTACTTCAACGTCAGATGCATGCCCCAACGCACTCTGCGGTTCAAAATTCGTCAAGACGGACTAGTTGAAGAGTCGGTAGAAGGCTTTTCAGGCCAGTCCTGTCAACAATTGACTGAAAAACTTGAAGATGCATTAGGGGTGGTGCAACGTAGGGAACCTACTGCGGAGGCCTATATCCGCCAGGAGTCCCAAACACAATCGCTTTCTTCAGAACAACTTATCTGATGTCTCATTTCAGCACTGTTAAAACTCAACTGCGTAAGAGAGAACCTCTTCTAAAGGCTCTACTTGACTTGGGATATAACCCCCAAGAAGGAAATACTTTAGTAAGAGGGTATAGAGGGCAAAGTGTGAAAGCTGAAGTGGCAGTCATGATGAGCAAAGGCGGAGACATTGGATTTCGGTGGAATCCTTCTTCTCAGGCTTATGAATTAGTTACTGATTTGGATCTTTGGAAACAAAAAGTGCCTGTAGAACGTTTTCTTGCACAGTTAACACAGAGATATGCTTTAAATACAGTCTTAGCTGCGACAAAAGAGGAGGGTTTTGAGGTCGCTGAAGAGAAAAAGAATTTGGATGGGTCAATTGAACTGGTTGTGACTCGTTGGGACTCTTGAATTAAGACTATTGGACACTCTTCCTTCGGCAGCTTTTAGAGCAAAGGCTGTAGTTTTTTACGAACCTAATGGTAAGGAACCTTGTCTTGGAGGACAGCTTCGTGACAAGGCAGTGTGGGTTGATGAATCTATTTGTATTGGATGTAGATATTGTGCTCATGTTGCTTCAAATACATTTGTTATTGAGCCGCATCTAGGCCGTTCAAGAGCAATCAGACAGGATGGAGACAGTACTCAACTTATTCAAGAGGCAATAGGAACTTGTCCAGTTAACTGCATTCATTGGGTTCCATTTGAGCAACTAGATGACCTGCGTGCTCAGTTAGATGCTATGGAGATTCAAGATTTAGGGAAGTTGCCTCAGGTATCCAGACGAATTAAGTCACGAAGGAATTGATTTCTAAACCTTCAACTCTCATTTCTGAACTTCCATCCCGCCGGTTTGGTCGGACAGAAATCAAGATGCCAGTTTTATCATTAGGTGGTATGCGCTTTCAGCAAAGCTGGAAAGATATGAATGCTGGTGAAGTAACTCTCGATAGTCAAGGAAACTTAGAAAGGACTGTGCAAAGGGCAAAAGATTGTGGGGTAAGACATATTGAGACTGCAAGACATTACGGTAGCTCGGAACTCCAGATTGGATGGGCTTGTGAGAAATTTCCTGATGCAAATAGATTGCTTCAGACTAAAGTTCCACCTAGCGATGACCCAAAATTATTTGAGAAAGAGCTTGAATTGAGTTTTGAAAAGCTTGGGTGTCAACGATTGGATCTTATGGCAATTCATGGACTTAATCTTCCTGAACATTTAGTGCAGACTATTCGTCCTGGAGGATGCTTAGAAGTAGTAAGGCGATGGCAGGATGATGGTCGCATTGGACATGTTGGCTTCTCTACACACGGATCAACTGATTTAATTGTTCGCACTATTCAGACTAATGCATTTGATTATGTAAATCTTCATTGGTACTTTATTCGTCAGGACAACGAGGAGGCATTAAAAGTTGCTGAAAAATATGACCTTGGTGTTTTTATAATTAGCCCCACAGATAAGGGAGGACATTTGCATACACCATCTGAAAAACTTATTAATTTGTGTTCACCTTTACACCCAATAGTTTTTAATGATCTCTTCTGTTTAAGAGATCGGCGAGTTCACACTCTTAGTGTTGGTGCAGCAAGACCTGAAGATATCGATCTCCATTTGGAAGCGGTAGGTTTGGTTGAGAGAGCAGATGAATTATTACCTGGAATAGAGAAGCGTTTATATAAAGCCTCTAAAGAGGCTTTAGGTAAGCCATGGTTGGCTACATGGCAGGTAGGTTTGCCAAGTTGGGAGGAGACACCAGGCAAAATGAATATTCCCGTATTGCTTTGGTTACATAATCTTATTGAAGCTTGGGGGATGGAAGGTTATGCAAAAGCACGTTATGGCTTGCTGGGTAATGCAAGTCATTGGTTCCCTGGAGAGAATGCTGATTGCCTTGATAATGAAATTAGTGAGACTGAGTTGACTCTCTCTTTGGTCAATAGTCCTTGGTGTAAGGAAATTCCTGCCTTGCTTCGCAAATTACGTGATCGGATTGGGGGAAAACCTCAAAAGAGATTGTTTACGTCTTAAAGACCTAATGGCTTTTTGGCAGGTACTCCAATCGATCTTGGATAGACAGACGGACAAGTTGCAAGTGATTTGAGTCTGATGAGGTGGCGTTTGCCTCTGTTCGATGGAAGTTCGATACTTTCAATTTTCTCAATACTGGCATTGAGAATTGTGAGAGCCTTTGTGAGATTTTGACTCTCAATTTGACACCAGTTACCCTTAAATAATAAGGCTTCTCCAGTTTGCTTTATTAGTGGTATTAAATATTCAGCTACTACTGGTGCATCCGCAACTGCACGAGCTATTGCTAGATCATATCTACTTCGGTAATGCCTGTTTTGCCCGGTGGATTCTATTCTTTCAGTAAGGACATTGATTCGCGAATTAAGACCAAGCTCTCTAGAGATTTCTTTGAGAATTTTTGTTTTTTTCTTTGTAGAGTCAACAAGTGTAATAGTTGCTTTTGTCAGACCTATTGCTATTGCGAAACCAGGAAATCCACAACCTGTGCCAACGTCGATGCAAGTGAGTTTTTCGGGTTGATGATTAAGCTCTGCTTGGAAAGGCCATAAGCTATCAAATATTTGTCCAATCCAATAATCTTCTCCGTGGATCAGCCTAGTTAAATTAACTTGCGTGTTGTAATAACTAAGTAGCTTTTGAACAGTTGAAAATTGTTCAAGTTGTCTTGCAGTTGGATACCAATTCAACTTTTCCCATAAGGCAGCATTTGGCTTCTCGAAGCAGGGTTGAATTGTCATATAGAAAGTAAATTTTCGTTTGAAGCTGTTGAAATACGGGTTAAATTCCTAGAATTTCTTTTCATAATGGTTGTTTTTAGATTTTGACTTCCACAAGAAATCATTATGAATTGTTGGGAGTCTCCCCTTCGGTTGATGGGATTACTCTTCGGAGGACATTTCATCGCTTGAGTAAAGCATTACATCCTGACACCTCTGCTTTGCCTGTTGAGGAAGCGGCCCGCAGATTTCACCAGGTTTGTGAGGCATATGAACTTTTGTCGGATCCTATCCAGAGAAAAGCTTATGACGAAAGTTTGGCTGCAGTGAAAAAGAGTTATATGACTCATTTTGCAGAGCCTGTTGAAGCAGGGAAAAACCATAATAAAAAGAATAAGGCACTTGAAGTTCGCAGGGCTTTTTCTGGAGGTGAATTATTTTCTCTTTTATTGTTGACAGTAGCCTTTTTGATCAGCTCATTATTGGCGATAATTTTTGCTTTCTCTCAGGGAAGGGAGATGCAGGTTCGACCAAGTTGGCTTAATGTTGCTACAAGTTATGATGAAGTTCAATTTCAAACACATGCGATGACATCTTCTAACTTCTTCCTAATCACATCTTTATGAAAAAGCTTGCATTCCAGTATAATAATTTCTTATAAATCTAAAGGTTAGTTTGTTAAATAGATTCTAGACTTTTATTTATAGCCCAATAGCACTTTTCCAGTTGTGAATTACTTATACAGAGGGGAGGAAGTAAATAAACAACATTTCCTAATGGCCTTATAAATACATTATTTTTCATTGCCTGTGATTTAATTATTTGTCCTGCAGTATTCAGATAACCACTTGCTCCATCTACATTGAGATCAAAAGCTGCAATTGTGCCTGTGAGTCTTACATTTTTGACTTTTGAATGAGTAATGATTTTTTTTAGGTGCGGCATATGACGTGATTCAAAATTTTCATATTGGTTAGGATTGTCTAGCAAGAGATCTAAACTGGCATTTGCAGCGGCACAACCTAAGGGATTCCCTGTGAAACTATGTCCATGCCAAAAAGTTAAATTTGGGTCTTTACCTACGAATTCGGAAAAGACTTTTTCATGAGCCATAGTTACGCCCATTGGGAGAAATCCCCCAGTTAATCCTTTTGATAGAGAAATGAGATCTGGTTGTAACCCAGCTTTCTGAAATGCAAATATAGTTCCACATCTTCCAAATCCAGTTAAAACTTCATCGGTAATAAGAAGTGCGGCTGCTTGACGTACTCTTTTTTCTACTTGTTGAAGGAACTCAGGTCGAACCATAGACATACCACCAGCACCTTGAACTAAAGGTTCAAAAATTACTGCTGCTGTAGGAGTCTCAAGGAGTTGTTCTAGCTTGTCTAAAACCAGCTGTTCTTTTTTTTCTACTTTATTGTCTCCCCACCAAGTGGCAGGCCAAGGAAGTCTGCTGACGGGGAATAGCATATTTTCAAACGGAGCGTTAAAGAGATTGCGTTCTCCTAGGGCCATTGCTCCAAAAGTATCGCCATGATAAGCTCCTTCAAATGCAATTAGTTGACGTCTGGGTTCATTTCGGTTTTGCCACCATTGACATGCGATTTTAAGAGCAACTTCAACAGCAGTGGAACCATTGTCTGAAAAGAATAAGCGTTGAAGACCAGTTATTTGACTAAGCCTTCTTGCTAGTTGCTTTGCTTGTGGGTGAATGAAATCAGCGAAAATAACCTGTTCTAACTCTTGGGCTTGGTTGGCAATTGCATTCGCAATGTAGGGATGCCCATGACCGTGAAGAGTTACCCACCAACTGCTAATAGCATCAATTATTGGTGGAGCATCATTGCGCAGTAGTAAGGCCCCTTCTCCAGAGACAATTTCTTGTGGTGGACTAGAAGTAGCAATCTGAGTAAATGGAGGCCAAAGATTTGGATCCCATGTCCTAGGGGGTTCACTCATGTCTAAAGTTCTTTTCTTGAAGGAAATTCATCATCGGAGTAGTCGCTTGAAAGTAATATCTAGAGATTGTTTATGCCATTCTTTTGCAAGCATTTCGGCATTGAGCTCTTTCAAAGGTGGGAGTCGAGCAATAACCTCAACATCTCCTATTTGACTTAGTGTTTTTGGATTGTCTGCATGTTCAGGACCATTGAGGATGAGACCTAAAAGAGGGATATTTCTATTCCTCAGAGCCTCAATGCTTAGTAAAGTGTGATTGAGAGTACCTAGACTGGTTCTTGCGACAAGGATCACTGGCAAGCCCCAAAGAATTAGCTGATCGATTTGGAGTAATTGTCGAGTGAGTGGAACTAAAAGACCACCAGCGGTTTCTATTATTAAAGTTTCTCGAATAGATGGTAAAAGTAGATTTTCAGACTTGATTAATTCCTGTTCTTGCTCTGCTGCCCAATGTGGAGAGACAGGTGCCTGAAATTTGTATGCTTCTTTGATGAACCTTGTTTCTGGAAGTTTGAGAAGCTGACGAACTTGATATGTATCCCCTCCGTTGGTTAATCCACTTTGTATTGGCTTCCAATAAATTGCGTTTAGGCCTTGGACAAGCCAAGCACTAACAATCGTTTTTCCTACGTCAGTATCCGTTCCACAAATGATAAATCCAGAAGGTTCAGACTTCATCTCTGTATTAAGAGTAGTTGGATTAGCCAGGAGAGCTTCACTGTATTGTCTAGAGAGGAGCGGGGCCAAGCTTTTTGTAATTCCTTCCACTGACCAACTTTAAGATTAAATTGTGGTGTTGAATGAGCCCCAATCTTGATCATTGGCTTTAAAAGAGAGCTAACTTTAGAAGCTTTGTCTTTGTAAATGTGTAATTTCTGATAGCGAATATGTTTAGCATCCAAGTTCTTCAGAATTAATTCCTTTGAAGGCAACTGCATTGCTGTACAGCGGACACTACTCTTGCTCGCTGCAAAATGCCACTCTTGGAAACTTCCTTCAACAGGCAATGCAATAGCTAAAAAGCCACCAGGGGTCAGGGCCTTGAGCCATTCTTGAATGCAATTGGAAGGATCTTTGAGCCAATGCAAAGCAAAGCTGGAGGCTAGTAAAGCAGGCTGGGTTGACCATGTGGGTAGACCAAAATTTAGATCCCATAGTTGGGTTTGACTGATGGTTGGATGTTGCATCAACATTTCTTTGCTTGCATCAACCCGGATGACTGATTGATTAGGATGTAGTGTTTCGAGTGCTTCTGCTAGAAGACCAGTCCCAGAACCAAGATCTGCCCATATTCCTTTTGGTATATGCTGTTGTGAGCATTTTTCAGCGATTAACCAAGCAAACCTTTTTTGCAGTTTTGCTTCTTGGTTATAACTTGCAGCAGCGTTCCCAAAATTCTTCAGAATTAGTTTTGACCATTGACTGGTCATTGATCTGAGCTCAGCCAAGAGTGCACTCGCTTTATAATTTCTGGGATTAGAAGCAAATGGCCAGCACCAGGTATTTCCCAATACGTTGGTGGGTTATCAAGATGATTTATAAGGTCTTTTTTTAGGCAACTTCTAGATTCAGGAAGAATTATTGAATCTTCTTGACCTTGAACAATTAGAACTCTTGAGTTTATTGGTATCCCTTGGGGTAAACCATTGGTTTTGATAAGTACTTGAAGGTCAGACTCAAGTTTCTTCCGCCCTTTCAGGGATAACCCTTTGGTTATTGGTCCTGCTGGTATCCCATCTGTTGTTTTGGGGTGACAGGCTTTTTGAAGGAATTTGTTTAGCATGCTTACTTCATCAACTGTTCCTAGATGCCTTTGCATACCTTTGAGAGCAGTTTTTACAGAACGACTTTTACTCCCGTTAGGTATAAAACGACTGAAGCTGCATAGAAATACAATATCTGTTGAGTCTTTCAATATTTCCTCTCTCAATAAGTGTGGACCAAGAGAATGTGCGATGACTACCCGCTGTTGATGAGGTGCATTTACCCAATTGGGACTAAAAGGTGCAATTTCTCCATAGCCCCGTTCAACGCTTTGCCATAGCCATTTGTCTTTTTGAAATTGAGGTGCCCACATTTTCCAGGTATTGCTGTCCCCACCCCAGCCATGCATGGCAATGATTTGCTTCATGAAGCTTCTAGTACGTTCAGCAGTCGCTCAAGCGTTCCATCTGGCAGGTCTCTTCTGATTATTAGTCGGAGGCGAGAAGTTCCTTCTGGGACTGTAGGGGGGCGTATGGCAATACTTAGGAGGCCTTCTTTTTCTAGCTTATTTTGATAGTAAAGAGCTTGTTGATCGGTACCTATTACTAAAGGTAGTATTGGTCCATGCCCAGGAGGGCGTAACCATCCTGCTTGAGATAATCGCGAACGCCAATTGTTTGCTCGCTTTTGAAGTTCTATCCCCCAGGCTTTGTTTTCATTGATTAAGTGTAAGGCTGCTAGCGCGGCAGCAGCTAAGGGAGGAGCAAGAGCTGTGCTGTATCGAAAAGCCCCACATGTTTGTAGTAGGTGTTCTCTCATCCTTTTGCTACTGGCTAAAAAAGCTCCACCACTACCGAATGCTTTGCCAAAAGTTCCGCTTAGCAAGGTTATGGGCTCTGATATTTCATGACACAAGCCCCGGCCGTCTGATCCTAAGATTCCTAGAGCATGAGCTTCATCAACGAAAAGTTGTGCACCATGTTTTTCACACAGTCTTGCCATGATTTGTAAAGGTGGGCTTGTCCCTTCCATACTGAACAGGCTTTCTGTGAGAACAAGTGATTTTCGTTGATTGTTTTTGTTGTTGCAGAGCTTTAGATGTCTTTCTAGATCATCAAGATCATTGTGGGCAAACCTTTTTAGGTTTGCGCCACTAGCCTTAACTCCTATTAACAAGGAATGATGAATTAGCCTGTCTGCAATCACAGTGGTAGATCTATCTGCTAGTGCTAGTACTCCCGCTAAATTTGCTTGAAATCCGCTAGGGAAAAGTAAAACACTTTCTTGTCCTAACCAACTTGCTAAATCGCGCTCTAATTCTTGGTGAATTGGCCGACTACCTGTCACGAGACGTGATGCGCCTGCTCCAACACCATCTAAAGCTATAACCTGGTTAACAGCTTCGATTAACTTTGGATGCTTACTTAGACCAAGATAATCATTGCTTGCGAGATCTAGTAAAATGACCTCTTCGCCTGATTTACCAAAACCCTTTAATGCATAAGCTTGTTTAGCATGAGTCCATGTTCTTAACTTGCGTTGCCTTTCTGGAGGGATGTTTTGCATTGCATCAGGGTGTGTTGAAGGAGTTCTGCGTTAACTTGATAGTTCTAAATCTGAATTGAAATGATCTTTCTACTAGTGAAGATATTTCATCAGATGCTTTCAATGGCTCTATAGGATTTAGAGAGTGAGTTAATCAAAGAAGGTTACGACTTCCTCAGATGTTCTCAATGACGAATTGGATCTTTCAAAGGTCTTCCCTTTCCCACTGGATGATTTCCAGAATGAGGCTATTGATGCCTTAAATCAGGGTCATTCAGTTGTTGTTAGTGCTCCTACTGGCTCAGGAAAGACAGTAGTGGGTGAATATGCAATCTATCGGGCAATTTCTCATAACCAAAAGGTTTTTTATACAACACCTTTGAAGGCTTTATCCAATCAGAAGTTGCGGGATTTCCGTCAGCAATTTGGGAAAGAGAATGTTGGACTCATGACTGGGGATCTAAGCGTTAATCGAAGGGCTTCAATTGTTGTGATGACAACAGAGATATTTAGGAACATGCTTTATGCGGAGTGTGATGGGAATGATGATCCTTTATCGGAAGTTGAGACGGTAGTGCTGGATGAATGTCATTACATGAATGACTTTCAGCGAGGCACTGTATGGGAAGAATCAATCATTCATTGCCCTTCTTCTGTGCAGATTGTGGCTTTATCTGCAACTGTTGCGAATGCTGCTCAGCTTACTGATTGGATTCAGCGGGTGCATGGCCCTACTGATTTAGTGAGTAGTTCTTTTCGGCCTGTTCCACTTCGATATAGCTTTTGTAGTGCAAAGGGTTTGCACCCTTTATTAAATAAGGATGGGAATGGTTTGCATCCTAATTGCAAGGTTTGGCGAGCTCCAAAAGGCAATAAGCGTAAAGCTCGATCTTCTAAGCCGCTGCAACCAGAGTCTCCACCAATCAGTTTTGTAATTTCTCAAATGGTTGACCGTGGGATGCTTCCGGCTATTTATTTTATTTTCAGTCGCAGAGGATGTGATAAAGCAGTAAGGGATCTTGGATCTTTTTGCTTGGTGAGAGCGAATGAGCAGCGTTTGATTCGCAAACGCCTTCTTGAATACACCAATTCAAATCCTGAAGCTGTTCGTGATGATTTGCATGCACATGCGCTATTACAAGGAATTGCTGCTCATCATGCAGGTGTATTGCCTGCTTGGAAGGAACTGATTGAGGACTTATTTCAAGACGGCTTAGTAAAAGTAGTCTTTGCCACTGAGACTTTGGCGGCAGGGATTAATATGCCTGCACGCAGTACAGTCATCTCTACACTTTCTAAACGCACAGAACGAGGACATCGCCCTTTAATGGGTAGTGAATTTTTGCAGATGGCCGGTAGGGCAGGGAGGAGAGGATTGGATTCTCAAGGATATGTAGTGACAGTGCAAAGTCGGTTCGAAGGTGTTAAAGAGGCAGGGCAATTAGCTACTAGTTCAGCTGAGCCTTTAGTGAGTCAGTTCACCCCTAGTTATGGAATGGTTTTGAATCTTTTACAGCGTTATGAACTTGATAAGGCTAAACAACTTATAGAACGTAGTTTTGGCCGCTATTTGGCTAGTCTTGACTTGGTAGAGGAAGAAGAGGTGATTCAAGAACTTACTTTGCAACTTAATAAGCTACAAAGTGTTGTCAATGATGTCTCCTGGGAAGACTTTGAAAATTACGAGAAACGTCGGGGTCGTCTTAGAGAAGAAAGACGATTATTGCGCATACTTCAGAAGCAAGCTGCTGAAACTCTGGCAAATGAACTTACAATGGCCTTGCAGTTTGCAAGTGCAGGGACTTTAGTCAGCCTAAAGTCCCCTCAATTACATGGAAGGATCACACCTGCAGTAATTGTTGATAAGCGAGATGGGCCAGGACAATTCCCTTTGTTGCTTTGCTTGACTGAGCAGAATATTTGGGTTTTAGTATCGTGTCAATCGATAGTTAGCTTGCATGCAGAGTTGAGTTGCTTAGATATAGCTAACATTAATCCCCCTCTAGTTAAGCGGGGTGGTGAACTCATTCATGGAGATGAGATAAGTGAGCAATTGGCTTTAGCAATTTCATGTATAGCTAAACGTCACGAAATGACTATTCCTCAATACGATCTCGCTGAGGAGGTATTGGCCCAATCAGAGTTAGTCAAAGCTCTTGAGACTGATTTGGAGACGCAACCTGCTCATTCTTGGGGGGATCGTAAGAAATTAAAGAAACACCGTTCGCGTATAGAAAAGATGGAGATAGAGATAAAAGAACGTCAGCAATTACTAGAGTTTCGAGCCAATCGCCATTGGAAAACTTTTCTTAGTTTGATTGATATCCTCAGGTATTTTGGTTGTTTAGATGATTTATCCCCTACAGAAATAGGACGTACTGTTGCTGCTCTACGGGGTGATAATGAGCTTTGGTTGGGTTTGGCTATGATGAGTGGTCATTTGGATGATTTGTCTCCTCCAGCTTTGGCTGCAGTTCTAGAGGCAATTTCTACAGAAGTTAATCGTCCCGATCTTTGGTGTGGGCATACCCATTCTCTCCAAGCTGAAGAAGCATTAAATAATCTTTTAGGTATTCGTCGTGAGTTATTAGCAGCACAGCAGAGTAGTCAAGTAAATGTTCCCGTTTGGTGTGAATTAGAATTGATGGGTCTTGTAGAGGCATGGGCATGTGGCTCCTCTTGGAGTGAGCTTATTTCGAATACTTCGTTAGATGAGGGCGATGTGGTGAGAGTTTTGAGGAGAACAGTGGATCTTCTTTCACAAGTGCCTTATGCAGAGGCAATTAGCGAGAAGTTGCGAGATACCGCAGGACTAGCATTAAGATCAATTAATCGCTTTCCGGTATCTGAGGCTAACTATCTTATTAAGGATTCTGCTGAATGATTTTAGAGAATCAAAATCTTGGTTTGAGATAAGATAATAGGTTATTTCTTTCCCGCTTTATACCATATCTTTCCAATTGATAATTTTATCAAATTCATCTCCAGTTATATAGTCAAGTTGTATTGCTGCTTGACGGAGGCTTATCTCTTCTATGTAGGCAAGCTTAGCAATTTCACTCGCTTTTTGATACCCGATGACCGGGGTCAAAGCGGTAACAAGCATAAGAGACTGCTCTAAATTAATTTTGATTTTTGTCAGATTTGGTTGTATCCCTTCGAGCATGAAGACTCTGCAGCTTTTAGATGCGTCATGTAATAATTCGATGCTATGTAGAAGATTAAATCCAATTAATGGCTTGTAGACATTCATCTGTAAATGTCCACCACAGCCCGCCATTGCTACCGCTGCATCTAGTCCCATTATTTGAGTACACACCATTGCCATCGCTTCGCATTGTGTGGGGTTTACTTTGCCTGGCATGATTGAACTGCCAGGCTCATTTTCGGGAAGATGTAGTTCTGCAAGCCCGGCTCTGGGACCACAAGATAGGAGGCGAAGATCATTTACAATTTTCAGTAGTGAGACTGCTAATAGCTTTAGTTGAGACATTGCATTAACTAATCCATCATGGCTTGACATGATGGCAAATTTGTTTGTAGCCGATGTAAAAGGTAGTCCTGTTAAGCTTGCTATTTCTTTAGCAATTTCTTGGTCGAATTTATGTGGTGTATTGATACCTGTTCCCACTGCAGTGCCTCCTAAGGGGAGCGGATAAAGTTCTTTTAATGTGTCCTCAATTCGTGAATAGGCGCTTGAAATTTGTTCTTGCCAAGCAGAAGCTTCTTGACCGAGGGTTATTGGAACAGCATCTTGAAGGTGGGTCCTACCCACTTTAACTATCTCCTCCCAATCATTGCTTTTTCTACCAAAGGTTGTGATTAGCTTTTCTAGCTCTGGAAGTAGTCTTTCTTTTATTCCTTCAACTGTTGCTATATGGATTGCCGCAGGGAATGTGTCATTAGTTGATTGTGATCGATTGACATGATCATTGGGATGCAGAGGCTTATAGCTACCCATTGGCTCATTACATATTTGAGATGAGAGATTACTAATTACTTCGTTGACATTCATGTTTGTGTGTGTACCACTACCTGTTTGCCAAACTCTCAAAGGGAAATGATCGTCATGTAGGCCTTCTTTTATTTTTCTAGCAGCTTTAATAATTAGATCTCGCCTCGTTGCATCAAGGACTTTTAGACGGCAATTAACCGTTGCTGCAGCTTGCTTGATTGTCGCTAATGCATAAATAATTTCTATAGGGATATGATCTTTGGTAATAGAAAAGTTTAAGAGTGATCTTTGCGTTTGAGCACCCCAAAGTGCTTTTGTAGGCACTTTGACAGGCCCCATGCTGTCTTGTTCTATTCGAAACAGTTCAGACATTTAATGGTTTTGAAGAGGGTGCGTATTAGTTGATGCAATGATTCAAGTAAGGCTTTAGAAAATTTTAGAGGGCCTTTAGTAATTCTCTAGGGTATATCCATGAGTTTCAAATTTTGGCTAGCAGAAACCCAAATATGATTTTTTTCACTAGCTCAATTCATTTTAAATGCCAAGACGCTCCCAAATTATGTTTAGGTTGGATTGATGAATATCAGTGTTGAAACAGCTAGCCAACTGGTCTTCTGTTAGTCGTTTCATTACTTCTTGATCTGATTGAAGATTTGCGTGGAAGTTTCCTCCTTCTTTATTCCAAGCTGCATGGGCATTCCTTTGAACTATTTGGTAGGCATCTTCTCTACTCATCCCTGCCTCAATTAGCGCTAATAGTACCCTTTGACTAAAAACAACACCCCCATAAATATTCATATTTCTGAGCATATTTTTTGGGTATACACCAAGATCTTGAATTACTTCAGTCATTTCTCTAAGCATAAAATGCAAAGTAACAGAAGAATCTGGCAGCATCATTCTTTCAATTGAGCTATGACTGATATCTCTTTCATGCCATAAAGCACTATTTTCTAAGGCTGCAATGACATAGCTACGAAGAACTCTAGAGAGACCACTTATACGTTCACTCCGGATTGGGTTACGTTTGTGAGGCATGGCAGAACTACCTTTTTGCCCTTTGGTAAAACTTTCCTCAACTTCGAGCACATCTGTTCGTTGCAAGTTCCTGATCTCAGTTGCAAAACGATCGAGCGAACTACCAACGAGAGCAAGAGTCTGAACGTAATCGGCATGCCTATCGCGGGAGATTACTTGTGTACTTGCGGTATCTGGATTCAATCCAAGGGTTTCGCAAGTTAATTTTTCTACCGATGGATCAGTATTGGCATAAGTTCCCATTGCGCCACTTATTTGTCCTACTGAGATGTCTTTTTCAAGGCGCATCAACCTTTCATGATTTCTAATTGTTTCAGCTAACCACCCCGCTAGTTTAAACCCAAATGTGATTGGTTCTCCGTGAATTGCATGTGAGCGGCCAATCATGACGGTGTTTTTATGAACCTTTGCCAAACTTCTAATAGCATCTTTTAGTTGTTCAATTTCTTTTATTAGTAGCTTTACAGAAGCCTTTAGTTGCAAGGCCAGGCCA
This sequence comes from Prochlorococcus sp. AG-363-P01, assembly GCA_003278225.1. GTDB lineage: Bacteria > Cyanobacteriota > Cyanobacteriia > PCC-6307 > Cyanobiaceae > AG-363-K07. The sequence goes on along the minus strand of QCGC01000002.1, from coordinate 25,513 downwards.
GTGTCGAGGACATCACTACTAGTCATGCCAACGTGAATGAAGCGCCCAGCATCTCCTACATTCTCATTGATGTTTGTCAGGAAAGCTATTACATCATGCTTGACTTCTAATTCGATTTCTAGAATACGTTCAGCCTGAAAAGCAGCTTTCTCTCGAATTTGCTGCATTGCATTTTTAGGAATTTTTCCAAGTTGGCAATTTGCTTCACAAGCTGCCACTTCGACATCCAGCCAACTTTGATATTTGGCTTGGTCTGTCCAAATGTTTCCCATTTCGGGCAAGGTGTATCTTTCGATCAACTGCTGCTCACTTTTCTATAAGTTTAGAACCTAGGCCATTGGATTCAAGCTGATTTAAGTCGATAATGTGCAACTTCCCAGTGAATGTGTCTGCCCCAAGATTGTTGCCTTACCCAACAGCGTCCACCTTTGCAATTGATGATTTGGAATGGTGGTAGATCATTAGGCTGATCATCTAATTTTGCAAAGCTTCCTGGCCGCAAGAGTTCTAGAACCAAAGCCTTATGAGTCTCTGGAACCAAATGGAAGCAGCCATGAAAGGTTCGGATGCTTTTTTGGGCTGACGTTAGAAGTTTTTCAGACACTTCATATAAGTGCAGTTGATTGATCTTCTCGAGAGAATTGTCTAATTGAGTATCTTCATCTGTTTTTATTCGGTTTCCTGTCTGCTTTTATGACTAAATGCCCAAAAAATTTCGCCTTGATCTTTACCTGCTCACGAAGGGTTTAGCTCATTCACGTCAAAAAGCTCAGCAATTGATCAGAGCAGGCAAAGTTCGATCTCTGGGTGGAAAAATTTTAGATAAGCCTGGATTGGAGGTCATAGACGGATTTAAAGTTCAAATAAAGGAATCTCGGAGATTTGTCTCACGTGGAGGAGAAAAGCTTATAGAAGCTCTAAGCAAGTTCTCAATAGATGTTCATGGGAAGATTTGCTTGGATGGAGGCATCTCTACAGGGGGGTTTACAGACTGTCTTTTACAACATGGAGCGAAAAAGGTTTATGGAGTTGATGTTGGTTATGGCCAGACTGCCTGGAGTCTTCGAAATGATCCAAGAGTCGTTTTGCGAGAGCGCACGAATTTGCGAACGCTTACTTCTAAAAAATTGTATGGACCCGAAGATATTTGGCCGACCTTTGCAGTTGCGGATTTGTCTTTTATCTCTTTAAGACTTGTTTTGCCTGTTATTCGATCATTATTGAATCAAGAGAATGCAGAGGCCTTACTTCTTGTAAAGCCACAGTTTGAAGTTGGGCGGGAAAATGTGGGGAAGCGAGGTGTTGTTCGTGATGTGGCAGCCCATATCGATGCATTGCAGTCGGTAATTCGGTGTGCTTCTGATCATCAATGGAAGGCAAAAGGGATTGTCCCATCTCCAATAACTGGACCAGCTGGAAATCATGAATATTTTTTATGGCTAAGTATTAATGAAGATGGTCAATTGCCAGATATTGCAGACCTTGTTCTTAAAACCTTGTCTTAGACCCTAGAGAGCTGCTGCATCAACCTCACCGGTGCGAATTCGAACAACTGATTCAACTGGTGAAATGAAGATTTTTCCATCCCCAATTTCTCCTGTTTTGGCAGATTCCGCAATCGCGTTCAAAACAGAATTTATTTCTTCATCTGCTACTACTACTTCGATTTTTAGCTTTTGAAGGAACTCTACGGTGAACTCTGAGCCTCTATAGCGTTCTACTTGACCTTTTTGCCGACCAAAGCCTCTTACTTCAGTGACGGTCATGCCAACTATTCCAGCGTTGACTAAGGCCAGCTTCACATCTTCTAGTTTGAATGGCCGAATGATGGCTTCGACTTTTTTCATGAGTGCATTTATCAATGGCTATAACAAAGATTAATTACCTTTTAAAATTTCTGTGTAATCGAAGCAAGGCAGATGATTAATGCGTAAGCCTGCTTCTTTTGCATCATTAGAAAGGTTTTGGGCATCTTCATATGTCAACCTTACCGCTTTGGAAGCTATTGCTTCCCAATGGGCATCTTCAAAATGAGTCTGCAGCCATAGCATTCCATGGACACTTTCAGGACGCAGCTGAGTGCCTTCCTCGGTATTAATAAGGCAAATATCCATAAAGAAAATTTTGCTTAATACTATTAGGGGGTAAAAGGAGAAATGTATTTGTCATAATTGATACGGATTTTGGCTTTGGTTTTATAAGGCGTCCATTTTTTGGGTTTTTGAGATGATTTCTTGTGAATATTGGATTAAATATCGGACTAAATGTTTTGTAGAAATCTTCAACCATTGAATAAGTATTGAATTCATCGATTAAGTTTGGTTAGATTTTGTGAACCCAGGTGGAGATTAAAGATTCAAAGACTATTACCCCTCTTTATGGAGAACGTATTATTTCTGAAGCAGAATTGATATGTTTTGAAAACCCTAATAAAAACCGTACTTATGAAATTTCCATAGAATTACCTGAGTTTACCTGTTTATGCCCTTTTTCTGGTTATCCAGATTTCGCTGTCCTTCGAGTGCTATACGAGCCAGATCAGAAGATTTTAGAATTAAAATCTATCAAGCTTTATATCAATAGCTATCGCGACTGCCGTATTTCTCATGAAGAAGTAGCGAATAAAATTCTTGACGACTTCTTAGAAGTTTGTAAACCAAAGTGGATGCAATTAGAAGCAGATTTTAACCCACGTGGAAATGTGCATATGGTAGTACGAGTTAGCAATGGGGAGAGAACATCTTCTTAGGCTATTTATTGGAAATACATGCTATTAACTGTGGTATTTCATTTGCTAAGCCAGATAAGTTTCTATTGCTCAATGCTCCAACATATATCAAGTCTTTTTCAGTTTCTGCAATGGCCCACAATTGTCGTGTTGCAAGGATACTTAGAGCACCTCCAACTAATGTGATAGCAAAACTTGTATATACAATAGGTACTCCCGGATCACGTTTAAGTAGTAATCCACTTGCGGGTAAGATCTTAATTATGCGAATGGGAATTCCCTTTATTTCTTTCGAATCGCTTCCTGGTCTTAATGACCCTAAAAGCTGTCCATTCTCATCAAAAATTTGTACGGGTCCGTCTTCATTGGAAACACTTATTAGAACTGGATCACTACCATCTTTCTTAGTCGGTAGAACCAAACCCCAAATTTGTTCACCTAATTCAGGGAAACTTTGTAAAGGTAGTTGAAGTTCTGGACTTTGTCCAATTTGGATGGTTATTGCTATTAATGACCAGTCGGCTTGATAGACGGTTATGCCTCTAAAACGTATAGGATGATTGACACTTGCGTCTTTTGATTGACCTTCATTTTGGCCTGGCTCGATGATTTCAATATTGGATCTAAATTGTTCAGTTCTCCCTGCTGGGTCTCGTTCTATCTGAAAATTATTCAGCCTTAAAGTTAGTTGATTTTGTCCATCTTTGTTCAGAAGTTCAAATGATCGCCCAGGAACGAGAAATCTTTCTACTCGTTGCCCTTGTAAAGAGCCCCATGCCGAACCAAATAATAATAAAACAAGTCCAAGATGAATAATTGGAGGTCCAATCCTTCCTATTGCGCCTTTCCTTGCCGCGAGTCTTCCTGGTGACTGCTTGACTTTCCAACCTTTCTTTTCAAGATGTTCTGCAAGTTGGTTGATATCTTCGATTGTTTTTGTTGTTTGAATAGTTTCGGCTATTGCAAATTTACTTATTTGTTGAGGCTTTCTGTAGTCGATCCACCTTAGGGCTGATTGCAGGATCGGTATTTGTCTGCGCCAACTACAAATGATTAATGAAATTGCTAACCATCCAAGAAGGCCTAAGAACCAATTACTTGAATAAACATGATCTAGCTCAAACCTAATTAAACTTTCTCCATTTATAAAGCCAAGCCAGGGATGTTCTTGATAAGCATCCAGATAGCTTTGGGTTGATTCACCTTGTGGGATTGCAGTGCCTAGTGCACTAGAGATTGCAATAATAAATAGTAAGAATATGGCAACTTTAAGGCTGGATATAAAGGCAATTAATCGTCTTAAACTGGTCATTTTTAAAGCCAACGTGCCATAAGGGTTAATAGACCAGTAATGAGGAGGATTGCTCCACTTAATGGAGGAATCCAATGTGCAAAAGCGCGTATAGCTAATAGGTTGGGTATGCTTCCTGCTGCAGTGCCTGCGATAAACAGGGGAAAAACTTGGCCAAAGCCAAAAGAACTAAGTAGCAGAATACCCAGTAACGGACTTCCTTTTTGTGCAATCCAGCCTAACAGGACTGCTAAAACTGGTGTTGTACATGGTGAGGATGCAAGACCAAATGCTAATCCTGCAGCTATAGGTGCTATTGGAGCTGGAACCTTCTCTTTCCAGATTGTTGGGTTAGGGCCTTTTGGTAGTGGAACTTTAAAGATTCCTATTAGATTAAGACCCATTAGGATTGCTAAAATAGACACAAATGTAGGCAAAAATAAAGGAATTTGACCATAAACTTTCCCTAGAAAACCGCTAATACTGCCTAAAATCACTAACGATAGAACAATCCCACTACAGAAATTCAAACTGCGATAAAGAGGACTTTGGTTTTTTTCAAATCCTGCTAAAAAAGCAACTGTTATTGGCAAAAGAGATAGGTTGCAAGGACCAAAGCTTGTTAGTAGGCCTCCGAAAAAAACTATTAATAATGTGAATGGTCCTGGGCGAATAAGGTCATGACTTATTAGTTGCTCACTATTACGAGCTAGATCCGATATCGTTAGGCTCCAAGTAGAAAAGAATGTAGCCAGCATCCTATATATCCAAGTAATTCTCTAAGAATATCTAGTTATTACTCAGATTTGCTTTGGAATTACTAATTAAATCAGTTGATTCCAAAGAGCAGCGAATTAATAAACCAGAGATTAATAGACTTGAAAGAAGAGAGCTTCCACCATAACTAATCATGGGCAATGGTAAGCCTGTTGTTGGCATGAGTCCTGAGGCTACGGCAACATTCATCAATGATTGGCCCACTAGAATTGTGCTACACCCTGTGGAAACTAATTTTGCTTGATTACTGCGGCATAAAAGTGCTATTCGCAATCCAAGAAAAGCTATAAGCATCAAGAAAAGTAGGAGCATTAATGAGCCAAAGAATCCAAATTCTTCTGCAAATACGGAGAAAATAAAATCTGTACTTCTAAAAGGGAGATATTGCAGCTTTTGTGTTGAGAGCCCATATCCTTCCCCGAACCAACCTCCAGACCCTATTGCAAGAAGGCTTTGCACTAGTTGGTAACCAGTGCCTTGTGGGTCTTGCCAAGGGTTTAGAAACGAAATAACACGAATTCGTTGATACTCTTTAAAAAAGATACTTGTTGCACCTAAGAGCCCTCCTAAAAAAGCTATACCCAAAAGATTGCGAAATCTGAGTCCTGCAGCGAGAGCTAATAGCCAAAGAAGAATTCCTATAAGTGCTGCAGTGCTTAGATTTGGCTGGAAAAGTATTAGTAATAAAATAGAACCAAAGATTGATAACCAAAAAAACTTCTGATCTGATGTGAGGCGATACCACTTTGCAAATAGATTTGCAGCTTGAAGAATTAAAAAGGGTTTTAGTAGCTCTGAAGGTTGAATTTGAATTGGCCCTATAAATAGCCATCTAGTGGCACCATTGATAGTGGTTCCGAATAGGTGAGTTGCAAATAAAAGAAGTAGTGTGAGGAAGAGTAATGGCCCTGCAAGCTTCAACCAGCTCTTTAAATGAGTTGAAATTGCTACGTATAAAAGACTCCAGCTGGCCGTTAGCCAGATTAGTTGTCTTTTCACGTAATAAGCACCATCTCCCATTTCACGATTGGCGACCCACCAGCTCGCAGATCCCAGTATAAAAAGTCCTGCAAGGCTCCAGAAAAGTATGAGGGTAAGTAGTAATCGACCTTCTGCGGGCCAAGCTTCCCAGGGAAGTGGAAGAAATCTTTTGAAGAAAGGTAGTTTTTCTGCATTCTTCTTATATAAAGATGCATTTCTTCTTGTTTTAAGGAGTTTCTGCGTTGGGATTTGCGTCCGACTGCCCAAAGTCTAATATGCAGATTAATTGTTCCTATTGATACGTCTGATCTTGTATCTGCCAAGTCCTTGATCATAAAAAGACTTTGAACAAGTGGTGTGAGAATCAATTTTCTTTTTAAATTTGTTCTAAAGCTCAATTCCCTTTCTTTTATGTATCTAGATGATGCAATTAGTTGAAGATGCTTTTGCTCCCATTGGTTTGGATTTAACCACTCTTTTTATGTGGGTACTTTTTTCTTTATGCTTGATAGACCAGAACATCTTTATATGAGTAAGAATTCACCTTAACTACTAAAAAGGGCCTCTTAGATATTTTTGATCTTTGATTAAAATTGTGTGAGGCAGATTGAATCTCGATGTAGTTTTCAGGTGATCAAATTGTTGATTTATTTCTACCGCAGCAGATCTGAATAGAGGAAGTTGGCCTTGATATATCCATATGGGTTTCTCCTGCATGATAGATTCCGCGGGCATTTACCTAGAGAGCCTCGGAGCAATTGCTGGTATTCCCGCTGCTCCAGCCTAAAAATGACTCTCCTAAAGGAGGGGATTTGTTGCTGGAAAAATTAGAGGAACCTGGCAATCCAGCCGAGAGCAATCTTGAACTTGCTTATTCAGTTGAAGTTGCCAAAGCTTCTTCTGATGAATATGTACGCCTACAGCAGCGCATATTCCGGGCAGCATTGATCGTTTCTGTCTTGGCAGTGACGGTTTCAGCTTTATTTTTTGAGTTGCAAGTTTCTATTAGTCTGCTAGTAGGAGCCTTGTCTGGAGTTCTCTATCTGCGTATTCTTTCTCGCAGTATTGGAAAACTTGGTCAGAATTCAAAGTCCGTAAGCAAGATCCAGTTGCTTATTCCGGTAATTCTTGTCTTGGCAGCTACTAAACTGTCTCAGATTGATTTATTACCGGCTTTGTTGGGTTTTCTTTTATACAAACCCTCATTAATTTTTCAGTTCTTGCTTGAATCTCGATTAAAAGCTTGATTCTGATTAATTTCAATAGCCGATATTTCGGCATTCCAATACTCTCGTCGCCTTAGCGACACCGATTTCACGCCTAATGGGTTTCTTGCCTTTTACTCTTCCTTTTGCTGAATTGGAGGTTGGTCAACACCTCTATTGGCAGATAGGGGATTTAAGAATTCACGGACAGGTGTTTATGACTTCCTGGATCGTGATAGGTGCACTACTTGCTCTAGTGGTGATAGGTACAAAAAAAATGGAAAGAGACCCTCGAGGGGTTCAGAACCTTTTGGAGTTCTTGTGGGATTACATCCGTGATTTAGCTCGTACTCAAATTGGAGAAAAGGTTTATCGAGATTGGATGCCTTTTATAGGTACTCTGTTCTTGTTTATTTTTGTTAGCAATTGGGGTGGAGCTTTAGTCCCTTGGAGACTTATTCGTCTACCAAGCGGTGAACTAGGAGCACCTACTGCTGATATCAATACAACAGTAGCCTTAGCCCTCTTGGTATCTCTGTCTTATTTCTATGCAGGTCTAAGCAATAAAGGATTGCGCTACTTCGAGTACTACGTGCATCCAACGCCGATAATGCTGCCCTTCAAGATCGTTGAGGATTTTACGAAACCCTTATCTCTTTCTTTTCGTTTGTTCGGAAATATCTTGGCAGACGAATTGGTCGTGGCTGTATTAGTTTTCCTGGTTCCTTTGGTTCTTCCAGTACCAGTAATGTTCCTAGGGCTGTTTACAAGTGCAATTCAAGCTTTGATCTTTGCAACTCTTGCCGCTTATTACATCGGTGAAGCAGTTGAAGAGCATCATTAATACTTTTCTTTCTGCCAGCTTTAATTCGATTTTCTGGCAAATTCCTTGCGGTTAGGTCCGTTTTAAGCGGGCCCATCTCTCAAAAATTTTGAGATGTCCCTGCCGCAGGTATAAACTCCCGGTCCCTACTCTTAGCGCTCATAAGGCGCTTCACATTTTCACCTCAATCATGGATTCCATTACCACCGCAGCTTCCGTTGTAGCCGCTGGCCTGGCTGTTGGCTTAGGCGCTATAGGCCCAGGTATCGGTCAGGGAAGCGCTGCACAGGGTGCAGTTGAGGGAATTGCTCGTCAGCCAGAAGCTGAAGGAAAAATAAGAGGTACTTTGCTTCTTTCTTTCGCCTTCATGGAATCACTAACCATTTATGGCCTTGTGGTTGCATTGGTCCTTCTGTTTGCCAATCCCTTTGCGGGCTGATCAATCAAGTCTTAAGAGCAGGCAAGCTGATCTGATCCTTATATTTTTTGATCAAATCAGTTTGCCTGCCTAGTGGATTGTTCACCCCTTGACTTTTAGCTTTTTTCACTTTGCTGCTTGCGTTAATTGCTTGCTCCCTTCCCAAATGCTCAGCTCTTTTCTATTAGGTGCTACTGAGGGAGGTCTATTTGACTTCGATGCCACGCTGCCCCTTATGGCGGTACAGGTGGTCCTTCTCACCTTCATACTTAATGCTCTGTTCTTCAGGCCTGTTGGAAAGGTTGTTGAAGAAAGAGAGGCTTATATAACAACAAATAGGGCTGAGGCGAAGCAAAAGCTTGCTGAGGTTCAAAGACTTGAGACTGAGTTAAGAGAGCAATTAAAAGAAGCACGTTTGGCTGCTCAGAAAGTCATTAATGCTGCTGAGGAAGATTCTGACAAGCTTTATAGAGAAGCTTTGGCCTTAGCAAATTCCGAAGCAAATGCATCTAGGGAAAAAGCAAGACGTGAAATTGATTCTCAGAGAGATTCTGCTATGGCTGAATTAAAAGCTGATGCGGACAATCTTGGCAATCTTATTGTTGACCGACTATTGGCATCGAAATGACACAATCTCTAATCTTTGCCTCAGGCTCTTTTGGCCTCAATCTCAATGTTTTTGAGACTAATGTCATCAATTTGGCAGTTGTAATCTTCGGACTCTATAAGTTCCTTCCTAATTTTTTGGGAGGGATGTTAGAACGTCGACGTTCAGCCATTCTTGCTGATCTTCAAGATGCTGAAGCCCGACTAGATGAAGCAGAAAAAGCACTTAATCAGGCTAAAAAGGAGCTTGAATCAGCAGAACAAAAGGCTATTCAAATTAGAAATGATTGTAAAGCTCGTGCAGAGGCAATAAGACTTGACAGTGAAAAGCGCACTGTTGAAGAAATGGCTCGCATCAAGCAGGGTGCAGCATCTGATTTGAATGCAGAAGCCTCTAGGGTTACGGCTCAACTTCGCCGTGAAGCGGCTCAATTGGCAATTGAGAAAGCTTTAGCGAATCTTCCAAAGAAACTTGATAAAAAATCTCAGGAAAAATTTCTAAACCAATCAATTAAAAATATGGGAGAAGCCTGATGCCCCTTCTAAACACCGTTACTACTCCATATGCTGAAGCTTTCTTGCAAGTTGCTTCAAGCCGCAATGAAGTGGATAAAGTTGTTGATCAAGCAAAGGACTTATTGAATATTTGGAAAGATTGCCCTGCATTTAGTGATGCAATGGGTTCACCAGTTTTGGAGGTTGATGCAAAGAAAGCAGCACTGGAAAAGCTTTTCTCTAAGCAGATAACTCCCTCTTTCTTAAATCTTCTGAAGCTGTTAGCAGATCGTCAACGGATTGGTTTGTTGGATGCTGTTCTCGAGCGCATGCTTGAGCTTTATAGGGAGCAACGCAACATTGCGTTGGCTACTGTAATTTCAGCAGAAGCCCTTACTGAAGACCAACAGGCTGATCTTCTTGAGAAGATTCAACTTATAGCTGGCACAGATAATCTTGAGGTCAACTTGAAGGTTGATCCTGAGTTAATAGGCGGCTTTGTTGTCAATGTTGGATCCAAGGTCATAGATGCAAGCTTGTCTGGTCAAGTTCGCCGACTAGGCCTCGCCCTGGCAAAGGTGACTTAGCTCATCTAGCCATTTAGTCACTTTCCTCTCCTCTTTTACTACCTCACCCTCTTACCATGGTTTCAATACGTCCGGATGAGATCAGCTCAATCCTCAAACAGCAGATTGCTGATTACGACAAGTCAGTATCCGTAAGTAATGTCGGGACAGTACTTCAAATTGGTGATGGTATCGCAAGAGTTTATGGCCTGGAAAAGGTCATGGCAGGTGAACTCGTTGAATTTGAAGATGGGACTGAGGGAATTGCTTTAAACCTTGAAGACGACAATGTTGGTGTTGTGCTCATGGGAGAGGGCATTGGCATTCAAGAGGGTAGTACCGTTAAGGCAACAGGAAAGATCGCAGCTGTTCCAGTTGGAGATTCAATGTTGGGTAGGGTAGTAAGCCCTTTGGGACAACCTGTGGATGGGAATGGAGATATCGCTACTAATGACTCCAGATTGATTGAGTCAATAGCTCCTGGAATTATTAAAAGGAAGTCTGTCCATGAGCCAATGCAGACTGGCATTACATCGATTGACGCGATGATTCCAATCGGTCGCGGTCAACGTGAATTAATTATTGGAGATCGTCAGACAGGGAAGACTGCAATAGCTATCGATACTATAATCAATCAGAAGGGTGAAGATGTTGTCTGTGTCTATGTTGCTATTGGCCAAAAGTCAGCTTCTGTAGCCAATGTCGTTGAGGTACTTCGTGAGAAAGGAGCACTTGACTACACGGTTGTAGTTAATGCTAGTGCCTCGGATCCTGCAGCACTACAGTATTTAGCCCCTTACACTGGAGCTGCAATTGCTGAGTACTTTATGTACAAAGGTAAGGCAACCTTGGTTATTTATGACGATTTAACTAAACAAGCCCAGGCTTATCGACAGATGTCATTGCTTTTACGCCGTCCACCTGGACGCGAGGCTTATCCTGGAGATGTGTTCTATTGCCATAGTCGTCTTCTTGAGCGAGCTGCAAAACTTTCTGATTCGATGGGTAAAGGTTCCATGACTGCCCTCCCTATTATTGAAACTCAAGCTGGAGATGTTTCGGCTTATATACCTACCAATGTAATCTCGATTACTGATGGTCAGATTTTCCTTAGCTCTGATCTCTTTAACTCAGGATTGCGCCCTGCAATTAATGTTGGAATCTCGGTGAGTCGTGTTGGTGGAGCCGCCCAAACCAAGGCTATTAAGAAGATTGCAGGGACTTTAAAACTTGAGCTTGCTCAGTTTGATGAGCTTGCTGCTTTCTCACAATTCGCTTCAGATCTTGATGAAGCTACTCAGAAACAACTAGGCAGAGGCAAACGCCTAAGAGAGTTGCTTAAACAACCTCAGTTTGCACCACTTAATCTTGCTGAACAAGTCGCTATTGTCTATGCGGGAGTAAAGGGTCTTATTGATGATGTACCTGAAGAACAGGTAACACAATTTGCTCGTGAACTGCGTGATTACCTTAAAACTAATAAGCCTGAATACATCAATAAGGTACTGACAGAAAAGGTGCTTAGTGAGGAGGCTGAGTCCATTCTTAAATCTGCTATCAGCGAGGTCACATCCTCGATGGTCGCAGCAGCTTGACCCTTAGGTTTTTTTAAGGAGAAGCTTATCAATGGCAAATCTAAAGGATATCCGAGACAGAATTGTTTCGGTAAAGAACACCAGGAAAATCACTGAGGCCATGCGGCTTGTTGCAGCTGCCAAGGTTCGCAGGGCTCAAGAGCAGGTGTTACGCAGTCGCCCCTTCGCTGATCGTTTAGCAAGAGTCTTGGAGAATATTCAAACTCGCATGCAGTTTGAGGCAGCAGATGCACCATTGCTGAAAAGAAGGGACGTTCAAACAATTACCCTTCTTGCAGTAACTGGCGATAGAGGTCTTTGTGGAGGATACAACTCAAATATTATTAAGCGTACTGAACAGCGTTATGCTGAACTGAAGTCTAAAGGATTTAAGCCAGACTTAGTTTTAATTGGCCGCAAAGCTATTAGTTATTTTCAGAATAGAGCAAGTCAATTTAATATTCGTGCGACATTTAAAGAACTTGAACAAGTCCCTACAGCACAGGATGCAGAATCTATAACTAATGAGGTTCTAGCAGAATTTCTATCTGATAGTACTGACAGGATTGAAGTGATTTATACAAAATTCATTAACCTTGTTAGTTGCAATCCTGTAGTACAAACTTTATTACCTTTAGACCCTCAAGGGATAGCAGAATCTGATGACGAGATCTTTAGGTTAACTACTAAAGATAGTAAGCTCACTATTGAGAAAGATGCTGCTCCTGCTAATGAGCAGCCTGCTCTCCCTTCGGACATAGTTTTCGAGCAGAGCCCTGATCAATTATTGAATGCACTCTTACCTCTTTATTTGCAGAATCAACTCCTACGTGCTTTGCAAGAAGCTGCTGCTTCTGAACTTGCAAGTAGAATGACTGCTATGAACAATGCAAGTGATAATGCTAAAGAATTAGCGAAGACCTTAACTCTTGACTACAATAAAGCCCGTCAAGCGGCGATTACTCAAGAGATTTTGGAGGTAGTAGGTGGTGCATGTGCTTAGACAGCTAGTGATGATATGAATTTATAGATAGAGGAAATTTTTTCTTTAGATGTGGCTTTCTTAAAAGTATTTTTCTTAAATATTTAAGTGCGACTCAAACTTGTTGAAATTGATTTGAAATTTCCGAGAGATCTAACTACTTTGGATCTCAGATCTTGGGTCGTTAATCAACTTAAGAAAAAAGGAGAACCTTTAAGATGGGCTGTCACATCGATTCGATTCCCTATAAATAATGATTTGGATAGTGACGTCAAGATTGAAGCGATACTCATCATTCAGTAGTCTTTAGGTTTGACTTCTCAGTTACCTACTCTTTTAATAATACCTACGGGCATTGGTTGTTCACAGGGTGGCTTTGCGGGTGATGCTATACCTTCTGCAAGATTATTAGCAGCGGCTTCAGGATGTTTGATTACTCATCCGAATGTAATGAATGGTGCTTCTCTTTACTGGAATGACCCTCGTATTCAATATGTCGAAGGATATGGATTAGATCTTTTTCTAACAGGCGCAATTGCTCTGCGGCCTGTTAGACAACAGAAAGTTGGATTGCTTTTAGATGCTGGACTGGAACCAGAGTTGAAAGAACGGCATATACAAGTTGCAGAAGGATGTAGAGCGACTTTGGGATTGAATATTGGCCCTGTGGTTACTACAGATATAGCTCTGGGAATAGGTTTGGAAAAAGGGAGTAGTGGTATTAGTTGGGGTGGGCTGGATGAGGTAGATGTTCTTCTAAGAGCTGGGGATAAGCTCAAACAAGCAGGTGCAACAGCAATAGCTGTTGTTTCTCGCTTCCCAGACGATCTTGATAGTGCAGCCATCGATCAATATCGTAGAGGACAAGGTGTTGATGCTATCGCAGGAGCTGAAGCAGTTATAAGTCATTTGTTAGTGAGACACTTATCTTTGCCTTGTGCACATGCTCCTGCCATGTCTCCAATTCCACCTGCTTTTGGAGTAGATCCAAGAGCAGTTGCAGAGGAAGTTGGATATACCTTCCTTACGTCTGTACTCGTTGGTCTGAGTAGAGCGCCTGACCTTGTTTCTTTAAACAATGGGAATAGTTTTGGGACTTTAACCACCTCAGAGATTCTTCATGTTGATCAACTAGGTGCTGTCGTAGCTCCAGAAGGGGCACTTGGGGGAGAGGGAGTCCTGGCTTCTTTGGAAAGAAGTATTCCTTTGATTGCTGTATCAAATTCAAATACTTTAAATGTTTCCGTGGAAGCTCTAGGACTCAAGAGCAATGACTCATTTGATGAAAGAATCTCTGTGATACATGCCACTAATTATGTTGAGGCAGCTGGATTGATACTCCTTTTAAGAGAAGGCATAAGTGTCGAGTCATTGTATAGGCCAATATCTCATATCCATCAAATGTGATTCAAGGATCAACTTCTAATTAATGAAGATAATCATGATGAATTCACTATTATTGATATTACCTTTTGGAGAATTGCTTGTTTTAACGTAGGCATGCCATTGGATGTCTTGGAGCAATATCTAAAGCTTTTGCTACCCCTGGATGGCAGACAGAACCACTGATGGTATTCAAGCCAGAGAGGAGCTCTGGGTGTTCGATTACTGTTTCTTTAAGTCCACGTCCGGCCATCCCAAGTATGTATGGCAAGGTCACGCTCACCAATGCTTCTGTAGAGGTAAAAGGCACAGCTCCAGGCATATTTCCAACAGCATAATGTTGCACACCATGAAGATTTACAGTTGGATTGGTATGGGTTGTTTCAACACTTGTAGCTATACAACCACCCTGATCTATTGCTACGTCAACTATTACTGAGTTTGGTTTCATTTGCTTTACCAATGCCTCGCTTACAAGAGTTGGCGCTCGATCCCCTGGTGTTAATACGGCTCCTATTAGTAGATCTGAGGTTGGGATAAGTCTTTCAAGAAGGGCCTGATTGCTTACTACACTCGTTAATCTACCTCTTCGGTAGGCTTCTAGGGCTCGTAATCTTTGTGGAGATCTATCTAGAAGCATTACTTCTGCATCCATTGCTGCAGCAAGCCTTGCGGCATTCCATCCAACAGTACCAGCTCCAAGAACAATGACTCTTGCAGGCCTAACTCCAGTGCATCCACCTATAAGGACTCCACTCCCTCCATGTGGCCGCTCTAGTAAATGGGCACCAACTTGAGCGGCTAGCCGCCCAGCAATTTCACTCATTGGTGCGAGTAAAGGCAAACTACCATTTTCCATTTGAACAGTTTCATAACCAATTCCTGTACTGCCAGCAGTGATTAATGCCTCTCCTACTTTTGGATAAGCGGCCAAATGTAGGTAAGTAAATAAGATCATATCTTCTCGAAGTAATTCGAACTCCTCTTCCTGTGGCTCTTTAACCTTCACTATTAAATGGGCTGCCCAAGCTTCTTCTCGGGAAACTATTTTTGCTCCTGCAGCGGCAAAGGCCGCATCATTGATACCAGCACCAGCACCTGCTCCTGATTGGATGCGTACTTCTAAACCTTGTGAAACAAGTTCTTTTGTCCCATCTGGTGTTAAGGCTACACGTAGCTCATCGGCCTTGATTTCGGTTGGAACTCCGATGGTGGCCATCGGAGCCGAGAGAATAGAAGACGGCATTGATAGCTATAATTTCTATTAGGTTGCCCCCGAAAGAGCAGAGTTGCCATTATTTGTTTTAATCATTTAGCTGCTATAGGTAATCGCCATCCACTACCAAAGGCTTGAGGAGTTACTTTTAGTAGAGGAGGAGCCTGACGCCTTTTAAACTCTGCTTTTTTGAGAAGACTTTCTATTTGTTTAATTAAAGTTGGACATGAACCTGAATTTATAAGTTCTTGAGAGGCTCGTCGCTGTTCAATAAGAGCTTGAAGAAGAGGATCAAGGATTTCATAGCTAGGTAATGAATCGCTATCAAGTTGATCTGGTCGAAGTTCTGCACTAGGAGGTTTGTTTAAGATTGCTTCTCCAATAATTGCTTCCTTATTTGTTAAGCCTAATTCTGCTCGACACTTGTAAGAGTCTGAACTATCTAGCCATGCAGAGAGCCTAAAGACATCGCTCTTGTATAAGTCGCCGATAACAGAGAGGCCTCCATTCATGTCTCCATATAAAGTGCAGTAGCCAACTGCCAGTTCAGATTTGTTTCCAGTCGATAAGAGTAAATGCTTTTGTTGATTTGCTAATGCCATCAGTAAAGTTCCTCTAATTCTAGATTGTAGATTTTCAGCTGTAATCCCTTCTGGTAATTTGCCTAGAGGCATTTCTAGAGCTGAGTTATAGCTTTGCATTAGATTATTGATAGGTACCATTTGCGTACTTACCCCAAGGCGCTTGGCTAGATTTAAAGCATCTTCAACTGAGCCATGTGAACTCCAAGGGGATGGCATAAGTACACCGGTAATCTTTTGGGCACCTAGTGCTGCAGTAGCAATAGCTGTGACTAGGGCAGAATCGATTCCTCCACTTAAACCAATTAAAGCCGAGTTAAAGCCACATTTTCTTGCATAGTCACCTACACCAAGGACTAGGGCTTTGAAGAGTTCCTCCTCTGGCGTAGACAAATCAGTGGTTGATTCCTTCTTTTGACTTGGTTCCCATATGGCAAGTGCCTTGCGACATGTTGGGAGCTTGATAATTAACTCAGCCTGTGCATCAAGTACAAAACTTGAGCCGTCGAAGATCAGCTCATCATTGCCTCCGACCTGATTGAGATATATGACTGGACATTCGAGGCGCTTTACGGCTTTGGCCACTAATTTTTGCCTTAGGGCTATTTTGTTGTGGCTAAATGGTGAAGCTGAAAGATTAATTAGAAAATCAATTTTTTGTGACTCTAGTCTTGCAATTGGGTCTGGGCCAGATATTCGATGACCTTGTAGCTCCTCCTCTACCCAAAGGTCTTCGCAAATTGTCAGGCCTAATTTCCATTCTCTTTTATTGATTTTTAGATGTAATATTCCTAAAGTTTCTGCCGGACGAAAGTAGCGTTTTTCATCGAATACGTCAAAAGTGGGGAGTAGTTGTTTGCGCGCTACTACCTTCCATCCTGAACTCTCAACAAGAACGATTGAGTTAAATAGTTTTGGTAAATGAAGATCTCCTGTTGGCTCTGCAATCCCTATCAACACTTTTAAATCTTTTGATTCGAAAGCAATAGCTTGTGCAATTTCATCAAGAATTTCGTACTGTTGTTTTAAAAGGTTAGGCTTGAACAGCAGGTCTCTAGGTGGATAGCCCCAGAGAGATAATTCTGGGGTTAGCAATAGGTTCGCCTGCCGCTTCGCTGCTTGGTAGCATGCTTCAAGGATTATCTCGGCATTTCCTTTAAGATCACCTACCAATGGGTTGATTTGAGCTAGAGCAAGTCTCATTGTCTTTCTCTTACTCCATAGAGGTTTTGCTCTAACACGACTGGTAAAACTGAGTCTGGTATTTCGGAAAGCTTTGGATTGAGCCGAATTTGTGAACTCGCTGAGGATGGGATTTGTAAAGGTAAAACATCGATTCGTCCACCGAGAGATTGCAGAGTACTGAGATGTTTTTTGTTAAGAGGCCATCCTGCTCGTGGCGCAATCCCAATGCGAGCCATTCTCAAAACAGCCTTGGGTTTTTCCCAGCTTGGTATCTGTTCTGCTAGATCACTGCCTATAACAAATACTAATTCTTCTTCAGGCCAGATTTCTACTGCTTTTTCTAGTGTTGTTATGGTCCATGGGCTACTAAGGTCTTGGATGATTTTAAGGCGAGGGTTTGCGATTGCATTTACAAGTGCATTAAGCAGTGCATGACGATTGTGTAGAGATTCACCATGACTTTTAGTAGGGTTGTCACTGGCCCAAGTTACAACCTTTGGAAAGATCGTTAGTAATCCAGTTAAAAGGGCCTCATGTCCGTATGTTGGAGGGTCGGCACTTGTACCTAATAATGCTATAGGCCCTGAGGGATGCGTCACGGAAGTAGAGCTTGTAACTCATTGGTGAGTTTCTCTCTTCTTCCTGGCCATTCCTTTAGTAAAACCTTTATCTGGGGATCTTTTGCAGCTAGTCGTTGCAACAATGCAGTTGGCTCAGAATTTTTTATATGGTTTCCACTAAGGAGCATTTGTGCTGCAAGTCGTCCTGTGATTTTTGTGGTATGAACAGCTAAAGCAGCTTGGGCTATAGCTACTGGAGCAGCAGAAGCCAGACTTAACCCTCCTGTTATTGGAGTTGACAATATTAGAAGTTGTCGCACAACACTTAAAGCTACTTGGATACTTATTTGGGCTCCTCCTATCAAAGTGTTGTAGACAGATACTCGCTTTAACAATTTCCTTGCAGCATGTCCTCTCATTTGTAAACCATATAATTGGCTGAGTTGAATAACAAGAGCTGTATCACAAGCAATCCCACAAGCCAGATCGAGTATTACTAAAGGATTTGCTGCAATACTAGAAGCTTTGAAGGCGGCAAATTTTCCAATAAGTCCCTGCGCGGCAGCTTTACTGTGCTTTAGTCTACTAGATCTAAATGATTCAAAAAATTTTTCAGATTGGCGCAGTGTATTGACGGCTAATAGTAGTTCACCTTTTTCAGATAACAGGTTCTTTAAATGAGAGAGCAGAGGTTGAATTTTTGGACAACACTTTTCACTTCTTACTCGACCATCTGCTCGGATTCGAACTTTCTTTGGTGCAGCAGCAACGACTTTGATGTCAAGATTACATGCATTTGTAGGCAACCTTTTGCGAATACTTCTGAGTACTGCTTTTCTTTGACTTGGTTGCCATTGGTCACAACGATTCAAGACTAGAACTATTTGCTTTCCACTTTTTAAAAGCATTGCTAGGGCTTCTAGCTCCACTCTTGTGATGTCACTATCTATCACAAGAAGAACTAAATCAACTTGAAGTGCTATTCGTGCTGCCAGGCGAGCTCTGGCCTTTGATTCAATTTCATCAATGCCGGGAGTATCGACTAGTTCAATGCTTTCAAGATTGTTAATGCGCTCATCCCAAAATATAGACTGGCTGTTACGCGTGCATCCATGGACTACATCTGTAGAGAAGATTTCTTTATTGACAATTGCGTTTAAGAGACTTGATTTGCCTACTCCTACTCGGCCAAAAGCTGCCAAACGAAGATGCTTGTGATTTAGGCGATTAATTTGATTATCTAGTATTTTGAGCTCTCCTCTTAAGAGTCCTTTTTCACGGTCAGTCAGAATTAATTGTTTCCTCCATTCATTTACTACTAACTTGCAACGCTCTGCTGAGCTTGGTGGGGAAATCATGAGCTTGATTTTCGCCACCATCCGGCTAATACCGCCAACACGGCTTCTGCACCTATTAAACCTACAAAACCTCCAAATTCATCGACTACAACTCTTACCCCTCTTTTGTCATCATTGAAGTTTGTTAGAAGCTTATCTACACGAATCATTTCAGGAACAAATTCAACTGTTTCGCTTAATTCTGCTGCAGTCAAATCTCCTTCTCCCTTGAGTAACGCTGTGAGTAAGTTTTCACGATTGGCTATGCCTACAACTTTATCTACTCCTGTCCCAAGTACTACCCACCATTGATTATTGTTGTTTATTAGGGCATCTTTTAAATCCCTTATAGCAGCTGATCCATTTAGGGTCGGTGCAGAAACCCTTGGGGTCATTAGATCTCTAGCTTTAAGGTCATTTAATTGAAATACTTTGGCAATCATGGCTGCCTCATCAGCTTCGATTTGACCTTTTTGAGAACCTAATCTAGCCATCTGTCGAATTTCTTCTTCGTCGGTACTTATCTCATTTTCCGTTGTAATCACTGGAAGTAATTTCTCCAGTAGAAGTGATAGTGGACGCATTATGACTCCTAGGAAATGAAGTACTGAGGCGCTTGCTAAAGAGACTTCGATAGCAAAATGACTCCCAATTGATTTAGGGAGAATTTCGCCAAAAAGTATTACTAATATCGTTAATCCAATTGAAAATATTGGGAGCGCAATCTCACTAATATTGTTTTTTTCAAATACAAAAGTGGCGTAACTTCCCAGCATCAAGCTGCCGAAAATGTTAAATCCATTATTTGTGATTACAAGGACGGTAAGGGTACGCCCAAGCTTTTGTCGTAGTTTGGCCAAGCGCTTAGCCCCTGTAACTGGTCTTTTCCTTACTGCAAGCTCATGGACTCTTATTGGATTGACAGTAAGTAGAGCTGCTTCTACCCCTGAACAGAATGCAGAGCCAATTAATACGACTAGGACAAGAAGTGCTAGTTGCATACTGTCCTCTCATTTGTTGATGATCCTTTTGGATGTGAGGTTTGATATGGCATTAAGATTTTTTTTGCATCCATCAGTTGCTTTTGCAAGTCATAACTCGAAGTAATTGATAGTCACTGAATAGGATAAGAATTAACCAATCCTTACTAGTAACTACTTTGATGTCCAGATCCTGATAATGATTAAGTGTTTTTAGCGTCCGTAAAAGTTCGAACAAACCCCCTTCCAAAAACCTCTACTTCTCTGTCATCCTAAAAGCTTTGAAGAGGATGGCTTTGTGAGCGATCAGCATAATTTTATTAGACGCCGTGATCGCTTTTTGGAGCAATTACGAGGTAATGCGGCGATCATCCCCGCTGCTCCAATGGTGACTCATCATGCTGATTGTGAATACCCATTTCGCCAGAACAGTGATTTTTGGTATCTCACTGGTTTTGATGAGCCTGAAGCAGTTGCTCTTTTTTTGCCACATCGTCCTATAGGTGAGCGATTTGTCTTATTTGTGTTACCTAAGGATTTGACCATCGAGGCTTGGAATGGTTTTCGTTATGGATCTGAAGGAGCAGTTAATCATTTTGGGGCTGATATCGCTCATCCTTTAGAGGATTTACCTAAACGTTTAGGGGATTACTTAATAGGAGCAGAGGGGATAGCATTTCGAATTGGTCAACATCCAAAGATCGAGCCAATAGTTTTAAAAGTTCTGGCTGAGCAACTTGAGAAGGTACAAAGAAGTGGCTCTTTTGCTTTTTCATTAATTGACCCTAGCCCGGTACTGCATCAATTGAGGCTAATTAAGGAGCCTTCGGAAATAGGACGTATGAGAGATGCTGCAAGAATTTCAGCCAAAGGCCATGAAATAGCTAGGAATGCAGCATCTCCTGGGATGAGCGAACGTCATATACAAGCTTTGATAGAGCAGTGTTTTTTAGAAAATGGAGCGAGAGGACCTGCTTATGGTTCGATCGTTGCCGGAGGAGATAATGCCTGCATACTTCATTACACCAAGAATAACGGACTTCTTAGAGATGGTGAATTGCTTTTGATTGATGCTGGATGCTCTTTGTCTGATTATTACAACGGTGATATAACAAGGACTTTCCCAATTAATGGACGATTCACCGGTGAACAGAGAGCCTTATATGAGGTTGTTTTGACTGCTCAAGAAGCTGCATTGCAAGCTGTGGTGCCAGGGAATAATGCTGAACAAGTGCATGCTATTGCCCTGAAAAAAATTGTTGAAGGTTTAATAGCGCTTGGATTATTAAAAGGTTCTGTTGAATCTTTGATCGAACAAGGAGCCTACCGCCATCTATTTATGCATCGCACTGGTCATTGGCTTGGATTGGATGTGCATGATGTGGGTGCTTATAGATTAGGTGAATATCCTGTCAAATTAAAAACAGGGATGGTCTTAACTGTTGAGCCAGGAATCTATGTAAGTGATCGATTTGTTGTTCCAGATGGACAGCCTTCAATAGATCAACGTTGGAAGGGAATTGGGATTCGCATAGAAGATGATGTTTTGGTGGGAACAAATGATCCTGAGATCTTGAGTGCTGATGCCCAGAAGTCAATAGATGCAATGCAAAACTATTTCCCTTAAATAGATTTGTTAAAGAAAATTATCTTCATTTAATTCAACAGAGATATTAATTCTTTTGATTATTGATTAATATTTTTATTTAATTAGGGATTACTTACTTTAGCTTTCTTGTAAGCTTTAACAGATCATTTGTATGTTTAAGGATTATATCTGCACCTGATTTCCTTAGACTGTTCTCATAGTTTAAACGTGCAACTCGATGCTGATTTTTATGAAGGTGTGGAGGTGCGACAGCCAGACTTAGGAAATTTTGCAGAGGCTGTTGTTTTTGAGCCTCTTGAATTGTTAGTACGTCTGCAACAGTATCCCCTAGGTAGGCAATTGTTGGCACTCCCAGCCCCAAAGGCTTGCCGGCGAGCTGCTTGGCAATCTGAATTAGGCCTGTTGGATCTGGTTTGTCTGGAGCGTCTCCCATGGCAATCAAAGGGGGATTTACTAGGCCTAAACGATTTTCTAAAACAAATCTTGCCGAAGGGGGCTCTGCTCCGCTCACAAACCCTAAAAGATAACCTTGTTGGACTAGTGCCTTAAAGAAATTTTTGTCCACCAAAAGAGGTTCATTTTTGATGAATCCTTGCCATTTTTGAGCATCCCCATTTGGATCACCTCCAAAGTAAAAATTACTGAATATTCTTTCTATTTCTTTCAGACTTGGCGTGGGATTGGAAAAACCTTGTTGCTTCTGATAGCGCTCAATCAATTCTTGGCTTGCTTTCCAGTCATTGTTCCAGCAGCCTTCTGCTTTGAGATCATCGATATTTTCTAGAGTTGGTCGCCATTCGCTGAAGTGATTAACGGTTTCTTGTATGGCTAGTCGGTAACTACTAGATACATCTCGGATTACTCCATCGATGTCGAATAGAAGGAAACCTTTCAAGTTAAATAATTTAATTGTGATCTAGGGCTGGTAGGTTAGTTGTTTGTTTAACTTCCCGGATAGCTGACAACATGCCTGTTCCTGAAGGATCTACTCCTGAAAAAGAGGTTTCTAGCTCTGTATCTGAGAAAGATGAAGCAGTCTCACAGAGTAAGGAAGCAAATGTTGAGAACAAGTCTGGTCGTTCTGGAATGTTAGGAGCCTCTGCGGCTCTGGCAACAGCAACCATTGATGCTGATGGTGTTCCTTCTGGGCATACCCCTAAGGCTGATGAAGGGCGCTTTCTTTTAAAGATTCTTTGGCTCCCTGACAATGTTGCACTGGCTGTTGATCAGATTGTTGGAGGAGGACCTAGTCCACTAACGGCTTATTTCTTTTGGCCTAGAGAAGATGCATGGGAAACTCTTAAAGGAGAGTTGGAGGGTAAAAGTTGGATCACAGATAATGAGAGGGTTGAAGTCCTGAACAAGGCAACAGAAGTAATTAACTATTGGCAAGAAGAAGGAAAAGGTAAAAGTCTTGAAGAGGCGAAACTTAAATTCCCTGACGTAACCTTTTGTGGCACTGCTTGAGTCTGTTTAGAAGGCAGTTTAAAGATATATTTACATTTTTCTAGAAAATATTGCATCTTTTTGAAACTTTTCAATTGCTTTTTTAGTTGACTCACATTCAAATAACTCTTCAGCTATTTCTTTGTTAATAGTGAAACTTTTAATCCCTTGGCAAGCCAAGTAGTTCATGTCAGTAGTTTTGCGTATACTTGCCACCAGTATCTTGCAATTACTGCCTGTACCCTCTAAGACTTTTTGCATATTTATTAACTCTGCTTTACCGTCTCTTCCTTCGTCATTGATACGACCCATATATGGAGCTATATAACTACATCCAATGGCTGAAGCTATGAGAACTTGTTTAACCTGATAGCAAGCAGTAAAAGTAACAGAAATTCTTGCCTTAATTAGTTCTACTGCAGCTTTGCAGCCTTCTTTTGAAATAGGTATTTTGACATGAACATGCATATTAGGAGTTGAAAGTTTTCCGATTGCGAGACCGCATTTAAAGAGGTCTAGAGAATCTTCACCCCATGCCTGAATGTGTAGTTCTTTGTAATTTAGTTTTTTAGCTTCTTGAGCTAAAAAAAACAAATTCTCTAGCGTGCACGGTTGGTTGGCCTCTTTTAGCAAAGTTGGGTTAGTTGTGACCCCATTAAATATTCCTAATTTGAACCATTTGGTCCAAATAGATGGATCAGCATTGTCTAAAAGGAGATTTAAGCTCACTCCATTGTTGCTGCCTTGGTTAGATCAGGTTAGGTTATTAATCTGTTGATTTAGTTGCTTGTAACCTTGCCCTTGCGCGATTGAGGTTTTGCTGTGCTTTTACTTTTTCCGTGGAATTGTTCTGAGCTTCAAGTTGATTGAACTCATTTTTAGCTTTTTCTAGATCAGCCTCGGCTGTGGTGGGATCAATTTTGGTACCTAGTTCTGCACTATTAACTAAAACAGTAACTTCATTGGCTTCTACTTCTGCAAATCCACCCATTAGAGCAATGGAATCCCAACTCCCATTGTTTAGAACTCTTAATACCCCTATATCAAGAGCTGTAACCATTGATATGTGGCCTGGAAGGATTCCTAGCAAGCCTGTAGTACTAGGAAGAATGACTTCTTCGGCCGTGCCGTCAAACACGCTCTGGTCAGGTGCCAGCACTCGGAGGGTGAGGGACATTGGGAGAGGGTGTTGTGAATAAGGTGTGTTGGTGTGAACAAGGGAAGTAATCCTTGTTTTAAGAGAAGGTTGTGCTTCTCTTAATGGTGGATTTAGTTTTTGGCTTCTGCTGCTATTTTTTCAGCTTTAGCTTTCACTTCGTCAATGTTTCCTACAAGGTAGAAAGCTTGCTCAGGGAGATGGTCTAGTTCACCACTCAAGATCATGTTGAACCCTGAAATGGTTTCTTCCAGTTTCACGTATTTACCTGACATACCTGTGAAGATCTCAGCTACAAAAAATGGTTGTGATAGAAACTTTTCAATTTTTCTAGCCCTATCTACAGTCTTGCGATCTTCTTCAGATAGTTCGTCTAAGCCAAGAATTGCAATGATATCTTGCAATTCCTTGTAACGCTGAAGTGTGGATTGAACTGCGCGAGCTGTTGTGTAATGCTCATCCCCCACAACGGATGGCTGAAGCATAGTACTTGTTGAATCCAGAGGGTCTACAGCTGGGTAGATACCTTTTGCTGCAAGGGCTCTGGCAAGAACAGTTGTCGCATCAAGATGAGCAAATGTTGTAGCTGGAGCAGGGTCTGTCAGATCATCTGCAGGTACATATACAGCTTGGATAGAGGTAATTGACCCCTCCAGAGTAGAAGTAATGCGTTCTTGAAGTTCTCCGACGTCAGTTCCTAACGTTGGTTGGTATCCCACAGCCGAAGGCATCCTGCCTAAAAGAGCTGAAACTTCAGAACCTGCCTGAACAAACCGGAAAATGTTGTCCACAAAAAGTAGAACATCTTGTTTGTTTACATCCCGGAAGTGTTCAGCCATTGTCAAAGCAGAAAGTCCAACTCTCATTCGAGCACCTGGAGGCTCATTCATTTGTCCAAAACAAAGAGCTACTTTTGATTGAGTCAAGTCATTTGGATTGATCACTCCAGACTCTTTGAATTCTTCATATAAATCGTTGCCTTCTCTAGTGCGTTCTCCTACTCCACCAAAAACTGAAACACCACCATGCTCTTTAGCAATATTGTTGATTAGCTCTTGAATTAGAACAGTTTTGCCAACTCCTGCTCCCCCAAATAGTCCAACTTTTCCTCCTTGACGATAAGGAGCAAGAAGATCGATAACCTTAATGCCCGTCTCGAAAACTTTTGGCTTGGTTTCCAGATCGGTCAGCTTTGGAGCTGATCTATGTATAGGAGCTGTAGTTGAGGTAGTTACTGGACCTTGCTCGTCAACAGGTTCCCCTAGAACGTTAAAAATTCGTCCAAGAGTAGCTTCCCCAACTGGTACTGATATTGGTGCACCAGTGTCTAGGGCTTCCATGCCTCGTACTAGGCCATCTGTGCCACTCATCGCCACTGCACGTACCCTGTGGTCCCCAAGTAGTTGTTGGACTTCTGCAGTCAGTGCAACATCTTGTCCTGCAGGGTTTTTGCCTTCAATGCGCAGTGCATTAAGGATTTTAGGTAGCTGCCCGGCAGGGAATTCCACATCCAAAACAGGACCAATTACCTGACGAACTATGCCCTTGGTCCCAGCGGTGGCGGTAGCAGCAGCCATAAGAAACTAAAAAATTAATTGGTAGCGCAAAGAAGTG
>QCGC01000001.1 GCA_003278225.1 Prochlorococcus sp. AG-363-P01 | reverse complement strand
GATCAAGTATAGGCCTCCCCATAATTGGATTATTATTACGCCAATCAAGGCACAAAATGTTAGGTAAATCAGATCATTAGTATTTGCTCTCTGTGCTAAGCGACCACATATCCAAGCCGCGGGGATGAAACCTGTTAGGTAGCCGAAACCAGGTGTAACTAAATAGCTAAGACTTCCTCCATCATGGAAAATTGGTAGGTAGTAAAGACCCAGGGTTAAATAGGCCACTGATGCAATTACAGCAGCTCTTGGCCCACAAACAAGAGCTGATACTAAAAGAGAAGGTACCTGCCATGTGCTAGGTAAACTCATTATCGTTGGAGGGGAATTCAGCTCTGGAATAATCAGAGCTGATGGAATGAGTCCCCCTACGAGGATCATCATTAGAGCAGCCAGTGCTCCACTCCAAATGGCTAATACCCGCACTTAGGGATTCCAGCTTGACCCATCCTGCATTACCAAAGACTTAATTTCTAGTTTTTATGGATTTCTCTATTGCTGATATGGTTTGTTTAAAGATCCCTTTGCCATATTTGAAAACAGCAGACCCAATGCCTATGCTTCGACCTTCAGACCTCGTTTCTTCAGAAGAAATTGGAGAAATTGTTGGATTAGAAGATGTTGATTTAGCAAAGGTGCGTTTTCGTCGTGGAACTTTCTTGATTCCACTTGAAAATCTATTAAAAAAATCCTAAAAGCAGAGGTCATAAAGCTGAATACTTTGCTGTTATTTGGAATTATGTTTTCCATCTTTTCGAAAGAGACTTAATGGTGGCCTCTGGACCACATAAACTTAATAAGGGCCTGCTTAAATATTTCTCTGCGGTTACTTGTATATCTTTGCTTGTAATAGATTTGATTTTTTCAATACTTTCTTTATCAAAGTTGTTTCCCAATTTTAGTCCTCTTAGTATTGCTTTCCTTTCGGCACGTTGACTAACGGTTTGAGAGGCATGAGCTAATTGCCCTTGGAATTTTGATTGGATTAAAATCATGTCGTCGTTGGATACCTTATTTGTTTTTATGCTTCCTAATATTTCTTGTAATAATTGGAGAGTGAGCAAGGCCTTCTCTTCACTTGTAGAAACATGTATTAGAAATGGAGCAGCTTCTTCTCTTATGGGGTGGTGCACGCCTACGTCATATGCGACTCCATGATTTTCTCTTAGCTTTCTAAACAGAAGACTAGACATACCTGTTCCTAGATAACAACTCAGCATGCGTAGTGCTAGATCATCTTTATGCCCATGCGGAATCGTTGGTTGGCCTAGCATTAAGACGACTTGTCCAGTTTGCTCTGAGTGAAGACTAATATTGTTTGGATTAGGCCTAGGAACAATAAGGTTTTGCTTTTTTGAACATTTATAACCACTACTCTGGGTAGTGGTTAGTTGATTAAAGGGTGTAGTCTCTTGTAACTGCTTTTTTAAATTGCTATTGCAAGTTCCTGCAATAGCAATTACATGTTCTCTATTGATCAATTTCTCTGCAAGAGGCAAGAGATCTTTTCTGCTGAGATTTTTTACATCCTCAACAAATCCAAGAGGATCGTGTCCATATGGTCCATCCCCATAGGCAAGTTGTCGCCATCCATCGAAGGTTAGTTGAAAGGGGTTTTCTTTTTGTCTCTGTAGTGCTTGAAGGCTTAATTCTCTTTCTAAACTAATCTGATCGTCCTGGAGGTGTGGATTCATAATCATCCACCCCATTGCCGGAAGTAGGCGACCTGCATCATTATCCGAACATTTAAGACTAATCAAGAGACCATCTTCATGCGTGTCACAACGAAGACCAGCACCACAACCTTCGACTAGATTAGCTAGTGTCTTATTGCTGTAAGGTCCGCAACCTCTACTGATTACGGACCCTAATAATTGATGTGCTCCTCTTTGACCAGAAGGATCTTCTTTGCTGCCTCCATTAATCCACATTTTGACTGCTAATATCCCAGGAACCTTGATTGGATCTAAGACAATATTTAGAGGACTCATGATGATGTTTTAGCTGGTCTGGCGATTACTGTGCAACTGTTCTCTGGTTGTAATTGTCTAAAAATCTCATTTCTAAGTCGCTCTGCTGTCCAATAATTAATACTTTCGAGTGGTTCAAGTAATGGTTGTGATCGATTCCATAAAGCTTGTGAACCTGCTAGAGCAGCGACTTGGCTAGTTGCTTCAAGGTTGAAGCAATGACTGTTTTTTACTAAATGAGATGCTCTTCTTACTTCTTCTGTTTCGGCAGGTGATTTTATGCAATCTTGAAGTATTTGATGAACTTCTTTTTCTACACGTTCTAAGTTTTGTTCCTTACAACAAGCCTCAAGCAAAACTAGTCCTCCATTCTCTAAAACAGTTACATCCATATCTATAGATTCGACTATTTGCAGATCTTCTCTTAACCGTTGAACAAGTCGACTACGACGACCTTCTGCAAGAAGAGATGTTGCTATATCAGCTCCTAAGACAATTAATTGTTCTTGTGCAGATCCAATAGGCCAAGCCATTAGTAATCTGGATGACTCAAGCCTTGGCACCTCAAATTCTTGATAACCTTTATGAAAAAGGAGTTGAGAATCCTTTCTACCTAATAAATCTTTCTTATTGATTGGCTTTACTTGAGAGAGCAAACTTCTTTCAACGATACTTTCAACGTCCTTAGGTATTATTCCTGCGATTGATATACACAAGTTTTCGCCTTTATATAGGCGATCATGAAAGCCCCTCATTTGTTCTGGATTACTTGCTTTAAGACTTTGCTCATATCCAAGGATTGGCCTACCGTATGAATGTTTGGACCAACATGTGCTCAGCAGCTCTTGAAAGACTTTCTCATCAGGTTGGTCATTGTGCTGAGCCATTTCCTCGAGAACGACTTCTCTTTCCATTTCAAATGCCTCTATAAGAAGAGCCGGTTTAAGTACAAGATCCAACAGAAGATCAATTGCAGGAAGGACAACTTTGGGTGGTATTAGCACATGAAAATGCACGTCATCAAATCCTGTGGCAGCATTACTACTACCCCCGAGGGCCTCAATTTTTCTGTCAAACTCCCCTGCTTGGTGAGTTGTACTTCCCTTAAAGACCATGTGTTCAAGAAAGTGGGCAATTCCTTCTTCTCCAAGTCTTTCAGTGCTGCTACCTGCCCTGACCCAGAGATCAACGCATGTGAGAGGAGTGTCAGGCATAGGTGCTATGACACAAAGAGTTTTGTTTTTAAGTGTCCAATGCTGAAGCTTGGGCACTTGTATTGAAATTGTCAGTGGTGTATCTCAAAGCCTTATTCTGAACCTTATTGCTGTCGTGTTGTTTAACTCTTTTAATAGTGAACAAAGACTTCATCCTCTCTTGGAGTCCATAGCTCGCCAAATTCGGTTGAGACGCTCCACTCTGCCTGGGTTGAGGCCAATACAGCTGGAATCTGACTTTAAAAATATTAAAGGTAAATTAGATGGTAATGAAATGTTCATAAAAAATGAATTACACGAGGCACGAGGAATAAGAAAGCTTCATTTGGAAACTGCCAGGTTAGGGCCTGGGCTGGAAATCCTTCATTGTGTTTTCTTTCCTCAACCAACTTTTGATATTCCAATTTTTGGTGTTGATATAGTTTCAGCCAATGAAACTATTCTTGCTGCAATTGTTGATCTTTCCCCAGTTGGAAAAGAATTACCTGCTAAAATTAAAGACAAATTGTTGGATATCTCTACTCCTTATTTTAGTCAAGTTAGAAAATTACCAGAGTGGGGAAAAATCTTTTCTAAACATGTGCAATTCATTCGACCAGCAGGAAAAGAAGAAGAAGATTTATTTTTAATGGTTACTGATGAATACTTAAGAATACTTGTTGATTCTTTAGCCTCTATTAAAGAAGATCCTCCACTTGCTCACTCCACTGTTGAGAGGCGGAACTTCCAGGAATACTATTGCTTACAACAGAGACGAAATGATAAAACTAGAATGGTTTTAGCCAGGGCATTCAATTCTCAGTGGGCAGATAATTATATAGAAACACTTCTTTTTGAATGTCCGTGAGATTTATGAAATTAAATTTTGTTCTATATGCTTTAGCTCCAGTAATTGGGTTTCTTGCAATAACTGGAATTACAGCTTTCTCAGAAAGATCCAGTAAGGTTTCGGAAGCTACAAGTTCGATTAACGTAGTTAGACCTATTGAAGATGTAGCTGCTCTAGGTCAGTTGTCTCCATTAGGAGAAGTCCGTAAACTCGCAGCACCTGTAACTTCTTTTGGGGGTACTCCTAGAATTGCAGAGCTGTTAATTAGAGAAGGGGATATCGTAAAAAGAGGGCAGAGAATTGCTGTTTTTGATAACCGGCCTCAAATTCTTGCTGATTTACAAGGTGTTCGTGCAAGAATTAAGGCTCTTGAGAGTAATATTAAAATTCTTAAAATAGAATTTTCTCGTTATAAGAAAGCAGCTATGCAAGGAGCAGCTTCACTTGTTACTTTAGAAGAAAAACAGAATGAATTAGTTAAAATCGAAGGTCAAAGAGAAGAAGCACTTGCAGAGTTAAATGGTTTAGAAACTGATCTTTCTAATAGTGAACTTAAAACTCCTATTGATGGAATTATTCTACGAATATATGCTCGTGGAGGAGAGAGACCTGGAGAAGACGGTGTTTTGGAAGTAGGAAATAATCAATCTATGGAAGCACTTATTGAAGTATATGAATCTGACATTAATAGAGTAGAAATTGATCAATCTGTATCTCTTACTAGTGAGAATGGAGGTTTTAATGGAATGCTTAAAGGACGAGTAAAGAGCATTAGCCCCCAAGTTAGGCAGCGGAAAGTTCTTTCTACAGATCCTACAGGTGATGCAGATGCAAGGATTGTTGAAGTTAGAGTTATTCTAGACAAAAGCTCGGCAAAATTGGTAGATCATCTAACAGGTATGAAAGTAATAGCCAGATTTAAATCACTGTGATATTTAGTATTTGGGAAAAAAGAAAAATACCATTGTCCTGGTTACTCTTGACTAGGCAACCCTTACGACTATCTGTAGCAATTGCAGGTATATGTTTTGCAGGAATATTAATGTTTATGCAATTAGGATTTCGTGATGGTTTGTTTGATGCAAGTGTCACCGTTCATAGATTATTTGATGCAGATTTGGTTTTGATGAGTCCACGTTCTATGAGCTCCATAAGTATGAGTGGTTTTCCAAAGAGAAGACTCATACAAGCAATGGCTCATAAGGATGTTGTTGGTATTACGCCTGTTAATTGGAATTTTCTTCTTTGGCGCAATCCCGAAACTCTTATTACCAGATCGATACTTGCCTTAGGTTTCGAACCAGGTGACCCCCTTTTGAAAGACCCAGACTTTTACACAAAGGCACAGGTTCTAAAAAATCGTGGAAGAGTTTTATTCGATGAACTATCTAGAGATGAGTTTGGTCCGATACCTGATTGGTATCGAAATGGACGTATTGTAGAGACAGAGGTTGCAGGAAAAAGAGTTAGAGTTGCAGGTTTAGTAACTCTAGGCCCATCTTTTGGTGCTGATGGAAATCTCATTACAAGTACAGAAACGTTTAAACAGTTATTACCATCTATGCCACCTGGGAGTATTGAGATTGGGCTGATAAGGTTAAAAACTGGCTCTAATGTAGAGGAGGTTTCATACTCCTTGAGTAACATATTGCCTAATGATGTAAAAGTTTTAACGTATCAGGAATTTATTGACTTTGAGAAGGAATATTGGCGATCAAGTACTTCAATTGGATTTATTTTTACTCTTGGTGCAGCAATGGGTTTTGTTGTTGGATGTGTGATTGTCTACCAGATCCTTTATAGCGATGTAAGTGATCATCTCCCAGAATATGCAACCCTTATGGCAATGGGGTATGAACTAAAAGGCTTATTAGGTGTTGTTGCAAGAGAAGGCTTATTGCTTGCAATTATGGGGTATGTTCCTGCTTATTTATCTGGCCAGGCTTTATATGCACTGGTTAGAAATTCAACAAAACTCCCTGTTGCAATGGATTCTCAAAGAGCAATTCTTGTATTTATATTGATTTTAGTTATGTGTATGGGCTCTGCATTAACGGCCATGAGACGTTTGGTTGATGCAGATCCAGCAGAGATCTTTTAATGACAAATCTTTCTTCTATTGGAAATATTGTTCGTCAGACTTCTCATTTAGGAGCCAATCCCTCTATAAACATTGAAAACCTTTCCCATTGGTTTGGGAAAGGTTCTATGAAACGTCAAGTGCTTAATTCAATTTCTATGAGAATTAACCCTGGTGAGGTTGTTTTACTGACAGGCCCTTCTGGTTGTGGTAAGACGACCTTATTAACTCTTATTGGAGCACTGCGTAAGATCCAACAAGGAAGACTTTCTGTTTTTGGTTGTCAACTTAATGGTTCTGTTCGGAAAACGCGTCAAAAGCTTAGGCGTCAAATAGGCATGATATTTCAAGGTCACAATTTATTGCGTTGTTTAACAGCCGAACAAAATGTTCAGATGGGGGCCGATTTGATTCAAGGTCTCTCTTATCAGGCTCGTCGTCACAAAGCTAGACAATGGCTATGCGCTGTTGGACTTGAAGATCAGATGAGCAAATTGCCTCACGATCTTTCTGGAGGTCAGAAACAGCGAGTCGCTATTGCTAGAGCCTTAGCAGCACAACCAAAACTTTTACTAGCTGACGAACCCACAGCTGCTCTTGACAGCGTAACTGGCAGAGAAATTGTTGATCTACTAAGAAAGTTGGCTTTAGAGCAGTCCTGTTCAGTTTTGATGGTCACTCATGACCCGAGAATTCTGGATGTAGCTGACCGTCTTCTAAAAATGGAAGATGGAAGATTGATTCACTCTTCTGAATAGGGTCAATTGATATCATTAGATTGATATTCAATATGACATGGCAAAACGTAGGAACCTCAAAAAGGAAAAGCAGGAACGCAACCGTGCCTATGCACGCAAATTTAAGAAGCGTAAGCTTCGTAACGATGGTCGAGGTGAAGGAGCAGGGAATGGCGTTACTGGCACAGCTAACAATGGTGGAGCAGCAGATTAATTTACTTGGGATTTTTTCAATAAAATTAAATACTCTTCTTTTAGTTCCCTACTTTTATATAAAGTGTTAACTTTTAAAATTGCTAATTTAGGGTGTTTATAAGCGTAGTAATTCCTACTTATAATCGGCTTCCAATACTTAAGAAGTGTCTTCTCTCTCTTGAGGATCAATACCTCGACAAATTAATAGAAGGCTTTGAGGTAATAGTCGTAGATGATGGTTCTACAGATGGCACGACTGCTTGGCTCAAGGAAAATGCATCTTATTTCCCACATATTCGTTTAATAGAGCAGACACATGGAGGACCAGCTAAAGGACGTAATACCGGAGTTGATTATTCTATTGGAGATGTAATTGTATTTATTGATAGTGATCTAGTAGTTACTAAATCTTTCTTGACTTCTCATGCAAAGACTTTGCATAAGGCATGGGAGCAATTAGGGAACCGATTTTGCTTTACATATGGAGCTGTTATTAACACAAATAATTTTGTAGATCCAACTTCAGAACCTTATAAGATTAGTGATATATCTTGGGCGTATTTTGCGACGGGCAATGTTGCAATTGATAAGAGGCTTTTGTGCATGGCAGGTTTATTTGATATTAACTTCTTTTTATATGGTTGGGAGGATTTGGAATTAGGAGAAAGGTTGCGAAATATGGGAGTTAAACTTTTTAATTGTCCAAAAGCTATTGGATATCATTGGCACCCGCCTTTAACGCTGGAACAGATACCAAATCTGATAAGAGTTGAACGTGAAAGAGCTAAGATGGGATTAATGTTTTTCAGAAAACATCCCACACTGAGAGTACGTTTTATTATTCAATTTACTTTGTTCCATTTATTACTTTGGGAAACGCTAACCCTAGGCGGAACTCTTAACGAGAGAAGCCTTAGACCATTGCTGTCTTTTTTGATTCGGCATGGTTTTCCAAGGTTGGCAATGGAGCTCTTACGTATTCCTTTAAATCGGATTTGTGTCAGAGAACTCTATCGGGAAGCTTCTTTGATTGGTAAATGAAAAGGGTTATTTGATAAATTAGAAAGGTAAATTAAAAACGCACACCTGTCTGTTTCGGGTGATGCCTGTTCCTTCAAGCCTTTTGCTTGAACAGATGCATCCCTGTCAGGTGGAGGCCAACCCGAAACCCCAAAAAAAACATGGCTGTTGTAACTCTCTCAGAGATGATGGAAGCTGGTGCTCACTTTGGGCACCAGACAAGAAGATGGAATCCGAAAATGTCTCGCTACATCTATTGTGCGAGAAATGGGGTTCACATAATTGATCTAGTCAAGACAGCTGTATGCATGAACAATGCGTATAAATGGACTAGGAATGCTGCAAAGAGTGGAAAACGCTTTTTATTTGTAGGTACAAAAAAACAAGCTTCTGAAGTGGTTGCTATGGAGGCAACTAGATGTGGAGCTGCTTATGTTAATCAGCGCTGGTTAGGAGGGATGCTTACAAATTGGACCACTATGAAAGCGCGAATAGATCGATTAAAGGATCTTGAGCGGATGGAATCAAGCGGAGCAATTGCAATGAGGCCAAAGAAAGAGGCTGCAGTTCTACGTAGAGAATTGGAAAGACTTCAAAAATATCTTGGTGGTCTAAAAGGTATGAGAAGACTCCCCGATGTTGTTGTTCTAGTAGATCAACGAAGGGAAACAAATGCTGTTTTAGAGGCACGGAAGTTGGATATCCCGCTTGTATCAATGCTTGATACAAATTGCGACCCTGATTTATGTGAAGTTCCTATACCTTGTAATGACGATGCTGTTAGATCAGTACAGCTTGTTCTTGGAAGGTTGGCTGAGGCAATAAATGAAGGCCGTCATGGCTCTAATAATCGACGTGGAGATGAAGCGTAAGCTGAAACCTCTTCATCTCTCCATTGAATTTCACTACCGAATCAAAATCGGTAGTATCAAAACCATCCTCTTTTTCTAATCCAATGCCTGACGTCTCAGCCAAAGTCGTTAAAGAATTGCGCGATAAAACAGGTGCAGGCATGATGGACTGCAAAAAGGCTCTTCTTGAAAATGAGGGCGATATGACTAAGTCAATTGAGTGGTTAAGGCAAAAAGGTATTGCAAGTGCAGAGAAAAAGACAAGTAGACTTGCTGCGGAAGGTGCTGTTGGCTCTTACATTCATACAGGATCTCGTATTGGTGTGCTTGTGGAAATAAATTGCGAAACGGACTTTGTGGCTCGTGGTGATCTCTTTCAAGGCCTTTTGAAAGACGTTGCTATGCAAATAGCTGCTTGTCCAAATGTTGAATTTGTCAATACGAATCAGATCCCTGAAGATGTTGTAAAAAATGAAAAATTAATTGAAATGGGAAGAGATGACCTTGCAGGTAAACCTGATCAAATTAAGGAGAAAATAGTTGAAGGAAGAATAGGTAAGAGGTTAAAGGAGCTTGCTTTAATGGAACAACCTTATATTAAAGATAGTAATATGACTGTTTCTGATTTAGTTAAGCAGGTGTCAGGACAAACAGGGGAGAATGTACAAGTTCGACGATTTACAAAATATATTCTAGGTGAAGGAATAGAGATTAAAAAACAAGATTTTGCTGAAGAAGTTGCCTCAATGTCTGCAAGTTGATTTTGAATTCTAAAGGCAAGAAATCTACTGGAATTGATGCAGCTAAGCAGTTAGAGCTTTTAAAGCTTCAATGCCAAAAATTATCGCCTAATTTATACCGTATCTATGCACTCTATTTACAAGAACTTAGATCAATACTTTTAAATTCAGTTAGGACTTCTGTAATCAGCTTGATAACTGAAAGGAGTAGTAATTCTTTCGAACACATTTCTAAGGATTCCTTTAAAAATTGCCCTTATATCATTGACGAATTAGTGGCAAGATGTAGTTCTGTCCTTACTGTAGAGCAGCTAATTGCCCTTGGGAGGCAATTAGAAGAAGAGAATAAAATTATGCTCGAAAACACTAACAAACAAATTATAAGTGCATTAAATGATTCCAATCAAATAAATAATGATTACCAAGAAGAACAAAATTATGATCACGATATTCATCTTTATGTAAACCCTCAGATTGAAAACCCTCCACAAATTGATGGATGGTTTACCCATGAAGATTTAGAAGAAGATCTAAAACCTAACGCAGATCGTAAAGAGCTTCAATCGATTCCTGAGCCAAATAATGATTTAACTGAAAGATCTAATCACATACCCTCTGATATTTCAGCAGGTTCTGAAGGATCATTAAACTATAAAGACTCTAATAAAGAAAAAATTGATTTTTTAAAATCGTTTTTTTCTATGGCAAGTCATGTCCTTCAAGGCGCGAAAACGCGGAATCATTCCTCTGATGATCCTTCAGAAACTAATTCTGATTCGAATAAACAGCTAAATACGAATGAAGAATTATTTTTTCCTGAAGACCCTGAAGAACTAATAAAATGGATAACTATTTTTGATATTGCTTTATCGCACAGGCTTCGCAACCTTTCCCAAGCAATTAATCTTGAATTATTAAAACAAGGACTGTTAAATTCTATTGTACCTCTAACTATTTTAGATGCAGTTATTTCAGGGCAGATGAGTACCCAATATTCTGATGCGAACCTTCTTAAGATTAATCTCCCTACTAATTCATCACCATTTTCTGAAACTTTAGATCTTATTTGCATCCTTATACGAGCTTCTGAATTAGAATTTAATAATCCTCGATTAAGAAAGTGTCGAGCAGAGTTGAGAACATATTACAAAATGA
The DNA here is from genome assembly GCA_003278225.1 of Prochlorococcus sp. AG-363-P01. Taxonomy (GTDB): domain Bacteria; phylum Cyanobacteriota; class Cyanobacteriia; order PCC-6307; family Cyanobiaceae; genus AG-363-K07. The sequence goes on along the minus strand of QCGC01000001.1, from coordinate 226,242 downwards.
TTATAAAAATGGTGAAGCAATATCGATATTGGCAGGGTCGGTCATTAGTTAACGAGATCCATCAAAGTTGGTGGGAAAGACCTCAGGAAAAATCGACAATCCATTCCAAAAAAAATTAACTCAGGAACAGCAGACTCATCTGCAGAAGTGGCTAAGGCCATTGCAGCAAGCATGTTCTATAGAGGCTGAAGGTGGCTTTAGGAATTTATTAGGCAGACAAGAACGATTCCACTCTTTTATGGCTCGTGAATTAATAAGAGAGCCTTTTTTAAAAGAGAACAATAAAATATTCACACGTTTGATTGATTTGTCTTCAGAGTTTTTAGAATACCCACAACTTTCAGATTCTTTTAAGCAGAGACTTGTTATTAGAACAAGGCAATTACTACAAAGCATCAATAAAGAATTTTGTTCAACTGGCCAGAATAAAAAGACCACTTTAAGGTATGAGGATACAGCTACAAATAATACTTCGCTACTTTTAAAATCAAAAACTAAATATACTCTTGATAGTTCAGTTTCACAAATCAATGGAATAGGGAAAAAAATTACTGATAGATTATCTGTGTTGGGAATCTTTTTAATTAAAGACCTTCTGCACCATTTTCCGAGAGATTATGTAGATTATACCTCCTTACAATCTATAGATAACCTTGTTGCAGGTAACCCTGCATCCTTAATAGCAGAAGTGAGAAAATGTTATGCCTTTAAAAGTCCACGTAATCCAAATCTTTCAATACTCGAATTACATATTCATGATGGAACGGGGCGCTTAAAGGTCACACGATTCTTGGCAGGAAGACGATTCTCTAACAGTTCCTATTTGCAGACTCAGGCTAGGAAGTTCCCTCCAGGCACAATAGTTGCAGTAAGCGGAATTGTAAAGGAGGGTCAATATGGGAAAACATTTAAGGACCCTTATATAGAAGTTATGGAAACAAAAAATATGCCACTAAAATCCAAGGTTATTGGAAGGCTATTACCTATCTATTCTCTAACTGAGGGTATTTCTGCAGAGAAATTTAGAGATCTTGTAGATTGTGTTTTACCCCTAACTTCTAATTGGCCAGATCCTCTTACTGCTGAAAGATTAAATTCTCTCTCTCTACCTAATATTAGTGATGCAATTACAGCAATACATAGGCCATTTAGCCAGGAATCTCTTCAATCAGCAAGACGAAGATTGGTATTTGATGAGTTTTTATTTTTGCAATTAGGCTTATTGCGTAGACGCTCTGAGCTTAAAAAAAACGCTGCACCACCCTTGAAAAATTTTCTTCAACGTGGTGGATTGGTGGGAAGTTTCCTTGAGTTATTGCCCTACTCACTAACAAATGCACAATCTCGTGTTTTAGCAGAGATTGAATCTGATCTTACTAAAACTAGCCCTATGTCACGTCTACTTCAGGGTGATGTTGGTAGTGGAAAGACTGTTGTTGCAATAGCTGCGCTTCTGAATGCTGTTCAATCAGGTTGGCAAGGAGCATTGATGGCTCCGACAGAAGTATTAGCGAATCAGCATTATCGAAATCTTTGTCAATGGCTTTTACCTTTACACATAAATGTTGAACTACTTACTGGTTCAACCCCTGGAAAGCGCCGCCATCAAATTTTGACAGATCTCTGCAATGGAGCCACAAAAATATTGGTAGGGACTCATGCTCTTATTGAAGATCCTGTTTCATTTTTTAGATTAGGACTTGTTGTTGTTGATGAACAGCACAGGTTTGGTGTTCATCAGAGAAATCGATTGTTGGCAAAAGGCCTACAACCTCATCTTTTAAGTATGACTGCTACACCCATTCCAAGAACATTAGCACTTTCCTTATATGGCGATTTGGATGTTAGTCAGATTGATGAATTACCTCCCAACCGAAGCCCTGTTCTAACAAGCACCATTTCCAGTTCAGATAGGGACAAGGCTTATGTTTTAATTAAGGACAAAATTTCACAAGGTCAACGTGCATATTTTGTTTTGCCTTTAGTTGAACAGTCTGAAAAGCTTGATCTTCGTTCAGCAATTCAAGTTCATAAACAACTTAAAGAAGATGTCTTCCCGGACTTACAAGTAGGGCTTTTGCATGGTCGTATGTCTAGCTCTGATAAACAGTCAATTATTAATGAATTTATCTCAGGTAAATGTCAGATTCTTGTCTCAACTACTGTTATAGAAGTAGGGGTAGATGTGCCAGAGGCTTCAGTTATGATTATAGATCACGCAGATCGTTTTGGCCTATCGCAATTGCATCAGTTGAGAGGACGAGTGGGAAGGGGGGCTGACAACTCCTATTGCTTGCTTATTAATGACAGTAAGAGTTCATTGGCAAAATATAGATTAGATGTTCTTACTAACACTAATGATGGTTTTGAAATTGCAGAAATTGACTTGCATTTGCGTGGGCCTGGGCAAGTTCTAGGAACAAAACAATCAGGACTACCAGATTTTGTCCTTGCTAGTTTGATAGATGATAAGGAAGTCCTTGATCAAGCTCGTAAAGAAGCTATTCACCTTTTAGAAACTGACCCTGAACTACGATCTAATCAAATTCTGAAAAGAATTCTGGATGAACATTATGAACAGCTTTATAATAAAGCTAATTTAAATTAACGAGCCTGCATTTAGTTGCTCATCTTATTATTTGTATTTTTTAATTCCTTTGTAGACAACAGGAGTTCTAATAAGATAATAACTTAGAGTTGTGTATACAATTTTATTAAAAGCAATTGACAAAATTGAATCCTAATAATGATCATCTATGTTTCTTAATATAAAGTATTTAATTAGATAACGATACTCCAACATTATTGCAAGAGTTTTTAAAAGATATTTTTTCAAAATCAACAGACTTGTATAAGTTCTGTGGGAAAAATACCCTTACAATGTCCAAACCTTCCGGTGTGGTGGTTGTGCAACGTCCATGGAATGAAATTCCTATTGTCGATTGTGGAGAGGAGCTAGTCAAATTACAACCTTTTTTTTATTGTTTGGAACCACACCCTTATTTTTCAATCGGTGCTCCTTACGGTGAGTTCGAGGATCCATGGAGACTGAGAGAAGATGTAGTTCGTCGCTTACTGATTGCTCAGGAGTATTTATCAAAAGAAAACTCTGAATTTTCCCTTGCAATTTTTGATGCTTGGAGGCCAATATCAGTTCAAGCCTTTATGGTTGAACATGCTATTAGTCAGCAATGCATTGCAAGGGGGGTAGATCCTAATGACCAAAGTCAAAAGTTTGCTTTAGGAGAAGTTATTGAGGAGGTTGAGAAATTTTGGGCCCCTCCATGTTCAGAGGAAACAATGCCTCCACCTCATAGCACTGGTGCTGCAATCGATATAACCTTTGTTGACTCCAACCTACATTTATTGGATATGGGTGGGGATATTGATGAAATTGGACCAATATCTTCACCTGACTATTACTTAGTTGCTGCAAGACATGATTCTCAAGCTGATGTATGGCATCAAAGAAGGCTATTTCTGGCCAATGTGATGATTAAAGCTGGATTTATACAACATCCTAATGAGTGGTGGCACTTTAGTTTTGGAGATCAACTTTGGGCATGGAAGAATAATGTCCGTGAGGCCTTCTATGGAGCATGTTCTCCCTCTGCAAGTAGGGAGACAACTTTTTGATCGCCTAAGTTCTTTATGTGATTACCAAAGCTGATACCTACTCCGGCTTCTTTCCAGCTAATCAGTAATGGCTTTATTGTGGCCTCGAGTTTATCTATTGACATGCGTTGAAGATAAGGCTTTGCCAGTCTTTGCAGATTTGGGGTTCCTCCTAGCCAGAGCTGATATTGGTTGACACCACTACCAACCAAAGCCATTTCAGCCATATAAGGTCTTGCACATCCATTTGGACAGCCCGTCATCCTTATTAGGATTGTCTCCTTAATACCTACTTTTAGCATTAGCTTATTAATTCTGCTAAGTACATTTGGTAATGTTCGTTCTGCTTCAGTCATAGCAAGTCCACACAATGGGAGTGCAGGACATGCAATAGCATGAGTTTCTATTGTCCTGACTTTATTTGTTTCATTAATTCCTAATGATTTAAGTGCTTTTTTTACACTTGCTTTTTGATAATTGCCAATATTACATAATAAAATATCTTGATTAGGGGTTAACCTTATTTCAATTTGGTGTTTTTCTACTAATTGTCGTAGACCTTTCTTGAAATTATTCTTTAGTCGGCCTGATAAGAGTGGAATGCCTACAAACCATATACCCTTTGACTGGCGATGCCAACCGAGATAGTCCTCTAGTTTGCTTTCTGGCTCCTTATGTATCTGCTTGATAGTTTTTGTGAAGTATTTACTTGCCAGCTCTTCTTTAAACCACTTCACCCCCATGTCATTCAGAAGATACTTCATGCGGGAGTGTCTTCTTGCCTTTCGATCTCCATAGTCTCTTTGCAGCGCCAATATTGATTGAACCAACTCAAGGACGTGTTCTGCTGAAACGTACCCTAGGGGATCGGCTGTTCTTGCAAATGTTTTTTCATTGTTGTGTGTTCGTCCCATACCTCCTCCTACATAGATATTGCAGCCTTTCAACTCTCCATTAGCTTTAGTGAAAGCGACTAGACCAATATCGTGAGTTAAGAGATCTACTGAGTTGTCTCCTGGAACTGTTACTGCGCATTTAAATTTGCGAGGTAAATAAGTAGATCCATAAAGTGGTTCTTTTTTGTCTCCACTAAAGACAGCACCTTCTTCTTGTTTTTTTCTTGCTTTCTTTACGGCCCTAGATGAGCGCAGTCTGTATTGAAGATCACCATTTACCCACAGATCTAAATAGGAACCTTCAGCTGCCACAGGAGTAAGCAAGTTGGCAATTTCATTTGCCAACTTGCGTGATGCTGGATAGGCACCATTTTCATAAGGTGCTGCCGGAGCCATTACATTGCGGTTGATATCACCACATGCTGCAAGTGTTGAGCCCATTGACTTAACAATTGTTCCGATTACCTCTTTTAGATTTTCTTTTCTAATGCCATGCATTTGAAATGCTTGCCTAGTAGTGGCCCTAAGAGTGCCATTACCAAGTCGATCAGAGAGTTCATCTAGTGCGACAAATAATGCTGCTGGTATTCTTCCTCCAGGGCTACGAAGCCTGAGCATCATTTGCCAGTCTTTATTAGATCCTTTGGCCCGATTGTCTCGATTGTCCTGCTGATAGCTGCCATGGAATTTCAGTAGCTGTACAGCATCATTGGTGAAATGATCTGATTTATTCTTAAGCTCTGTTGCTAGAGGTTCTTTTAAATAGTTGCTATCAGCTTTAAATTGTTCAAATTTCGTACGTTCCGAATCATTGGCAATACAAGGGAACAAGGTTTTCCCTCCGGTTTCGCTAGATTCTGTATCCGTTGCAATCACTGAGCATTATTTTTCCTATTCCAGGGTAGCTAAATACACACTGATTTATCGACCTATTATTCAATAAAGTGTGATAACCCTGTATTCCCCACTCTGTGGCGACTTTTCTGCTTGAGATAGGTACCGAGGAATTACCGGCCGACTTTGCAAGGCTTGCCCTTCCTCAGTTAGAGACGATTGTTCATCGTGATCTGCTTCATAGACGTTTGCCTCATGGGGAGATCACTTGTACAAGTACACCTAGAAGAATAGTTTTGTTGGTTGATGGCTTGCCCGAATTTGCAAGTGATTCAGAGGATGAGTTTAGGGGGCCTCCTGCTTCTAAGGCTTTTGAAAATGGATCACCCACAAAAGCAGCTATTGGGTTCGCTAGACGATTTAATCTTGAGCCCAGTCAGTTAGAAGTTCGTGAAATATCAAAAGGGTCGTTTGTTTTTGCCAGAGTTTTAGAAAAAGGTCTGTCTTCGGTTGAGTTGTTATGTGAATTGATTCCTGACTGGGTTGGGAGTCTTCAAGGAAGACGATTTATGCGGTGGAGTGATGGTGAAAGACGTTTCTCGAGACCTATAAGGTGGATCGTTGCATTATTAGATAACACTTTAATACCAGTTTCTTTTCGGGATATAAATCCTCCAATTTGTTCGGCAAACTTAACTAAAGGGAATAGATTACATGAAAATAGTATTCAAATATCTACTGCAATAGATTATATTCCAATCGTGACTAATTCTGGGGTATATATTAATAGAGATATGAGAAAAAACTATATTAGAGATCTTATTAATCAAACTTCTGCAGAGCAAAATGCTGTTCCAGATTTACCAGATGCATTACTTGATGAACTAACAGATCTAGTTGAATCTCCTATTATTATTCAAGGTTCATTTGATGAGTCATTTCTTGAATTGCCTACGGAAGTTCTGTGTACTGTTATGCGTGTTCATCAGCGTTATGTACCTTTATTTATAAAGCGTGATTCTGATGATTTACTTGCTTTAGATGCCAAGAAAACTCTTCTTCCATCTTTTCTTTGTATAAGCAATGGATTGCCGTCAGCAAAACAAGTTATTAAATTAGGCAATGAAAGGGTTCTCAAAGCGAGACTTGCAGACGCTGAATTTTTTGTAAAATCAGACTTATTAACTACAAGTCATGATAGATCTACTAAACTTAATACTGTAACCTTCGCGGAAGGCTTGGGGACATTATTTGATCGAGTAAAGAGAATTACCTGGCTTGCTGCAAAAAGTATTGATTTATTAAATATGTCAGATACCTTAGCTCAACATACTTTTAGAGCAGCAACATTTTGTAAACATGATTTAGTAAGTCAGATAGTTAGTGAATTTCCTGAACTACAAGGAATCATGGGTGGAAAATATCTTCTTGCAGAAGGTGAATCCAGAGAGGTATCTCTAGCTGTTTTAGAGCATTATTTGCCACGCGGATCAGGAGATGCTCTCCCGAAGTCTCCTGCTGGCGCAGTTCTATCTCTTGCTGAGCGATTGGAAACTTTATTAAGCATCTTTGCTAAAGGCATCAGACCTAGCGGTTCATCTGACCCTTATGCATTGCGTAGAAGTGCAAACGGGATTCTTCAGATAATTTGGGGTTTTGATTGGCAAATAGACTTAAACAAGTTAATTGAATTAGCTATCGCATATTGGATTGAATCCTTACCAGGATTAAATATCAATACTAGTATTCTATTTAATGATTTGTCTGAATTCTTCCGTCTGAGAATGATTAGCCTCTTTGAGGAATCTGGTATTGATAGTGATTTGGTCCAATCAGTTGCAGGTAGAACAATCCCGATTGAGCGTCTACTTTTAGATCCAAATGATGCCAAGGTAAGAGTTAATCTACTTGTAGAAATGAGAAGCTCAGATCAATTAAATCAAGTACAAGAAGTTGTTTTAAGGGCTTCTCGTTTAGCTGGGAAAAATAACTTAGATAAAAATATTGTATCCGCGAATGGAATAGTCAAACCTGAACTTTTCGAAAAGAGTAGTGAAGCTAAAATGTTAGAAGTCTTGAATTCTCTAGAACCAATTGTAAGAAGTACATCAAGTGACAAATATATTCTCTTGGCTCAAGGACTTGTAGGTGGATCAATCGCCTTGTCTGAGTTTTTTGATGGTTCCCAAAGTGTAATGGTAATGACAGACAATCCATCTGTTAGAGAAAACAGACTAAATCTTCTAAGTATCCTCTGTAATCAAGCTTTTACTTTGGCAGACTTTATTCAAATTCAAAGTTAATATTCTATTGACTTTTAAGAATAGTTTTATTTGGCATTAGCTTCTACTTTCTTTTTCTCATTAGGATTATTTATTCCTCCTTTGATAGTACAAACTTCTAACATTTTTGTTACTTCTTTGTCATCTCGAACTGCACTTGGCACAGGTTTATATTTATCTGGAGCAAGTGCTCTTCCTCTTAGAACAGATCCTATCGTCATGAAAGTGAGCTTTAATTGCTGGAGTGGCTTCATTGCGACAACGGTTTTATATAAGTAACTATCAAAAGTAAGTCTTTGAACATCCATGTCATCGCACATTTCGACAAAAGCTTCTCTTGCCCCGTCATTTGAATAGAAAATATTTTGCAAAATTTCGAGGACTTTGTAGGTTGCCCCATACTTTTTATCCCATTTTTTTAGATATTTCTTTAGATCCTGCTCTGTAGGTACTTTATTTCCATTTTGACTGGCTTTTACAATTTCTTCTGCACACATTCGCCCACTCTTTGCGGCGAAGTAAATACCCTCACCTGAACTTTTAGTCACATACCCAGCAGCATCACCTACCAAGGCCATTCTCCCCACTACTCTGCGTGGCCTAGGGTGTTCTGGAATTGGGTGTGCTTCTACTTTTATTACTTCTCCATTTACTAGTCTTTTTTTTGCTCTTTCTCGTACACCCACTTGCAGACTTTTTATTAATGATTGATTTTTCTGCATGGTGCCAGTTCCGACAGCTACATGGTCATATTTTGGAAATACCCACCCATAAAAATCTGGAGATACATCTGTACCTACATACATTTCAGCTAAGTCTTCGTAGTAGCTCATTTCTTTTTCCGGTAGCTTTATTCGCTCTTGGAATGCGATTGCCACGTTGTAATCCCCGGCATCCATAGCTTTGGCTACACGGCTATTGGCTCCATCTGCTCCAATGATTAGGTCAACTTCAAGGGTTTTAGCTTCCCCTGTTGATTCTCCACTGGAATAATCGGAGTATGTGAGCTTATAAGGACCTTGGCGATTTGTACCTGTGTCTATTTGTGTTACTAAACCATTAACCAAATTGGCACCCAAATCAGCGGCTCGGTTTCTCATGAAGGCATCCATAACCTCTCTACGGCACATGCCTATATATTCATTTTCGGTTTTGCCATAAACCTTGTCTAGGCTTATATCCACTTCACGGTTTGAAGGGGAAATCATACGCATGTTGCGTACTTTTCGATCAATTATTGAATCAGGCAGATCGAATTCAGCAACCATGCATAGAGGTATTGCTCCACCGCATGGCTTTGCATTATCCAGTTTCCTTTCAAAAATCCATGTCTGGATTCCAGCTTTTGCAAGAATTTCTGCGGCACAGGAGCCACTTGGTCCTCCACCGATCACTGCTACACGCAACATCTTTTTTTAGCTTTAACTTTGTATTCTTTAAGGAAAACTAACGCGTCAAAAGAATTCTCGTAAAGAGTTCTTGCAAAGCCCGTTACGATCGAAACAACAATATTATTTCTTGTGTCTCGAGCAGAATCCGCTCGAAGCAATAAAACTGATGATATCCCTCTTGCCCGCAGGTCTAGTCCTTTAAGGCGACCTACTAAACAAGAGGCCAGTTTCATATTGCTTTTTTCGGGGGTCATAGCCACTAGTTTATTGGTTCTGTCCTTAAGCCTTTTCCCAGGATTTAGACGGTCAATATTTTTTTTAAGTGGTCAGGCTGTGCCTTCATCTGATGGGAGTCTGCTAGGGCATTATCCATATCCTGAAGCCTTAAAAGAAGATTTGGTTTCTGTTTATCCAGGACTAGAGGTCCATAGGGATGCATATAAAGCTCTGAACTCAATGAGCGCTGCTGCTTCAGCTGCAGGAATTGATTTGGTCCTCCTGAGTGGATATCGCTCCCATGACCTTCAAAGAGAGATTTTTTATGGGAGGAAATCAGCCCGCAATCAGATTGCGATTGAAAGAGCAAAAGTTTCAGCACCACCTGGTCATTCTGAGCACAGTACTGGCTATGCAATTGACTTAGGTGATGCAACTATGCGTCATACAGACTTTGAAGTTGAATTTGAAAATACAAAAGCATTTCGCTGGCTTCAAAAAAATGCTGCTAAATATCATTTTGTACTTTCATTCCCAAAAGGAAATTTACAAAAAGTTAGTTATGAGCCTTGGCACTGGAGATATGAAGGTACTGTTGAAGCATTAAGACAATTTGAACCGGCCAATGAAAGTTTACGTAATCAACAGTAAACAAATTGGATGAAGTAATTATTTAGTTTTAGCCCTTTTGAGCTTTAGTCCTTTATAGTTATAACCTAAAATTTAAATAAGATTATTAAAAAAGTTTATTTGATAGATTTAGTTCTTATGCTGACATAGCCTTTGAAAATAAAGGTGAATGAACTTCAGCTTTTTATTATGCATGTGGATGCTTTGAATAGGATGAGTGACAAGGAACAATCGATCAGGAATATCGCAATTATTGCCCATGTGGATCATGGAAAGACAACCTTGGTAGATGCATTACTAAATCAATCAGGTATTTTTCGTGACAATGAGGCAGTCCCAACTTGTGTTCTGGATTCCAATGATTTGGAACGTGAACGAGGCATAACGATTCTCTCGAAGAATACAGCTGTCACGTATAAGGACACACGAATAAATATTGTTGACACCCCAGGCCATGCCGACTTTGGAGGCGAAGTAGAAAGGGTTCTGGGAATGGTTGATGGCTGTTTGCTGATTGTTGATGCCAATGAAGGTCCTATGCCTCAAACACGCTTTGTTCTAAAAAAGGCCTTAGAACAGGGGCTAAGGCCAATTGTTTTCGTTAATAAGGTAGACCGTTCCAGGGTTGAACCAGAAACAGCTGTGGATAAGGTGCTTGATCTTTTTTTAGAATTAGGTGCTGATGATGATCAATGCGACTTCCCTTATTTGTTTGGGAGTGGTTTGGGAGGATTTGCAACATCTGACATGACTATAAAAAGTGAGAATATGAAACCATTGTTTGACTCGATCCTTAGACATGTTCCACCTCCAGTAGGAGATCAAGGTAAACCTTTACAGTTGCAAATTACTACTCTTGATTATTCTGATTTTCTTGGAAGAATTGTAATCGGAAGAGTTCATAATGGGATTATAAGAAATGGTCAAAAGGCGATTTTGATAAAGGAAAATGGGATTAAAAAGCAAGGCAGGATATCTAAATTACTTGGTTTTGAAGGGTTACAGAGAGTTGAGATTGAAGAAGCATTAGCAGGAGACTTGGTAGCAGTTGCAGGTTTTGATGAAGTCAATATTGGGGAAACAATTGCCTGCCCAGATGAACCCAAGGCTTTGCCTTTAATTAAGGTTGATGAACCAACTTTGCAAATGACTTTCGTTGTTAATGATTCACCCTTTGCAGGTAAAGAAGGCAAATTTGTAACAAGTAGGCAGTTAAGGCAACGTCTTCAAAAAGAATTACTAACTAATGTTGCTTTACGAGTAGAGGAAACAGACTCTCCAGATCGATTTTCAGTAAGTGGAAGAGGAGAATTACATTTAGGGATATTGATTGAGACAATGAGAAGAGAGGGGTATGAATTTCAAGTTTCTCAGCCGCAGGTGATTTTTAGAACAATTAATGATATCTCTTGCGAACCTGTGGAGACTCTTGTGATGGATGTACCTGCAGAAGCTGTAGGTGGATGTATTGAGAAACTAGGTACTAGAAGAGGCGAGATGCAGAATATGGAAACCGGTAATGATGGTAGGACTCAACTTGAGTTTATTGTTCCTTCTAGAGGGCTAATTGGATTCCGCGGTGAGTTTGTACGAGCTACTAGAGGTGAGGGGATTATGAGTCATTCTTTCTTTGAGTATCGTCCGGTAGTTGGTGATTTCGAACCTAGAAGAAATGGTGTTTTGATTTCATTCGAAGAGGGGATTTCTACTTTTTATGCGCTAAAAAATGCTGAAGATAGAGGTCAGTTTTTTATTACCCCAGGGACCAAGGTTTACCGAGGAATGATTATTGGAGAAAATAATCGTCCACAAGATCTTGAGATTAATATTTGCAAGACAAAGCAATTAACAAATATGCGCTCTTCTGGAGCAGAAGAATTAGACACTTTGCAATCACCTATGGAGATTACTCTAGAGAGAGCATTAGAATATATAGGGCCTGATGAAATGCTTGAAGTAACACCAGAATCAATTCGATTAAGAAAAATTAGATCAAAGAGAACGGTGAAAAGATAAAAGTTACCTTAGTCATGGAATATGAACTTTCTAGAACTGATAAACGCTTTAACAAAGCAGTAGAACTATTTAATAACCAGGAATGGTACCCAGCACATGATGCTTTTGAGGAGCTATGGCATGAGACTTCTGGCCCAGAAAGAATTACACTTCAAGCTTTTCTTCAGATAGCAGTTGCCCAATTACATTTAGAACGCGGCAATAAGAACGGAGCAACAATCCTCTTTGGCGAAGCATTAGGCCGGCTAACCAAACTAGGAGCACCAGATTTAGGATTTGACATAAATAGGATTGCTAGATCTTTAGAGAATATCCTCAGTTGTTTACAAGGTGAGGAACTCCTAGCAAAGACTAATACTCTATATTTAACTAAAAAGGTTAGATAAAATTTCTTGTGTAGATTAATTTAGCTAGAAAATACATTTCTTTTAAAACTGCTAAGAAGAAATTATATTTTCATTACAACAAACGTGACAATCACCCCCACAAAAATTTTAGTAGATATACATCCTTATACAATATCTATCTAGTAAGATAGTATTTATTCTAATTGTACACAGTTTGAATTTTCAGGAGCTGTTAATGCAGATTATGGTTTTAAATCTCAGAGACCTTTTATAGAATCTTGTTCGAGATGTCATGATTTATACAATTTTATTTCAAGTCTCAACATCATTCTTCCGGGATTTATTTGACCTATGAGTCTTACTCTTGATGCTGTTGCACTCGATATTGCGGGTCGATCCTTGGTGAAGGATGTTTCCCTAACCATCTTGCCAGGAGAAGTTGTAGGTCTTCTTGGACCAAATGGAGCAGGAAAGACTACAACCTTTAATTTATTAATTGGTTTATTAAGACCTGATAGTGGTCAAGTTTTGCTGAATGGAAAACCGATAAAGGATTTGCCTGTTCCTGTTAGAGCTCGAATGGGTATTGGGTACTTACCTCAAGAACCGAGCGTTTTTCGTCAGCTTACTGTTAGGGAAAATTTAGATATGGCACTTTCTAGAAGTTATTTATCTACTGGTGTGTATCGCTCCCGTCGAGAGGAGTTGATTCATGACTTTAACCTAGTTCCTTTTCTAGACCGACTTGGATCACAACTTTCTGGAGGCGAGAGACGTCGTTGTGAGATTGCCAGAGCCTTAGCTGTTGGAAGAATAGGTCCAAGGTACTTATTGCTTGATGAACCTTTTGCTGGTGTTGACCCTCTTGCAGTAAATGAACTCAGAAACTTAATTCAAAAACTTAGACAAAGAGGAATGGCAATACTTATTACTGATCATAATGTTAGAGAAACATTAGCAATAACCGAACGTTCATATATTCTTAATGACGGAAGAATCCTTGCAACAGGTCCCTCTAATGAAGTTGCTGCAGACTCACTGGTAAGGCGCCATTATTTAGGCGAAAGTTTTAAATTATGAGACGATTCCTTTCTTATAAAGAGTATGACTTTGATTCATTGAGTCTTAAGCTTAGAAGCTTCCTTTTAACCTCCTGGAAAAGAATACCAATATTAGATAGATGGATATGGGGTCAATTACTGCCTCCACTAGTTTTCGCGATAGCTGCATTTACAGTTGTTTCTTTATCAGTAGGAGTTATGTTTGAGTTGGTTAGAAAAATAGTTGAATCAGGTCTCCCTATACAATCAGCTTTGCAGATTCTGGTACTTAGACTTCCTAGCTTTTTAGTTATATCATTTCCAATGGCAATGCTGATGTCATCTTTAATAACTTATAGTAGATTATCAACTAATAGTGAATTAAAAGCTCTTAGAAGTATAGGTATTTCGACAACTAGAATGATAATACCTGCCTTGATATTAGGCCTTTTTATGACTGGATTAACTTTTATCTTTAATGACAGTATTGTACCTAGTTCAAATCGTAATGCAGAATACATCTTTAGAACTTCCTTAGGTAAATCAATAGCATCAGAAAAAGGTAAAGATATTATCTATTCAAAGAAGGCATTAAATTCTAGTGTTAATTCTAAGGGTCTAACCCATTTATTTTATGCAAAAGAATTCAACGAAGGTGAAATGATAGATGTTACAGTCCTCGATTACTCTGTACCTAATAGTACCCAGATATTGTTAGCTAAAAAAGCAAACTGGAATGAGCCTAAGCAAAAATGGGAGTTTAAAAAAGGTAATATACTTTATTTTGTTGAAATAAAAGATGGCAGTGTTACAAATCTGAAATTTGACAAACATCTTTATAAGCTTGACTCTGGTCCAAAGAGAATTGGCGAATTACCTAAAGATGCAAATGAAATGACAGTTAAGGAGGCTTTAATAGCTGAAAAGTTATATAAAGAAGTTGGTAATATTAAAGAGGCAAGAAGAATCCGTGTTCGTATTCAAGAGAAATTTACCTTGCCAATAGCTTGTATTGTTTTTTGCCTAATTGGTGCAAGCTTAGGAGCTAAACCAAATTTACAAACGAACATTAGTCAGGGTTTTGGATTAAGTGTGGTTTTAATATTTTTCTATTATGCTCTTAGTTTCTTCTTTAGTGCTTTAGGCGTAAAAGGAGCACTAATACCTTTATTTGCAGCCTGGTCCCCTGTTATTATATCTTTATTTTGTGGTGTTTTCTTACTTAGAGAAGCCAGTCGATAATACTATATTCATAATCATATAGTATAGAATTATAGTTAAAGTCAAACTCATTTTATGTTCATGTCTGGAGTCATACAGTTAATTGGTGACCCAATTTTATTTTTAGGGCTTAGTGCATTTTATGTTCTCTTAATAAGTCTTCCTTTGGCCTTTTGGGCGGCAGCTGGCAATAGAAATTCTTCAGTTGTTCGATTCCTTTTAGCATTAGCTAATTTGTTGCTTACAAGTCAGTTGATCCTTAGGTGGTGGGAGTCAGGCCATTTCCCTATTAGTAATCTTTATGAATCTCTTTGCTTCCTAGCCTGGGCATGCACAATCACTCAACTCTTGGTTGAAAGATTATGGCCTTCTCCAATAATTTCGGCTATTACGACACCAATTTCGTTGGCATCAATAGCCTTTGCAAGCTTTGCTCTCCCTGATACTCTCCAGCAGTCAGCACCTTTAGTACCAGCGCTTCGTTCAAGTTGGTTGGTAATGCATGTAAGTGTAATTATGTGCAGTTATGCTTGTTTGCTTATTGGCTCTCTACTTTCCTTATCAGTTTTAATTTTAGATACTGGTCAAGAACTTCAGATACGTAGTAGTTCAATTGGTATAGGTGGAACACGTACTCAACTTGAATATGGCTCTTCCAACGTAAAAGGTAATGGTCTGAATTTATCTTCAATAGCATTTAGTAGAATTGAAAATTTAGATACTCTCAGCTATAGAGTAATTAGTGTTGGATTTTTATTATTAACAGTTGGCCTTATTAGTGGTTCAGTATGGGCTAATGAAGCGTGGGGAAGTTGGTGGAGTTGGGATCCTAAGGAGACATGGGCTTTGATATCTTGGCTTGTTTATGCCGCCTATTTACATTCTCGCTTAACTAAAGGATGGCAGGGGAGAAGGCCTGCAATAATTGCAATTATAGGTTTTATTGTTATAGCTATTTGCTATATAGGAGTTAACCTATTAGGCATAGGTTTGCACAGTTATGGTTGGTTCTTTTGAGTTTAGAACTATCAAATCCTAAGTAGCGTATATTTATTAATTTTGCCTTTAATATCTAATTATTTGGTCGTTTGCTATTACGGATTCCTTCGATAGCCATTGCATAATCCGGTTGGCTAAATACACCAGAACCACTAACAATTGCATTGGCACCTGCCTCTATAACTTTCCATGCATTATTAGCTTTAATACCACCATCTACTTCTATCCAGGGATCTAACCCTCTTTCGTCACAAATTCGGCGAAGGTCACGGATTTTTTTTACTTGATTTTCAATAAAACTCTGTCCTCCAAAACCAGGGTTGACTGTCATTATTAGAACAAGGTCGCATAACTCCAGACAATATTCCAAGGTATCAAGTGGAGTCCCAGGGTTTAAAACTGCTCCGGCTTTCACTCCTAGGTCTTTTATCTGTGAAAGATTTCTATGTAGGTGAGTACAAGCTTCAACTTGAACATAAATATGATCAGCACCAGCTTTTGCGAAGTCACCCACATATTTTTCGGGTTCAACGATCATTAAATGAACATCTAGAGGCTTACTCGTCACAGGCCTAAGTGCTTCGACAATCAAAGGACCAATTGTGATGTTTGGTACGAAGCGACCATCCATGACATCTATGTGAATCCAATCTGCGCCAGCCTTATCAACTGAACTGACGTCTTCCCCTAGCTGCGCAAAGTTTGCAGAGAGAATTGAAGGTGCTACTACGAGTGGCTTGGTGCTCATTAATCTTTAACTTTGAGTCGAGATTCTATTGATTAATGGCCATAGAACCCTAATAGCGTTACTTGCACTGATACAGTTGTCGGCGCTTAAGAGCTGAGAACCACTGCGGCACCGAGTGCTTTTAATTGACTTGGAAATTCGTTTCCTATTCAGTTAATACCTCCTTTCTCGTTTCTTTCGTAACTTTTCTTTTTTCCCTCTTCTAGCTACCAAGTGGACCGCACTCTTATTCAAGAAATTCTCGAGGTTGTTGAGCAAGCTGCTATAGCTTCTGCTGAGCTGACCGGTTTAGGCAAGAAAGACGAAGCAGATGCAGCCGCTGTAGAAGCAATGCGTAAACGCATGGGGCTTATTGAGATGCAGGGGCGAATCGTTATTGGAGAGGGTGAAAGAGATGAAGCTCCAATGCTGTATATCGGAGAGGAAGTCGGCAGTGGTAATGGCCCAGGGGTCGATTTTGCTGTTGACCCCTGTGAAGGAACAAATCTTTGTGCGAATAGCCAAAGGGGTTCAATGGCAGTGCTTGCGGCTTCAGATAGAGGTGGCTTGTTTAATGCGCCTGATTTTTATATGAAGAAACTGGCCGCACCTCCATCAGCTAAGGGCAAAGTGGATATTAGAAAATCTGCTACCGAGAACATAAAAATTCTTAGTAACTGTCTGGGACTAGCAGCCAATGAGTTGACAATAGTGGTTATGGACCGAGCACGTCACAAGGATTTGATAACAGAAATTCGTGCAACTGGTGCAAGGGTTCAGCCTATTTCTGATGGAGATGTTCAAGCTGCAATAGCATGTGGTTTTGCTGGTACTGGTACCCATTGTTTAATGGGTATAGGTGCTGCCCCTGAAGGTGTAATTTCTGCTGCTGCAATGCGGGCTTTAGGAGGGCATTTTCAGGGTCAATTGGTTTACGACCCTGCAGTTGCCCAGACAAGTGAATGGGCTGATTACACAAAAGAAGGAAATATTGCTCGCTTAAATGAGATGGGGATTACTCAAGTAGATAAAATTTATGAAGCCGAAGAATTAGCTTCAGGTGAAAACGTTGTTTTTGCAGGGAGTGGAATAACAGATGGTCTTTTATTCCATGGCGTTAAATTTGAGAGGGATTGCACAAGAACAAGCAGTCTTGTGATTAGTACACTTGACAATACGGCTCGTTTTACAAACACAATACATATCAAGGATGGTGCCAAAAGCATTGCCTTGAATTAGTCGTATAGCGAATTAAGACAGAGGAAACTTTTTATGCACATTGCCGTCGTCGGTCTTAGCCATCGCACGGCCCCTGTTGAAGTCCGTGAAAAACTCAGTATCTCTGAACAATCTATGGAGCAGTCCTTAAAGGTTTTAAGAGGTAATGAGCAGGTCCTAGAAGTTTCAATCCTTAGCACATGTAATCGATTAGAAATCTATTCATTACTTCGGCACCCCGATTTAGGATTAGATGCTATTAAAGGTTTTCTTCTTTCCCATTCTGGACTAGAAGAAGCCCAATTATTACCTCATCTTTTTACATTTAACCAAGAAGAGGCAGTTTCCCATTTAATGAGGGTTTCAGCAGGCCTAGATAGTCTGGTTCTTGGAGAAGGGCAGATTCTCTCTCAGGTTAAGAAAATGCTCCGTTTAGGCCAGGAGCATCAATCCATGGGGCCTATTCTTAATCGATTACTTACACAAGCTGTTAGTACTGGTAAAAGAGTCCGAAGTGAAACTAATCTTGGAACAGGAGCAGTTTCTATAAGTTCTGCAGCAGTAGAACTTGCTCAATTGAAATTGGGTCAATCTCAAGGTAAAGATCAATTAGTGAGTCTTGCCTCGGAGCAAGTTGCTGTTGTAGGTGCAGGGAGAATGAGTCGACTACTTCTTCAGCACTTACAGTCAAAAGGCTGCACAGAGCTTATTTTAGTAAATAGAACTCGTCCAAGGGCCGAGACATTAGCTTCAGACTTCCCTGAACTTGATGTTAAGTGCCTTTTGCTTGATCAACTAGACCACTGTCTAAGTACTTGCTCGTTGGTCTTTACAAGTACTGCAAGTGATGATCCTATTATCGATGCTTCTCGCCTAAGTAAGTTATCTTTAAAGTCACTTCGTTTAATTGATATAGGAGTTCCACGCAATATTGCTCCCGATGTAGGAGAGGTTACAGGAGTTGAATCACATGATGTTGATGATTTGCAGGAGGTAGTTTCTCGTAATCAGGAGACACGCCAAAAAGTTGCTCTTCAGGCAGAATCGTTGCTTAAAGAGGAAGGACGGCTTTTCCTTGAATGGTGGGACAGTCTTGAGGCTGTTCCCACCATTAATCAATTAAGGGCTACCCTTGAAGGAATCCGTAGTGAGGAACTTCAGAAGGCATTAAGCCGAATGGGTCCTGATTTCTCAGCGAGAGAACGAAAAGTTGTTGAGGCATTAAGTAAAGGAATTATTAACAAAATTCTTCATACTCCCGTTACTCAGCTAAGGGCACCACAGGCTCGCTCAGATCGGCAGGATGCTTTGAGAGTTGTCGAAACGCTATTTAAATTGGATTTGCCAAATGATGACAAATAATTCATCATTCACTTTCATTTTAATTAATGACTCAACAGCCATTAATCGATCTGCCCTTCAAAAGAACTTTATTTGTATGTCTTCCAGTAGGTTTGCGCAATCTAGGTTTGCAAAGTGGGCATGAAGCGTGTTCTGGCAATAGTTTTAGGTGGAGGTGCAGGAACACGCCTTTCCCCTTTAACCAAGATGAGGGCAAAGCCTGCAGTCCCTCTAGCAGGCAAATACCGTTTGATTGATATTCCAATTAGTAATTGCATCAATTCGAACATCAATAAGATGTACGTATTGACTCAATTCAATAGTGCCTCTCTAAACCGACATTTAACTCAGACTTACAACTTAAGTGCACCTTTTGGTCAAGGTTTTGTAGAAGTTTTAGCTGCGCAACAGACACCAGATAGCCCTTCTTGGTTTGAAGGAACTGCTGATGCAGTTAGGAAATATCAATGGCTATTCCAAGAATGGGATGTTGACGAATATTTAATTCTTTCAGGTGATCAACTTTATAGAATGGACTACAGCCTTTTTGTGGAACAGCATCGTTCTACTGGGGCTGATTTGACTGTCGCAGCATTGCCTGTAGATGCGGAACAAGCTGAGGGGTTTGGTTTAATGAGAACCGATGAGAATGGGTATATAAAAGAATTTAGTGAAAAGCCAAAAGGAGAATCTCTAAAGGCTATGGCTGTAGATACTTCTCGCTTTGGGCTTACAAAGGAATCCGCAAAAGAAAGACCCTATTTAGCCTCAATGGGCATATATGTATTTAGTAGATCTACACTTTTCGATTTGCTAAATAAGAATCCACATCATAAAGATTTTGGAAAAGAAGTTATACCAGAGGCTTTAGGTAGAGGTGACTCATTAAAGAGTTATGTATTTGATGATTACTGGGAAGATATTGGAACAATAGGTGCATTTTATGAGGCAAATCTAGCCTTAACCCAGCAACCAACACCACCCTTTAGTTTTTATGATGAGAAATTCCCAATATATACTCGGCCTCGTTACTTGCCTCCAACAAAATTAGTAGATGCGCAAATTACTGATTCAATCATTGGAGAAGGATCTATTCTTAAATCTTGTAGTATTCATCATTGTGTATTAGGAGTAAGAAGCAGAGTTGAAAGTGATGTGGTATTACAAGATTCTTTAGTAATGGGTTCAGACTTCTTTGAATCAGCAGAAGAACGAACGGCTTTGCGAAATGGTGGAGGAATTCCTTTAGGCGTTGGTCAAGGCACAACTGTAAAAATGGCCATTCTTGATAAAAATGCCCGTATTGGAAATAATGTAGCAATAGTAAATAAGGATCGCGTTGAGGAGTCTGATCGTCCAGATGAAGGTTTTTACATAAGAAATGGAATAGTTGTTGTTGTAAAAAATGCAAGCATTTCAGATGGCACTATTATTTAGAAATCTCGGTTATTACTGTCTTTTTTATTCTTTTCCCAGTACGCCTCTTTAAATAATAAAAGACCTTTTTATTCCCAAGAATTTTCCAACCCTGACATTTACGATTTATTAGCAGCGAATTGCCTTTTGCATAGTCACACTAGCCCCAGCTGTGAATTACTTTCAATATGTCTAAGGCTCATTTTGGTCTAATCGGTCTCGGTGTAATGGGAGAGAATCTCGTTTTAAATGCCGAACGAAATGGATTTTCAAGTGTTGTTTATAACCGGACCTTTTCAAAAACAGAGGCTTTTCTACATTCACGAGGTTCAGGAAGAGCTATTACAGGTGCAAAGGATCTTCGAGACTTTGTTGATCAGCTAGAACGACCTCGCAGAATTCTCATGATGGTTAAAGCAGGACAACCTACAGATGCTGTTATTAGTCAAATTTCTCCATTCCTTGAAGAAGGAGATTTACTTATCGATGGGGGTAATTCATTATTCACAGATACAGAAAGACGGGTTGCAGAACTTGAGAAAAAAAGCTTTGGTTATATAGGCATGGGTGTTTCCGGTGGGGCTAAAGGCGCTTTGGAAGGGCCAAGCATGATGCCTGGCGGAACAAAGACTTCTTATAAAGCTATTGAGCCCCTTTTAAGAAAGATGGCTGCTCAAGTCGAGGATGGACCATGCGTGACATATATCGGTCCTGGAGGGTCAGGACACTTTGTAAAAACAGTCCATAACGGTATTGAGTATGGAATAGAACAGATCCTTGCTGAGTCTTATGACCTTATGAAGCGAGTATGTGGAATGCAAAGTGAAGAGATTGCTGATGTAATGGCTTATTGGAATGGGACAGAGGAACTTGGGTCATATCTTGTTGAGATTACTGAAGCTTGTATGCGTGTTAAAGACCCATTGGACTCAACACATGTTGTAGAGAAAATTATGGATAAAGCTGGTCAAAAAGGAACAGGATTGTGGACTGTAATAAGTGCCTTAGAATTAGGCGCATCCGTACCAACTATTTATGCTTCACTCAATGCACGAGTCATGAGCTCAATGAAGACTCAACGCATACAAGCAGAATCGATTTTAAAAAAAATAGATATAAAACATTTGGACTTTGGTAATACTTCTGATGGTATGAAACCTCTAATGGATGCTGTTGTGCTTGCCACTATTGCAAGTTATGCGCAAGGTATGGAACTAATGCGCAGGGCTTCTTCTGAGTACAACTATAAATTACATATGCCTTCCATAGCACAGATTTGGAAGGGTGGCTGCATAATTCGTTCTAGTCTTCTTAGGCGAATTCAAGATGCATATAATCTTGATCCTCAACTTTCTAATTTACTGATAGATCCATGGTTTGCTGAACAAGTTATTCGACGTTTACCTGGCTTAGCAAAAGTTGTATCAGGTGCTGCTCAAGTGGGAGTGCCAGTACCTTGTTTAAGCAGCACACTTGACTATATAAATAGTTATAGAACTGCAAGATTACCCCAAAATCTTGTCCAAGCAATGAGAGATTGTTTTGGATCTCATACCTATGAGCGTGTAGATAAAGAAGGTGTATTCCATACTGAGTGGATATAATTATTTTTAAATAATGACTAAATACAAGGTTGAAACTGTCATTGACACTAATGAATTAGCCCGAGTAGCTAGTCAGCTGATTAGCTTATCAATTAAGCAAGGTCTTAGTCACAAAGATAGATTCCAGATAGCACTTTCAGGAGGATCTACTCCATCAGAAACATATAAATTATTAGGTCAGCAACAACTTGAATGGAATCGAGTAGATATATTTCTTGGGGATGAGCGTTGGGTAGATATGCAAGATCATGCAAGTAATGCTGGTATGGTTAATAGAACATTGTTTTTAAATTCTCCTGCCTCCCAGGCAATGTTTTATCCTGTACAAACAGTTCAACTTTCGAATCCTCAAGAAAGTGCTAAAGCATACTCTCATACTTTAGAAAATGTTTGTTTAGGTGTTCCACCTCAACTTGACTTAATTCTTTTAGGCCTAGGTGATGATGGTCATACTGCATCACTATTCCCCTATAGTGAATCTTTAAATAGAAAGGATTGTTGGGCTACTGTTTCTAATGCTAAGGGACATGACCGGATAACTCTCACAGCACCAGTTCTTAGTGCAGCCCGCAAAATTATATTTTTAGTATCTGGTAGTTCAAAACAGCAAGCCCTGAGAAGATTAATAGACCCTTTGGAATCAACTGATAGAACACCCGCTCGTTTGGTAGAACAAAACTCTGAGATCTTGATTTATGCAGATGAAGCTTCTTCAGCTTTGATTTAGAAAAAATCTCTACCACTGAAGTTACAAGTTTATGAGCAATTTAATTAAATAAGTGCAGAATAATAATACTTCAAAGGATTTTCTTCAGCTTGTAGCGGTAACAGCTGACTTATGTTTTAAGCCATGGAAACATGCTGTTGTTAATAAGGACTCACCGGCAAACAATAGTTGGAATTTGGATGATCAAATTGAACTAGTTTTTCGTATTGAATGTAGGAATATCGAAGGCAATAGATTTATTAATAATGACCTTGACCTTGAGATTTATTCTAGTGGAAAAGATGTAAATATAGTGATTGGATGGCCAAATCAATTAGATCAACCCATTCTTTGGCAAGGCCAGCATTCTGTTTGGATGGATGCATCTACTGGAAAACCTTGCCATGTTCCCTCAGATGGTGAATCTTTGGAGTCTTTTGCAAGGCGATTACGCGCCTTATTTACTCAACAAGAAGATTAAAAGAGAACAACTTAACGGTCAGTTACTGCTCCTTCACTTGAGCTGCTAACTAGTTTCGCATATTTTCCTAAGATACCTGATTTGTAGCGCGGTTTAGGTCTTATCCAGTGAGCTTTGCGGCTTCTAATCTCCTCGTTATCAATATTTAATTGGATTAATTGTTTATTGGCATCGACAGTAATACTGTCGCCTTCTTTAATTAAGGCAATCGTTCCGCCAACAGCAGCTTCGGGAGCCACATGGCCAACAACTAGGCCGTAAGTACCACCACTAAAACGTCCATCAGTAATAAGAGCGACTTTATCTCCTAGACCTTGGCCAACTATTGCAGACGTAGGAGCAAGCATTTCTCTCATCCCCGGCCCTCCTACAGGGCCCTCATACCTAATTACTACAACATCTCCTTCATTAATTTGATTTTTCAAAATAGCTTTTAGGCAAGATTCTTCACTCTCAAAAACTCTTGCTGGTCCAGTTAAGACAGGGGTTTTTATACCACTAATCTTTGCAACACTTCCTTCGGTTGCCAAATTCCCCTTCAGAATTGCTAGGTGCCCTTTTTTGTAAATTGGGTTATCAAGTGATCTGATTACTTCTTGTCCGGAAGGTGGGATAGATGGAATATCTTTAAGAACTTCTTTTAAGGTTTTACCTTCGATGTTTTGACAACTCCCATCAATTAATCCAGCATCAAGAAGTAATTTCATTACTTGAGGAACTCCTCCTGCTTTATGAAGATCAACAGTGACGTATTTACCACTTGGTTTTAGATCACATATTACTGGTACTTTTTGGCGTATTCTTTCAAAATCATCAATTGAGAGATCTACTTCTGCAGTTCTTGCTATAGCTAAAAGATGGAGTACTGCATTGGTAGATCCACCCAATGCCATAACTATGGTTATCGCATTCTCAAATGCTTTTTTTGTAAGTAAATCAAGCGGCCTAATGTTTTGTTTAATGGCATTTACTAGTACTTCTGCACTTTTGGAGGCACTATCGGCTTTCTCTTTATCTTCTGCTGCCATCGTTGAACTGTAGGGAAGACTTAAACCCATCGTCTCTATTGCTGCTGACATGGTATTTGCTGTAAACATTCCCCCACAACTCCCTGCCCCTGGGATAGCATTTTTCTCAACTTCTATTAGTCTCTGTTCGCTAATCTTTCCACTTGCTAGTTGGCCAACAGCTTCAAATGCACTAACAACTGTTAAATCATCTCCGTCTAATCTACCGGGCTTTATTGTTCCTCCATAGATAAAGATTGAAGGGATGTTCATTCTGGCCATCGAAATTATTGCTCCTGGCATGTTTTTGTCACAACCCCCGATTGCTATTACTCCATCCATACTTTGGCCATTACAAGCAGTCTCTATTGCATCTGCAATAACCTCTCTCGAAACAAGGGAATATTTCATGCCTTCTGTTCCCATAGATATTCCATCACTCACTGTGATTGTTCCAAAAATTTGAGGCATAGCTCCCGCTTTACGAGCTGCGTCTTCAGCGCGAAGTGCTAATTGGTTTAGTCCAATATTGCAGGGTGTAATAGTGCTAAAGCCATTGGCTATTCCAATAATTGGCTTTACGAAATCTTCGTCATCAAACCCTACAGCGCGCAGCATTGCTCTATTGGGAGAGCGTTGTACCCCTTGCGTAACAGCTCTTGAACGAAGGGTCATAATTTGATTAATGAATTAGGTTTTTTTTTAATGTGTTAGTTCCGGGCACCTAGATCTTCAAGTTGTTTTCTGACATCAGCAATGGCTGAATTTAATTGTTCAACTCTTTGTTCTAATTGCTCACTAGTTTCGTTTTTGTGAGAGGAGGTGTTTGCTTCAAATGCTTCGGACCCATCTTGAATCCGTGGTGCATACAACATGGCTTTTTGCTTACGGGTTTGTTGCCTTCTTTCAGCTTCTGAAAATAGCCACCATGCAAGGCCAGCAGCTCCTAGAACAGCTCCACTGATCAAAGAGGAGAGTGTTCCTGTTGTTGATTCACGATACTGACTCATGATTACTATTGATACTTAATAATGCTAAAGCAGGCCTGAGGTTTTGGTGTTCAGACGTAGGGATGGATTCCCTATTCCTGGACTTATCTCCCCATTATCAGTTATTTCTGCATCTATGCACGCACAAAAAATATTCAAATCTTGGATTTCCTGCCCAACCCTCTGTAGCCCTGGACGGGAACTTAAAGCACTTATCACTCGTATTCTCCTTGATTCAATATTTTGCTTATTTAAAAGCGTCAGGGTTTTTATTAAGTCAGCTCCATCCAGAATTTGATCAAGAAAAATAATTATCCCAGCATTTTTGTCAATGCAATTCGGTACCCCTCCGAGGCACAAATGGGCATTAGGCAAGACTTTTCGAGCTCCATACCAAAGCTCTAATCCACCTGGAATTTGAGGTAAAGCTAACAATGGGATATTTGCTGCAATTACAGTTCCATCTGATTTACCTTGGGTAGTAATTACCTGCTGTTTTTGGTGTGGCAGCCAATCCCTTAATGCTTCATATGTAAGCCATTTTCCTAGTTCCTCTAAGCCTTTGGCATAGAGGGGAGCTGGTGTGTTGATGTCTCGAAGCATTGTGAGCCAATGTGCGATCAGTGGGTGTGGAGGAACTACAACTTTCAATGTCATGCCCATTTGCTTCCAAAGGCTTTGATTTGCCATAACGTAAAGAACAAATTACTGGCTAACAGCCAACTTGATCTCCATGTCTTTATTCACCACTTTTTATTCTCGCTTTAGAACCTTGCTTCTTGTAGGGACTTTATTTTTGACCTTGTTTTTACCGCTCCAATATGTTTCTGCAAAAACACCTCCGGAGATGCGTAATCAGGACGAACTAAAAATTTCTGAGGATATGCACGGTAAGGATTTGAATGGATATGAGTTTGTGAAACTTGATTTACGCAATGTAGATTTCGGTGGAGCAGATTTACGCGCAGCTATTTTTAACAATAGTCAATTACAAGGTGCAGACTTACGAGGTGCTGATCTAGAAGATGCAGTTGCGTTTGCTTGTGATTTTGATGGAGCTGACTTGAGAGATACGAATTTCACACAAGCGTTGCTTATGGAAAGTCACTTTGAAGAGGCAAATATTGAAGGTGCTGACTTTACAGATGCTGTTGTAAGCCGAATCCAATTAAAACAGCTTTGTTCCCTTGCTGAAGGTACTAACTCAACAACTGGCGTAAGCACAAGTTATAGCCTCGGTTGTTGATTTTCGGCCCAGAAACCAAATTCCTAGACTCAATGCTTAATCGTTTACCCGTAACTGTTATTACTGGATTTCTAGGCTCAGGAAAGACAACTCTCTTACGACATTTGCTAACACAAAGTGGACTAAAATTAGCTGTAATGGTTAATGAGTTTGGAAGTGTAGGAATAGACGGTGATTTAATTCGTAGTTGTGGATTTTGTTCTGAGTCAGAACTTCAAGGGAGACTTGTTGAGCTAAATAATGGGTGTTTGTGTTGCACTGTTCAGGATGATTTCTTGCCGACTATTGAGAATATTCTTTCTAAATCCTCAATTTTGGATGGCATCGTCATAGAAACAAGTGGACTGGCATTGCCAGCTCCCTTGATAGAAGCTCTTAACTGGCCTGCAATAAGAGCAAAAGTTTTTTTAAATGCTGTAGTAACTATGGTAGATGGCGAAGCACTTGTTGCTGGTAGTCCAGTAGGGGATATTTCGGCTCTAGAAGAACAGCGTAGTAAGGATCCAAGTCTTGATCACCTAACTCCAATAAAAGAGTTATTTTCTGATCAATTAAGAGCTGCTGATCTGGTTTTAATTAGTCGAGCAGATTGTTTAGATAAATATGAATTAAAAAAAATCGAAACAGACTTGATAAAAGAGGTTAGAGAAGGAACTCCTTTATTCTCGATTAGCAATGGGAATGTTCAACCATCAATAATTCTTGGATTTAAATCTGACAACAGTCTCGAATCAGGTGAAGATCAAATTAATGATCATTCGCATCATTCACAACATAGTCATGTACGGATTTCAAGTGGTACGGTACGTCAAGAGTCTCTTATTAAGCAAGCTGATTTAGAAGATCTTTTGTTTGAATTGGCTAGAAAACATCAGATCATTCGACTAAAAGGACGTTATTGGCTTCCTGGAAAAGATATACCTCTTCAGATTCAGATGGTTGGTCCTCGCATTAGCAGTTGGTTTGAGCCAGCTCCTCAGAATGTTTGGAAACCAATTGAAGGAGGAATTGACGTGGTTGTTTTAAGTCTTCAAGATGATGCATCAGAGGCCATCCGTATAGGAATTCAAAGTAATTAGAGCCAAAATAAAATTAAAGGTATTCTTTATATGATTTATATGAACTTTAGGTTGTCTTATTTAAGATTATTAGCGAATCTGTCATGGTCATTGTGGATTTGATCAATGACTGCTCAAAAAGGACACCCAACCTTGAATTTGGATATCAGTGATCTCTTCAAAAATCAAAACCCAAACCCAAACAAAAGTCCACTCCACAGCGAGCCTCTCTTTAGAGTCAAATTTGATATGTGATCAATGTGGTGGGAATGGTTATATGAAGACCACACCATCTTGCTATCACACCTGCCTCGAATGTCTTGGGAGAGGATTTACTATTGCGACTAAAATTCAATAATCAAAGAACACTCATTAATTCTATGCTTTTTCTTGATTTTTATTTAGCAAGATCCCATGTGAAATACTTATTCTTAACTGATAAAACATCGAAACAACTATTATTTCAATAAAGTGGCTAATTTTCAAGCAAGTGTTTTAGTAAGCCTTCGACCATCAGTATTGGATCCTGCAGGAGAGGCTGCAAGATCTGCTGCAGCTCGATTAGGAATCGATGGCATAAAAAAATTGAGGATCGGAAAATCTGTTGTATTAGAAATAGATGCCCCTAATGAAGCAGAAGCAAAGCGAAAAATACAACTTCTTGCAGATAGATTATTGGCTAATCCAGTTATAGAGGACTGGAGCTTTGACCTCCAGACGACTCCCTAGGGTTATGACTATTGGTGTTGTTGTTTTCCCAGGCTCAAATTGTGATCGAGATGTCCGCTGGGCTTCCGAAGGGTGCCTTGGTTTTACTACTAGATTTCTATGGCATGAAACGACAGATTTGAGCGGTCTTGATGCAATAGTCCTTCCTGGAGGCTTTAGTTATGGTGATTACTTACGTTGCGGGGCGATTGCCCGCTTTGCTCCTGTACTTGAGTCTCTTGTTGAATTTGTTAATAAAGGTGGCCGAGTCCTTGGGATTTGCAATGGTTTTCAAATACTTACTGAATTAGGTCTACTCCCTGGAGCTTTAACAAGAAATAGAGGTTTAAATTTTATTTGTGAAAATATGGCCTTAAAGATTAACAGCGAACGATCAAATTGGTTTTGTGATCGAAATGTTGGTGAGCAAATCTCATTGCCTATTGCCCATGGTGAAGGTTGTTATCAATGCTCTACAGATACTTTGCATAAACTTCAGGACGAAGACTCAATAGCACTGCGCTATATAGATAATCCAAATGGATCAGTATTTGATATAGCAGGAATAACTAATTCTAAAGGCAATGTTTTGGGATTAATGCCCCATCCAGAAAGGGCTTGCGATCCTATAACAGGAGGAATTGATGGAAGGATGATATTGCGAGGATTAATTCATAACTAATAAGTAGGGGGCCTTTATATGCCCCGCTACTTATTAATTGAAGAGCGTTATTTATACTTTTTTATTGGCTATACATCTCCTTTTGCATAGAGATCAGCATAGTAGTTAATACTTCTTTGTTTGATCTTGCTAGCTTGGCCTGCACACCAGAATTGTTGATACCGATCTAGGCAAACTTGCTTCATATATTTTCTGGCTGGCTTATTGAAATGACGTGGGTCAAAATTGCTTGGATCTGCCTGTGCCGCCTCACGGACAGCTGCGGTGAAAGCCAATCGATTGTCTGTATCAATGTTGACTTTACGGACACCATTCCTAATACCTTCTTGTATTTCTTCTACAGGAACTCCATAAGTCTCAGGGATGGCACCTCCGAATTTATTGATCATGTTCAACCATTCTTGTGGCACTGAACTGGAACCATGCATTACTAAATGTGTATTTGGAATTGCTTTATGTATTTCTGCAATTCTGCTTATGGCAAGTACTTCACCAGTAGGTTTCCTAGTGAACTTATAAGCTCCATGACTAGTGCCAATTGCGATTGCTAAAGCATCAACATTTGTTTTCGCTACAAAATCTGCCGCTTCAGCTGGATCTGTTAAAAGCATATCTTTCGAAAGCTCACCTTCGAATCCATGGCCATCTTCTGCTTCTCCTTTACCTGTTTCAAGCGAACCTAAGCAACCAAGTTCTCCCTCAACACTTACTCCCACTGAGTGAGCAAAATCAACAACTGTTTTTGTTACATCAACGTTATATTCATAACTGGCTGGGGTTTTGGCATCAGCTTCTAGGGATCCATCCATCATTACTGATGTGAAACCATTAATAGCCGCGGAATAGCATGTTGAAGGATCATTCCCATGGTCTTGGTGCATAACCACAGGAATGTTTGGATATGTTTCTGTGGCAGCAATTATTAAATGTCTTAAGAAGATCTCCCCCGCATAGCTTCTAGCTCCTCGAGAAGCTTGAAGGATTACAGGACTGTCCGTTTCGGCTGCAGCCTCCATAATTGCCTGAACTTGTTCAAGATTGTTTACGTTGAATGCTGGTATGCCATAGCCGTTTTCAGCAGCATGGTCAAGCAGAAGCCTTAGCGGAACGAGGGCCATCGATGTCTCCGAAATACAAATAGCACCTAGAACTCTAAGAATTCCAGGCAAGAGCCTCGGACTTTATAAGACTGAGGTATGACATGTCACCTTTTAAAAAAGAATTAAAAGGAATTCACTGGCAGAAAACCCTTTCAGTTCCTCTGTAAATTTTGATTGACAGCTAGTTCAAAAAAACATATGAGAGATTTTGCACTAGTTCTGACTTTCCTAACCGATATAGGCGAAATGATTTTAAAAAATCACTTAGCTATGAATTTGTGTGAAAAATTATCTCCCTAACTTTTACCTTTAAGTGTTTAAATATTAATAGAGACTAATCTTTATAGATTATTATGCTATGTCTATTAAATTGCAATTGTTTGACCTGATCTAGCCGATTCTTTAAAAGCTGAACAAACCTTTTGACTAGCTAAACCCTCTGATAAACCAGGTATCATTGGGTTCTTATCTTTAATACTATCTATCCACCAATCCTGCAATCTATTTACTGGGGCGATTCGGCCATCTGTCCAAGTTTTATTGAAAATGAAATTATTATCTGCACATATTGATTTAACTTGTTCACCTTTTGTTGCATACCAAAGACCAAATCCATGTACGTAATCTTTTTGATTGTCACTACCTAATATGAGAGTACCCTTACTTCCATATATTTCAAGCCAACATCCACGCCCTTGTCTTGATACAGAAGAAAGAGCGACTTGAGCTGGAACAATAATATTGTCTTTTAAATACTTTATTTGTAGGTTTGCTAGTGCAACATCTTCACTAGTTACCTTTTTAAGCTGATTATTAGTAGGGTCAATTCGCTCTAAAATAGAAGTAGATGATATTGCATTTATTTTTTCTGTTGGCCCAAGTAACCAATGAATCATATCGAAAGCATGAGTTCCTAATGCGCCAAGAACACCACCTCCTTTATTTATATCAGAATACCAATTCCAAGGTCTTTTAGGATCAGCTCTACTGCTCATCAACCAATCAAGTTTCAATAGCCAAGGTTGACCAATTAAACCTTCCTCAATTAATTTTTTTGCTTGCATAAATAGTGGTACAGCTCTATATTCAAAATCCACAGCAACACTTAGTTTCTTATTTATAGCTAATCTTTGCATTTGTGAGATTTCGTCTACAGATAGTGCAACTGGTTTCTCTAGAAGAAGATGTTTTCCTGCTTCAAGTGCTTCATATGCCAATTTATATCTCGGTTCAGGTGGAGTTGCAAGAATTATTGCTTGTACCTTAGGGTCATTTAAGAGGTGTTTCCATTCTATTTTATTGGCAACTGAATGTTTCCTTGAGACTTCTTTGAGGCGCTCAACACGAGGATGCCATAAGGCAATTAAATCAAATCTTGGATTAGACTTAATTGCTGGGATGTGAACAGATTCACCAAAGCCAAGTCCAGCAATTGCGACAGCAATCTTTTCTTTTTTAGTTGAACACATGATATTGATTTAGATGAGATTAGTTGTAAAAATTGAGAAGTTGGTTTTTGATAAGATTCATAATCTTTTGAAATTACTAGTTCAAGTCTAATTAAGGGTTTCCACTTTTGCTTGCATATTTAAATCAATTATTTAAATAATATTCATTTCTGAGAATAGATTAAATTGAATTTCTTAGATAAGTTATTCTTTTACTTATTTCTTTTCTGCTCCATGTAATTTTAGAAGTATACCGAGAGTTTTACGTAATTGAGTGCGAGGAACAATTTTGTCTACAAAACCATGGTCACGAAGATATTCGGCTGTTTGAAAATTCTCTGGGAGTTTTTCGCGGAGTGTTTGCTCAATGACCCTTCTCCCTGCAAATCCAATTAAAGCTTTTGGCTCGGCAAGTATTAAGTCCCCAAGCATTGCGAAGCTTGCAGTTACACCTCCAGTTGTCGGATGTGTAAGGAGAGGCATGTATAGCAACTCCGCTTTTCTATGCCTCTCTAATGCACCAGATATTTTTGCCATTTGCATCAAACTAAGCATTCCTTCTTGCATTCGAGCTCCACCAGAGGCACAAACTATTAAGAGAGGTATTTTTGTAGATGTAGCTTTTTCAATTAAGCGAGTGATTTTTTCACCAACAACTGACCCCATAGATCCACCCATAAACCTAAAATCCATTACTGCAAGGGCCATTGGGATCGATTCGACTTTACAAATACCTGTTACTACTCCGTCTTTCATCCCTGTATTGGCTTGACTCTCCCTTAAGCGATCTGCGTATGCCCTTCTATCTTTAAAACCAAGAGGGTCAGTAGGACTTAGTTCTTTATCGAATGCTTTAAAAGTTCCGGGATCTGCTATTAGGTTTATACGTTCTTCACTATCTATTCTGTTGTGATGTCCGCAGTTACTACAAACACTTGCATTAGCGATAAGGTCTTTGCGGTAAACAACTTGGTTACATTCTGGGCATTTACCCCACAATCCATCACTTTCATCTGAATCTTGGATGACTTTGCCTACAAATTGACCTTTGCGACGATCAGCAAACCAGTCGAATAGCGACATGGGATTAAAAGCTCTTTAATACTATTAAACTCCAAAGGTCCAGCCATTGTGATAACCACCACTTTGGTTCAAATAACCATACGCTTAGGATCGCTGCTGATATGAATGGTGCAAACGGAAATGCATCTAGTGGCTTCAACTTTCCAAGAATCAATGCTACAAAACTGAAGCCTCCGGCTAGAACGAATGCAAGTCCCATGGCAAGAGTTATTTTTAATGATCCAAGCCATATTCCTCCCATCGCAACAATGTTTGCATCACCTTGTCCTAGAGCTTCTTGACCTAGGACATTTTCTGAACAATATTTCAGTGCTTTTATAACTACTAGACTTAAGATTGCTGCAAATATGTGATCAGCAAACAACCCTAAACCAGAAGGCCAACCAATATTTACAGCAATTATCGCTAGATAAAACAACCCACATAAAACTCCAATCTTATATAGCTTCCTTGGTATCTGCATTGTATATATATCTATCAAAGTTATGTATAATAGAATAAGCGATAGTGTAAGACCTGATAGTAAAGTAATAAATTCATTTGGATATCTAGAGGAATTTAGATTATTTACAACTAAATTAAATAAAAAGCAGAAATAACCAGAAAAACTTCCTAATAGCCATATTCTCTTTCGATGTAAATTATTTATCAGAAAGTTGAACTTGGATGTAAAAATTCGGTCCAGATAATTAATCATATATTTAGATAAATAATAGTTTGCCATAGAAAAAAACATTTTGATTATACGTAATCAAATATTTAAATTATATTTAGTAGTTAACTATTGAGCCATATAGGCATTAAGAATAAAATATTTGAGATAATTAGGTTTTAGGTTCCAGCATAGATAAATATATATACTTTGAGAATTATATTCTTTTCTTTTGAGATCCTTTTAAAGAATCCATTTACTATTATTTGCAGGTTAACTTAATTTTTTCTTTTCTTCGATCATGCGGTGGATAATGGGAGTAAGAATCAATTCCATTGCAAATCCCATCTTCCCACCATTTACAACAATGCTTGTGGGACTAGACATAAATGAGTCGTGAATCATTCCTAATAGATATTGGAAGTCAATACCCCATTTTTCCCTGGCACCCTTCCTAAAATGTATAATTACAAAACTTTCATCCGGTGTTGGAATATTTCTACAAATAAAAGGATTTGATGTGTCAATAGTTGGAATTCTTTGAAAATTAATATCAGTCCTACTAAATTGTGGACATATGTGATTTATATAGTCAGGCATCCTTCGAAGAATTGTGTCAACAATTGTGTCTGCTGAATATCCTCTTTCTGCGTTATCTCGATGAATTTTCTGTATCCATTCAAGATTTGTTATAGGTACTACACCTACTAATAAATCAGCCACTGCAGATACATCATAGTTTTCTCCAACCACACCGCCATGAAGCCCTTCATAGAACAATAGGTCCGTTCCACTTGGAATGTCTTCCCATGGTGTGAACTGGCCAGGTGCAAGATTTACACCAAGGCGAGCATTATGTTCTTCAGCTTCTTCTGTGCTGTGTAAATAGTAGCGTTTTTGTCCGCCGCCGGTTTGGCCGTAAGTTTTAAAAAGCTCTTCAAGTTTGTCAAATAGATTTGCTTCAGGCCCAAAATGAGAAAAATTTTCCCCTTTAGCAAGGGCATCAGCCATCGCTTGTTTCATTGGGGTTCGCTCAAAACGGTGATAGCTATCGCCTTCAACTACTGCTGGAATGATGTTTTCACGGGCAAAGATATGCTCGAAGGCTCTTTTTACAGTGCTGGTTCCTGCTCCGGAGGAACCAGTAACGGCTACTACCGGGTGAAGCTTCGACATCGATGTTCAAATCACAATCAAAAGATTTTCGCAGGTCGTAAGACAATCTGCTTAGTTCGTGAAGACAGCTCTGATTATTTTTAATTTTGGGCCTCAAATTGCATCTATTAAAGCTTTGCCCATATCCCTACAGCCAAGTTCAGTGCAAGCTTTGCTCATGAGATCGGGGGTCCTAAGACCATTATTTAGGACTTTGTTAACAGCTTCCTCAATTGCATCTGCAGCTTTTATTTCTTTTAGTGCGATTCTGAGCATCATTGCTGATGAAAGAACCATTGCAATAGGATTTGCCTTGTCTAGTCCTGCAATGTCTGGGGCTGATCCATGAACTGGTTCGTATAGTCCAGGCCCGTTATTACTTAAAGATGCAGAGGGAAGCATTCCAATTGAGCCTGTAAGCATTGCGGCTTCGTCGCTGAGAATATCTCCAAAAAGGTTTGCTGTAAGTATTACGTCAAATTTTTTTGGAGATCTGATTAATTGCATTGCAGCGTTGTCAATATATAAATGACTTACTTCTAATTCCTGATTTTTCTTTGCTAGGAGCTCAACTCTTTCTCTCCAGAGTTGACTGACATCTAATACGTTTGCCTTGTCTACTGAACAAACCTTTTTACTTCTACTTTTAGCTATTTCAAATGCTATTTCAATAATCCTATCAATCTCAATATCTGAATAAGTCATTGTATTGAATGCTCTTTCACCTTCATCAGTTCTGATTCGACCTTTAGGTTTTCCAAAATAGATACCACCGGTCAACTCTCTTACTACAATAAGGTCAACTCCTTTTACAAATTCTGGTTTAAGAGAGCTTGCTTCTATTAGCGAAGGCCAAACCTTCACAGGTCTAATATTTGCAAAAAGACCTAGACTAGAACGCAGATTAAGTAAACCTGTTTCTGGTCTTTTATCTCTTGGAAGCCTGTCATATTTAGGATCTCCAATTGCAGCCATAAGAACTGCATCGCTTTCCTTACAGGCTTTTATGGTCGACTGAGGCAATGGTGAATCAGTTAATTCAATAGCAGAGCCTCCTATTGGATGCTCTTCAAATGTGATATCAAAACAATATTTTTTACTGATCATTTCTAGTAACTCTCTAGTAACTTTAGTGATTTCTGGACCAATTCCATCACCTGGCAATAAGACTATTTTGTGATTCTTCATTTGTAATTTTTAAATGATCTGAATTAGAGGTTAATTAGATGTGAGGCGATTTAACTCACGAATCGCTTTTGTTATTTCTGGAAGTTTTTTGAAACTTGCAGAGCATCTAAGCCAAAGCTTATTTGGGATAGCTGGAAAACCACTAACAACTTGATTTGGGGCAATGTCTGAGTTAATACCACTTTTCGAACTTGCAATTACATGATCACCAATTTTAACTCTATTTCCTACTCCTACTTGGCCAGCAAGAATTACACCATTCCCTAGTTGAGCTCCCCCCGCTATCCCCACTTGTGCTGCGATGGCACAGTCCTTTCCAGTTATAACTCCGTGTCCTATTTGGACCAAATTGTCAATTTTAGTGCCTTGACCTATT
This sequence comes from Prochlorococcus sp. AG-363-P01, assembly GCA_003278225.1. GTDB lineage: Bacteria > Cyanobacteriota > Cyanobacteriia > PCC-6307 > Cyanobiaceae > AG-363-K07. Next base: position 190,570 of record QCGC01000001.1, on the reverse strand, counting down.
CTTGTTTCTCCAACTGATGGCCGGTCAATTGTAGTCCCGGTGCCAATTTCAACTTCTTCTTCTAAGACGACTATTCCAGTTTGGGGCATTTTGTACCATCCATTCTTTGTTGGTACAAAGCCAAACCCTTCTGAACCAATTACTGCATTTGAATTAATAATGCATTTCTTATTGATAATCGAGAAGGCATGAATTACGCAATTAGCGTGTAATTCACATTCTTTTTCAATTAAAACATTATCATAGATCATTACACCAGGATGGATAATAGAATTAGCTCTTATTTCACAGTTATCCCCAATACAAACATTGGCTCCAAGGTAAACATCTTTGCCTAATATAACATTGTCTCCTAAGACTGCTGTTGGATGGATTTGTCCTGATATTTTTATTTTGGGATGAAGGTATCCTAGTGACTCTGCAAAGCCAAGTCGAGGATTCTTCAATACTGCCCATGGCAAGTTGATCTTTTTAGCTTGTTTAATCAATTCTTCGCGTGGGGGAATAAGAATTGCCCCTGCTTGAGTTTTACTTAATTTAGAGACTAGTTGATTACCTACTTCTAGAAATGTAAGTTGATTGGAATGTGCCTTTTCTAGTGATGCCCCAGAGCTTAATTCAGGATCATTGCATACTTGATAGTCCTCAAGTTCTGCATTTCCAGTTTGAAGGGATTTAATTAGTTCGCTAAAATGCATGGCTAGAGTTTCTTGTAGGAAATTGTTGGTTTAACTGAATAACTTGCCTGTGAGTACAAGTACATCTCTATGAATCACTAAGGGTGATGGTATAGAAGGTTTGGTGTTATCTAGTGCATTCTTTAGTAAATCACTGCTTAGTGAGCTAATGCCTCTAGCTATTTCTTGAGAGCTATTATTGACTATCCTCACGGGTTGGTTTGCAGAGAAATTGCCTTCTACTCTTTTAACTCCTACTAGAAGAAGAGATGCTCCTTTGTTTTGAATTGCTTCGCTTGCACCATTGTCAAGATGAATTGTCCCCAGTGGTTTCAGTGCATGAGCTAACCAACTTTTTTTGTTTTTAAGTGGCCTCGGGTGGGGATGAAAAACAGTACCTCCTCTTGACCCTTTTAGTAAGTCTTTTAATACACTTGGACTGCGACCATCTGCAAGATGAACAGTAATACCGCTTGCGGTTGCTATTCGAGCTGAATTGAGTTTTGTCTTGATTCCTCCTGTACCCCAATTACCACTTTCATTACTTAATTCTTCATATGTATCTAATTCTTTTGGATGATGTACGTCGAGAATTGGCTTAGCATTTGAGTTTTTCCTTGGGTCAGTTGAATACAACCTATCAACATCAGTAAGTAGAATTAATTGGTCTGCATCAACGGCTGTAGCCACAAGCGCAGAAAGAGTATCATTGTCTCCATAACGCAATTCTTCTGCAGAAAGAGTATCATTTTCATTGACAATTGGAATTATTCCTAATTCAAGCAGCTTTTTTAAAGTCATTGAAGCATTGCGGTATCTATTTCTTGATCCAAGATCAGCTCTAGTGAGCAAAATTTGTGCAATGTTGCACCCATAATGTTCCATGGCATTTTCGTAAAGTGCCATTAGATGTACTTGACCAACAGCTGCAGTTGCCTGAAGAGTAACTAAATCTTCAGGGCGATCTTTTATACCTAATCGCTGACATCCAAGGCCAACCGCACCACTAGTTACAAGGATGATGTTATCTCCCCTGGATTTGCTTGCTGCAATACATTGGCTATAAGAATCAATTATTTCTGAAGTACTATTTGCTTTATCCCCTCTTAGAAGACTAGTACCTATTTTTATTACCCATAGTGTCATTATTTAATTGCTCCAAATATTGCAGCGATTGATTGCTCTAATCGTTGGACTGTATTGTTTTTGCTTGTCTTACCATTTGAGCCTATTGGTTGAACTAAGACAGTATATAGTCCTAGTCGATTTCCAACTAATATATCAGTAAAAATTCTGTCGCCAATAATTGCAATGTGCTTTGGATCTTGCTGAAGACTAATCAATGCCTTTCTTAAAGCTCTACTTGAAGGCTTGGCAGCATTGTGTGTGAAGTTTATATTTATTTGCTTTGATATATATTCAATTCTTTTCTTCGAAGGATTGTTACTTAGAAGATGTAAATCTAGATGTAGTTTTGCTTCTTGTATCCAAAGGATTACTGAACTATGTAATTTTTTTTCCTGTCTTGGGAGTAGAGTTCCATCTACATCAAGTATTAGCGCTTTTATACCTAAATTAATAAAACGATCAATTGGCAGATTAGCTATGCCTAAACCTGTTTCCCAGTCTGGCTTGAGCCAGTTTCTAATCATTAGTTAGACAGCTCCCTTTCATCTAATTCATTCTCTATAAGTGGTTGAATCTTGTCGAATTCGTCACCTTCTACAAGAGTAGCTTCATTATCATTGATTTTACCAACTATAAAGAATGGATCAAGTGGAATGTATAGCCCGTATTCATCATTTTCTACTCTGAAGCTCACAAGAAGCTCATAGGTCTCTGAATCATCGTCTGGACCTTCGTCTTCTAATTCTTCTGGGTCGGGTTCGTCAAGCTCACCTGTAACTGTAAGGGTTACGGCAGAACGAATTAATGTCAAATCATGTTCTTGAAGAACCACATCAGCTACTTCTAGGATTGGTTCACTACTGGAAATGGTTTCAATTAATTCTGGATCCCCTTCTTGAGCAATTCGGAATAAAGAAACAGGAGTATCTACGGGTGTGAGTAGAGCATATTCCGAGCCCTCAATGGGTATTAGTTGTTCGAGGAAACATAGCAATGCAGTTCCATTCTTATCCCTTACTAGTACTGTTGGTACTTCGTTGTTGTTGGTTGATCCTGCTCGAGACATTTCCTTTTAGCTTTTATTGCTCAAGATCTAGCATCTCAGTTCACATGCCTTATTGCATATGATTTTATTGGACTGGTTTAAGTTCTGGCCCTTCTCTTAGCCATTGCTCGAGTAGCAATGCTGCCGCGGCACTATCTAGTTGTCCTGTTCGATCGTTATGTAGGCCATTTATCTCTCCAGCAACCCAACTACTACTGTGTTCATTTACCCAAGCTATTGGCAAGTTAAGCGTTCTTGCTATTTTTTTTCCGTATCTCTCGCAATACTTTGCCTGCTTTGTTGGAAATCCTTCTTTGTTTAGTGGGAGACCTACTACTAGACCCTTCACTTCCCTTGTTTGACAATGACTTTTGAATCTTATTAGGTCTTCTTCGAAGCTTTTGCGATGAATTGCTGGAAGCCTTGAAATGGTTATTCCTAGCGGGTCGCAACCTGCGAGCCCAATTCTTTTTTTTCCAACGTCAATACATAGAATTGATTGTGGTTTAGGTTTTGGCATTGCATTATCTCCTGCCCAGGCTTGGAGTTGGAAGGGGCGGATTTTGCGGATTTAAGCGTCCTAGCATTGAATCAAGCTGCCTTGCTCCCTTAATTAGTTTTTTATTTTCTTGGCGTCGCCATAAACTACGACCTAGAAGAATAACTTCTGACTTAAGAGACCAACCAGATTCATTTAGAAGGTTGGTTAAAATCTCGTCATCATGATTTGTCTCGAGAATAATTTCTTTATTGTGATTATTTAATTGTCGTAAAACTTTAGGCAGCATTTTTGTAATTCTTTCATCCCATGCAATATCTCTAACTAATTCAATTATTAATTGATTTTCATAAAAATCACGTGCAACTAGTCCAGCAATTGCTTTGTGAGGCTTGCTATCTTTATAAATTAAAACCCCATTAAACGGTTGCTTAGGCTGAATAAGATCTTTGGATTGACGATCGAGAATTTGTCGAAGATGACTTGACTCTCCAGCTTGTTCTAAACGCCATAGATATTGAGCATTGGTATTATTAATATCTTGCCATTCGTAATTATTGTTATTAATTTTGGATGTTAATATTTTTGAATTAATAGAATTTTTTGGAGGTAGCCATTGATTGAGGATTTTTAAAGGTTGAAATCCAAGTTCTCGTGATGTCTCCAGTTGATTTTGATCATTAGCTGGGCACCTAATGATCCAACTTCTTGCTCTATTGTTCTCGTGATCTAATGAATGTCGTAGGAGATTAAGCCTGATTGTCTTGATTGAATATTCTTTAGGATCAGATAATAATTCTGGAAAGCTTACTGACCAGCAGGTACCACGGAGATTACATGGCCTAAGAACTATAAGTGCTATGGGTTTGTTAGTTTCAAGAGCTAACAAACAAAAAGGTCTTTTTGCTGGGAGCCAGCCAGGAAATTTACGCTCTGCTTGAGCAACCCAGCAATTTATGAGCATTAATTGAAGCCAATTGAGTTTCTCAGAAGGATTAATAGAAGAAAGCATGGAAAAGTGACTTGCTTTAAGTATTTCCACGCGAAGCGAGCTATTAGTGTTTTCTTTTTTATTCATGTCAGAAATTTTGATTGACTTATTCATTTCAATTATTCTGTAGTGTTTGTATTAGCAAGGTCTTACAAGTACAAGTGGAGTTTGTTCATTTGCATTTCCTGCTGGGTTTGTCTTTAAGGCTTTAGCTAATAAAGGCCTATTGCAATCATTACTTGACGCAAGAACTTTAACTCTGCCTAGATCATTTACATCGACTATTGCCACGTCAATACCAAGTTCTTTTGAAAGCTTTTCACAAACCTTGTTTGGGAAGGCAGGGCCTAAAACTATACATTGATCATAAGGTGGAGTGGTTCCAGTTATGTCATCAATAAGCCTGGCTTGTGATCCAGCAAGTCTATAAAAGAGGCCTCTAATGCCTAATAGTTTTCCTATAAATCCTATAAGAAATGAGATGATTACTCTTGAAGGCCCTACTAGATTAATAAGTGATTGGAGGCCACATGCTGTAGCAAGGCTACTTGTTGGGTGAAAAGCAGGGCAAAGTAATCTTGCTACGAAGCTTGGTTTTATATTAGATGGATGAATATATCGACCTTGCATTACTGCAACAGGTGTCTCTCCTATTGTGAGGATATCTCCTTTGCGAATCAATTTTGACACATATTTATTAACCACTTCATTAATGTCGTCAAGAGTTCCTAATAAATGGGTGCTTATTGGGAGTAATTGGAAGTTCTTATACTGTTTAAAGTAAGCATTTTCTGATACTAGTGTAATCGGAAACTTTATAGGAAGAATAAAACCTTGTTGCAGTTTTATTCTTCCAAAGGGACCGTAATTAACCCAATGTATGTCCAACCAGATGTTTTCTACTAATTCAGTTGGATTAAGTAATTCATCATCTAATAACTCTAATGATATATAAACTCGAGTACTTTGGTTGCTTTTGATTATATGAGCTTGCCAGTAGCCATCTTTTCTTTGACTTTCTTCTGGGTATCTAGGTCTAATTATTGTTTTGATTTGTATTTGATTAACTTTTTCTTTGCCAATAACCTTGGGCTTGATTTCAAACTCTGGGACCATGACTTCCATCCTTGGATGGGGATTCCTAATTTCTAGATAACCAACTGCTTTTAGACTTCTACCCTCTTTGTTGATGCTCCAGTCGAATGTCTTTAACTGGAGAGGAGAATGCGGTCTGAGCCGATGGCTTAACTCAAGCCATGCAAAAAAGATCGCGGGAGTTATAAGGTAAATAAGTTGTCCGGACATCATGATAGCCGGTGTGCTTTGAAGGATGTTTTGAAGGTAATAGGTAAATCTAAAAGAGCACGTTTAAAGTCAATTAATTAATAACGCTTTATTTGTTTATCGATTGACGCCTATCAGTGTATCCATCTTTGGCAGGCTCACTGTTGTATTCGTTAAAGCTTTTGATAGTTATTGAAAAGGATGGCTCTGGGAGTCCTGTTGCAGTACTGATAGCTTCATTAATGCTGTCGATAGAGACTTGTCCTTCTTGATCAAGTACTACCGTTCCTTCTCCATTTATGACCACGACTTGTGGGACATTGCCATGCCAGTAATAGGCCTCTTGTCTGGGATCAGTGTTTTCAGTTCCTTGAATTTCATCGGTTGTAATTGGTAATAAATCTATAGAGGAAGTCCATAGAAGTTTCAATCCTGAAACTACTGGTGCGAAGGCCTTGCTGGTCGAGCTGTCATCTAAGTAGTAAATGATTACACTTGTTCGCTTATTATCAAGTGACTCAGAAAGACTTGTTGGAGGTGGAACTAGCGACCCATTCCCAGCGTAAATAGGGAAAATATTTCCGTCATAGCTGTCTGTGTCTCTTGCTGCATACGCATTTGGTATCGCAAAAGTCAAGGTTATAAAAAGACTCAAGATTGCTTTGAGCAGATGAGCCATTAGGAACTTGTGCAACTCTTAGTCATTTTGTCGTGTTGTATAACAATAAGCTTTTTTTAGCTTCTGCGAAGATTTCTTCCCATTCCTTGAGCAATTCCTCTTCCTACAAGTCCTATTGCCCGACCGATGACTTGTGTAAGCAAAACCACCATTAAATCACCAAATTTTTTGACTAAGGTTTGAATTTGGGGTGCTATGGCATCTCTTGCTTCTACCAAAAGTGCTACTTGTTGTTGCCACCAGTCCAGGTCTCTAAGCTCCTTATCTCGAGGTTCAGTAACAAGAACTTGCTCAATTCTACCATTATTTAAATTATAAAATAGACGTTTACTCTCGTAAAGTTGAATAGGCCTTTTAATTAAGTTTTGCCATCGATTCTGACTGTTTAACTGATTACGTAGACGTTCAAGCTCTCTAGTAGAAATTAATTCTGGATTTAAAAGGTAGCCACGAAGTTCTGGCCATTCTCCACAGGCTGAAATCACTTCTGCACTAATTATTTCGGATATTCTAATCAACCAATTACTGATAAACATTTCTAGTTGAATAAATGCACGTGGATCATCTGCTGGTAATAGCTGACCATCAACTATTATTGGCTTGTTTAAAATTAGAGGATCCAGCATCTTTTCTGCATCGGGAAGCTCATCATCATCATCAAGCAAATCGGACATAGCTAATAACTGTTCACCAATTAGCTTTAATTCACCATTAAAAGGAAGCCTTACGTAACTACCCGCTAAGGATTGCAGTGCCTTTTGACGTAATTCAGGTTGAAGTTCGAGCCAGTCTTTTTTGTACGTCTTATGATCATTTTTTAATGAGCGCAGGGTTATAATAATCTGATCAAATTGTTTTATTAATGCGTTGAGTAACGCTTTTTGCTTTGTAGGATTTAAGCCTTCAATTGCAAGAAGAGAATCAGTTGAATTAGTTAACCCTTCTTGGACTGTTGTTTCTATATGATCACGAATTGCTTCCCACACTGCTATAGAGTCTCTTTTTCTAAGACTAATAGTAGTTCCAAAATCTTTCTGCTGGGGAAAATCAAATGAGCCTATTTTCTGGTTTGGCTTGTCAAAGGAATCTCCTTTATATTGTAATGTGTGAATAGATATTTTAAGAGGACCCCAGAGCCAATAGAGAAGAGCTTTTGCGGCTTTAAGTTCTTTTCTACGTCCATATAAAATAATCTCTTTAAAAGAATTGTTAGATGTTCTATTTAGAAGGAACTCTATATTCTTAATCTCTTCATCAATTTGTTGGACGCCACTTAACAAAAACCATTGACCAAGTCCTATAGGGGATGGCTTATTAAGCAATGGATCTTTTGATTGATCTTTTAGTCTTACAACTCGTCCACCTGAGATGATAGTTTCGATCGACTCCCTTAAAGTTTCAAAGTCGGGATCTTGAAGCAGGCCAGGGCAGTCAAATTGGAAGAATTGATTTGTTTTTAGCGTTAGCTTTGCTGGCAAAATCAGTAGAAGTGGTACTTTTCCCCAATATTCTTGTAGATTTCTCAGTTCAAGTTCTATAGCACTTGGGACTTCAACACTCTCTAAGATCCATATCACTAATGAAGGACTCCTTGTGAGTGCATTTTCCTCTAACAGAACTTTTAAGTCAGGCTCTGCATTCTCTAACTGCAGAGCTAAAGATTCTCCTAATAAATTTGGAGCTAGTAAGAGGATCTGATTTGATTCTCCCTCGGCCAAATTAGTCTCCATATTCATCTTGTATTAATAAGATAACCAGCATTACTGAATTTCTCCAGTCCTAATCCTGATGAGTCTGTAAAGGAATTAATCTAATGGGTTATAAACCAACAAGGCTAGGTACTAAGCATAAAAACTTTTATTTGATGGATAATCTTGAATATGTCCATTCTCTATTGCTTTTATGGCCTCACTCAGGTCAACAGTTCCGTCATAAAGAGCTCTGCCTACTATTACGCCACTAATTCCTTCATGTTCTAAAGCTAGGATCGAAATTAAGTCTGATATAGAACTAATACCTCCTGATGCAATAACAGGAACACTACTTACTTGGGCCATGTCTTTTAGGGCAGATAGGTTTGGCCCTTTAAGTGTTCCGTCTTTTGTAATATCTGTGCTGATAATCGCAGATATTCCTGACCCTATAAAACTCTTTGCTAAATCAGTTGCTTGAATATTGCTTTGATTAATCCAACCTCTAGTAGCAACCTTTCCATTTTTTGCATCGATTCCAACAATGATTCTTTCTGGATGATCCTTGGCCAGTGTGTTAACCAATGTAGGATTCTCAAGAGCGGCAGTTCCGAGAATTACTCGGTCAAGCCCATAATTCAATAAGTCTTCTGCCCTTTCGATTGAGCGGATACCACCTCCTAACTGAATAGGGATATCTAGAGCAGCAGTTATTTCTCTAATACAAGCATCATTGATAGGCATGCCTGTCTTTGCACCGTCAAGGTCGACAAGATGTAATCTTTTTGCGCCTTGGTTCTGCCAACTTAATGCTTGCTCTACTGGATTATTGCTGAACTTTGTAACTTGATTGTATTTACCTTGATTCAGTCGAACACAGTTTCCTTCAAGTAGATCAATCGCTGGGATGATTTCCATGTGAGTTCTTTGTCAGTATTAGACAGATTGAATGTAAATAAGGTTTTCGTACTAATAACCCAAGCGCTTGAATGGAAGGGCCACTGGATTTTTTGTTGTGAAGACGCTTTTGCTGGGTGGAACACGTTTTGTTGGTAAGGCCTTAGTGACTAATTTGTCTAGTAAGGGCTATGAGATCACGCTGTTTACTCGTGGTAAAAGACCTGTTCCTAATAACGTTCATCATATAAAGGGTGATCGCAACATTGATAATGATCTCAGAGCTCTCGAAGGAAGAAATTTTGATGTAATCGTTGATATTTCTGGAAGAACACTTCAAGACACACAAAAAGTATTATTTTTTACTGGTCTGCCTAGACATAGATTCATATATGTAAGTTCTGCAGGTGTATATAAAAGCACTAATTGCTGGCCTATTGATGAGGAATATGAAACAGATCCAAATAGTCGGCATTCTGGAAAAGTAGACACTGAAGGCTGGCTTATTAAGGAACGCATTCCTTTTACAAGTTTTCGTCCAACATATATTTATGGTCCAGGTAATTATAATCCAATAGAAAGGTGGTTTTTTGACCGAATAACGAATAGTCGCCCCTTGCCAATCCCAGGAAATGGTGAATGGATAACACAATTAGGCCATGTTAGTGATTTAGCTGAAGCTATCTCTAAGAGTATTGAGGTAAACGGCGCAAAAAATCGAATATATAATTGCTCAGGGAAAAAGGGTATTACTTTTAAGGGATTGGTAGATATAGCCGCTACCGCTTGTCAAATGAAACTCGACCAAGTAGAAACTGTTTCATTTGACCATAATACCCTTGATTTAAAAGCCCGTAAGGCATTCCCATTAAGAATTGGGCATTTTCTTACAGATATTACTCGTGCTGAATCTGAATTAAATTGGTCTCCTAATTATGACTTAATAGATGGATTTTCTGATAGTTATCAAAATGATTATCTATTAAATCCAACATTATCTCCAGACTTTAGTTTAGATCAAACTTTGATTGGATCTTAAGATATTTGAAGGCAGATAGTAATGCAATAATTAAAGAAACCCAAAACAAATAACATCCTAAGATTTGTAGAAACTTAGCAAATTCTTCGCCTCCCAATTCATTAGGCCAGATCATTAGTAAAATGCTTATGAATTGAAGAATTGTTTTAGTTTTTCCAGCTAAAGAAGCAGGACCACCTTTATCTTGATATGAACGCCATAGAGAAATTATCAATTCTCTTGTTATTAGTACCCATATAGACCAGATTGGTAAAATAGATTCTTTTGCCAGCCATAATAATGGAGCTAAAAGAAGAATTTTGTCTGCTAATGGATCTAGTCTGGCTCCCCAGTCACTAGTCTTACCAGCTCTTCGGGCTAAGACACCATCGGCTATGTCGCTAAAACCACCTAATAGGATTAAAATCCACGCCACGTAAAGGTTTTTGCTTCCAAGGGCAATAATTACCGGCAAGCCGATAACAATGCGAAATAATGTCAATGCGTTTGCATAGTTCGATAACCTTTTGTTTGTTCCTAGGTAATTTGTTTCTCCTAGTGTGACGTTAGCGATGATTTGATTTCAAAGTAATATATTTTTATCTTATTGCATTTTTGTTTGACTAGTGCGAATATAATTAATATTTTTTATAATTTCATTATGACGACTTTTCTTCTTCTTGTTTTGGTCGGATCCCTTATCCTAATGGCATACATTGCACGCAAAATCGAACAAAGCTAATAATTCAATTAATCTCCTTATTAACTATAACTAATAAAATATATATCTAGATTTACTTAGTAATCTGTAAGTCCATTTATTGTACAATTAAGAATTGCCTCAGCCTTATTTGGTAAAGATAAAAAATTATCAAATAAACGATTACCCGTAGGAGGTACATTTGCAATACCTTTCAAGACTATTACTCTATGATCATCAATAGATTTAGAAGGTTGAATATTATTTATAGCATTCAATGCTTTATTCTTAAGCAATGTCTTAACAATAAGGTCAGGTGCATAGATGATAGAACCTATTGAGAATTTAAATTTCGCTTCAAATTCAAGAGAGATATCCATTTCTTTATAATCTATATAGCCTTCTAATCTTTCTGTTTTAATGTCTATAACTATGCCAGGAGGTAACGGAAATCCTAATATCTTTGTAGTCATCCAATTTATCGATGGAATATTGAAGTCTTTTGGGTCAAAGAAAATATGCCTTTTTGTTTGCTTTTTACTTGATGCAAAAATACCTTTACCCCCTCCTCCCTCTGCGTTGTAATCAAATTGAGGGTATCTACCAATCTTAAGCTTGCATCCTTTGAGGCTTTTTAGATACATTTTAATATTCTTTTAGGGTCAAAAAAGATAACACGGATTTTGGATTAGCAGAAACAATGAGTACAATCAGTTTTTTTTATAATGCTTTACTTCTGTCTTTGATTGATAAAATATTTTTATAAATTCTAAACCCAGGAAATCTTTGTATGCAATCTTTTCCTTTAAAACTTGCTCCAGGAAGTGACTTGCGATTAAGTATTGAGAATTCTGCAAAACTAGAAGGTCATACTGGGTTTGTCCTTGGGGTGGTGGGTAATCTTTCTAGAGCTTGTTTCCAATGTCCTGGTCGACCTAACCCCACTGTCATGGAGGGCAATCTTGAAATTATCACTCTTAATGGAACTTTTTCTCCAGAGAGCGTTCACTTGCATTTGAGTCTCTCTGACGGTGAATGTCAAGTATGGGGTGGTCATCTTGAACTTGGGACATATGTGCTTAAAGGGGCAGATCTTCTTCTGGGTTTACTTGATTACAATGAGCCTAAGGCTGACAGCACTGGAAATACCGAAAACAATGTAATTCCACGATTAGAAGTAGCAGTTATGCCAGGATGTCCTTGGTCGTCTAGAACCTTGCGTCGACTCACTGCTCTTGATATTCCTCACAAGGTAAAAATAGTAGATAATGACGATGATTTCTTATTATCAAGGAAAAGGAGTGGGGTAACCACCTTCCCACAAATTTTTGTGGATGGGAAATTTATAGGTGGCTTTGAATCTTTGAGGGACTTAGATGCATCTGGTAAATTGGAAGAATTAAGATGAGCAAACACAAAATCAATATATTTGCTAATCAATTCTGGGATCAAAAACCTCTTTGGTGTCAGCCTTGGAGTGTTATATTCACAGGAATATTGATAACTATACTCGGTTTTGTATTAATAAAAATAATTATTCTAAATTTAATCCTTTCAATTTTCGTTGTTTTATGGTGGTTTTTATTTCTATATGTTGCTCCACTCACATATATAAATCAGCTGAATGATTATGAACACCAAGAGAAAACTAATAACTGAGAAAATGATATCAACTTTTGATAAAGAAGGGTATAATTTAATTTCTCTATCATTTCGTGAATGCTTCCTAGCATTAGTAAACAATTTTACCAATAATATGTAACCCTACTTTGTATTAATAACAATTAAATTCGCTTTTCAAGATATTTTGAAAATTAAATACTACATTTAAGTTGTTTTATATCTGCTTGATTTAAGCTTATACAAATCACTACTTTCGATTGGACCCCCCGTTGATTATTAGGCCTTTGGAAAAAAGAGATATACCTCTTGTCACTAATTGGTCAAGGATTGAAGGGTTTGCTCCGGGTGCTGGAGATGTAGGTATTTATCAACACACAGACAGACAGGGGCTTTGGGTAGGAACTATTGGAGATAAACCCATAGGGTGTATTGCTGGTGTCAGATACAATTCATTGTATGGTTTTGTTGGTTTATTTATTGTCGAGAAGATTCAAAGGGGGAAAGGCTATGGGATCAAGCTTTGGAACCATGCCTTTGAGCATTTATCTAATCTTCCTTGTATCGGACTAGAAGCAGCTCTCGATCGAGTTGATGATTACTCAACTTGGGGATTTAAGAAATCTTCTTTAACTACTCGATGGCAGTGGGAAGGGGATCGACCAATAGATAATAATTTTGAATCATCTGACATTGAGATTTCTTCGCTAATGGTTCTTCAAGACAATCAGATACCAGCAATAGCTGTGCAGTCATATGATGCAAAAAGAGAGCCAAGTCCTAGACCACACTTTTTATCTGATTGGTTAAATCATCCAGCTGGAACTGTTTTGGCTCTAGTTGATTCGCAGGGATCATGTCATGGTTTTGGACGAATTCGACCTTGCCTTTTACCTCATGGAGAAGGTTGGAGGATAGGGCCACTTCTTGCTGATACCCCTCAATTAGCTGAATCATTGATTCAACTTTTATTGAAAAGGCATAATGGTGTTGTTTTGATTGACAGCCCAGGACTTAACCCTTTAGCAAATAAACTTTTACAAAAGCTAGGCTTCTCAAATATATCTCAAACTATTCGTATGTATCGCGGCAATCAACCACCTATAAGTATGAATGATGTTTACGGTTTGGCCTGCTTAGAACTTGGCTAACTTTAAGAAGGCCCCATTCATTTATTTAAGATATCTAAAAACTCTTAACTGATAGGAATGGAAATATATTTATTTTTCACGTAAACGTCTCTTTTCTATGAGAAGATCTGATTCCAATTGTTCTATTAGTTTGGTTACAAGTTTTTGGAATTCAGGTTGACATCCTCTAAAAGCGGCCTTGTGCCTTATAGGTTCATTACGAGTACGTAAATCGGTAAGCATTAGCTGCAAAGCATCAATTTTGGCATTGGTGTCCATTAGTCTTACTAACTCCTACTAATTTGCTTCTTTTACTGTAAGTCTTTTTATAGCTTCTTTCATTGTTAGCGTGCTGTTTTCTGTGTTACTTGTTATTTCTAGAATCTTTCCAATTGAACTTGGTGTATTTAGTGCTTCAATGCAACACTTAGCTAAAAGTCTTCGTGGTATATAAGCTTCTTCTTGAATATCTGGACCTGTAAAAAGAACAGCTTCATTTGCTAGATCATCTTCCCTTTCATTAAGTCCACCTGGTCTAATGACAGTCCAATCTAGATTGCTGGTCTCCAGATGCTTTTCACCAATCCTTTTCCAGACAAGAATTAGGCCAAAAAGGTTTAATGGATGAAACCACCTTCCTGCACATAACGAACTTACCAAAATCAAACGTTTGGCACCTACTCTCTTTGCACTTTCAACTTGGTTTTGAACGCCAAAGGCATCAACTCTGGCTGGTCCTGTTAGATCAATTGAGGGCTTAGCCCCTGTAGCAATTATAAGTGCATCACATCCTTCAATCCCTTTGTCCAGTGAAGTCTTATCCGTTAGAGAAATTATAGCTTTCTCTAAGTTGCTTAAGTTATCAGGAATTTGAGAATTCGTGCGTACTAGTAATCGGATATCTAGTCCGACTTTTAGTGCTTCTTCAGCTATTCGATATCCTGTTTTACCCGATGCCCCGCTAATGGCAATTTTCATGTGGTTAGGTTGAATCTTCCTATATGGGTTTCTAGCTAAGATTATTTAGGAATGTTGATTACTTTGATAACTGTAATTAATGAACTTATGGACCACTGATGGCGTCTCTTCCCCACCATTCATTCATTTCTTTTGTGCATTGATCAATATTGTAAAGAATCTTTTTGTCGTCGCAATGGTTATCTTCACGCCAATGTTTTCCAGATTTTAAATACCCACAATTTCGCCAGCAATTTAGGCTGTTTTCACTAAAACCAAGTTTATGACTAGCTTCTTCTCCATTTACCCATTTAGATGTTGCTGTGCGAATGATGATCACAAATTTAACTGTAAACAATTTCTTGATAACATATATTGAACCTTTGACTCTCGTAATTAATACTCATCTTTACTTAGCTCAGCTTTAATACAAACAACTTTGAATCAAGGAATATCAAGCTTTTTTATATATCACAGGTTTGCTTCTATTTGGAAAGAGCCTTTTGCATAAGAGGCATTGTCTACCGTCACACCCTCTAGCAGTGCAATATTCTCGTCCATACAAGATCATTTGTATATGAATCTTGTTCCATTTAGTTTTTGGGAATAGTCTTTTTAGATCAGCTTCAGTTTGCACAACATTTATACCACTAGTTAGAACCCACCTTTGAGCCAGCCTATGAATATGTGTATCAACTGGAAATGTGGGTGTTCCAAATGCTTGTGCCATTACAACACTTGCAGTTTTGTGACCTACCCCTGGGAGGGACTCTAAATCTTTAAAATTACTTGGCACTTCATTTTTGTATTGCTTGTGAATCTTCTCAGATAATTGATGAATATATTTGGCTTTCTGCTTTGAAATTCCAAGTTGTTTTATGAAGTAATGAATATTCTTTTCATCTAAATTGTACATAGCTAGAGGATCTGAGGCTTTTTTGAATAAAGCTTTTGTCACTTCATTTACTTTCTTGTCTGTAGATTGTGCACTTAGGACTACAGCAACCAGTAAAGTAAAATTATTTATATGATCTAATGGTATAGGAGGATCTGGATAGAGTCTTTCTAATTCTTGAATAATTATTTTTATTCTTTCTTCGATTCCGACTCTTTTTGTCATAACACAATCTATTATTTTCATTTACAATAAAATCTATCTCACACTCTTGTGTATCATCCATCACATAAGAGTGTGAGATAGAGCACAGAACTACATGCCAAATTGCTCCTACGGCTAAGATAATATACATAAATAGCTATAACATTTGATACTTAAATCTCGGTTTAGTGCACTTTGAGATTTTTTTTTCTCCCGAACCCCTTCCCCTCCAACTGATTACAGATGAAAGATATTTCATGTAATTTTATTCCAAGTGTTAAAGCCTCTTATACATATAGGAGGTACAGAAACGTTTTGCTAGTTCAAAATATTAAAAGACCTACACTTCAAACAAGAAACCTGGAACTTACTAGAACCTTACAGCTAAAGGAAGGTCAGACGGCATTGATTTCAGAACCTTCCTCAAGCCTACGTTGTATAAAGTTGTCGTTTGACAGCGGAATAGCTCGTATATATGGATCATTGGGCAGTAAATATGAGGAAATGACGCTTGGCTTCGTTGGAAGCAAACAAAGCCAATGCTTTCGAATGCCTCAAGTTACTTCTCTACTTTTAGAGGGAATGACAGATTGCCTGCTTGAAATTTCTTATATCGAAGATTGCAATGTTTTAGATGACTGTATGATGCAATGGTTGCTAGAGCTACACATTATTCGTCATCCGGTAGGAGCTGATTCTAGGTTATATGCCTTATTTTGTTTGTTAGTGCGATATTTTGGCGAACTCGATCAAGATAGGTATGTTATTCCCTTTTCTATGGCTCATTCATTAATAGCTGAATTAATTGGAAGCACACGGTCAACAGTTACAAGGCTGCTATCTAAACTACGTAAAAATAATTATCTTATCTCCCATGAATTAGAGACTAAGTATATTCTTTCAAAAACCTTTATAGATAAGAACTAAATAAAATATTGGATAATCTAAGTTTAAAAATTGAAGATCTTTCCTATCGCTATAGAAGTTCATCCTGTAAGGAATTAACATTAGATCAAATTAATTTAAGAATGGGGAATGGTGAACTTATTGGATTACTAGGACCATCTGGATGTGGAAAGACAACTTTACTTCGGTTAATAGCTGGATTTGAAAAGCCACTTTCAGGAAGGATCATCATAAATAATCATGTAGTCGCTACTTCTAAATATTTAATGCCACCAGAAAGGCGTGGAGTTGGCATGGTCTTTCAAGATTATGCCCTTTTTCCTCATTTAAACGCATGGTGTAACGCATGCTTTGGTTTGAGACGAGGAGAAGATAAAAGTAGGGTTGAGTGGTTGCTTGAGTTACTTGGCCTTTCAGATTTGAGATGTCGTTATCCTCATGAACTCTCGGGGGGGCAAAGACAACGGTTAGCACTTGTTAGATCTTTAGCACCTGGAAATTCAATAGTTGTTCTAGATGAGCCTTTTTCTAATTTAGATGTAGATGTACGACTTAAATTGAGAAGTGAACTTGCAAATGTTCTTAAGACTTGTTCAGCGAGTGCAATCTTAGTAACTCATGATCCAGAAGAAGCTTTAGCGATTTGT
Organism: Prochlorococcus sp. AG-363-P01; assembly: GCA_003278225.1. Classification (GTDB taxonomy): domain Bacteria; phylum Cyanobacteriota; class Cyanobacteriia; order PCC-6307; family Cyanobiaceae; genus AG-363-K07. The sequence goes on along the minus strand of QCGC01000001.1, from coordinate 173,602 downwards.
GATCGGGTAGCTGTAATGTGTGAGGGACAACTTCATCAATGTGCAAGCCCTTGTGAATTAGTTTATAAACCCGCTACTTCATTTGTTGCCAGATTCGTATTGCAGAGAAACTGTCTCCCAATAAAAATTTCAGGTGGGGACATACTAACGCCTTTAGGGACTCTAATAAATCCCACTGATATTAAATACTCTTTTTCACATGAGTTAATTTTAGATAATCATTGCTTACAAGTTTCTAAAAACTTAGAGGGAGAATCAACTATTATGGGTGTAGAGTTTCATGGAAATCATTGGTTGTTAAGAATTCAGTTGGGCCCTCACAAGTTAAGGGTTTCTCATCCATTGGATAATCCTTTTAAGCCAGGTGATAAATGTGATCTAACCTTTAGAGACAATAAACACGGAATTTTATTTCCTGGAGGCATAGACTGTTCTTTGACAAACTAATCTTGTAATTTATTTTTTTCTGCATATACATTGCCCACCCTTCCATTTTTTACATTTACTCTTCTTACATTTCTTTTTTCGTTTCTTTTTTCGTTTCTTTTCTTTTATTTTTTTATGACCTTTAGCCTTAATTTCTTTAAATAAACCTAGACCATAAAGCAAACTTTTTAGCTTATTAATGCAAACGCAACTGAGATTCATTCTCATCTTGTTAATAGAAATGCTAGCTAAATTGGAATCTTTCTATTAAGATAGAAAGGTGATTAATCACATGATAGGCAAACGCCTTAAGTCAATTTCCAGGAGTCTGATCTCCAGAAACACATGTCTGTAACCACAAATTCTTCTTTCAAAGTAGCTACAGGCCCTGCGGGACGGGCGATGGCGGAGCCAATGCAGATTGAGCTTGTAGAAGCTTTGCATCAGCATTTGACAATGGAGAGAAATGCAAGTGTCCAATATTTTGCAATATCTCTATGGTTTGCTGAACGCGAATTAAGAGGTTTTTCTAAGTTTTTCAAGTCAGAAGCTGAAAGTGAACGAGAGCATGCGAGTAAATTTTCTGAATATCTCATAGCTCGTGGGCAAACAGTTGTTTTAGAGAAGTTAAAAGAACCTATACAAACGTGGAAAGATATTGAGGAGGTTTTTTCAGCATCTTTTCTAATGGAGGCTGACGTAACTACTTCATTACACCAATTATATTCAATAGCCGAAAGAGACTCGGATTTTCGAACAACAGTTTATTTAGATCCTATGATTGAGGGTCAGACATCATCAGAAGATGAATTTGCCTATATGCTTGGAAGAGTAAAATTTGCTCAAAATCATCCCTCAGCTTTGTTATTAATTGATGGTGAGTTGCGCTGAGCTCCATTTAATCCTGGATTCATATCTATTGATTTCTACTGGTTGATCTATAAGAAATAGCTCGGCCAGATATCTCGATTAGAAAATCAATAGCCAATGTATCTTTATTATTGCAACCCCTAATAAAAGAAGCAATCTTTAAAATTTCTAGCCTTCTTTTATCTAGAAGGCATAATTCTTTTTTGAGTCTGCAGGATAAACAATCATCTTTGCAATCTAGTATAGATTTACATATACTTTTGCTTCGCATTCGGATTGAATCAACTTCCCTTGAGAGGTTTCCTATGATGCTATAAGAATTTTGTTGAGAACTAATCATGATTTAACAATTAAGCGGCCAAAGGAGCTGCTTCTATAAGGGTTGGAGCTAGTTTTAATATTTGTTCGCCATTAGGCACATTTAATAAGTCTTCTGATCTAAGCCTAGAAATTAGACGTGTTGATGTAACTCTTGTTGAGCCAATTAATTCACCAATTCTTTCATGCGTGAGCCTAAAAGGAAGTTGGCACCAATCACCACATCGTCTCCCCAGTCTGTTTACAAGTAGGGCAAATAAAGCTTGGAGCCTTTGATCTGCACTACTTAGATGGCGTATACGCAGTAATTGCAATGTCCATTCATTTACGGCATCAAAACCGTCAGTTTCATTAGCTTCTGCATTACTCCGAAAGCACATTGGGGTTAACGCTTCCAGGCAGACTCCTTCACTACATAGTCGATCTGCTCTTAGTTGGTCTCCTGCTTGCAGAAAGGCAAGAGTCATTCCTTCAGTTTCTTCGCATGGACAAAAAACTCTGGCTACACCTTCAACTACCTCTATGCATCCACAACCGTATCTCGCTGAGGGATCTATTAACACTGACTGTCCGGTTGGCATTCTTACCAATGGAACAGGATCATCAGGAAGGAATCGAAAGCTCATTAGGAATATATTGAGGCCTTGTTGAGAAGCTCTCTCAACCTAGTAGGTCAGTACACCCTTTTGCAAGCGATTCTCAATAGCAATATGCTCTTGAGACGTAAAACTGTCTATTTATCTTGAATTAGTAATCAAAGATACATAGGTTTGTGATATCTCCACCTTTGTTGGGTAATTATTTGGAGATGATGACTTGAAGATTTCAGGATAGAAGATAAGCAATCCGAAGTTTCAAAAAAGAGTGATAACGATATTTATCAGATGAATTAAATTTTCATTTTGAAAGGTATTGAATTTCTCGTGCAAATCTCTTTGAGATTGTTTGCAGTGAAGGTTAAGTAAACATAATCTTCTTAAGTTCAACTATCAAAAAAAAGCCCTGCATTTAGCAGGGCTTCTGAGTGTATTTGGTTAGTTTAAAAGCCTTTGAATAAAGGTTTTTATTTAGCCTGCAGAGATTTGGTTTGTCTCCAAGGTGTCAAACAACTTGCCAATACGCCTGAAGTCAAAGCCCATAGCCCTTAAACCATGCCACAGATGACCTTGTAGATAGAAGAATCCAACGTAGTAGTGGAAGTTAGCCAACCAAGCACGACCAGTGTTGGTTCCATCTGCCAGAAGTTTAGTGTCCAGGAAGTAAGGAGCAATCTGAAGTTTCAGATCAAGAGTTTGTCCGTAAAGCTCAGTTGGATAGATGGTGGTATTGGTTGAAACCCAGAAGGCTGCAACGAAAGCTGTATAGGCAGCACCTGCAAGAGAGGTGGAAAGTACCCATTCAGCACCAAGCAATCCTTTGCCCTTGAACTCTGTATATTCGCCAAAGTTACTGGTGAATATATGGAAAGCTGCACCAGCTGCCATAAAGAAGGCTAAGAATGCATGACCACCCATGATGTCTTCAAGGCTGCTAATTGAAAGCCAATCAATCTGATGGTTCCAGATAGCTCCTAGATCAAGGTTGTAGTCAACTGTACGAACAGCCCCGATAGCTGGATCGTATATTCCGTTGTACTTAGCCCATTCAACAAATTGAACGTTGCCAAGTGCAAGGAAGCACAAATGATGTCCAAGAATTGAAGTAAGCCTGTTTGGATCTGTCCAATCAAAAGCAAACTTATTAGGTCTTGAACCTGCTGGATAATCTTCAAGCTTTTCCTTATATCTGAAGGAATGAAGCATTGCTCCACCTGCATATACGGCAGAGAAAATAAGATGGAAAACTGCTACTACAGTGATCTGGTATGGATCAGTAAGTACACCGTTTTCGCATCCACCTAAACCATATGTTGCGAGATGGGGAAGCATCACCATCCCCTGCTCACCCATTGGTAAACCTGGGTTGTAGCGGGCTAGTTCAAAAAGAGTGTTTGCACCAGCTCCAAAGCAAATCAATCCTGTATGACCAATGTGCGAGGCAATAAATCGGCCTGAGCGGTTTGTAACTCCAGTGTTACCCGCGTACCACGCGTAGGTAACGTTGGGGTTCCCGTAGGTCTGCACGAGAAAAATTTAAAAAGGGCGTAAATAAGATATTTTCAATAGAGCAATTATGGAAATTCTCTTCACATGGCTTAATAGAAGGACTCTAATATTAATATTCTTGAGTGAAGGTTGTTAATTTTCTTGTAAACCGTTTTTTTGCATTGGAAATAATCTTGTTTATAAAATTTTTATATTCTTATTTTCTTCCGAAAGACGCTTTTAAGGCAGATAGCCCTTTACCATCAAGAAATTGTTGGTCCAAAATTAGTAACGCAGCATTATTTTTTCCAGCCAGACGAAGTCTTTTTCTAACAAAACGTGCTTCTGCTTCTTCCTTTAATTGCTCAGAGATAAACCAATCGAGCATAGCCGTGGCACTTCGTTCTCCTGACTTTTCAGCTATTGAATAACTTCGGTTTACTGAAGCAGTAACAGCCTGTTCCATTTCATATACATCATCAAAGAGGGTTTGTATTGAGATCCAACTTCTTTGAGGGGCATCTATGTTTGGGAGCTCGACTTGTTCATCTGAATCGACAAGATATTCAATGAGTTTATCTGCATGGGTTCTTTCTTCTAAACTTTTTTCTTGCATATAGTATGAGAAGCCACAGAAATCACTTTCTCTTAACCAGATGGACATTGCAAGGTACGTGTGGCTGGCTTGAAACTCAAAGGATAGATGGTTATTTATTGCCTTTGTTAATTCTTGCATTTAACTATAATAAAAATTTTTTAAAGTTTACCTCAAAAACTCTGAATAATCGTGATAATTTTTTTATAATATTAAATATCTAGGAGGCTAGCAGATTTCAAATGTGATATTATTGTTTGCATTATGTCATTTATAGTTGTCCCCCACTGAGCCTAAAAGAAGTGATCTTCAAACTCTTTTACTAAGGATAAGAGATATATCACATATTAATCCTAAATCTAAAAAACTGGTAATCATATTAGGTCTATTGGGAGACTTAGATAGCTTTGAATATGTTGAAGCTATAATTAATATTTTACCTCTCTTGAAAAGATCTAGGATCAATTTGGTTTTTATAGCTATAGGAGATCAGCACTCAAAAAGAAAATTCTGCTCATTTACCAAATTACCTTCTCAACTTTTAGAAGTTGAAGAAGATGCCAGCCTTCATCAATTATTGGGACTTTCACCTGGGCTAGTTAATTTTTTTCACCCTCTTTTTAACCTTATTCTAATGTGCTTAGGCTTTCATTCACCTGGAACAATAAAAGAGGTGTTAAGGGGGTATACAGGAGATAAAACATCATCACAACTATTCAAATCAGAAGACACAATTCATATAGGTATATTCCCCGATTTTAAGGCTAAATTATTTGATGAACGTTTGGGAACTGGTTACCTTAGACCTTTTGAAATGGCAACAAAACGTCTAATCAATATGCGTGAAATATTATCTAACTGGAGTATTTATATGAAAAATGATCAATTCTTGACCAACAGAGGTGGTACTTTTCTTATTAGTGAAGATGATAATGTCATTTATTCATATAAACCAAAAAGCCTATTAAGCTATTCTTCAACAATGAACACCCCAACTACTTTTCTTAAGCCATATCTAGATAACACTGAACCATAGAACCTTTTTTATAACAAAATAGAAAAAGTCTAGCTGGATATTCTTGTTAACTTTATAATTAAGCACTTAATCCATAGGCTTTAACTATATGACGGCTTTAAGATGTAGAAATTGTGGAAGTACTAATATGAGAGCTGATCGGGCACTTGCAGGACGTCTTGTTTGCAATCAATGTGGTTACCTGATTGGAAGTAAATTAGTTAATAAAAATAGTACTGTTAGAAGATCTTTTTCTTTTAGGGGGTTTAATGTTCCCTTTACGATAGCTATTTTAATTATAATATGTTTTATAATACTTTAGTTGATGTAGTTCAGTAAGATTTACCTGTGATTTATCATTGGTTAAATTATAATATTCCTTTCATTTCAATTTTTAGTTGATTAGACCAAGTTAATAGCCTATTGTCAGTCATATTTGACTCACTATCTTCATCTAATGGTAGCCCACAAAACGAATCACCAATCACACTCTTTGAATCATCAAATGTGTAATCTGATCTTTTAACATAACCAACCATAGTTGCACCTGCCTTGACAAAGTAAGAATGTAATTCTTCCATGGCATCACAGAAATTCTCTGTATATGTAGATGAATCTCCTAAACCAAATATAGCTACTTTTATGCCATTTAAGTCTTGTGAGCCTATATCATTCAATAGTGAGTCCCACGCAGTCCCAGATCGTTCACTATCTGCTCCTGTATTCCAGGTTGGAATTCCACAGATAATGCCGTCTAGCGAAGAGAATTCATTTAAATCACTTAAATCTGCAAGATCTTTTGGAGATTCGGCTGAAGAAAGCAACTCATGTAGACGCTCTGCTATATCTTCTGTCTTTCCCGTTGTTGTTGCAAAGTAAATGCCTACTGACATGGAATGTTTTTTGTGTTCATACTTTATTAGATCATAATCACGTTCTGTGTGGGAAAAACATGAAACCATTTAATATGATTAATTATACAACTAAATGTTCTTATAATTTATGTAATACATATCAATTGAATCTAACTAATCATCTTAATATCTCAATTGATTAGATGATCTGTTCATTTTTTTAGATTTTGGAATCATGAGACTAGGAGAATATAGTTTCTTCATGGCCCCATTAGTTTTGCCCTCCACATTTCATAAAGAATATATGAAGACCACATGAAGATAATCAAAAAGGCCCAATTCATCCATACTGGTCGATTTTGTTGTTGGCTCATGGCTTAGCTGATTTATGTATGATTAATAAAGCTTAAACTAGATAAACATTTGACTTAAACAATGATAACTTTTCAAGTTTTGTTTTGCAATAAATATTTTGTTAATTAATCAATAGTTATTTTGCTTTAAAATCAAGAAGATTACTACTTCTATCATAAGATGAATAGGTTGCTTGTTATACAGCAGATTGAGAGAGAGAGACCTGCTTTATTTAGTAAGGTTGCATCTGAGTTAGGGCTCAAAATATGTACTTTAAGAATGTATAGAGGGGATCCAATTGTTTTCCCTGGAAAGAACGATATTTTATTAATTATGGGTGGGCCAATGGGCGTAGCAGATATTACCAACCCTTTATATCCTTGGCTAGCAGAACAAGTTGAAATTATTAAATATGCAATCATAAATAATATCCCAATTATTGGAGTTTGCTTAGGTGCCCAATTGCTAGCTGTTGCTAATGGAGGAAAATGTGAACCACTTATAGACCAAATTTCGAAAACTCCAATAAAAGAATTGGGGTGGAGCACTATTGATTTTATAAATTCTTCTCCAGAGGAATCTATCTTCTCCAAATTATCATTTCCTTTCTATGGTTTGCATTGGCATGGAGATAGGATCATTCTTCCAAAAAATTCTATTCTTTTAGGATCTACTCCTATATGTAATGAGCAAATGTTTAGAGTAGGTAAATTTGCGTATGGCATCCAATTTCATATAGAGTTAGAGCAGAATGATTTTGACAGATGGATTAAAGAAGATTATGAGTTTGTTAAAAGTGGTTTGGGCCCCATGGGAGAAGAAATATTGAAAAAACAAAAAGATATATGTCTAAAATCAAAATCAAACAGAATTCAACTGATTCAGAATTTGATTAAAGTTGTTTTAACTCGTTAATAGTACTTACTATTATTGGTAAATTAATATTAAACATTTGTTTCTAGATATCTAGTCGCTTCTTCAACATCATTAAAGAATTTGCAGGAACCATCGAAACACCCTATAAAACGCATAAATTGTTTTTTACCACCAGATAATTCATATTTGTGGATTGTTCCTCCATTTTGATGAGTTTGAATTAGTTGTGGTAATGGGGACATTTTAAATTAGGTTATTGCTCTTAGATAAGACATCGTCAATTGTTGTGCAATAGGTGTAATTACTAGTACTGTTACAAAATTGAGTCTTTGACTATCAGGAATCTCAGTGAATTTTCTGAGGCCGCGTACAAACCATAAGATATTCTCATTAAATCTGATTAATTTGCCTTTGCTTTGCATAGGCTACTAATCCCTTTAATAACTCTTTTTCAAAACCTAGCTCCTTAGCAGATTGACCATACTCTTCATTCAATTCTTTTATATCACCTTTGTACATAAGAAAAAACTCTCTGTTGCTGATTCCCAGCACTTCATCTTCTAGGTTGTCAAGGAAATCTTCTACATCTTCCATTGTTGGAAGTCTTTCATCTAAAAAATTTGTAAGCGAATTTTTTATTGAAGTCAAGGCTATTCAATCCTACTCTTATATATTATTGTATCTAAAACATTATTTAAATGATGTTTATATTAAATTAATATTCTAAAATTATAGCTGATTGAAACGTGTTATTATCTTCAATAATCTGATTACAATTGTTTGAGGTATTAGCTGTATTCAAGTAAATCAGTAATTCACTACAGTGTTATTACATGTCAAATCATATTCTTTACTCTTTCCGCCGTTGTCCCTATGCAATGAGAGCTCGTTGGGCTTTATTAAGGACCAACCAGGGCGTAATACTACGAGAAGTCGCATTAAGAAATAAGCCTCAGTCCCTTTTGGAGCAATCACCAAAAGGCACGGTACCAGTATTAATTACCGCCAATGGTGAGGTTCTTGAGGAAAGTCTAGATATAATTTACTGGAGTATTAAGCAATCCGATTCCACAAAACACGAATTTATAGGTAATTTAGATGATCAGTATGATATACAAACTATCATAGATATTAATGATGGCCCATTTAAATACCATCTTGACCGCTATAAATATCCAGATAGATATTTAGACGGCAATTTCCTGTCCCACAAGAAATCAGCAAGAGATATACTTTTGCAATTGAATGAAAGACTATCAGGTCAAAAAAATAGAAATAGATGGTTGATTTCTGGATCTGAAACTATAGCTGACTGGGCTATTTGGCCTTTTGTAAGGCAGTTTCGACTTGTTGATATAAGTAATTTCGACAATGATAAAGAGTTAAATTCCTTAAAACTTTGGCTGGAATATTTTACTAGTAACATACTATATAATTCTTTAATGCAGAAGATTCAACCTTGGACCCCTGATCAAAAGGATTATATATTTAAAAACATTTATATTTAATCAAAATAAATGTCAACTTATTCAATAAGCCTTGTAAGACCATAAAAATATACACGTAATAGATAACCTATTGCTGTATTAAAAAAAACCTTTTCGGAGGTCTTTTTTGGAGGTGGGGGGGGATTTGAACTCCCGACCTTCGGGTTATGAGCCCAGCGATAATTGCAATAGTTCTATTTGTGTGAAAAGTTTGTGTATCGATAGTGTGCTTGGAGGTGTGCCAAGGAAAGAAAAGAGAAAAAGGGTTCTCATAACAGTAATATTGAAATGTCATTATTTAAGTAAATATCTCTCTTGTTTGAGCATAATGATAAAAAATTAGCATTAAAAAAAGCCTGTCATAGACAGACTTTTTAATTGGTGGCGGGGGGGGGATTTGAACTCCCGACCTTCGGGTTATGAGCCCGACGAGCTACCAGACTGCTCTACCCCGCGAAGCTTAATAAGCATACATTGTCGAGTTTCATAATTGTGTAAATTCACCTTAGATTAAAACCAAGTTGCCCATTCACCTCTAACTGCACACCAGGGGAAACCAAAAGAATTTTTTCTTCTAGCTCTTGAAGAGCTATGGGGGTAATCCAGTCAAGTTGCTTTAATAGGTGCAAAGCAACTGCATGCTTAGCCCGTTTGGATCCATCTTCAACCTTAATCGAAATTCCAATTCCATCGCCTACCTTGGTTAGGCATTGGACTCCTTCTGCCCCGCCCTTGCTAATGAGTTGTCCATGGGCTCGCAGCATCAGCTCAGTATCAAACAGGCTTTTTCCAGCTATCAAATTCGGGTGGGAAATCATTGATCTACTAATTTGTTCAAAATCTGTATTTTTAGACTCACCTAAATGTGAATAAAGAAGGGATATTTGATCCAATTGCAAAAGAAATGTGGGGGCTCCACAATCGTCCCTAGCTACTACAAACTCATCAGCAGGTAAACCTACTAATTCAGAAACGCGTCTGATTATTTCGATTTGAAGAGGATGTTTCCCATCTAGGTAGTTATCTAATGGCCATCCCATCTTTCTACATGTAGCAAGAAATGCTGCATGTTTTCCAGAACAATTATGTTCTAATGGGCTATTACGACCTGAAGGAATAGGGCATTGAAGTGAATCTACTTCAATATTAGAATTCCATAGAATCTTAAATGATTCACGGCAATGATAAGGTTGCCCACAATGTGAAGCACAGCTAATAGCAATTCCCTTCTCTCCAACGTTTATTCTGTCCGCTGTACCACTACTAACAAACGGTAGTGACTGAAAAGGCTTTAGCGCAGATCTAATAAATGTTTGATAATTAGTTTGACCGGCTGAAATTAATATTCTACCTTTTGAATCAGTTACTACTGCATGTACTCTATGAATTGACTCAATACTGGATCCCCTCTTTAGATTTACCTCTAAAGGTGGAATCTTTGCACGGTGACTTGATCCTATAACATTAGACATGATAATAATGATTGTTCCTATTAAGCATATTAATGGATACTATCTGATAATATTTTCATATTTATATATTTGTCCATTACTCCAGAATGACTCCAAATCGTAGTATTTTCTTTCATTCGATTGCAACACATTGATTATTATTTCTCCATAGTCTAGTAGTGCCCATTTAGCTTCGTTTATTCCTTCTCTTCTCAATGGTAATCTATCTGCTTTTTCCTTTAATTTATCCTCAACTGATTTAATAATTGACCTTACATTTACATCAGATAAACCTTCGGCAATGATTATCCAGTCACATAAGCTAGATACCTTATCAATACGAATTAATTGAATATCCTTTGCTTTTCTATCGTCACAGGCCTCAGCCGCAAATTCAGCTAGTTTTTCACTATCCATATACATTTTCACTTGTAACTGAAGTAGGAGACCCTTCTCTTTGTGCCATTTCAGCTCGAGCTTTTTCTGCACTTTTTCTGAGAGCTTCAAGCCTATCTTCAAAAAATGAGCGCTTCTTTTTCTTTCTCGTTTTTTCTATCATTTCTTTGAGAGCACCTCCAAGACTTTTATAAGCATTGGGAACGCTATAACCAAATCTACATGCAATATCAATGGCTCTCTCATCTGCAAATATTGCATCTTGGAGTCGCTTTTCTGAATTATTTTTCAAATAAAGCCTATATCCAGCAAACCCTGAAAGACCTAAGGCCATTAGAAGCAGCAGCCCATCTTGTACCCATAATTCTCCAATCGCACCGCCTAAGCCAATAGCTAGGGCTGCCATTTCCCAACCATCTCTTGGAATAGTGTCATTTTGAATTCGGCCTATTTCATGCCAGAAAAGCATGTTGCGGTGGTCTTGCGCCAGTTCATCCCATTGGTCAAGATCTATCTGGATTTCAACTTCATCACGCCCAATCTCTTCTAGGGTTATCAATGGTGGATCTACCGCGGCAGCGGCCTCCACGAACACCCAGCTTTGATTCTCAGGTGGCAGCAGCCCTTTAAGGCGCTGGAGTTCGCTCATGGTCTGGAAATCTCCTGACTATTTAGGTTAGCGAGAATGGTGAAGTAGTTTCATACTTTACTTAGTCCTCTGCATTCAGCTACATATGAAAATAGCTGTATACAGGATCTTTTTTTAAAAGCTCATGCCCAGGCGTACTGATTTGCGTCGAATTCTATTGCTTGGGTCTGGTCCAATAGTGATTGGCCAAGCCTGTGAATTCGATTATTCCGGAACTCAGGCTTGTAAAGCACTGCGTCAGGAGGGCTTTGAGGTCGTGTTGGTTAATTCCAACCCAGCTTCAATAATGACAGATCCCGAGATGGCCGAACGCACATATGTTGAGCCGCTTACTACCGCTGTCGTTGAGAGAGTTATAGAGAGAGAGCGGCCTCAAGCATTACTTCCCACAATGGGTGGTCAGACTTCTTTGAACATTGCCGTTGAGCTTGCTGAAAAAGGTATTCTTGACAAATATAGTGTTGAGCTAATTGGTGCTGATCTCTCAGCAATTCGTAAAGCAGAAGATAGGTTGCTTTTTAAACAAGCTATGCAAAGGATTGGAGTGGGAATATGTCCTTCTGGAATAGCGTCGACCCTTGAGGAGGCAAAATTAGTAGGAAGGGAAATAGCATGTTTCCCTAGGATTATTAGGCCTGCATTTACTCTTGGTGGTAGTGGAGGAGGAATTGCATATGATGATGATCAGTTTAATTGTATTTGTAAGGCCGGACTTGAAGCTAGTCCTGTATCTCAAATTCTAATAGAAAAATCACTTTTAGGATGGAAAGAATTTGAGCTTGAAGTTATGAGAGATCTTGCAGATAATGTTGTTATTGTATGCAGTATAGAGAACTTTGACCCGATGGGAGTTCATACAGGAGACTCAATAACTGTTGCCCCGGCTCAAACACTAACAGATCGAGAATATCAAAGACTAAGAGATCAATCTATAGCAATTATTCGTGAAATAGGAGTAGAAACAGGAGGAAGCAATATTCAGTTTGCAGTCAACCCAGACAATGGAGAAGTTATTGTTATAGAGATGAATCCCAGAGTTAGTAGATCATCAGCACTAGCAAGTAAAGCAACTGGATTCCCTATTGCAAAAATAGCGGCACTACTTGCTGTTGGTTATACATTAGATGAGATAACTAATGATATAACTGGCAAAACACCAGCATGTTTTGAACCTACTATTGATTATGTCGTTACAAAGATTCCTAGGTTTGCTTTTGAGAAATTCAAAGGTAGTTCATCTTCATTGAATACCTCAATGAAGTCTGTTGGAGAAGCCATGTCAATAGGGCGTTCCTTTGAAGAGTCATTTCAAAAAGCCTTAAGGTCCTTAGAAGTTGGATATTCAGGTTGGGGTTGCGATAGACCAGAAAAATCTATAGGGGGGAAGGAGCTTGAAAAATTATTAAGATCTCCTTCGCCAGAAAGAATAATGGCCATAAGAACGGCAATGGTTCAAGGAATGACTAATAGTGAAATATATTCAGTAAGTCATATTGACCCGTGGTTCTTATCTAAATTGAGAAATATAATTAATCTGCAAAATACTTACCTTCATAATACTAAACTAGATTCGTTAGACTTTGATCAGCTATTTGAACTAAAAAAATATGGTTTTTCCGACAAGCAGATTGCATGGGCCACAAATACTTCAGAGTTTGATGTTAGGAACCGACGTAAAAAATTATCAATTAAACCTTTATATAAAACTGTAGATACATGTGCAGCTGAGTTTATTTCTGAAACTCCTTACTATTATTCAACTTATGAATTACCTATTAAAAGAATTAACAGGAATAATATTATAGAGGATACTTTCTTTCAGAATGAAGTTAAAAAGGAGGGTCAGAATAAAGTCCTCATTCTTGGAGGGGGCCCAAATAGAATAGGACAGGGTATTGAGTTTGACTATTGCTGTTGTCATGCTTCTTATGAAGCTCAAAAGCAAGGTTATTTGACCATTATGATGAACAGTAATCCTGAAACTGTTTCTACCGATTATGATACTAGCGATAGACTTTATTTCGAACCTCTAACTTTAGAAGATCTTTTAAATGTAATTGAAGAAGAACAACCTGATGGAGTAATTGTTCAGTTTGGTGGCCAAACACCTTTAAAGTTGTCAATGCCACTTCTTGATTATCTTCAGAAGTTTTCTTCCTCGACTTGTAAATCTAAGATATGGGGGACATCTCCAAAATCTATAGATCAGGCTGAAGATAGAGAATTATTTGAACAAATTCTCACACGATTAAGTATACGTCAACCCAAAAATGGAATTGCAAGAACAAAGAATGAAGCATATGAGATAGCAAATCATATTAAATATCCCGTAGTTGTTAGGCCTTCATATGTTCTTGGAGGTAGAGCTATGGAAGTTGTATATAACAAGGATGAACTGAGTCTATATATGGCTGAGGCTGTAAGTATTGAGCCTGATCATCCTGTTTTAATTGACCAGTATCTTGAAAATGCAGTAGAAGTAGATGTAGATGCTTTATGTGATTCTAAAGGTGTAGTAGTTATAGGGGGCCTGATGGAGCATATAGAGCCAGCTGGTATTCATTCAGGAGATTCGGCTTGTTGCTTGCCAACTGTTTCCCTCTCAAGAGATTCCTTGGAGATAATTAGAAATTGGACTACACAATTAGCATTAGAATTAAATGTCAATGGTTTGATAAATCTTCAGTTTGCTGTACAGAGAGATGAATTTGATTGTGAAAAGGTTTTCATTATTGAGGCAAATCCAAGGGCTTCTAGAACTGTTCCTTTTGTTTCAAAAGCTACTGGCATCCCTTTAGCCCGAATTGCCACAAGTCTTATGGCCGGAAATACTCTCGAAAAAATTGGACTTATAAAAGAACCAGTTCCACCTATTCAGGCTGTAAAGGAAGCTGTACTACCATTCCGGAGATTTCCCGGTACAGATAGCATCCTTGGTCCCGAGATGCGTTCTACTGGAGAAGTTATGGGGTTTGCCACTACTTTTGGAATGGCTTATGCCAAATCAGAATTAGCCGCAGGAGAAGGATTACCGACTTCTGGCATTGTGTTTCTTTCAACTCATGATCGTGATAAACCTGAGTTAATTCCAATAGCTAAGAGATTAGTTGAATTAGGCTTTGGCCTAGTTGCTACTTCTGGGACTGCTCAAGCTTTAATTTCAGTGGGACTAAATGTAGAAAAGGTTCTCAAAGTCCATGAAGGTAATCCAAATGTAGAAGATTTAATTCGATCTGGAGAAATCCAATTAGTTATTAATACACCAATTGGTCGACAAGCAGCCCATGACGATAAATATATTCGACGTGCGGCTCTTGATTATTCAGTACCAACACTTACTACAATTGCAGGAGCTAGGGCTGCGTTAGAGGGTATTACTTCACTTCAATCTCAAGTGATATCTATTAATGCTCTTCAAGATATTCACTCATAGCATCATTTACAATGAATACCGCAGTTCGAGCAGAAGATTGCAAAAGTCAGTTTCAGGCTGCTTATGAAAATCGTTATACCTGGGGAGCAGAATTTTCTGGTTATAAAGGTAATTGCATTTTGGACAATGGCTTCAAGGTTTTCAAAGGCAGCTTTAAATTAGGTAGAGACCTTAAATCAACAGTTTTTGGAATTGAAGATACTGATGTGCATAAGTCTTTATCTACTCAATTATGGGAAGTAGCTATTCACAGAGTTAGAAGAAAATTTAGTGATGTACATGGGGATAATAATTTCTCGAAAGGAGACATTAATGAAATTGGTATGAAAGTAATAGTTACTGGAAAAAATGAAGGGGATTTCTACCGAATAAAAAATGATATAGTTACAATGGTATATCGCAAAATACAAGGTAAATATATAACTATAATTACCGAAAGCGTTACTAATACTGACAAAGGCTATCTAAGTCGAACATATACAAGTCAAATTAGTGATTTAAACAATACTGGCCTCATCCAACCAAAGACCCACTATCATGATACCTTTGTGCCACTAGTTGAAGGTGGACCTTGGGTTTTATCAAGCAGATCTGCAATAACAGAAGGCCATAAAGAAAATCCCGAAAAAAAACTAACATATTCTTTTATAGATTTAAATAAGCTTGACTAGCTTCTTGCAAACCTCGATGGTCTGTGAGAATATCTAAGTCAATAATTTCTTATTAAAGTGCTGAACGACATTTTACTAACACTATTATCACATAATTTTAACATGAAATTATCTGCTATAGAGCCTAAAATAAGTCTAATTAATGACAGTGTAAGTTCATTCGTTTGGGGTTGGCCGACCATTTTTCTTATATCTTTTACAGGCCTCTTACTAATGGTTGGACTTGGCTTTATGCCCTTAATACGTCTTCCATTCGGAATCAGGATGATGTTGAAAGGTACTTCTAACAAGATTGATGCGAAATCTGGAGAGATAACTCCTTTTCAAGCATTAATGACATCACTTTCAGCAACTATTGGGACAGGAAATATTGCAGGTGTTGCGGGAGCAATCGCAATTGGCGGTCCAGGGGCTGTTTTTTGGATGTGGCTAATAGCCGTGTTTGGGATAGCAACTAAATATGCAGAAGCTCTTCTCTCAGTTCATTTTCGAGAAGTTGACGAACTAGGTAACCATGTAGGTGGTCCGATGTATTACATAAAAAATGGTTTGGGCCCAAATTGGACATGGTTAGGGGGGTTGTTTTCTTTGTTTGGAATGTTGGCTTGTTTTGGTATCGGTAATGGGGTACAGGTTTTTGAAGTTTCTAGTGCACTTGAACTTGCTGGAATTCCAAGGCTTGTAACTGGATTCGTTTTGGGTTTTCTAGTTTTTTCAGTTGTTATTGGTGGTGTAAAAAGAATTGCAAAGGCAGCTTCTGCGATTGTTCCTGTAATGACTGTTTTATATATCTTTGCTTGCTTAATAGTCCTCCTAATTAACTTTTCGGATGTGCCATCAGCATTCTCAACAATATTTGAAAATGCATTTACTGGTAAGGCAGCTACAGGTGGAACATTGGCTCAGGTAGTACTCATTGGATTTAAAAGAGGTATTTTTTCGAATGAAGCAGGGCTAGGAAGTGCCCCAATAGCGCATGCATCTGCAAAAACAAATGATCCAGTTAAGCAAGGAACCATTGCGATGCTTGGTACTTTTATAGACACAATTATTATCTGTACAATGACCGCATTGGTAATAATAACTACCGGTGCATATCAGAGCGGACAATCTGGTTCAGACTTATCAATAGCTGCATTCAATAGTGGAGTCCCTGGCTTTGGAATAATAGTTACTATCGGGTTAGCAGTTTTTGCTTTTACTACTGTCTTAGGTTGGAGTTTATATGGTGAACGTTGCAGTGAATTTCTCTTTGGCGTAAGAGCAATTTTGCCTTTTAGGTTGGCATGGGTCGCTGTAGTTGTTTTTTGTTCTATTGCAGGTACACGCGGAGTCGTTTGGTCTATAGCTGAGACATTAAATGGTTTGATGGCTTTACCTAATTTGATCGCCTTGATTCTTCTATCAAGAACAGTTTTCAAGCTAACTAGAAATTATCGCTTTTCAAATTAGTAAAAGTAATAATAATGAGGGTATTTTACTTTTCTTGATTCGGCATAGGTGCAATCCCCTTTAGTTTTTGGTTTAATTGCATGGCCATTGATTGACGACCCACAGCCAAAACTTTGAGTGTGTCTTCATGCATGCGTAGTTGAGCATCAGCAACTTGCATGCCTCGTACCAACTCTTTTAGTTCATCTGGCAATGCATTGAGGTCATAGCGCTTGCCCTCAAAAGTGAGAATCGGATCAGTAGTCTGTGAAGTAGTGTCTGTCATTTGATTAGCTCGAATTTGAGTGATGGATTAAATCGTTTAAACTTGTTTAAAATATTCTGAAGTAAGAAGGATTGCAAACAACTTACTTAATTTTACTATTGTCTTATCAGTTGTCTTGAACAAAGTTCTTTGTAACGCCCTTTTTTGCTTATAAGTTCGTCATGTGTGCCTTGCTCGGATATTGAACCATTTTCAAGAACAATAATCTTGTCTGCTTCTTGAACGGTTGATAATCTATGAGCTATCACAAGCACAGTTCTTCCTTTCATTGCCTGACTTAGAGCTACTTGAACAGATGCTTCTGACTCGGAATCTAGAGCACTTGTTGCTTCATCAAGTAAAAGTACTGATGGATTACCAACAAGAGCTCTTGCTATTGCAATTCTTTGTAATTGACCACCAGAAAAATTAGATCCTCTTTCTTCGAGTAATGTTTTATATCCATTAGGCATTTGCATTATGAATTCATGGGCATTTGCAATCTTGGCAGCCTTAATAATTTCTTCTTTGCTGGTTTTTCTCCCAAAACTAATAGCTTCTGAGATGCTACCTGAGAAAATAATTGCCTTTTGAGGGACAAGTGCTATATGTTTTCTAATGTCTATTGCTCTTAAATTAGATATATTAATATCATCAAAACTTATTGTGCCTTTCTTTGGTTTTAGGAAACGCATTAAAAGGGCAAATATTGTACTTTTGCCAGAACCCGAAGGGCCAACTAGAGCGACAACTTGACCTTTTAATATATTAATGTTCAAATCTCTTATAATTATGTTTTCTTGATCATAAGAGAAACTAACATTATTTAAATATATGTCCCCTTTAGGCTTTTTTAATTTAATTGGAAACTTACAATCTTGAATCTCCAATGGCTCTCTCTCAATAGAAAAAAGCCTTTTAAGGGAGGCTTCTCCCTGTTTGAACTCATTATAATTAGTTGTTAGATGACTTATTGGATCTATAAGCATCAAAAGAGCAGCAATATAACTGCTAAAACTCTGTGCATCCATTCCTCCACTTTGAATTCGAGCCGCACCTAGTGCTAAAACAGTAAGTATTCCACTAGCCTCAATGAAACCAATTACAGGATGTTGTAGGGCGATAAGTTTTAGTGTTCTATATCTCTCAATTCGATGTGTTTCAATTTCTTTCTCTAATCTTTTTAACATCCAATTTTCGGCCGCATAGGCTCTTATTAAAGGTAATCCTTGAATATACTCATTTAGCAAAGCAGCTAAGTTACTGATTTGATTCTGACTTCTTTCAGCAGCTTTTAAAACTCTAGATCCAAAGCTGTTTACCAACATTGCAATTAATGGGACAAGAATTAAAGTTGCAACAGAGATTTTCCAATCTAGAAAAACCATGTAGCTAAAAACGATTATTAATTGTAAAAAAGAAGGAGTCGTGTCTTGTATTAATTTATAAATTACCTCTCCAACTCTATCTGCATCTTCAGTTAGCCTGTATGTTATATCTCCAGAAGATAATCTTTCAATAGAAAGTAATTCAATTTTTTGTAATCTACTAATTACACTGCAACGTATATATTGGCTTATTTTAAGTGCAGGCTTTGCTAAAATTATATCTTGAATAAATTGGGCAAATTTCTGGATAAGAAAAATAAATAAGGCTAATGAGGTTAGGGATAAAACTCTATTTAGGTTGCCCTTGCCTATATTGGGAATTAATTCACCAGCCAACCAAGCGAGAATAGGCCAGCAGGCTACATATATGAGCATTGCTATGCCACCACAAATTAATTGTCCTAGATGCGGTCTTAGGAGCGGTAGAAGTATTCGGAAGTCGTATTTAGGTTGGGAATACATCTGTCAAAGCAATTAGCGCGATCAAACTTTTACTGATTCCAATGAAACTTGATCAATTCATGAAATGGGAGGGCTTGGCCTCTACAGGGGGGGAGGCCAAGCACCTTATTAGTTCTGGGCAAGTGCACGTTAATGGTTCTAAGGAAGTTAGGCGAGGACGAAAATTAAAGAATGGAGATCAAATTATCTTTGGCAATATTAAAGTGATCTTTAGTCAATCGGATGCTCCAGGCCGTAGGTTGGCAATAGACGATCAAGAGAGGTTGTGAGCGTGCGGAAGCCTGTAATTGCTGGCAATTGGAAGATGCATATGACCTGTGCCGAATCACAGGCATATATGGATGAGTTTCTCCCTTTGGTTTCGAATATCCCAAATGATCGGCATATTGTTATTGCTCCTCCTTTTACTGCCTTATCGACACTCTCCCAAGCTGTAGCAGAAACAAATGTTGAATTATCTAGTCAAAATGTTCATTGGGAAGAGGAAGGAGCTTATACAGCTGAAATTTCTCCAAAGATGCTTATAGAACTTCATACTAAATACTCAATTGTTGGCCACAGTGAACCTCGAAAATATTTTAGTGAGAGTGATGAACAAATAAATAAGCGAGCCAGGTCAGCGCAAGCACATGGTCTTATTCCAATTGTCTGTGTAGGGGAGAGTGATCTACAAAGAGAACGAGGAGAGGCCGAGAGGGTAATACGTCGTCAAATTGAACAGGGCCTAGAGGGGACAAATCCTGAGAAACTTGTTGTGGCCTACGAGCCTATATGGGCAATTGGTACGGGGAAGACCTGTCAGTCAGAAGAAGCTAATAGGATTTGTGGATTAATTAGAGGCTGGGTTGGCTCACCAAATTTAATTATTCAATATGGTGGATCAGTTAAACCTGGAAATATAGATGAACTTATGGCCATGAGCGATATAGATGGTGTGTTAGTAGGAGGTGCTTCTCTTGAACCTCAGGGCTTTGCCAGGATTGCAAATTACCAAAATTAATGGAGATAACTGGCCAACTGGCTGGAAATCTAGAACTTGCATTATGGGAGTGATAAACGTCACTCCAGATTCTTTTAGTGATGGAGGTCTTTATTTAGAAGTTGAAGATGCATGTAATAGAGCATCAGAGCTTATATCTCAGGGTGCTGATATTTTAGATATTGGAGCACAAAGTACTAGACCACAAGCAATTCAAATTGGTACTAAAGAAGAGTTGCGAAGATTAATTCCGTCCCTATCAGCTATTCGTAGAATGTATCCCAGTGCTCTTATTTCGATAGACACGTTCGATTCAAAGGTAGCTGAGGAAGCTTTACTTCAGGGAGCAAATTGGATAAATGATGTTAGTGCTGGCAGACATGATTCAAGAATATTACATGTAGTTGCTCAAGCAGAATGTCCATTTGTTATTACTCATAGTAGAGGAGATAGCGAGACTATGGATTCATTAGCAAAGTATAAAGATGTCACAAAAGAAGTCCTTTATGAAATGCTTATAAGTACAGAAGATGCACTTAGATCTGGAATAAAGCGTGAAAATATAGTTTGGGATCCAGGACTTGGCTTTGCAAAGAATACACATCATTGTATAACTTTACTAAAAGAGATTTCGATTTTCATAGATGAAGGATTCCCTATCCTTCTTGGGCCTTCTAGAAAAAGATTTATTGGAGAAATCTTAGAAGAAACAAATCTAGAATTAAGAATCTGGGGGACAGCCGTTGTGGCAACTCTCTGTGCGAAAGAAAAGGTTTCTATGATACGTGTACATGATGCTTATTCAATAAAACAAACTCTTAAAATGGCAGAAGCTATTTTTTAAGCTTTAATATATTCTACTAATTTTCAGGTGGAAGATTTACTCCCTCGATCCTGTCTTCTACTTCTTGATAGAGTTCTTTTAGCTGTTCTATATTTTCTTCTGATGTTTCCCAATATCCTCGCCCATTGACTTCTAATAGAGTTCCTACAATACGCCTAAAACTATGTGGATTCATATCCATTAGGCGCTTTCTCATTTCGGGATCATTTATAAAGGTTTCATTTGATTCTTCGTATACAAAGTTGTCTACTTGTCCACTTGTGGCGCTCCATCCCAAGGTGTAATTCAAACGATTTGATACTTCCCTCACGCCCTCATAGCCTGAATTAAGCATGCCTTCATACCATTTAGGGTTAAGAAGTTTTGTCCTTGAGTCGAGTCGTATAGTTTCACTTAATGATCTAACTTGTGCATTTGCTGTTGTCGTGTCTGCTATATAGCTACTTGGTGCTTTCCCGTCTTTTCTAAGATTCTTAATCAAATTTGTAGGATCTGAATCAAAATAATGACTGACATCAGTTAATGATATTTCAGATGAATCAAGGTTTTGAAAAGTTACATCAGCTGTTTTCATTACTGATTCAAATACCTTTCTCTTTTGATTCATCTCTCCTGGATTGTCAGCATTAAATGCATATGTTTTACGAGATAAATACATCTCTTGGAGCTCACCTTCTTCTTCCCATGTTGAATTTTCTACTGCCAGATTTACATTTGAACTATAACTTCCACTTGCGTTTGAGAATACCCTGCATGCGGCATCTCTAATACTTGTACCTTCTAGTTTTGATTGTTCTAGAGCATGCTTTCTTACGAAGTTTTGCTCTATGGGCTCATCAGCCTCAGCTGCTAATTTGACTGCTTGGTCAATAAGAGCCATTTGGTTAATGAAAAGGTCTCTAAATACTCCTGAACAATTGACAACAACATCAATTCTTGGACGACCAAGTTCAGCTAAAGATATTAATTCAAGTTTATTTACTCTTCCAACTGAATCAGATTTTGGTCTAACTCCTACAAACCAGAGAATCTGTGCTAAAGATTCACCATATGTTTTGATATTGTCAGTGCCCCAGAGTACGCAAGCAATGGTTTCTGGCCAATCACCTTGCTCCTCTTTTTGACGTTCTATCAACTTGTCAACAACCCCTTTGGCTGCTGTGACTGCAGCCAAAGTCGGTATTGATTGTGGGTCTAGGGCATGAATATTTTTGCCACTTGGTAATACACCTGGATTTCTAATAGGATCTCCACCAGGACCAGGTAGAACATAGTTTCCATCTAATGCTTTTAGAAGACTCTCCATTTCTTTATCCGCACAAATCTGATCAAGACAGAATCTTAGATATTTAAACAAATTATTTATGGAAGTTGTATCTACATTCTTAAAGCCTGATTTCCTACATTCTTTTATCCATGGGTCAGGAAAATCAAAACCTAATTTCTGCAGTATCTCTATTAATTTAGATATAAAAGATGTTTGCATATTCACCCTTCCATCTCTACCAGTCAATGAAAAGACCATTGAACCAACAGCTGCTCTAGATGTTTCAGTAATTAGTCGATTTAACTCAACATCTTTCAATATCCCATCATTGTTTCCTTTATAGATATCCTCAATTTCCCTCCCTAAGGACTCAGCTAAAAGAGCAGGAAGTGAGCGTAGGCCGTCATCTTCTCTTTCTAGAGCAGAGATACTTACAAGTGTGGCTATAGCCTCTTCTGCCGTTGGCGGCTTACCTATTGTATGAAGACCACATGGTAATAGGCGGCTTTCTATCTCCATTAATTGGCTATAAACAGCTCCAACAACAGTATCTCTGCCATCTAAATCTATTGATGCTGCATCCTCTTTGGGGAAATTTATATCTTGATCAAGATTGCATTTACGAGCTGTTTCAATAATTGCATTCACAATTTGTACCCCTCTACCGCTTTCTCTTAGTTGCTGATAAGAGGCAACTAATTCACTTAGTTCCTTAAGTCCTTTATAAAGACCAGCATTTTCTGCTGGTGGAGTTAAATAACTTATAGTTGATGCATATCCTCGTCTTTTTGCAATTGTTGCTTCTGATGGATTGTTTGCAGCATAGTAATAAAGATTAGGAAGGCCACCTATTAGTGAATCCGGATAACAGGTTTCGCTCATCCCCATTTGCTTCCCAGGCATAAATTCAAGGGAACCATGAGTTCCAAAATGAAGAACAGCATCTGCTTTCCAGACTTTTTCTAAATATGTGTAATAAGCAGCAAAACCATGATGAGGACTTGCACTTCGTGAATATAAAAGTCTCATTGGATCACCTTCGTAACCAAATGTTGGTTGAACGCCGACAAATACATTTCCAAAATGACGTCCATACACAAGTAGATTTTGTCCGTCACTATTAAGATTCCCAGGAGGCTTACCCCAGTTTTCTTCGAGTCGATCCGAATATGTAGTTAATTTTTCATACTCTTCAACTGACATTCTATGTGCTATTGATAACTCAGGAGACCCATCTAATGCTTGAGGATCATTTATAAGAGTCTCCATTAAAGATTTTGGATCCTTGGGTAGGTCTTTTATTAAATAACCTTGTGCTTTCATTTCCTGAAGTACTCTATAGATAGATCCAAAGACATCAAGATAAGCAGCAGTTCCTACATTGCCTTTGTCTGGCGGAAAACTAAAAACTGTAATAGCTAATTTTTTCTGGGATCTTGGTTTGATTCTTAATGATGACCAGCGAATCGCTCTTTCCGCAATTGCATCTACTCTGTCCTGAAGGGTATGGGCTTTTCCAGTTGCATCATCTCTTCCTGATAGAACAATTGGCTCTATAGCACCATCTAACTCAGGGATGGCAATTTGTAGTGCAACCTGCACGGGGTGAAGTCCTAAATCGCTACCTTCCCACTCTTGAGTGGTCTGGAAAACAAGTGGGAGAGCAACCATGTATGGCCTATTTAATCTTTTTAAAGATTCAATCGCTTTGGGATGGTCTTGTCTTGCTGGGCCCCCAACAAGTGCAAACCCTGTAAGTGAAACAACTCCATCAACATGTGGTTTATCTTTATCTAATGGATCGTAAAAGAATGCATTAACTGGCTTAGAAAAATCCAGTCCTCCACAAAAAATAGGTATTACCCTTGCTCCTCTAAATTCTAGCTCTTGGATTATTGCTACATAGTGAGCTTCGTCACCAGTAACTATATGACTACGTTGAAGTACAAGTCCTATAACAGGTCCATTTTTAGCTTCTTTAGACAAGTCACTTCTACTTTCATTCCAATTAAGATATTCCTTGACATCTTCAAACATATTTGGTGCTAAAGGATGCCATATACCTAGGTCAGGAAATATTTCAGGAGCTTCAATATCGAGATCTGTCTGTTTATTTCCTTCATCGGTTGGGAATACATATTTATCTCCAATCATTAGGAGAAAATTACGAAGATTATCGGGTGTTCCCCCTAACCAATATTGAAAACTCAACATAAAGCTTCTTGCATCTTGAGCTTTATCTACTGGCAAATATTTAAGTATTGCAGGGAGGGTATTTAAAAGCTTTAACATTGAGTCTTGGAATCCTGCGCCGCCAGATTCCTTTCTTTTCTTCATAAAGTCGCCGATAATGCTTTTTGTCTGACCAAGTTGAGCCATCGAAAAGCTACCTAGCTTATTCAGCCTCATCACTTCAGGCATTGATGGAAAGACTATGGATGCTTTTAGTCTTTCTTTATGAGGCTGTACAGCGTCTACTACTTTTTGTGCTAGGTCTTCAATAAAAATCAGAGATGCAATAAAAACGTCTGCATCTGCTATATCTTCTTTAAATCGTTCGTAATTATCGTTAGATCTTAGTTCTTCTATTAAATATCCGTTTAGCTCTATGCCTATAGGACCATTTTGATTGTTAAGGGCTTTAGCCGCTTCTGTTAGTGCATTTTGATATTGAGGCTCAAGCACTACATAAACTGCCTTCATCACAGAATTGTGATGATGGTTCTCGACAGGAGAGACTCTGCGACTGGCGGAGCTAACCTGCGTAAACATAATTAAAGTTAAATATATCTGCCAAGCCTAATGTTCTATAGGCCACAACCGCGAGTATTGCCTCCTTCGTGTTACAAGGAAGGGAGGGTACTCGATCCCGTTTTTTCATTGAAAAAATGACAAACAATGCAAATAAGCCAATCCCTGTTGTAGTTGCAGGGGCTCTAGGTCGAATGGGTACAGAGGTTATTAAGGCTGTCCACACCTCAGATGATTTTTCGCTTGTTGGTGCTATTGATACAGCCCCAGAGAAGGAAGGTTTTGATATAGGCGAAATTATTGGGCTTACATCAATAAATGTACCTTTGACCACAGATTTTGAGGCTTGTCTTTGTAATGCCAGCCAAGCAACCTCTAAAGAGGGACCCGGAGGTGCTTCTGTCCTTGTCGACTTTACTCATCCTTCAGTTGTTTATGAACACACAAGGACGGCTATTGCATATGGAGTAAATCCAGTTATTGGAACTACTGGTTTAACATCAAAACAACTATTAGAACTAAGTCAATTTGCTGAAAAGGCAGAGATAGGGACGGCTGTTATTCCAAACTTTTCAGTAGGGATGGTACTTCTTCAGCAAGCCGCAGCTGCCGCTTCAGCTTTTTATGACAATATTGAATTAACGGAATTGCATCACAATCAAAAAGCAGATGCACCAAGTGGGACATGTATAAAAACCGCTCAATTAATAGAAGAGCTCGGTAAAACTTTTAATCAACAAGAAGTACAGGAGCATGAATCTCTTCCAGGTTGTCGTGGAGCTCGGAGGGAAAGTGGATTGAGAATACATTCGATTCGGCTTCCTGGTCTTGTAGCCCATCAAGAGGTATTGTTTGGTGCTAAAGGAGAAACATATACACTTAGGCATGACACCATTGATAGATCTGCTTATATGCCAGGAGTCTTAGTAACAGTTCGGAAGATCCGTCAATTAAAAGGACTTGTTTATGGGCTTGAAAGGATCCTTTGATTAAAATTAACTATTAATGCTTATACCATTACGTACTGAAGAACTAAATAGATTAATACCTGCGGTGGCAACAGGAAATCAATTTCGTATTGCATTAGGAAGTCCGCAGAAGATTCTTCAGCGTTTAATGATTTCATCTATTGGAGGTGTAATAACTCTATTGATAAGTCAAAGTCAGGTATCAAGCCAATTTTATCCACTTTGGCTTCTTATAGGAGTCGCTTTTCTTCTATTCATTCTTTGGGGACCAATTGCTGAGGCAAGTCGTAAAAATAATCAATTACGCAAATATCCTTTTTCAGCTTTGCTCAGCGGCCAAGTAAGTAATGTTTATTTACGTGAAAAGATTGAGGGTCGGAAAGAACAAGCTAACAAGATTGGTAATTTAGAGATTGTGGAGGATCGAAGAACTTGGATGTTCTTAGAAATAGAGGACGAAGATGGCTACGTGGGTGAAGTGTCATTCCCTATGGAAAAAATCCATCAAACAATTCGAATTGGGAATAGAATTCTATGCGTTGTGTTAAGTGAAGGAAGAGACTTTAGTAAAATAGTTGCTTTGAGTGATGCATGGTTACCAGCTATTAAAATATGGGCAGGAGAGTACCCATTTCTTCTCAGACCTGCATTTGAGGAGATATGTCGTATGAGATTTCGTTGAACAACTTATTTCTCAGCAAATAATACAATCAACAACTATATGATTAATAATAAAACAAAGATAAAAATTCTAGGAGCAGGACCTACGGGTTCGATGTTAGCAATAGCATTATCTCGTGCTGGAAGCCAAATCGAAATAATAGATAAAAAAAATAGTATGGACATTTCTAATCGAAGTAGGGCATATGCTATCACTAATTCGACTAGGAATTTGCTCGAAACGATTGAACTTTGGGATAAAGTTTTACCGTACCTTACCTCGTTTAATCGACTATATTTAGAAGATAGAGTCCTTAACAAGCATATTACATTTGACCCAAATGACTTTTGTGTAATTAATCCTCAAAGAAAAGATATAGGTTGGATAATAGACCATAAAAGTTTAATGTCTGTACTCTTTGAAAACTTAAACTCTTGTAGCAATATAGTGACCTCTTTTGGAGCAGAAATAGATAACCAAACAATCAACGATGATTTCTTAATTGCAGCTGATGGTCCAAATTCACCTACTAGAAGTAAATTCGGCATTGGTTCCTTTCAATACTCTTATTCACAGTGTTGCCTTACAGCAAAAATTTTGCTTAGAGGAGCTACTCCACATACTGCATATGAACTTTTTCAATCTGAGGGTCCATTAGCCCTATTACCTATGGGCTCAGATCTTTTTCAACTAGTCTGGAGTGCACCAGCCTACATATGTAAAAAGAGATTAGAGCTTTCTAATTCATTGTTTTTGGATAAACTTGCCTCCTTCTTGCCAAATGGACTTGAACCAGACTCCCTAGTTGACCAACCAGCTGTTTTCCCTCTTCAATTATCCATAGCAACGCAATTTTATAAAGGTAAAATCATATTAGTTGGTGAGTCAGCACATAGATGTCACCCAGTGGGAGGTCAGGGCTTGAACCTTTGCTGGCGTGATGTATATCAGTTTATGTTTATAATAGATAAATTAAATAGAAATAAAATTAAAAGTTCTTCTGTTGGATTAATTTATACAAAAAAAAGAATTCTAGATGTTTTATCCGTAAGTTTCTTTACTCATTTACTCATAAAACTATTTTCAAATAAGAATCCTATATCCTTAATCTTAAGGATTATCATTTTAGGAATATTAGATAAATTTAAGATTCTAAGAATGTTTTCCCTACGGTTCATGTCATATGGTTTAATGTAAATATTAAACCAGGCTGATTCCTAATTATACATTCACAAAAATGATCATAACTAGTCATCCTCTCCCAAAGGTTTCTTCGGAACTTATAAAGTTTTTACAAGAAAAGATAGGATTGAATCAAAAAGCAATGGAATTAGGTCTTCGTCAGTCAGAACTAGAGCAAGCCCCTTTACCTATTGTTTTATGGAGTTTCGGCTTATTGACTTTAAGACAGTATATTCAAGTTATTGATTGGCAAAAAGAACAAAGAAATATATAGCTATCATTATGTATCTATAATTAAAATTAATAAACTTGATTTAACTAAATGACCTTTTTGCATAATAGTACTTATTGATAAGTCACTAGTCTTCCAAAAAATAGATTTATTGTTTAAGATACTATTAGTAAATATTGATATTCATTTGGTCTATAAATAGTTACTATTAATTTATTATTTACACATTTAATTATATTGACCCTAAATAAATATATAAACTAGTTATAAACTGAAAAGGATAAAGATTTTTTGCATTTCCGCAAAACAATCACAAGAGCTTGCCTCATCTTGCATGTACCTGTCATTATTTGGTTTATGGATCAAATGACAGCTTCACCAACAATGCCTCAAAAGCTGGAAGGTCATAAGAAAAAACCATTTCAACTTACCGATCTCTCGGCCAAGCCCGTTGTTATTGGGAGACGTGGATTAGAAAGGCTAGACCTTCTTCTTTTGGTTATAGAGGCTTTAGACCTTAATGCATCGAAAGGATTGCTGTGGACATCAGATAAGCTTGGCCTACAAGATTATTTCCCCAATCATGTAGAACTTTGGAAGTGTAGATGTCACAATCCTTTGAGAAAGACTGCACGGCGTGGCCAACTTAATTCTATGCAATCAGAGGCACTAATTCTTTTGATATCTACTATGGCCGATAAGATTTACCCAGATTTACGGCAACTTATTTCTTCTAAAGAACCAGCAAATAAGAATCAAGAGCGTTGGGAATTGTTCTATGCACGACTTATTGATTTAATTTCAGAGAGGTTTAATAATCGTAGAAGTGCAGTTAAAAAGCTATTGTCATATGAATATACCGATGCTCTCTTTAGAAACTTAATCTTAACTTTAGCCTTATCCGTAGGTCCCGGGGGTGTAGATCGTCTACGCGCCTCTTTAATGGAACTTAACTATTAAACAGTTCGATGCTTAGATTAAATTACCAGTACGATCGGAATTCAGTACGTTTGATTATTCAAGGTTTACCTGACCTTTCACTAGGTCAATCAGCTGAGCAAATAGGTATATTATCTACATGGAAGCTGGATTTAGTTGGTTACCCAACTCTTGAAGGAAATTTAGAACATCTTCAAATTTTGATATCAACAATCACTCAATACACGAGATATTATTTGTCGGGATTTAGGAAGACATTCGGGGAATTAGACGGTCCAGTACAAATAAGGCCAATCACTAAAGGGCATCTAATTATCCTTCGAAGTTCAAAGGAGAATATCGAGCCACTAGAAGTAAAAATCGATGATGCTGAATTAGTCGATCTAATATACTGCTTGGACAGCCTAAGATATGACAAAAGAGTATTAGTTGATTGGAATATTGTTATAAATCAACCCAAAAGACTTAAACATAAACTAAATTATTTTTACTTAATTACTCAACTATCTTCTCCTATACTAGGTCTGTTATCTCTTGTATTAACTATATTTTTATTTACAATTATCTATGATCCCAAAACTGAATATAATTATGGACCTAAAAATGTTGGCACAGATAAGAAATCTTTGTTAGCTAACTAATTCCACTAATAGTAATATCATATGTTCATTTGTAATGATATTGCTTATATAGATTGATTTCCGACTAATATCATATAATATATTTTCATACGTTAGGGTCAATTCTTAATTAGATTTAATTCAATATTAACAAAAAATGCCATCACCTAAACTAAATCGATTTAATATTTTCGAGGACACTTCCTATATAAGGCAAGATAAGAAATCTAATAAATCAATAGAAAGAAGATTTGTTGAATCGTTGGTAATGTTGATAGTAGGTATCTACTTGCTTAAATTTATGCATGAGTTGCCCATCGGATCGCTTTGGATAGAAGATATTCAAGTTGCCTCGATTGATTTGATATCAGGATTGAGTATGATAATATCAGCGTTAATAGTTTTCTTAACCATAATTCTTGTTGTTCTTGGGATATTTACTGGCATAATCTTATTAATAGCTGGAAGCATAAGAACATTAAAAATAATAGCTTACTATAATAATAAAAGGAAGATAAACAAACAGAGGAACAGAAGAGTATTTAATTATCGAAAGAGATCCTAATCAACACTGAAATACGTTTAGGGACAAATGTTTAAATGATTAACAACAAAAAATCTAAACTAAGTAACTATATGGAATATTCAATAGTGTCAGCATGGCTTTCAATAAGTATGGGTCTTATATCATTGTTATTTCTATACATTAAAAATTCTATTTTTTGGATACCTATAGGATTTCTTGTACTACTTAACTTATGCACCATTGTTATAGGGGAGGGATTTCTCTCTAATTTATTTTCTATGCTTTTGCTTCCAATATTCATAAAAAGAATTCTGTTAATTTTAATGATGAACGTATTATTTATTTCCTTTGCGTATGGTTTATTTTGCTTAATATATATTCTTCCATTTAATGATAAGAGTTTTTTTATGATTCCTAGTATTGGACTTGTATTTATTTTTGCTGGTTATGCAATTGGTTTATATCAAAGAATAAAACTAAATTGAATTAAACAAATTATATTCCATTTAATAAAAGTAGTTTAAGTAAAAGTAATAATCTTATGAATAAATAATAATATTGCTCCGTTAAGACTTCGTTTTTATTTAGAATAGAATTATGTTGAAAAGCTCTAATTCATGCCATTAACGATTATTAAGTTTAGTTCCGAGGATTGTGGCACATGTCATCGAATGAGTCACTACGACTCATTAGTTAGCGAAGAACTTGGCTGTCTTTTTATTAATGTGATGCTTCAAGATACAGAAAACTATAGAAAATATAGACGTATCTTGCTTGCTCAATACCCAAACAAGGAGGGAATGGGTTGGCCGACTTATCTAATAGTAAATAATCCAGAAAAAGAATTTACAATTCTTGGAGAACTTAAGGGTGGCATACCTAAGGGTGATTTTCGAACTAAACTTTTAAATATACTTGATAACTATAATAAAAGTTGATTTGAATAGTTCTCAACAATTAAACTTTAATGGATTAAATTAAGGAAGAAATTATGTAACTATTACTTCTTTATTCTTATTCTCATTATTTATGTTCTTTTCATACAAACTTGTGCCATCTGAACTCGGAACTCTTTCACTCATTAAACTCAAATAGTAAATCAGTTGTTCTATCTTTTTATCAGAAGGGAGAACTCCTAGTCCTCTTCCGATAACACATGAATTAAGCCCTTCAACATTTTGGTATATAAATCTTCCTTGTAAATGTTTAGGAATTGCTTGTTGAAGTATAGAGAAAGCTGGTTTTTCCATTCTTGTATCAAATATTACATTATTTTTATCTTGTCTTATTCTATAGAAGCCACATCTTTTAGACAGTAACTTTAATTTCATAATCTCTAATAAAGTTTCTACAGAAGTAGGTAATTTGCCATATTTATCTGTCCAAGTAGCAGCTAACTCAATGATTTTCTGATTTGAAACACATTCAGTTGCTTGTCTATATGCAGAAATTTTCTCTTCTGTATTTACAATCCAATCTGCAGGGATAAATGCTGTAATTTTTAAATCTATTTGTGTCTCATCTACTAATGGTATGTTTTGACCCTGTATTTCTGCCAATGACTCCTGTAAGAGCTCCATATATAATTCAAAACCGATTGTCTCCATTTGTCCACTCTGTTGAACACCTAAAATATTTCCTACTCCTCTAATTTCCATGTCCCTCATAGCTAACTGATATCCACTTCCTAGTTGGGAAAATTCCTGTATTGCTTTTAGTCGCTGTCGAGCAGAATCATTTAAGGCGCTAGCTGAAGGATAAAATATCCAGGCATGTGCCTGCACCCCACTTCGACCAACTCTTCCACGTAATTGATAGAGCTGTGAAAGTCCGAATTTGTGACCATCTTCAATCAAAATTGTATTCACTTTCGGAATATCTAATCCACTCTCTATTATTGTTGTACACAACATTAGGTCAACTTCACCTGCATTAAAGGCAATCATTGCATTTTCAAGTTCCCCCTCATTCATTTGGCCATGAGCTATTAATAATTTTAGTTTAGGGACCATTTGTTTCAGCTTATTTGCACAATCTTCTATTCCTTCAATTCTTGGTAATACGTAGAATATTTGCCCACCTCTGTCTAATTCCTGGCATATAGCACTGCGTATTGTCTCGTTATCTATAGGCGCTAAGTGAGTTTTAATTGCTCTACGTAAAGGGGGTGGCGTAGTTATCAGACTCATCTCTCTTACACCTGACAGGCTCATATAAAGAGTACGTGGGATAGGTGTTGCTGATAGAGTTAATACGTCAACGTCTTTTTTTAGATTCTTAATTCGTTCCTTGTGGTTAACACCAAACCTTTGCTCCTCATCTATTACTAACAACCCTAATTGCTTAAATTCAATTGTTTTAGACAAAATTTGATGCGTACCAATAACAGCATCAATCTTTCCTTCTCTTAATCCTATTAAAATTTCCTTCTTCTCAGTATTTGATTTAAAGCGATTTAACAATGAAACTTTTATAGGATATGGTGCGAATCTATCTGCAATTGTTCTCCAATGCTGTTGGGCTAAAATCGTTGTTGGAGCCAGTAATGCAACTTGTTTGCCTGATGTTATCGCTTTAAAGATAGCTCTTACAGCTACTTCAGTTTTGCCATAACCAACATCACCACAAACTAATCTATCCATCGGCTTTTCCTTTTCCATATCTTCTTTTACGTCTATAACCGCTTGTCGTTGGTCAGGGGTCGGTTCATGAGGAAAGGAATCTTCTAGCTCTATTTGCCATGGACCATCTTTAGGAAAAGCATATCCTTTAGATCTACTACGTTCTGCATAAAGTCTAACCAGATCTATAGCTATTTTCTGAATTTGCTTTTTAGTTCTTTCTTTGAGTTTCTTCCAACTAGCTCCTCCCATCTTGTTAATTTTAGGGCTCTTACCATCGGTAGCTCTATACCTTCCTAAACTTCCTAATTGATCTGCAGCAACACTCAGTTTGCCGTCCAAATATTCCACAACTAAATAATCTCTTATTTGGCCTGATATTGCATTCTTTTGTATTTTTAGAAATCGTCCAATTCCATGGTTTCTATGCACTACATAGTCCCCTGGTTTCATTCTATTTGGATTTACGGTACTACTTGCTGAAACTCGTCTACGCCTTATATATCCTATAGAATTTAAATTTTGCTGACCAAAGATCTCTTTATCTGTGATTAAAGCAACTTTCCAAGCTTTCAAAATTAATCCTTCTATTTCTGAATTACTTGAATTCTTAAATGCTATCGGGACATTATCGGCTACAATTCTTTCTATACCCTGATAATCATTTGGATTAGAAACAAATCTAGATGGGCATTCATGTTCCTCTAGTAAAGATACTGTGCGAGTTGGTTGAGCTGAAAAGATCCAGATCTTTACTTTATCTTTTCTAAATTCCTTTATTTGTTGTGCAATTTTGCTGAAATTATTAGGATATGAATTTAATAGACTTGAGGATAAGTCGAACTTATTTGGGTGATTAGCATTGTAATCTAATTCTGATAGCTCGAATCCAAAGAATTGATTTGTATTATCAAAGCTCTTTATAATTGATATATGTAATTTACCAGGATAGTTAAATTCTCCTGATGTAGATCCTGTTATGCTTTTTGTGAATTCTTTAAAAGTTTCTTCTGCGTGTATAAACCAATTTTCACCATGAGCTAACCCTTGATCTTTTTCATCTACTACTAGGCATGTATTTTTTGCAATATAGTCCAAAAGTGTATTTGGGTTATTCCAAGCAAGACCCATTAATCTTTTTAATCCATCAGGTGTTTCTCCATTTATTAATTTCTCAAATGAGATATCATCCAACAACTGGTCAATATTAATTGGTGTATTCTCCCTGAGTCTATTTGCAATCAATGGTGTATAACATGTAGGTGTTATGCAAATTTCCTCAATTTGATCTAATGATCTTTGAGATGCTGGATCAAATTCCCTTATTTTTTCAAGCTCTTCTCCAAAAAGCTCTAATCTTATCGGAAGCTCTGAATTAACTGGAAAGATGTCAATAATATCTCCCCTTCTTGCCCATTGTCCTTCTATTTCTATACTATTTTTTCTTATGTAGCCTAATTCAGCTAATTCATTAGATAAACTATCTATATTTATGTCCGCCCCTTTTGTTAAGTTTATACAGCATGAACTAAGGCAACCTTTAGGTGGTAAATGAGGTTGTAAACTTCGTTCAGTTGACACAATAGCAATATTATTATTTGATTTGTTCGTTAGAAGTTCACTTAATACTTGTAGTTGACCCCAGATAATTTCATTATTACTATCCTGACCTTCATAAGGGGAGGATTCACTTGTTGGATATAAGTATGTTTTTTCCCAACCTAGTATTTTTAGGATTGAGAACCACCTAGCAGCTTCTTCTAGAGTTGGGACTATTACTAAAAGGGGCTTATTTTCACTTTTTGCTATTGCAGTTGTTAGTAATGCTTTTGAAGTTCTACCCGCTCCTTTTACTAGAAGCCTATCTTCCCTTTTTATCCTTTCAATCAACTCTCTAGTTAATTTAGAATTCTTTAGGTGTTGAATTAATGAGCTTAAAGCCATTGCCAGAAACTAATCACTATCTATAATATCAAGTCATAGAAGAAAAAGATTATTTATAGGGTTTTTAGATTAAATTGATTAGTTTAGTTTTAATTGAGCTCTTAGGAGCTTATTAAATTCCCTTAATTGATTACAACTTAAATTTTGTCGACTTGTGACTTCCATATGTTCCTGCAGAAAATCTCTAGCTTTAATGGTTGTCCAATTTAACAGACTAATGATTGTATCCGAATCTTGAATTAGCTCTAATTTGCTTTGTTCATCAGTTTGGGAAGACCCTGGCTCTACTTTAATCGTACTCTTTAATTTTTCTATGTAGTTTATGAGAACACTATAGTTTGTAATTCTATTTCGCTCACTAATACCAAAATTATCAATTAGATAGCGATTCTCAGCTTCTCTATCCCAACCAAGCCGTTTGACCTCTATATCTATTTCTGATAGTTCTTTACTCCATTCTTCAGGCTCAACATTAACACTATCATTGCTCTTTTCCATCAATTTCTGTGATTGTCCAATTTCCTTTTCTTTATTCTGAGGATTGGGTGTTTGTCCTTCTGAATTAGCATCTTTTATTTCTTGTGAGCTCTTTAGCCTGTAATAAAGCTTTTTTATGGCGTTTTCTTCTGCAATATCGACTGTAGGTCCTTCTCCCAAAGTACTACTAAGCTTTCTATCACCTTCCCATGCTGATACACTAACAATTGTCCTATTACTATCAATATGACAGAGTTTTGACTGGAATTGCATAGAAGTTTCCCCTCCTTACTTTCTCAATTATCAGTTATTTGACTATTCTGGTGTATTAAAAGCTAGATGAGTAATTGAATTGACATGTTCCTATGGACTCAGCATCTCTAACTTCACTTACCCCCTTACTTGACGATATTGATAAGTGGGTTGAGTTAGCCCCATTGCTTCCAGTATTAATCTCTCTGGAATTGACTTTGTCTGCGGATAATGCTATAGCACTTGCCTCGATAACTAGTAGACTCCCTTCTAAACAACTTCAAACTGTAGCATTAAATTTTGGAATTGGACTTTCCTTAATCCTAAGAATTATTCTGATCTTAACAGCTCAATATGTACTAAAGTTTTGGCCTATAAAATTCTTAGCGGGAATTTATTTGTTATCTCTTTTCTATAACAAACTCTTTGACAATATAAATAATAAAGATAATAAGAAAAATATGAACGAAACTGCACAAATATCATTATTTAAAATTATATTGCTTTTAGCTTTAACAGATCTAGCTTTCTCTATTGATAGTATTGCAGCAGCAGTAGCAATTAGTGATCAATTTCTTCTTGTAGTTACAGGAGCTATTATTGGTGTTATAGCCTTACGCTTTACCTCTGGGTTGTTTATTCGTTGGCTTGAAGAGTTTTCAAGATTAGAAGCTGCAGGGTATATCACAGTTGGATTGGTTGGAATCAAACTTCTACTATCTTTAGTATTTCAGAATTTGATAATACCTGAATGGATTGTTTTTATCGTAATGCTAGGAATATTCCTTTGGGGATTTTCAAAGAAAAATCTAGTTCAAGCTACAGACAGTTAACTTATCAAACTTTTCATTTATGCTAGCCTTTAATTGCTGAAGTAATACTGAATTGCTGGATACTTTTTTCCCTTCAATTTGTGCTTCTGTAATTAGTATTCCTGAATCACCTGTAGAAACAACCAAACCTGTATCTTTTATAATCTCGATTATTTGACCTGGAGCATTTTTATTGGATTGTAATCCTTTTATATCTTTCCCTTTAAAATGCTTTCTAAAGGATTCTTCAATTGGAGTGCAGTTAAGGAGTTTAATTCTCTTTCCTTTCCATATTGTAAAAGCATGTGGATAAAGACCCATAATCTTTCTATGAATTTTGATAGCAGTATCATTCCAGTCAATATGATAGTCATCTTTACAGATTTGCCTTGCATAGCGAATGGAACCTTTAAGATCTTCTTGCTTTATTAGATTAAGTCTTTGATATCTTTCACTTGCTGATCCAATTCCTCCAAGCTGTATCTTATGTAGTGATTCTATTATAAGTTGAGAGGATAATTTACTTAACCTATTAGATAATTCTTCTGCGTTTTCTGTAATACCTATTTCAAGTTTTTGTTGGTTTAGTATTGGACCAGTATCTAAGCCTTCTTCCATTGCCATTATTGCAACACCTGTATACTTATCACCAGAAATTAAGCTCCATTGTATAGGAGCTGCACCGCGCCAATTTGGAAGTAATGATGCATGGATATTCCAGCATCCATAAGGGGGATAATTTAAAACGCTTAGTGGTAAAATTTGCCCAAAAGCCACCACAATATATATATCTGCTTGAATATTTGCTAGTTCTTGTTGAATATCCGTTTGGGTTTTGATATTGCTAGGTGTAAAAGTCTTTATTCCAAGTTCTTGTGCTCTTTGTTTTACAGCAGAAGCTGATAGTTTTTTTCCTCTGCTTCTGCGCTTGTCGGGTTGAGTAACTATTGCAAGGATTTCATGATTAGAGTTTTTAATTGCATTTAAGATTGGTACTGCATAGGGAGGGGTTCCCCAAAAGATTATTTTCATTCTTCCCCAGTGATGGATAAACGGTCAACCCATACATGTGGAGATATCCCTTGGTGAGTAACTTGTTGTTCTTTCTCTATGTGAATAATGTTATTAAGAACTTCCCTTATGTCTCCAGCAACCGTGGCGGCTTCAATTGAAATTCTTTGCCCTTGGTCTACAATCCAACCATTGAAAGGAAGTGAGAAAGAACCTTGACTTCCTTTAACTCCTGCGTGTAATGCATTTAATCCCTCTATAAGTATAAATTTATCTTTATACTCTTTGTGGTTAAATTTACTTTTACTTGGATTAACTGTATCTCCACTAATAACAAGCCAGTCTATTCCTACAGATACCTTAGAACCCATACCAGCATGGCCTGTAGGACTTACGCCAAATTGTTTTGCTGTAGATTCTGAATGGACAAAATTCTCTAAGATTCCTTTATTTATAAGGCATAGTTTCTTAGTTGGTGTACCCTCTCCATCAAAAGAACAGGCATTGACGTTCGATGGATGAATTGAATCATCATAAATAGATAGTTCTTCAACAGAAATTTTTGTTCCAAGTGATTCTTTTGTTGACAAACTTACACCATCTATTACTGCTCTTGCGTTAAACATATTACTAAATGCTCCAATTAATTCGATAAAGGCTTCTGGAGTAAAACAGACTAAATACTTACCAGTATCTATAGGTCTATAATTTAAGTGATCTATTGTACGTTTTGCGGCCTCTTCTATACATCCATTGATATCAAGTTCATCAATACCATTTGCAATTCTTATCGCTCCTGAACTTCTGGGTTTATTATTATTTTCTTCGGCTCTTGCATAGAGATATAAATTCGCATGTGTAGATTTGATATTTCTACTTGCACCTTCACTATTTAGATAAATTCTCTGGAATTCAGATTCCGCAAGGCCATTATAGGGAATATTCTGAATGGCATGATGTTTATTTAGTAATTCATATTCCGCTGTTCTAAGTAGCTCTAATAATTTTTTAATGCCCTTAAAGCTATATAATTTTTTGCTTAATTTTGGTAATTCTGATTTTGCGAGTGGAGAGAAGTCTGGGATATCATTAGGGTTACCAAACTGACTAGCCTGAAAGGCACCTACGAATGCTTTTTCGATACCTCCTTTACTTAAATCTGAAGTGCTTGTTGTTCCAACTAGCCCATCATTATTCCAAACTCGAATAGTGATAGAGCTCCTTTGTGAAGCTTTTAATTGTTTAGCCTCCCCTTTATCTACTTGTACAAAATGATCTTTGCTACAAGATGCTCCTAGATCCCACTGCTTAACTTTTTTTTCTGCGGCCAAGCTTCTTAAAATACTTCTTAGCTTTTCTGAATTTAATCCATTATTAAAATCATTTGTCATTTTTATCGACCGCCTATAGTAATAGAATCGACTTTAATATGTGGTTGGCCTACGGTTACATAAATATTTCCACTTATTGACCCACAAAAGCCTGCAGCCAGATCCATATCATTTGCGCACATTGAAATTCTTGGAAGTATTTCTTTGGCTTCACCAATAAGAGTCGCGCCTTTAACTGGTTCAGTCAACTTCCCTTCCTTAATAATATATCCTTCTTCTACAGAAAAATTAAATTGTCCAGTTGGACCGACACTTCCACCGCCCATTGATTTACAATATATACCATTATCTACACTATCAATAAGTTCCTTGGGTGTGTACTTACCAGCCATGATATAGGTATTTCGCATTCTACTTGCAGCTGCAAAAGTATGATTCTGTCGTCTACCACTACCAGTTCTTTTATGACCTGTACGCATCTCACCTGCACGATCACTTATAAATCTTTTTAGAACACCCTTTTCGATCAGGACAGTTCTCTGGGGTTCCATTCCTTCGTCATCAATTGACATTGAGCCAAAAGCTCCTTTGCTAATACCTTCATCTACCGCGGTTACTGATTTATTTGCAATCTGTTTATTTAGTTTCTCAGAAAAGGGTGATGTTCCCCTTTCTATTTGGGTTGTTTCAAGTAAATGTCCACAGGCCTCATGAAAAATAACTCCTCCAAATTTATTTGAAAGTATAACTGGCTTTTGTCCTGCTTCTACATAATCTGCATAAAGCATCTTATTTGAGCTTTCACATATATCTTGAGCTGATTTCT
Source organism: Prochlorococcus sp. AG-363-P01 (assembly GCA_003278225.1). GTDB lineage: Bacteria > Cyanobacteriota > Cyanobacteriia > PCC-6307 > Cyanobiaceae > AG-363-K07. The sequence continues at coordinate 134,334 of QCGC01000001.1, read as the reverse complement.
CTGGGTCCCATTTACTTAAATCATCAGGTTGATCTGAACTTCCATATCTCCTACCGATACTTGAACGATTTGTTCTATCAGAAGCTAAAACATTTAATCCAATGGATTGATGTAATCTTATATCCCTAGCATAGGTACCATCACTTGAAGCAATTAATACTTCCTGAAATGTCCTTGAATAACTTCCTCTACGAACGGTAATATGTTTACCATAGTTTTTTATATTGTTTGTTCCTAGTAATATCTTTTCTGTTGATTCTAGTAAATCTGGACATTGATATAGCCAATTCTCTTTTTCTATTCCATAATCTCTTATTTGATGTAATCCATCAAAATATAAACAATTTGATTTACATGGTTCTAAGCCAAGCATCCCTAAAGCTTCTTCAAGTGCTTCACTTAGTCCCTTTTCTGATAAGTCATTTGTGCTTACAAATCCATCCTTTTTATCTAGAAAAACTCTAATACCGGCTCCTTTCCCAAAGGATGGCGTAACACTAGTTATTAAATCTTGTTCAGCTAATATATTAATATTGTCGATATTCTCTATAAAGATTTCAATGAAGTCTGCGCCAGATCGCTTCCCAGTTGAGAGCAATGACTCAAGTGTACTCTTCCACTGAGAATTTACTGATGCTATGAACTCGGAGGGGTTTTTCAATGATCTATTCAATTTGATTTAAATCTGTGTAGGTGTTTATAAGAATTTAAAGTAAATATATAATTCTAATTATAGTATAGCAAGCAGTTATACGTTAAATGCAATGGCGGGATACCTTCGCTTTAGTTTGCTCCTAACCATTTTTGGCCATTAAGCCTTTGTAAGAGTCTTGAAATCAGTAGAGCACATGTTGTTTTTTTTTCATCAATAAGAAACGACTCAAGGACACTTGGAACTGATCCTCTTTCTGCTATTGCTAATGTTTTATCTGAGGTAATTTTATCCGAATTAAAACAAAGCCAAAACCGCCGTCCTCCATCAATCTCTCCAAGAACCATCCAACATGTATCTCCAGTCACAGGCCGTTTTCCTCTTTCTAGCAAAAGCTTATCCGGCTCAATCCCCATATCCACTAGCTCTTTAGAAAGGCCTGGGATAAAATCATCATTTATGAATTCATTAAAAGGTTTTAGCTCAGGTTTCGCTTTTGAATCAGCTTTTGGACTAGTTTTTGAATCCCCTTGCTTTTTCTTACTTGAAATGTGTGAATTACTCTCACTCATATGATTAGTGATTTTAATTTAACTGTATAATTAATTTATAAGATAGTGCTTTATTTAATCGAATTCAATATTTTTATAAATAATTAATATTACCAGTTTTCTCCATATTCAATGCCCCAACCATCCTTTTCATAATTTTTATTTAAGTCATTTATAGTTTCTGATTCTTTACGAGAGATATTCTTATCATCAAAAATTTGCTCTTCTATGATATCCTCTTCTAAGATATCTTCATGATTGTTATAAATACTAGTTGGCACCTCTATAATTCTATAAGGAACAGAAATTGTAGGAGTTGGATCCCTCGGATCTCTTTTTGCCAAGATCTGATTAAATTCATTAGCATTATAATCATTTTGATTAATATCAAGTTCTTCAAGCTCTAATTCATCTTTGAGTAAATCAGGCTGGTTAGGGCTAAAATGTACTTCTCTTCTTATGGTTTGGTCTGTTTGATTACTTTTCTTCAATAAAATATTGGTAAGCAATGCAGAGCCACTACTACTTACAAGCATCAGTACACCTAGATTGATAGGTGCTGAGGTATATGTTAGTAATTTTAATTTGGTTGTTTTATTAACATTCATTATGGAAATGAAAGTGACTGTTAGTATTGGTAGGGAGCCTATTATTAATAGGGCCTTCTTATATGAAGTCATTATTTAGGGCCAGCCCAGCGATTTAAAGGGGCTAGATCTTCTCCTAAAGTGTCGAAAAGTCTGATTACTAAAAAATCAACCATTTCTTCTATATTTTTTGGCGATGTATACCAAGCTGGTATTGGTGGGAATATAGTTGCACCAGTCTCAAGTAAAGTTGTCATATTCCTTAAGTGTATCAAGCTAAGTGGGGTTTCTCTAGGAGCAATAATTAATGGGCGACCTTCTTTTAAATGTACATCAGCACATCTTTCGATTAAATTTAACGAGAATCCTGCAGCTATTCTTCCCAACGTTCCCATACTACAGGGAACTATTGCCATACCATTAGTTTTGAAACTACCACTTGCAATACAGGCTGAATTCTCGTTCCATTTGTGACAGATTAATGTTCCATTTTTAATATTTAATCGCTCAATCCAGAAATTCCGTTGGATTATAGGATCTAGAGGAATCTTGACACCTATTTCAGATAGCCATACTTCGTAAGCACCACGGCTTAAAACAAGGTGTAGGTTATAGTTGTTATTTAAGAGTATTTCAATAGAGCGTTCAGCTAGTATTTGAGCAGAAGCTCCAGTAACAGCTAAAACAAATGTTTTCATATACTTGTCTCTTCTATTGACACTGGAACAAGTTCAGTAAATGTATTTAATGAATCTTGTTGCTCTATTTCTTTGCTAGTATCATCATTACTATTTTTTTCCTCAAATACCTCAAGATCTATCTGATTTTTGAGGATATCTACTTTTATAATTTTAACTTTTAGCATATCGCCCAGTTGATATATCATTTTGCTTTTCCTACCAATTAATCTGCTCTGACGTGACCTGTACTCGTACCAATCATCATTCAAAGAACTTACATGAACAAGTCCTTCTGCCATGAAGGGGAGTATTTCTGCAAAAAAGCCATAACTTTGAACGCCACTGATCACTGCTTCCATTTCTTGACCTACGAGTGGTTCAATAGCTCGTGCTAGAGCCATTGAAACTATTCCATTCCGTAATGACTTTGCAATTCTTCTTTGAGAATTTAATCGTGTTACTAATCTTTCTTCAGTAAGCTTATTTAAATTTAAAAGTGTTGTTGGTGTAAATATAGGCCAATCTATTTCCTTACAACAGTCTTTCTTGCCTAGATTTATTGTGACTTTGTGTCGTGCTGATGGCCTTGATTTGCCTTCCCTTAATAAGGCAATTATTATTCTTTGATTAATTATTTCATAATAGTTTAAGGTAGGGCATGTCCAAGGAGCTTGTGCTGAGCGATCTAATTGACCATTAGGACTGATTTCTACCTCTTGTGTTGAATTAGATTGACTTTCACAACTAGTTAATTTTGGGGTTGGCAAGCAATTTCTTAATAGTTTATCTAGAACTCTTCTAGAAGTATTTTTAGCAAATAAATCAGCTAATTGAGAGGCAGTTGTAACACCTTGCTCGTCTAGTTCAAGTTTAAGTTCAAGTGCCAGTGCTGACTTTACTACATCATTTAATGTATTTTTATCAATGGAATCTGATTTAATTCGTAGACCCGGAATATTTAACTGATGTATATGTCTATAAAAGGCTTTATTAGCCGCTCTTAACAATGGGCATAGAATTGACTGTGGATCAGTCTGGTTTAAAGGTAATTTCCACTGATTAAACTCATCTCCTGGTTCTTGCCATGACAATTCAGATAAGTTTTTGATGTCTGGTGTCGGTAAATCTAATTCTATTAAGCCTTCTTCTTTCTCTCTTTTGAACAGAAGTTGTGCGGTGAAAATAGCACTTTGTATTTGAACTAGTTGAGCTTTAAGAGGTTTTAATATGGTAGGTATTGTTCGTGACTTTGGTTTTCTATTTTCAATAGATGTCAAGTGCTCACAATTAACTTCCGCTACTGGTTGTATTTCTGATAAGAAAAATTCCCAATCAATAACTTCTCCTTCTGAGCTGATATCAAGTTGAACACTAATTGCCTTATTAGCAGAGCCAACTTTAAAGTCACAGGCTTTTGTAAGATTTTTGTTTAATAGTGGTTTCCACATATCTCCAAGACAGTGAGCTTGCCCTTTTTCTAGTAACCAGTTATCTAAATTATTTCCTATCCCAACTCTTTCGGCCACAGATGGTGAGTGTATCCATAACCTCATTCCACCGGCAAAGGGAACTACATGAATAGCTGGTAATGGCGGAGCATCTTCAGAGTTCCAACTTCTAAATATTAAAGTTTCTTGATTGGTTAGGTCCCTTCTATTTTTCTCTACAGGGCTCTTGATTGCACTCTTTGGAGATGGAATACATTTATGAAGATTATTTTTGGTTAAAAGAATATCTATATCGCCCTTATTTCCTGCATCTAGAGGTAGGGGCCTAACAATATGTCCAATTGCGTCGTATTGTGCGATTGGAAAACGATCTATCTCTACTTCAAAAAGATTTTGCTTCCTCTCTTCACTAAAATAAGGTTTATCTGATTCATTTAACTGTATAGATGTCAGTATTCTGTCATCGAGAGGGATAGCTAGTAAATCATCATTTTCAATATCTAGTAAGCAAGGAATATTCGATGATGATCGCTCTAATATACATTGGACTTTCCCTTCAGGGGATCTTCTTCTTACAGCTTCTCTAGTAATTTTGACTAGAACACGATCACCATTCCAAGCATGATTGAGGAAGTTATCTCTTACATAGATATCATCTCCTTTTTTGTCATCTCTAACAGCAAAACAATATCCTTTGGAGCTACAACGTAACCGGGCTTTTATCAACGAATGATCCTCTTTCAGCTTTAACAGGCCACTTTCATGGATTTCAATAATTCCTAGCCTTGAAAGTGCTGTTAAGGCTATTTCAAGTTTCTTTCTCTCTGCCTTGTTACTAATTTTATGTATCTTTTCAATTTTCTTAATTTCAAATGTCTCATGCAGAGATAAATGGTCAAGAAGATTAGAAACCGTAATCATAATTTGTTTAGGATCTGATGTGGGTGTAAATGAAGATGAAGCTTATTTACCTATAAATGTAATTTAATCATTATATAAAGAACATATTAGGTATTGTTGTCAGCATCTGCTTTTATTTTGTTATTTGACTCAACAATATCATCTTTACTTTGCGTTAATGGCCATAGTAATCTCGATCCAATCCAAATAAAACCTATTGCGGCTAAGGCTTTCAACATATCGTTTGGAATGAAAGATGTTATTGAAGTGCCTGCCACTACTCCTAATAAACTAGCCAAAACAAGAGCACTTGAAGAGCCAAGGAAGACAGCTAATGGCCTTTTGCTTGTCCCACTGATAGCAACAGTTGCTAATTGTGTTTTGTCACCAAGTTCTGCCAGGAAAACGGTTGTGAAAGTCGCTATGAAAAGTGACAGCATCTCAAATCAGACAAGATTATTAAGAAGATTTTGTGATGCCTGTAGGCTCATATACAAGCCAATACCAACCATTAACATTCCAGCTGCGTATTCGAGTTTCTCAGCAGGAATCTTTTTGGCTAACCAGGTACCAATGATGACGCCCATCAAACTAGAACAGATTAAGGCAGATGCTGAACCAATGAAAACTATTAAGGGCATTCCTGATTGAGCTGTAAGAAGCAAAGTCGCAATTTGAGTCTTGTCACCTAATTCAGCTATAAATACAGTCGTAAAAGTTGATACAAATACTGCTAGGAAGCCTTTTATATCAGGGCCTTTACTGCTTTGCTCTTCAATTGATTGCTTTTGTTGTTCATTCATGTTTCTTTTTCTTTATACGTAGTTCTTTTTGAAATTTTTTCATTTCTTTACTCTTCCCTCCGTAAACGGCTCTTATATGTTGGCGACAAAAAGAGATTGCAATTGATTGGGGCTCTTCATTGGCTAAGTCGAAAAACCTTTTTAGATTGCAGACCCTACAGAATTCAGGCCTGTCTTTATAAATCCTACAGCTCCTAGAACCACTATCGTAATGAATGCACCAGCCATCCTGACCAACCATTTTTAGGTATTCAACCTCTTCTGCAGGGCTTAGAGCCTCTAGTGCTTCAAGACGTTCTAGTGGGGCAAGACGGCAACAGGCACCGCAATTGGAAATGCAATTCCATTGTTCCTTGTAGTCCGTCATCATAAAAGCTGTAACAACCCATCACAGCAATCTTTTTTAATTGGACTTATAGCGCCTTTTTCTTTTATTGTGTCAAAAGGAATAATCCTTCAATAAACTCTCTCGTCTCACACAACCATGGGCAATCTCATCCCACTTGCTGCTGTTGTTCTAGCAGGACCAGCAATTATTGCACTTATTTTCTATAGAAGATAAGTAAATACAATATACAAATGTCTACCTGAACTCTAGAGATGAGTTAATCGTCTCTAGAGTTTTTAATATAAAATCTCTTAATCTTAGATTATACCTTAATTAACTATCCCAAAAGCTAAAAGTACATCATCTTTTAAGGAGTTAATATAGCTGGAATCTGTGCCATACGAATTATCAATTATATTGTAAGGAGGTTCTAATGAAAATAAAAGCTTCTTACCAACAGAATTCTCAATCATTGCATAACTATCAGAATTTCCATAGCATTTATATATCTGCCCAGATTTGTTTAACAAGCAAATATCCTCACTTGGTTTTATCCCAATAATCTCTAATTGAAATTGCTCTTTGTTTCTCCATTTATTGAGGGAGATATAGAATGCAATGTCAACTAATTCAGGAATATTGTTTGTATATCTAGCTCTCCATTTAATACCATCAATTTGAAGGTTATCTTGCGAGAATGTGAACTTCGTATGTCCTCCTTTAAGTATTTTTAATTGATCTATCTTGCATTTTCTGGACCAGAAGAGTGGCCTTGGATTTGAGATACCAAAAGGTTCAAGCTCCGATAATTTAGCCCAAAAGCTTGAATTAATCTCAGATAGTTTGAGATATGCCTCTGGCCTGATAAAAGATGAATGTAGAGTATTTTTTAACCAGTCATCAGCAATAGTATTCAATCTATCGTGCAGTTCGTTTATGTTTTCTCCTTTTATTGTGAAACCACCAGCCAATGGATGTCCACCAAAGGTTTCAAGTAGGGAAGAGCAATCCTCAAGTGCTCCTATCACAGAAAATCCATGTGGTGACCTTACGGAAGCCCTAAATAGACCATCGTTACTTTTCGCTAAAAGTGCCGTGGGCCTATTAAATTCCTCTACAATTCTTGAGGCAACTATTCCAATAACCCCTGGATGCCAATGTGATTGAGCTATTAAAATAAAAGAATGTTCTATGTTTTTGTCTGCTTCTAATATTGCTTTTGCTTCAGACTCAATAGTCTCACTGATATTTCTTCTCTTATTATTTATTTTATCACATTCTTTTGCCAATTGATTCGCTATAGTACTATCAGTTTCACTAAATAGATTTAATACTAAGTCAGGATTACCTATCCTGCCTACAGCATTTATTCTAGGAGCAATTTGAAAACTTATTTCCCTTGCTGTAATTTGATTATGGTTAAATCTACATTGTTTATACAGTGCGCTTAAACCCTTGCATTCAGTTAAGTGGATGATTTTAAGCCCTTTCTTTAGCAGGTAACGGTTGAATCCAGTGACAGGAGCCATATCAGCAATTGTACCAATACAAAAAAGATCTAATGCTATCTTAAGAGAAGATAATTTGTTAACTTCTACTGCTAGTGTAGAAGCAAGTATATAGGCAAGTCCAACACCTGCTAAGTTCTTATATTCAGAGTTCGAGGGTGTTTTATGTGGATGAATTAGTGCATAAGACTTAGGCAATGAGTCTTTAATTTGGTGATGATCAGTGATGATTACATCTATATTTAAATTGTTAGCTAAATCAATTGCTTCAAATGCATTGATTCCATTATCGACCGTTATTACCAACTTTACGCCAAGCTCTTGTAATTTAGATATCATTTTTGTATTAAGGCCATACCCATCTTCAATTCGGGATGGAATTGCAGCAACAGTTTTAAAACCCATCTCATTTAATGCATTTATTAGTAATGCTGTGCTTGTCATTCCATCTGCATCATAATCTCCACAAATAGCCACTAATTCCTTCTCAACGAGTGAATTTCTTAGACGAATGACAGCCTTACTCAAATCCCTAAAATGTAATTTTAAATCGCCAAACTTTGATGGAAGAAAGAATTCTAAAAATTCATTTTTGCTTCCTATCCCTCGACGTATTAAAACTGACTGTAATGCTAATGGTAAATCAACTCCTAATAATTGTTTGTTTCCAATAGGCTTTGGTAGTTGCCAAGAGTATTTAGAAATTTCAATTTGTTAGTACTATTTTTAGTTTAATGTATGTTTAGGGCATAATCAATTTTGGCAAGCTTATTAGAAGCTTTATGACAAAACTAAAATCTGTTTTTTGGGATGTTGATGGTACTCTTGCAGATACAGAAATGTATGGACATAGAATTGCCTTCAATAATGCATTTTCAGAGTTTAATCTTGATTGGGAATGGGATGTTCAAACTTATGCTCAACTTTTAAGTATTCAAGGCGGATTTAATAGAATTAACTACTATGCCAAGTTAAAAAAGACTGATTTACATAACAGTATCTTGGAAAAAATACATGAGAGAAAACAGGAATATTACAAAGATGCGATTTACTCTGGTAAGGTTCCCCTAAGAATTGGCGTTAAGCGATTAATAGAGGAAATCAATACAAATGGCCTAAGCCAATATATTGTTACAACAAGTAGTAGAAAAGCTGTTGATGCATTAATCAGTAAGCATTTTAAAAATGGATTGAATTCATATTTTCAAGGTTATATTACTTATGAAGATGTAAAACAACATAAGCCTCATCCAGAAGCTTACTTGAAGGCTATTAATGTAAGTGGTATAAATCCCGAACGAATTATAGTAATTGAAGATTCAATTCCTGGTCTACTTTCTGCCACTAAAGCGTCCCTTAATTCCATTCTCACATTACCCTCATTTAATAAGATCATTTACGATGAGATGAGTCACGCACAATCAATTCTAGACAATTTGGGAGATCCGAATAAATTTTGTACAGTTTTGAGAGGAAAGTCTTGCAAACACGGTTATATTACGTTGGAATATTTAAATAATATTCTAAAAGGAGAATAGAGCTTCCATTGCAGAATACTCGCTTTACAAATTTGCTAGACCAGCTTTTATCATACTTCTCTAGATCTTTTTCTGGACCTTGGAATAGAAGATCTATTGGATTAATTTCAATTCTACTAGGTTATTATTTAGGAAGTAACTTGACTGTATATTTCCTTCAAAGGATTGGTCAAAGGCCTATTGTGGTACTTGTTATGGTGATAATAATTGAATTATTGATTCGACTCAGGTCTTATGTAACTAAAACACCATGGCCTTTACATTGGCTAATTATTGATAATCTTAGAATAGGTTCTATTTATTCAGTATGTTTAGAGGCCTTCAAATTAGGGTCTTAAAAATTTAATTCAGAATCAATTAGCCCCTCTAAGGTTACAGGCTCTATCTATAGCTTATTTGAAGCATAGATACTTCTTTTTAAATAAGAATTAGTTTGTAAGTTGGTTATTATTCATCGCTTTCTTCCTCTTCATCCATCGGGTATACGAATCCTTGTGCTCTGCCACTCAAAACAGACTTGCCAAGGGAAAGTGCTTTTTCAGCAGCCGTGGCAGCCTTAGCTTTCCATACTGCGTGTCTTTGGTTACGTTTGCCCTTCGAGGTTTTCTTCTTAGGTACTGCCATTCTAATAACTAGTATTCAATACCATATTCCACGTTTATGATGCCTTGCGTCAAATCGTATAAGTTCCTATAAGAAGGAATATGGATAAAATGGCGAGAACCTGATGATATCTTCTTCCCTTTTTTACAACACTGAAAAGCTGAAGAGGAAAGCAGCCATTCTTCAGTCACTTAGACAACTAAATTAGTGGACTCAAGACTCAACTCTAATCCCAGTTATAGCAACTTACTTGCCGAGATGAAGGAAGGCAGGGTTGTCTCTCTGATTTTAGTTCCAGCCCGTAGAGAAGTAGAAGTTAGTTATTCAGACGGTAGGAATGAGATTGTTCCTATTTTGCCGAATGATCAAAATATTCTGAGGGCTGCTGAAGCTAGTTCAACTCCACTAACTGTAAAAGACATTAAAAAAGAGCAAGCCATTGCCTCCTTAACAGGCAATGTAGGCTTGTTACTTATTTTTCTAATTGCACTTATAGCCATAATCCGAAAGTCAACCACAATTGCTAATAAGACTCTAGGATTTGGTAGTAGCCAGGCGAGAGCTCAATCAGAGGATATTGATATACGCTTCGAAGATGTGGCTGGGATTGCAGAAGCAAAAGAAGAGCTGGAGGAAATTATCACTTTCTTACGTAAACCAGAGAAATTAATAAAGCTCGGAGCAAAAATTCCAAAAGGCATTCTTTTAATTGGGCCTCCAGGTACAGGCAAAACTCTATTGGCCAAAGCAATAGCAGGAGAGGCTGAGGTACCTTTTTTTTCGATATCAGGCTCAGAATTTGTTGAAATGTTTGTGGGCGTTGGAGCTAGTCGGGTTAGGGACCTTTTTATTAAAGCTAAGAAGAAAACACCTTGCATAGTCTTCATTGATGAGATTGATGCCATAGGTAGGCAACGTGGAGCAGGTATAGGAGGTGGTAATGATGAGAGGGAGCAAACATTAAATCAATTATTAACTGAGATGGATGGTTTCTCTGATAATTCTGGGATTATTCTTCTTGCAGCAACGAATCGGCCAGACGTACTTGATTCAGCACTAATGAGACCTGGAAGATTCGACAGAAGAATTTCAGTTTCACTTCCAGATAGAAAGGATCGTAAGGATATCCTTGCAGTTCACGCACGATCAAAACCTCTAGAAGAAGAAGTATCAATAATTGATATAGCTTATAAGACACCTGGTTTTACAGGAGCTGACCTAGAGAACCTACTTAACGAATCCGCAATTCTTGCAGCACGCGCTAATAAGAAAAAAATAGGAATTAAACAAGTTGAATCAGCCCTAGAACGAATAACAATGGGTTCTTCAACATCTCCATTACAAGAAAGTTCAAAAAAAAGGCTTATTGCTTATCACGAGATTGGTCATGCCCTAGTCGCTTTATTTACGCCATTAGCGGATAAAATTGATAAAGTAAGCATAATTCCACGCAGTGGTGGGCTAACAGGGTATACAAGATTTACTCCAGATGAAGAAATATTAGATTCATCATTAGTCTCTAAAGCTTACCTCCAGGCTAAACTTGTAGTGGCGTTGGGTGGAAGGGCATCGGAAATAGTTATATTTGGTAAGGAAGAGATTACCCAAGGTGCATTTGGAGATTTAGCAGAAGTTTATAGGATTTCAAAGGAAATGATAACAAGATTTGGGTTTTCTAAACTTGGTCTAGTAACAGGTATTGATTCAGAGCAAGATGTGTTTATAGGTGGCGGTCTGATACGCAAAAAAAATCTTGGATTTGCCGAATCAACTTACAGTTCTGTAGATCAAGAAATTAGAGTTTTAGCTGAAGACTCATTAAAAAAAGCAATAGAAATTTTAAAACCAAGAAGAAATCTACTTGACAAGTTAGTAGAGGCTCTAGTCGAAGAAGAAACACTTTCCTCAGAAAGATTTCTACACCTGGTCAACTCTCAAACTAATTAAAAAAAACATAAATTACAAATTTAGAACCTATCTAATGCAATTATTTAAATCAAAATTTGTTTCTTTTCCTTATTATCTGATTATTTTTAGTATTTCTATCATCATAGCTTCAAACTTACATATTGAATGGCTTTGGTTTAAACAGTTTGACCTTTCCTCAGTTTTCCTAACAAAAATTTATATCAAATCATTTGTTGGCCTACTGTCAATTTTGTTTACTTATTTGTTAATAAGGTGGCAAGCAAGATGGATACGAATAAGTCAACCACATAGACGCATTGAAAATAAAGAATCTGGTCAATTTAAAGGTATTGTTTTTGGAACATTACTTTTAGCTTCTTATTTGATAATCAATCTTAGCTTAATACTCTTACTTTTAATTGCCTGGATCTCATTAACTAATGCATTTCACGTTACATATTGGTGGAAATATACAAGCGAAATTAATCTTGTAATGTTTACATTAATTACAAGTTTTCTATCTACAATTATGCTCTTTATAAATAAAAAGAGTGGTTCTTTAGTTCTACAACTTTTTGGCAGTATTATATTGTGCTGCTCTATTGTTAGATCATGGGCAGTATGGGCATTAGCATTTTCAATACCATCTTCAGGTATTGTTGAACCTGTCTATGGAAGTGATATAAGCTTTGGTTTGGCTCAGTATCCAGCCTTAATATTGATTTTATTTCAACTATTATTATTTAATATATATACAATTTCAATTTCTATCTGGCTTTACTTATCCTCAAAATCCAGAATAACAGATTGGTCAGCTGCATATTTTAATCGCGATCAGAAAAATCATTTGCGACCAATGTTAATGCTTTCACTAGCTATCAGTTTAACTATAACTTGGCTCTCTAGACATCAATTTTTATGGACTGATAATGATATCGTTCCTGGTGCTGGATGGCTTGATATTCATTTTAATATACCAATGAGAAGTATTTCATGCCTTGCATTAGTAGTACTGTTCTTCTTATTTATACCTATTAAATATAAACATAAGAAAATTATTCGGATTGTTTCTTCAATAATATTCTTACTGACAGTTACTATTGAATTCATTATGACACCATTTCTTCAATGGATAATTGTTAGGCCCAGAGAACTAGTGTTAGAAAGCTTATATATTCAAAGAGCTATCAAATCTACAAGGAAAGCTTTTCAGTTGGATTCAATAGAAACTAAATTGATCAATCCAAAATCTAGATTAACAAATAGTGATTTAAATTCAGCTAAGAGTACTTTAAGGAACTTGAGATTATGGGATAGTCAGCCACTCCTAGCAACTAACAGTCAATTACAGCAACTACGACAATATTATCGCTTTACAAATGTAGCTATAGATAGATATCAATTAAAAGCAAGTTCGAATGAGCGCCAGCAGGTCATGATTACTGCAAGGGAGTTGGATCAAAAACAATTACCAGAGACTTCTAGAACCTGGCTAAACAAGCACTTTGTCTTTACACATGGCTATGGCTTTACTGTAAGTCCTATAAATTCTAAGGCTGAAGATGGTTTGCCTGAATATTTTATAAGGGATTTAGGTACTTCGACAAAAATACAAGGAAGTAGCTCTTTGGATATAGATAAAAAGGAGGTAGAGGAATCTATTCCAATTGGAAGAGCAGCTATTTACTATGGAATGTTACCGACAAAATATGTAATAGCGCCGTCTAAAATTAAAGAATTGGACTATCCACAAGGAGATAATAATATATTTAATCATTATGAGGGAACTGGAGGAATCGAACTAAATAACATTATACGAAAGTTGACGGCATCAATACATATAAGGGAGCCTAGACTACTAACTACTGGATCACTTACAAAGAAATCCCGCTTACTTATTAAAAGAGAAGTTCGTCAGAGGATGAAATCATTAGCTCCTTTTCTTAATGTTATTAGTGAGCCATACCTGATTTCTGTCAATATCAAAAATAGACCTATTGGCTACAACAACACACAAAATCAATATTGGATTGTTGAAGGTTATACGACCTCATACACATACCCTTACGCATCTAAACTATCAGATAGTAACCCCATCAGATACATAAGAAACTCTGTAAAGGCAGTTGTTGATGCATATAATGGGACAATCAAACTTTATATAAGTGAACCTAATGACCCAATAATCAAGGCATGGAGCAAGATTTTTCCGGAAATGTTTCAACATATAGACAACTTACCTTTAGAAATAAAAGAGCATTTAAGGGTTCCAATTGAATTATTTAATGTAAAAGTACAGCAAATACTTAGATATCACGTAAGTGACTCTCGGACTTTTTATAATGGAGATGATGTATGGCAAGTACCCATGGAACTTTATGGCTCTTTGGAAGTCCCTATAGAGCCTTACCATATAACCGCTCAATTAGGTGAGAATACAGAATCGGAGTTCCTGCTTCTTCAACCATTAAGCCCCTTAGCAAGACCAAACTTAACTGCCTGGTTAGCAGCAAGGAACGATGGCAAAAATTATGGTCAATTAGTCTTACTAAGATTTCCTAGCCAAACATCAATATTTGGTCCCGAGCAAATACAAGCATTAATCAACCAAAATCCTCAGATCAGTCAACAATTTAGTCTTTGGGATCGAGCAGGATCAGAAGTGATTCAAGGTAATCTTTTAGTTCTGCCAATTGGTAAATCACTTTTATATGTAGAGCCAGTATATCTCAAAGCCAGTACAGGAGGACTCCCTACACTTACAAGAATAGTTGTTAGTGATGGAAAGAGAATCGTAATGTCTGACACTCTTGCTAAAGCAATTGAAGAACTTGTTAGTAATTCCTATAAGGACTAATCAAAACTATTTATATTCTTATATTTATTACTCTAAATATACTTCAATAATTATATAGGAAATAACATTATGCTAGATCTTCAAAGAATTCCTTACTACCAACTGGATCGGGCTTCATTGTTTTTTCACCGGGCGTCCAGTTTGCTGGACAAACCTCATCAGGGTGTGATTGAACATACTGAAATGCCTGTAACACTCTAATGGTCTCATCTACATTTCTACCTACTGGTAGATTATTTATAGTTGAATGCATTATGGTTCCTTCAGGGTCAATTATAAATAAACCTCTTAATGCAACCCCAGCTTCTGGGTCTAATACATTATAAGCAGCAGATATTTCCTTCTTCAGGTCTGCAACGATTGGATAATTTATGTCTCCAAGCCCACCTTGATTTCTGGGTGTTTGCACCCATGCTAAATGACTAAATTGGCTATCTACTGATACGCCAAGTACCTCAGTATTTTTTGAACTAAATTCGTTATACCTATCGCTAAAAGCTGTTATCTCAGTGGGGCAAACAAATGTAAAGTCCAGTGGATAGAAAAATAAGACCACATACTTACCCCTGTATTGGGAGAGTGATATCTCCTTAAATTCCTGATCAAGAACAGCTGTCGCTTTAAAATCAGGTGCCTTTTGGCCTACACGAAGGCTTCCGTTGTCAGTCATGAATATTTGAGTGTTGGAGAAGATTGTGGGGGAATATCCTATTTTAGGACATTTATGGATTTGATTATAGTAATTTTAAAAAGGACTTGAGATTAATAAATTCAATAAAATAGATCTGCGATGACTTTTACTTGCCCAGTAACCTTATAAAAACAGTCATAAGCCAGTGAGAAACTAAATAGTGAGTCCTTTATCTTTACACTAGCGGAAATATTCGTCTAGCATTTAGTATAATTTATTGGAAATAATTTGATTTATATAAATTAATTTGCTTTTTACATGTTTTCACGGTCACAATATCCCTAAGGGATTGAAAATGTCAGAGGCGAGACTTGAACTCGCGACCCCCGCGTTATGAGTGCGATGCTCTAACCAGCTGAGCTACTCTGACGGTAATTCCATTTTAAAATATAAGTTGGATTTTTGGGCATACATGGTCAGGATTCTGTTATATCTAGTAGGTCTTTCCTATTAGGGGTTGGAATAATATTTATATGATCAAAGCAATTGTTAATCAACACATTATAGGATATATTTAATTAAAATTGTCTATTTATAATTAGACTGAAAACAATTTTAAACAGATCAAATTCCCTATAGAATTCGTTCTTCATTGAAATTTTTTTCTAAAATTAAATATAGTGATATATTTGTGATCTTATTCTTAACCGTAGGATTAAGATTAAAAAAATATTAAAAAAAGACAAGGGAAAAGCAAAAACATATATCGTTGATTAAATTTACTAGAACTTATTTAGTAAAGTTGAATATTCCTGTACCAATAAATCAAAGGCCAACTATAGAATATCAGAAACTGTGCAGATCGTGGTTTTACTCCTGGCCAGTTTTGAGTGATAGGCTATTTTGTAAAAAACTATTCATTAGTTGGCTATCTATCCTGCCTTTCATAATATTTATATCCTTAGGAAGTTACATTTTAAGATTCAATATAATACTTTTACTTTTTGAGAGTTTAACAATAAGTATGTCCTTCCCTTTGATATTACTATTAACACAATATAGTGCCTGGAAATATATTAAGAGTAGGCTTTCATCAGAGAAAGTTGAATATGAAAAATCAGGTTGGCATGATGGAGATACATGGGAAAAGCCCTTGTATTGGAGAGCTCGGGACTTGTTAATTGCCCAGAATGAAGTTAAACCTATATTAGAGAAAATTGTTAATGCTATAAAAATTAACTCCTTATTATTATTAACAACTTCCATTAGTTGCTATATTACTTTTGATTTCATATGAATACTTACTTCACACAGATTAACTGATTAGAAGAGACCTAGTTTTAAACCTGCATGAAAACTCACAATTGCTACCGAACTTGATAGGTTGAGGCTTCTGACGCCTTGATTATTATTTTGCGGAGCTCCTCCAGGCATTGGAATAGATAAAATATCCTTACATGCTTCTCTAATGTGTTTTGGAAGGCCATTATCTTCACGTCCAAATAATAAGACATCCTCAAATTGGAAGTCGAATTCAGATAGATTCTTATTTGCTGACTTACTTAAACCAATTATTCTCTGACTACTCGCGATTGAGTTTGTAAACTGTGTAAAGTCTTTGTGAACTGTTATATCCATATAAGGCCAATAGTCTAATCCTGAACGTTTAAGATATTTATCTTCGAGAGAGAAACCCAATGGCTCTATAAGATGTAATGGGAAATTAAATGCAGCGCAGGTCCTGGCGATATTTCCTGTATTTTGTGGAATTCTTGGCTCAAATAGAGCGACCTCAATCTTTAAATTATCTTTTTTTAATCTCATGGTATAGGCACACTTATATCTCTTAGATTGATTGCTCTACCCTGTATCACTAACCATGAACTTTTAGCAATCATTTCTAACTCTAACGAAAGACTTCCTAGTCTGTCTCTAAATTTGTTTCCAATTTCAGTTTCAGGGACAACGCTCCAACCAGTTTGTTCTATTACTATAACTATAGTATTTGGACTATGTCTCAAAACTTTTACAAGGCCCTTCAATTGAATTTCCCAATCCCATTGATTAATATGTATGTTAGATGCGACAAATCCACCAAGTGATTCTATTAAAATACTGTTAGTGTTATTTTTTTCAATTATATTTGCTAAATTTTTACTCGACTCTATAACTCGCCAGTGATTTGGCCTTCGATCCCTGTGGATTTTAATACGCTTTTGCCAATCCTCATCTTGTTTATCGTTAACACCTGTTGCTATATAGCAAACTTTGGGATGATCTCTAATTAAGTATTCAGCCCACTTGCTCTTTCCACTTCTAGAACCACCCGAAACTAATATTGTTGAACTTTTCCTTAAACCATAGTCTTTATTTATTGGGTTGTTTGTGAACATTGAATTCTTGGGTTATACAATTATTATTTTTATCTTAGTAATGCAAAGACCTATAGTTCTTTTATTTTACTTATTTTTAATCTATGTCAAAGAACTCAACTCATGCTAAAATATAATTAGCAAGAGCTGACTAGGTAAAGTTCTTAACTATGTCTAGAAAAGATAAAATAATTTTTTACCTGGGAATACTAATAATGTCTCTAACAATTTTTAATTACTTATATTCATATGAAATTAACCCTAGTTTGCAAAGAGCAGAGGTACTAGCAGCTATTTCCTCTGTCCTTTTAATGTTGATTTCCTTTTTATCACCAAGCTCTTCGGCTAACAAATCTGAACCTCATCGTTTAGATGGTGATCAAGGCATTTTTATAGATGATAAGATAAATAATTACATTCGTAATGAAATTGGTTGGGGAAGCCAGCTCTTGTTGACAGCAACTCCTGCTGCAACTATGTTAATATATTGGGACCAAAAGGTTATTTTAAGAAGAGGTATATTAGGTCCAGGAAATTTTATACCTCAATCAATATGTAATGAAGCAAGAAAAAAAAATGGTCTTATCTCAATGGCAAATACAAAATTATATCCTAAACGTAATGAATTTGATTCTATACTAGAAAATATACCATCCCTACTAATATATCCTTTGGCCGAAAGAGGGTGGGTAATATTAGGGGGATCTTCAATTAGATGCTTTTCTAAGTCTGATGAAAAATGGTTTGTTGGTTGGTCAGATAAATTATTGGAATTACTGATAAATTCTGAATAAGTACAACCCACTACATGATTAGTCTGCATCCACTGTCTATGTAACAGATGTATTTTGTGATATTGTCAACAGGATTAGTTTTAAAATTATTAGGATATTCGTGGATAATAATCTTGTTATTTAGGACGTCCCAAGTGAGTGAATCTCCCTTATATATTCCTAGATCATAGTTATCAGTCGTAGATAATCTTTTCCTCCTGACCTTTTTTTGAGCTGCGGTATTCCTCTGTAATGTAGTGATAGAAATTTTACCTTCAATTACAACTAAATCTAGATCATTTAGGGATGTGAGGCTATCACCTCTAATTTCAAATTTTGGATAGTTACCTCTATATATAGTTATAATAGATTCCTTAGCTCTAACTATATTATAGTCTCTCTCAAAACGGGCTTGAGGACTTAAAATATTCCATGCAGTCTTACCTTTTGTATTAGTACTTGTAAGCTGTATGTTATCAAAGCTATATTTGTTTTCACTCTCATTTCTTTTACTTGAAAAATAACAACCTGTATTAAATAATGTTGAAATTAGTATGATTGAGTATATATATAATTTGAACTTAGTCATTTCTAATCTGTTAGTTCGATCTTACTTATTACCGGTTGACTCTCTGGCAATAACTCGCCCTGTTTCAATAGTCCCCAGGTAAGATGATCTTTCCAATTGCATTGACTACTTTTTATAGAGAGTTGAGATAATATCTTACTACTAAGATTAGGGAGAATAGGCATTAATAGAATGCCTATAATTCTTGTAGTTTCTAAAACATTATAGATAACGATCCTTACTTCATCTTGATTTTTACTATCTTTAATAAGCTTCCATGGTGCTTTTCCATTTAAATAAGTATTTGCCTCTTTTGAAAGGGATAAAATTGATTCTGCTACTGTTGAGAAGTGCAATAAGTTCATATTTATTTTGCACTTATTTATAACGTCAATCGATTTAACAGACAAGACACTTTCTGGGATAGCCTGAACCTCCGGTGTTGAATTACTAAACCACTTTCTAGACATGGAGCTACTACGATTTAGTAGGTTACCAATACTATTAGCCAAATCATTATTGATTAGATCAACGAATCTCCTTTGCTGAAAATCGCCATCTTGGCCGAATTGAAAGTCTCTTAATAGATACCACCTTACTTGGTCTATCCCGTAGTTACTGATAAGCCTTTTGGGGTCTATAACATTTCCTGTAGACTTACCCATCTTATTTCCTTCACGAGTTAAAAATCCATGGGCAAATATTTGTCTGGGTACGTCTAGCCCTGCTGACATAAGCATAGCTGGCCAATAAACAGCATGGAATCTGAGGATATCCTTTCCGACAATATGTAAGGATGCTGGCCATCCTTTCTTATTAATATCAGCTAAATCAATATCATTATCGCTTGAATATAGTGATGATATATATCCTAGCAAAGCATCAAACCAAACATAGAATGTATGACCATTATATCTGGGTACTGATATACCCCATGACACATTAATTCTTGATATTGAGAAGTCTCTTAATCCGTTATTAACAAAATTTCGAACCTCATTTCTCCTGTTAATGGGGAATATGAAATCATCTTTATCAACAAGTTTTTCAATCGCAGTTTGATACTTAGATAATCTAAAGAATAAATTCTCTTCATCTCGCCATTCCAGAGGTTTTAAATGGGTATCGCAGGTTGGTGTACTTTCTGAATTTGCAGCTTCTTTAAATTCTTCACAACCAACACAGTACCATCCTTTTTGATGGCCAATGTAGATATCTTCGGAGGCTTCGACCCGATTAAAGAATTGATTTACTACTAAATTGTGAATAGAACTAGTTGTTCTTACAAATTTGTCGTTACTAATATCGCAATAATCCCACAATTCACGATACTGTTTAGTAACTATATTACAATGGTCCTGAGGGCTTTTGCTTTGTGACTCAGCTGTTCGTTGTATCTTTTGTCCGTGTTCATCTACTCCTGTGACAAAGATTACTTGTTCTCCAACTAGTCTTCGATAACGAGCAATTGCATCACATGCCAATGTGGTGTATGTACTGCCTAGATGAGGCTTGTCATTAACGTAATAAAGTGGTGTTGTTAGAACAAAAGTCATCTATCTCTGCAACTGGTTATAACCTGTCAGTTAAATATAACTTTTTATCTAAGAGTTTCTTAAGCACATAGCCAGTCTAGGAATCGGATATACATAATATGAAAATAACTGACATTTATCGTTATAAATACTTTTAACTCATGACCTTAAAAAGGACTTTATTTTTCAATGCATTGAAACTTATGGCTTGAATGGTTATTGTTTGACCTATCCCCCACTTTCCAATGTAATCTAAGTTACAGTATACTTCCATCTCAAGTTCATTAAAATACAAAAGCACTAGATTCTCCTTAGAACTAATATTTCTTAGAAAATATGTTGTCCATAAATTAGTTCTGTTTAGTTTTAACCACTTAAAGAGTATTTGAGCCTTAGCTTCTTTGATTATCTCCAGAGATTCTCTATAACGTTTATTAAATTCTGTTATCAGACAATCCATCTCACTTTTATTATACAATTTACAATTTAAAATTTTAGCAAATATTTGTCTATGAACTATTAAATCAGAATATCTTCTAAGAGGTGAAGTAGCCTGAACATATGAATCTAAGCCTAGACTGAAGTGTTTTCCTGGTGTAGTTGTGAATTTAGCTCTGGATAATTTTTGTTTAATTGCAGAGTTTCGCACATGTTGGATATTGTCATTAAAAACATTGCTATATGATATGTCTGACTCATTTTGAATACGAAATGGTATAGCTATATTATTATTTTTTGCGAAATCAGATATTACAAACCCCATTAATATCATACATTCTCTAATTAACATTCTAGAAGGAGTGGGTTCTACAATATTAAGTATGATGTCTTGTTCTTGATAACTTAATCGGCCTTCCGGCTGCTCAAGCATTATTGCTCCTTTCGCTAGCCTCCACTTATATCTTTTAATCATTATCTTGGATAATAATGCCAGCTCAGCCTCTTGAGGTGGTTTAAGTTCTATTAATTCATCGGCATCCTTATATGTTAAATTGTAATCAGTTCTAATTATACTAGGTAAAATACTATAGTTAATAATTTCAGCATCCTGATTTAATTCGATAGAAGCACTTAAGGCTGGAGCCAATCTTCCCGAAGTTAAACTTAGAAGGTTATTTGTAATCTTCTGAGGCAACATCAAATTCACCCTATCTGGAAGATAAATACTTGTAGCTTTTTTTCTTGCTTTTATATCTATTTCACTATCCAAATCAATAAAACTCGATGGATTAGCTATATGAATCCATATAGTGGTTCTCTCTTTATTAATTTCAAGAGAGATAGCGTCATCAATCTCATATGTTTTCTCTTCATCTATTGTATAAGTTTTTAGTTGAGTTAGATCTATATATTGATTTTTTATTTCATCAGTTAGTATTTGTTGTAAGTCATATTTTTCCGCTAATGAATTAATTTCGTCAATTATCACGGTTTTAATTCATTCATAAAGTTGTAGCTTAATAAGGAGTTTATAAAGGCTAAGGGTTAACCTTCAGGATTGACAAAGGGTAGTAAGGCTATAATTCGCGCTCTTTTTACGGCCGTAGTCAAGTCTCTCTGTTGTTTAGCCGTTAGTCCTGTTAGTCTTCTCGGTAGAATTTTCCCACGATCTGTTATGAACTTCTTTAGAAGATCAACATCCTTGTAATCAATTGGATCTCCTGGTTTTACTGGAGAAAGTTTCTGTTTGAAAAATGAATTAGACATTTGTTTAGCGATCAGGTTTTGGGAATATTTATTTGATCTCCTTGTGGGGAGTGGATTTGTTGCAGTAGGTACAAAACTTTTTGATTTCCAACCTTTCGGTTGTGTTCCTCCTGTTTTTTTCAGTGGTATACCTAGATACACCCTGAGACCGCTTGGCGGGATTGGACCGGCATTCAGTGCACTCGAGAGTGATCACGATCCGGACGCCCTTGCTTTTTGCCATAAAGGACGTGACGCCTCAAATGCGTTACGAAATTACAAACCAACATCTTACAAGCTCACAGGACCTAACCTAAACCCACCCATCAATTCGTAGGATCAATTTCCACTAGTTAATTACCCATGAGGGTTTCTTTGTCCTGGCTTAAGGAAATGGTGACAATATCAGTTTCTGTAGAAGAACTGGCAGAAAAACTATCAATGTCTGGTTTTGAAGTGGAAGCAATAGATGATCTTTCCAAATTGGCCTTAGGAGTTGTCATCGGTTTTGTAAATCATACGAAACCTCACCCAAATGCAGACAGATTGACTGTTTGCGAGGTTGATATAGGAAAAAATGAATTGCTTCAGATTGTATGTGGTGCTTCAAATGTAAGGAGTGGAATACATGTGCCAGTAGCCACTGTTGGAACGCACCTTCCTTCAAACAATTTAACTATTAAAAAAAGTGAATTGAGAGGCGTATCAAGTGAAGGTATGATTTGTTCCAAATCTGAACTAGGAATCAACGGATTAGACGAAGGTATTTTGATACTAGATGATATATCAAATAAGCAACTTAAATTGGGTGATGAGGTATCAGAACTTTTAGGATTGGATGACAAGATAATTGATTTAGCTATTACAGCTAATCGGCCAGATGGTATGTCTTTGCATGGAATTGCAAGAGAAGTCTCAGCAATTACAAATTCTGAAATACGAATACCTAGCCATAAAGTTTTGATTGATCCAAAACCTATAGAGAACAGCAAATTTAATTCAACTATTTTGGAAAATGAAGGTATATATTCTATCACCTTAATAGAAGGTGTTGATGGTAATAAGTCATCACCTAATACAATAAAGAATAGATTAGAAAATTCAGGAATAACATCTAAGAATTTAATAATTGATATAACA
The DNA here is from genome assembly GCA_003278225.1 of Prochlorococcus sp. AG-363-P01. Classification (GTDB taxonomy): domain Bacteria; phylum Cyanobacteriota; class Cyanobacteriia; order PCC-6307; family Cyanobiaceae; genus AG-363-K07. Next base: position 111,266 of record QCGC01000001.1, on the reverse strand, counting down.
AATTACATTATGTTGGAACAGGGACAACCATTACATGCTTTTGATGCTGATAAATTAGAAGCTATTACTAAAACCAAAGTTAATCAAGAAAGTTTTAACTTGAGACAAGCAAGGAATGGAGAGGAAATTAATACAATTGATGGGAAAATATATACTTTAGATCATAATTGCAATGTCGTTACATGTAACGACATTGCAATCGCATTGGCTGGAATAATGGGCGGTATAGAGTCTTGTGTAGATGAAAATACTAGGAGAATATGGTTGGAATCAGCAATCTTCTCACAGGTTTCAGTAAGAAATTCTGCAAGAAAATTAGGTATTAGAACTGAATCGAGTATCCGTTATGAAAAGGGCATAGCAACACAAGGGAACTTTATACCTGTTGAAAAGGCAATCAAAATCTATAATGAAAATTTTCCTACTAAATTAATAGGTAGTTGGTATTCTGGAAATAGGAATATAGCAAATAGATTAGTAATGCTAAGGAAGTCTAGGGTAAAACAAGTCTTAGGTAAATTAAAATTTGACACTGTGGATAAAGAAAAAATATCTAGTAGTCAAATAGAAAGGGTTAACGAGAATTTATCAATAAACAATACACGAGAAATATCTGATCATGAAATTGAGCAATCTCTAATATCGATAGGATGTGAAATTGAAAAAATAGATGTAGGATGGAATATTATTATCCCTAGATACAGAAACAAGGATTTACACAGAGAAATTGATTTGATAGAAGAAATCTCAAGATTAATTGGTTATGACCAATTTGAAGATAATTTACCCAGTCCATTAAGGCCTGGTATATTAAATGCACGACAGCTTGCTGAAAGAAGACTAAGAGAGATTTTATGTAATGAAGGTATTCAAGAGATTACAACACTATCTCTTGTGGGTGAGGACTTAAATGATGCTGTGAGGGTAGGAATAAAAAACCCACTTCTTAAGGAAACAAGCCATCTAAGAACTTCATTATTACCTGAACACCTGAAAGCCTGCAAAAGAAATTTAAATTCAGGCCAAAAGGGATGTTGGGTTTTTGAAATTGGTAATATCTTCACCAAACATCAAAAGCAAATAAAAGAAACACCTATGTTATCAGGTGTAATTTGTGGAGAAAAAAGAATGGAAAAATGGTCTAGCAATGGTAAATATAGTCCACCAAGTTATTATCAAGCTAGAGGAATTCTTGCCAATTGTTTTAGGCAACTTAAAATTGATTCAACAGATTTACCATATAAGGATAATGTGGAGTTTAATCTTCACCCTGGGAGAGCCTGTTCAATAGTTGTAGAAGGGAAAGCTATTGGTAAATTTGGCCAAATACATCCGGCTTTAGCTGAGGTCCATGGGCTTCCAAACGAAACGTACCTGTTTGATGTTGAATTTGAAAGCCTGTTAATTTCAGCTACACGAAAGAATAAATGGAATGTTATCTTTAAGGATTATATGACAACTCCATTTATAGAGCGCGATATAGCCTTCGTTGTTAGTAAAGATTGTTTATCTTCTAAGGCACTACAAGTAATTATGAAAGCTGGTAAACCACTTTTGGAGAAGGCCGAACTGATTGATCGCTTTGAGGGTGGACAACTAAAATCAGATCATTGCAGTTTAGCTTATAGATTATGGTATCGATCAAGGAAGAAATTATTAACAGATGAAGATGTGAATCCAATACATGAGAAAGTTAGAGAAGCTTTGGTGAAATTGATATCTGCAGAACTCAGGAGTTAGCTAGACTAATTATTGCCAAACATTCCATATGTGTTGTTTGGGGAAAGAAATCTATTGGGTAAATTTGGTTGATAGTATAATTAGCATGTTCTAACAAGTATTTAAGGTCTCTTATCATTGTTGATGGATTACAACTAAGGTATGCAATTAACTTAGGTTTATATTTTATTATTACTTGTAATAAATGAATATCTAAACCTTTCCGAGGAGGATCAAGTATTAGCCCTACGCTTCCAGTTAAATATTCCTCTAATATGTTACTCACATCTCCATTAATGAATTGAACATTATCAATATTATTTATGTATGCATTATCTTTTGCTTGTTTTATTGAATCCTGATTAATTTCAATACCTATTACGTAATAACCTGAATTTGCTAATGGTAATGAGATAGTACCAATTCCGCAGTATGAATCTATTATGCTATTAACATTGCCGTATTTCTTAAGAAATAGTATTATATAATTTACTACAGTTTCAGCCTGAGGAGAATTAATCTGAAAAAATGTTGTACTTGCTATTCTAAATTTTAGACCGCAGAATACTTCTTCAATATAGGGTTTGCCTATTAGTGTTTTAGTGTTCTTACCAAAAATGACATTGTTACTTTCAGGTTGAATATTAAGGGTGATACCGGCTATATTTTGATCGAAGATTTTTAGGGCTATATTAGTGAATTGACTAGAATATTTTCTTGTTACAAAAGTGAGCAGGGATTGGTCTGAATTTGCTCCTGTTCGTATACAGATGTGGCTGATTTGTTTCATAGCATTAATATTTAACTCGCCATTTTTTAGTAGGCTCTCTAATTTACTTCTTAGAACTATTAGAGATCTATTGATTCTTTCATCAAGTACAAGGCAATAATTAATATCTATAATAGTATGAGTATTTCTTTTGTAGTAACCCATTAGTATTTGATTATTATCAAAACTAAATGGCATTATTGCTCTATTTCTATAATTGATATTTCTACCATTATTCTGCTTTTGTTTAGTTAGCTTACAATCTATCTTCAATGTAGTTCCTATTAAATATTCTAGTTGATTAATTTTAATCTGATATTGTTGCTCATCAGTAATATGCTGAATACTACAGCACCCGCAATCACGATATTTGTCACAAGGAGGAATTCTGCGGTGTAGTGATAATGAACTAAAATTTACAATATTAGTAAACCATCTTGAACCAGACCTATATTTGATCTGCAGATAAGCAGTATCCCCAGGTACAAGTTCAGGAGTAACCAGTACTCTTTTATTCCAAGTTGATATGCCATAGCCGGCTTTGTCTATATCCTTACAAGTAACCTGAACTATCTCGCCTATGGGGAACTGCTTATGAGCTCCATTTTCATTTTTCATTGTTGAATTGAAATTGTCTTACGGGAAATAGGCTATTAGGGGAAGAAATATTGCTATATATAGAGCAATTTAGCGAGAATCTATACATAACCAGTTGTCTCATTCTAGTCCCTTTCTAAGTCCAATTTATAGACCATGTGAATACTTGTAAGACTGGCAATAGATTTTTCTGCGATAAATATGGAGCAATGAAAATTCTTAATTTTTAAATGAGTTAAAAGATCCTCTTTAGCTTGTTTTTAAGGATAAAAACTGATATTTGTTATTTGTACGTTCAATAAATTTATTTATCGTAGGTCGCATTTTAGTCTATTATTAAGTCCAACTACAAGACTCAATTTAGATCAGTTAGATTACTTCTATCGACCAGCGCTGCTGTTATTTATTGGCTAATTCCTGTACAAATACATTCTACTACTGCGTAACTGTCTATGCGACAGTTACGCAGTAGTAGAATGTAAGACTACCAAAGGTTTTATTATCAGATAAAAAACTCTGGACATAGACGGGACACTAGGAAAGTGCACTATTTGCCATTCTCATATTGATAAATGCCCATTAATTGCATTTTAGAATGAAGGCAACCTCTCATAATAGTTAGCGATCAGATTAAAACGAAACTTTTGCAGGTTCAATTACCCGTTCGCACTAGTCTCCTTCTTGACTTATTCCGAGACTTATTCCGAGTCTTACAAGAGAAGAGTAGATTTTTTTAACCAGCTATTCTAAATAAAAGAAATTGCAGCCACGGTTCCAAAAGGCTATTGGTTCACTTCTGACAAAGTTATTATTGTGGATATTAATTATAAATAACTTCAATCAAAAGAGTTTCATATGTCTCGTCTAAGACTCGTATCTAGTCTTAGACTTAGTCTTGTTTGATTTGGTTATTACTGGGTTGAATCTCTGTAAAGTTCTTTGAGTAATTGATAGGCTTCATTAACCTTTCTCATAGATTCTGAAGAACCACCAGAATCAGGGTGAACCTTCATAGCTTTAGTTTTGTAAGAATCCCTTATATTGTTTAATGTAAGTGGCGTGCCCGCTCTAGTTGATATATCTAACAACTTAAGTGCACCATGTAAAGTCATTGTTGATTCAAGTGTTTGAAATGAAGTCACATTATGACTTCGCTTAAACCTATTAACAAATCTACGGATTAATGTTGGGACTCTATCCTTTAACTGTTTAGATGAGAATGGATCTTCTAGTAAGCCAGAGACAACAATTATACTTTCTAGAGTAGGCTCTGCCTCTTTCCAATCTTTACAATACTCTTTTACTAGTCTATTTGCTGCTGTCCATGTAAATGTAATCCCATCTGTGTTATCTAAATTAGGCCATATGTCTCTAGCTAACCATATCATTCCTGCTTCAACAACATTCTCCTTAGGCTTATTCCCATACAATGAAAGCCAATGTTTAGTAGATGCTTCTAATGCATGTTGGAGATGCAAGGATGAAACAGTATTTAGCAGGTTGTCATTTAGATGTGTATTCCTCTGAATATCTCTAAGGCTAGTTTTTAATACTTTAGTCCTTTTACTTACAAATGTTGGAAGGTCTATAGAATTATTTGCTAAATTTAATTTTGGTATTTTAGATGATTCAGATGGATATTCTGAATCTTTTTGCGAGCTTTTTGTATCAGATTTCGTAATGAGTACGAGAGCCTTATTTTCATTATACTTACTACTTTTGGTTATAAAACTATCTTTTTTATTGATTTCTTTATCAGTTATTATATTTGTAAGATCTATATCACTTTCTGGCAAAACCTCATCTAAAAGTCTTTTAAGTACATCTCCCCTAGCTCTTAATCCCCATTCTCTCATGAGCTGGTCTATATGATTTATATGTTCATTCGGCAGCTCAAGTGATATCCGCCTTGACTTGGCATCGGGTTCTGGCTCACTCACAAATCTACCTCATTTCACTTAAGCCTAAATCAATTCCAGGAAATTGCCAATCTGTAAGCTATAAATCAACATCCAAAAACTAATATTGCAGTTTATAAATTATAAGCATATTGTAAATATTAATTATTAACTTGATTTATCTAATATATCTACCTGAATATGTAGTTGTAAATATCAGTTGATCTCGTTAGATCAGTGGGTTAACTACCTTTTCAAGTAAATGTTCAGGGCCATTTGATTCTAGCCAATCTAAATTTGAGAACTCTGTAGCTAAAAGATAACCAGCAAATCCTAATGCATTTATACTGAAACCATTGAGATTATCTCTAGACCTCCTTGTAATAAATAACCATTGGTTAGTGAGTATTAGATTATATGGTGTTAAAGGATTTGGGTTATATCTTGGGCTTCCAATTCTAAGATTTTCACAAGCTTCTAGATATTTACAGTACAAATAGTTTTCTTCTAATCGAGATTGATCTATGTCTGTAATATAGGAACTTTTATTTATATCAGATTCATTACTCAATTGCCCATCTAAAAATCTCTGAAACCAAACTTCCCTTGGACAGAACTTAGCATGTATTGATCTTCTTAATAGTTGAAAATGTCGATGAGGTTGGCTTGCACCAGCTTCTGATGAGCTATTAAAAAACCATAAACCTGAGGTATCCTTGTTGACTAAATCTAAAGCTTTCCAATCTTGTAACGTCAGCCAGCCATTTTGAGGAGCCCATGAATTTGTAATTAATAACATATGTCCAATCTCTACAGGAAATTTATTTAGTAATAATATATGATGATCTTCTATTTTTGATATCTCCAAGTTTTTATCCCATGGTAGAAAAGGGTTAATTTTTTTAGATTGTTTGAATAAATGAAGTGGCTTTTTTGATATTAGTTTTCTTAGTTCAAAAGTTTGTTCATTATTATTATAGGTTTTTATGATTTGAGTTTCAAGAGGTACTAAAGAACCTGACTCTGTTGCCGTTTTACTAATTTTTAATGCTTGATTCCAATATTTCTCTAGTCCTAATGTGTGTTCTTCATTTGGCATCTTGTTGAATAATGATCTGTGCCATATAAGCCAGTTACATACTAACCTAATAGGATTGTGTCTTATTAGTCTAAGTTTAGGAAATATTCTCCACAATTTGAAAGTCTTTAAGTTAGGTTTCTCTACCCAATTAATCAGTACTAGGTCCTTACAGGCTGTTCTGAGTCCTTCAGCTTTGCATTTTTGGCTTGTGACAAACTTTATGTAAAAAATTGATTCTCGCAGCCCTGTGGGCTTCTGAGGCACATTGAGAATGGATCTCGCAATTATGCAGGTAAATCTATCTTGAGAGGAGTACTAGTCATAAGTCAATGGATAGGCTTTCACTGCCTTTCCATGAAACAAGATATGTTTTTATCCTTCGATGAGGGAAAGAGTCTTTTGAACAACCTCTACCCTAAATCTCTTTTTGTGGTTAAGGATTCTTGATTGAATGTGATGGAACCCAAAAAATATTCAATTTCTACAAATCTTTCTAAATGACCTACTAATGAAGAGATCTACTGCTATAAAAGCGTTCTCAGTGATCCATGAAGCACAAGAGCCAAAGTACAATCCAAATTACTGGCACATTTTGCATCTAAATGGTTGACGGATGCAGGGGGGTAAGAGCTAAACAGCAATGAGAAATACTTCCTAAATGGACTGGGAGTTCACAGAAGATTCAGCCTTCATGGCTCTTTGCGATGCCTTTCGCGAAAGTGGAGAAACCTCTGCTATGGAGTTTCTCGCGAATGGGGAGGGTGCTTTTCATTTCCAAGAACTCACCCAAAATGCCGCCGGCGAAGGGATAGACCTTAGTGATTCAGACATATTAGACGAATTTCAGCAAAATGTAATTGATACGATGGAAAATTTATGTAAGGATTAAATTAAGCGCCGTAGATGAATAGTATTTATCAAATACGTGTTAACGAATAAATAAGTGCTATTCAAAAATATCAACAGCCATAAGGAAATTTAAGCAGTAAAATACCTCGCTTTTGAATGTAGAGCTATTAGTGCTGTAGTACTTTGTTCAGGATGTAACTGATCAGAATCATCAATGGTTAAACCAACTTTATGAGCTTCTAACCACTCTAATTGTTTCCTTGAATTTGATACATCGGGACATGCAGGATAACCAAATGAAAATCTACATCCTCTATATTTTTGAGCTAATATTTGCCTATTTTCTGCCGGTTCAAATTCTTTAAAACCTGATTCTATTCTAATTATAGAATGAATATACTCAGCCAATGCTTCAGCCATTTGTACTGCTAGGCCATGAAAAAATAAATAATCAGAATATGAATCTGATTGAAAAAGGTGTTGAGCATAGTCACTAGCTTTTGATCCCATAGTGACAGCCTGCATTGGTATAAAATCTTTAGGTTGATTATTTTCAAGATCTCTATAGTAATCAGCTATGCAATAACGATTACCTCCCTTTTGTCTTGGAAAATTAAATTTACCTAATAAGGTTGCTCCATCTTTGTCAAAGATACAGATGTTGTTACCTTCTCTACCACAAGGAAAATAACCATAAACTGCCTTTGGATCTAATAAATTATCAGTTTGTATAAGTTTAAGCCAATATTCTAAAATTGGTTCTGCCTTTTCTTCTAGGAATTGTGTATATTGTTCCTTGCTTTGATTCTTTAACCTTCTCATTTGCCATTGGCCTGCAAACAATGCCTGCTTATCTAGATAAAAGATTATCTTGTCGATATCTAATTCACTACTGCTAAAAACTTTATTACCTAAAAAATTAGGTGATATTGCTATCTCTTCCTCTACGACATTAGATCTAGTGGTATTAGAAGAAGAAGAAGTAGTAATAGTAGTATCTTTAAAATTAGAATTTGTATCTGATAATGATTTCTGAGTGTTCTGATTAACTATAGACTTTTTATTAAAAGGTAAATTATTTTCATTGATTTCTAGAAAACCTCGAAGATTATCCCATTTATTGTGTTTACGGGCTTTCATATAACAGTCCATAAAACGTAAATCTGTGAAGGCATCTTTGCCATAGATAACAAGTCCATTATAAGTCGAATTGCAGTCAACATTAACAAATTTAGGGGTCAAAGCAGCCCCTCCTAGAATAACTGGAACTGTAATTTGATTTTTATTAAATTCCTCAAGGTTTTCTTTCATAAAGGCTGTTGATTTAACGAGCAGTCCACTCATTGCGATGCAGTCAGGATTATATCTTTTCTGAGCTTTTATAATTTCTGAAACTTCCTGCTTAATTCCCAAATTGATAACTTCATAACCATTATTAGTAAGAATAATATCTACCAAATTTTTACCAATATCATGAACATCCCCTTTTACTGTTGCAATCAAGAATATACCCTTAGCTTGTTTTGACTCACCCTCCTTATCCATAAAAGGTTCCAGGTATGCGACTGCTGATTTCATAGTTTCTGCTGATTGGAGAACAAAAGGCAATTGCATTTGTCCTGAGCCAAATAAATCTCCGACTACCTTCATGCCCTCCAATAAATGTTTATTAATAATATCTAATGGTTTATATTTTTTTAAAGCCAACTTTAAAGTTTCTTCTATTCCAATCCTTTCTCCATCAATAATATGAAGCCTTAGTCTTTCTTCTAATGGAATTTTACTTAAGTCTTTTGTACTATTACGAATTTGGCTTGTAGAGATTCCTTCAAATAGTTTTGTTAACTCTGATAAAGGATCATATATACAAACATCATCCTTGTATTTTCTTTTGTCATAGATTAAGTCTAGACAGATATCTAATTCTTTTTTCTTAATTTTTGAAAGTGGAAGTATTTTGGAAGGTGAGATTATAGCGGCATCTAAACCTACCTTACAACATTCATTTAAGAAAACGGAATTTAATGTAATTCTTGCAGCTTGGGATAAGCCAAAGCTAATATTTGAAATTCCTAAGATTATATGGACATCCTTTAACTGACTTGAAATGGATTTTATAGCTTTTATTGTTTCGAATGCATTCAGTCTATCTTCTTCAATACCTGTTGATATTGGAAGGGCTAGTGGATCATAAAATATTTCTGATGGTGATATTCCCAAATTTGTTGCATCCTTAAATGCTCTAAGAGCAATGGATAACTTATGTGCACTTGTTCTTGCCATACCTTTTTCGTCGATAGTTCCTATAACAACACCTGCTCCATATTTTTTTGCAAGATCCATAACCTTTTTAAAACGTTCATATCCATCTTCATAGTTAGTAGAATTTAGAAGACATTTACCTCCCGCTACTTTCAATCCACTTTCCATCTTTGTATATTCCGTAGAATCTAGCATTAGTGGGAGATTGACATTAGTTACTAACCTTGAGACTAGTTCTTTCATATCTTCTTCTCCATTTCTTCCAACATAATCAACATTTACATCTAGAATATGAGCATTTTCGTTAACTTGACCTTTAGCCAAGGAGACTAATCCGTCCCACTCTTCCTTGTTTAATAATTCTCTTACCTTCTTTGAACCACTTGCATTTAATCGTTCTCCAACAATTAAAAATGAATTATCTTGAGAGTAATTAGTCGATGTATATAAGGATGAGGCTGATGGTAAATATCCTTGCTTATTATTTCTATTAGGTCTTACCTCATTATTTTCATTTATAGATTCTGCTAGTCGAACAAGTTCTTTGATATGTTCAGGGGTTGTACCACAACAGCCACCTATTACTCTTACGCCTAAATCTTTAATGAAGTTCATTAGGTTTATTTTTAATTCAATAGGTTTTAGTCTGTAATGCGCTACGCCTCCTATATTCTCAGGAAGCCCCGCATTAGGGATACAACTGATCGCAAATGGTGAGAATAGTGATAGATACTTTATATGTTCTTTCATCTGTTCAGGTCCTGTAGCACAATTCAAACCTAATATTTCTATTCCATATGGCTCTAAGATTGTCAAAACAGCAGATATATCTGTGCCTATTAACATCGAACCGGTAGTTTCCATTGTGACGGAAACCATAATTGGTACCCTTTTTTGCTTCTTTGAAAAAATATTTTCTATAGCGCTTAATGCTGTCTTGATTTGTAATACATCCTGACAAGTTTCTACAAGTAATAAATCAACACCACCATCTAATAGTCCAGCAACTTGTACTTCATATGATGTGACTAGTTCATCAAAAGTGATATGGCCTAATGTAGGTAATTTAGTTGTTGGTCCAATCGATCCCGCTACAAATCTTTTCTTTGACTTTGTACTAAATTCGTTAGCTATTGTACTGGCAATCTCAGCTGCTTTTCTATTGATGATATAAGCTTTTTCCTCCAGACCATATTCAGCTAGGACTATCGAACTAGCCCCAAAAGTATTTGTTTCTATGACATCTGAGCCAACCTCCAAAAATTGACGATGAACCTCAATTACAGCCTCTGGGCAGCTCAAAACTAGGTTTTCATTGCAACCCTCATATTTATAACCGCCAAATTGGTTTGCAGTTAATTCAAGGTTTTGTAATGAAGTTCCTGTCGCTCCATCGAATACTAAAACAGGTTTAGTATTATCATTGAGCCTGTCTGTGAAATCACTTTGATAGACTATTTTATCCAGTATTAAGTTTTGCTTATTATCTGAATTTGAAATTTTCATTGTTTTTAGTGGTGTAGTTTTTTAATTAAGTTTATAAGTTGATTCTTGTGATCCAATGTTTGTATTCATTATTTCTACCTTCGGTAATTTCAATTAAGATATTTCTTAGCTTATCCATTATAGGCCTATTGGCATTTAGTGACGTCGATTCTATTTTTCTAATAGGTGTAATTTTAGCTGCAGTTCCTGATAAGAATACTTCATCTGCTATTAACAACTCAGTTTTATCAACGGCTCTCTCTATGACATCTATGTCAATATCTCTTGCAATTTGAATTATGCTGGCCCTAGTTATTCCTTCCAGTATATCTTGGTCAACACTAGGAGTTATTAATTTACCCTCACGTACAATAAATATATTCATTCCACTAGCCTCGCATACTTTCCCTCTTGAATTTAGAAGCAATGCTTCGTCAAAGCCGCTTTCAACTGCCTCTGTTTTTGCTAGGGAACTAGTTATGTAAGCACCACTAATTTTTCCCCTTAATGGTAGTGAATTATCTTCTTGCCTTGTCCAGCTACTAAATCTACAACTAACTCCATTAGGGGATAAATAGTCTCCTAGCTCTATCCCATAAATTAAGAAATCTGTCTCAATATTATGTAGTCTTGGAGCAATTCCTAAATCACTTGTATAGACAAAAGGTCTCAAATATATAGGCTTATTTGGTTGATTCGCTTTGATTGTTTGGTGAAGGGCATCAAGTACATAGCCCTCTTCTAAATCTGCTAGGAGTAATTTTGCACTTTGACTTAATCGTTTAGCATGTCGATCAGCTCTAAAAAGGAGAATACTAGAATTTTGATTAGGATCTGGGATCGCTCGCATCCCCCCAAAAGCACCAGTCCCATAGTGAAGGGCATGGGTGGCAATAGAAACGTTTGCTTCCTTAAATGGCACACATTTACCTCTAAACCAGGCGTAGGGCAAGAACTTATGCATTTCGCGACTGCTAGTACCCAATAATCTTCTCATTATTCAAAGCTATATAAAAAGCAAAAGCCGGAGAATGTATGAATGCATCGATTAGCAAGCCTTCCAGGAGATGATCCTGACGAGGAACTGACCTTAGTTGAACAGACTAGTGCTCCTGTCATATTCCTTACCTCAGCCAGCACTGACATAGCCTGCCTATCCTCAACGTTAAAACTTGAGAGAAACTCCGGTTGGGAAAATCAAATAAGAGCCCTTTCTCTAAAGGCCTTAGAGCATCCTGCGCAAATTGATCACTATATTTCGTCTTCTACAAAAGATACAGAAATTATAATTGTTAGGCTTTTGGGTAGTAGAGGCCATTGGTCTTATGGATTAGAAAAGCTACAAATATGGGTAAAAGAAAAACCCGGTAGGTATCTGATTGTTCTCTCTGGGACTCAAGAACATGAATTAGAACTTAATTCATTAGGAAATATTGAACTAGAGAAAACGACCTTAATTTCTGAACTTTTAAAAGTTGGTGGTGTAGCTAATATGTCGACCTTTCTTCATTTAATTGAAAATATAATAAAAGGAAAAGAAATAAATTGCAAACATTATACAGTTGAAAGTCCCTGTGATCCTCTGGAATGGGATTGGAGAAATGAGAAGGGGCCCAAAGTAGGAGTAATCCTATACAGAGCTTTATTACAAGCAGATGATACTAAATTAGCAGAAGAAATAAATCTTAGATTAAGAGAGAATTCATTAACACCAAGAGTATTATGGGTTTCAAGTCTCAGAGATGAAAATGTACAAGCAATAGTATTTAGTAAGTTTAAAAAAGAAAACGTCAGAGCTGTAATAACTACAACTTCCTTTTCTACTGTTGAATTTGACCAAGCAAATTTAGGTTCTCCATTGTGGGATGGATTAGATATTCCTGTTTTCCAAATACTTACTAGTTCTATAACCAAGGAAAGATGGTTAGAAAGTAAAAAAGGTTTATCACCCCTTGATCTAACTATGCAAATAGCATTACCTGAGTTAGACGGAAGGATTTTAACTAGACCATGTGCTTTTAAAACAAAACATGGGGCAAATAATCAACTGAACACAGCAATTCACTATATGCAGCCAGAGTCAACGAATTTAAAATGGGTATCTCAGCATATTAAATCATGGATAACTTTGAATGAAGTACACACTATAGACAAGAACATCTGCATAGTTCTCGCCAACTACCCAATAAGAAATTCAAGATTAGCTAATGGTGTTGGACTAGATACACCAGCCAGTACAATTGAAATAATCAAATGGTTGGATGAAACTGGGCACTATTTAGGTGATGATCCATATCCTAAAACTAGTAAAGAGTTAATAGAAGTAATTACAAAAACAAGAACAAATGATCCCGAAAGTCATAATAAGCGCCCCCTTGATTACTTAAGGCTAAGTGAATATAATGAATGGTGGATGAAATTACCAAAAGAGTCAAAGGAGATTATTACTAGGCGCTGGGGAGAACCAAAAGATGCTATCGATTTAGAACCAAATGGGTTTCCTATTACTGGAAAGAAATATGGTAATTTAACAATCTTGATTCAACCTAGTAGAGGTTATGATCCGGATGATATCGATGATTTGCATTCCCCAGACTTGCCTCCACCCCATAGGTATCTAGCCCAATATCTATGGATTAGAGATATTCAAAAGGCACATGTTGTTGTACATCTAGGAAAACATGGTAGTTTAGAGTGGCTTCCTGGAAAGGGAGTTGGCTTAAGTGATCAATGTTTTCCGCATATAGCTATAGATTATCTACCTAATATTTATCCATTTATAGTTAATGATCCAGGTGAAGGTTCCCAAGCAAAAAGGAGATCTCAAGCAGTAATCATAGATCATTTAACTCCACCCCTTTCTAAGTCTGGATTATATGGGGATCTATTAAGGTTAGAAGGACTGTTAGAAGAATATTATGAGTGTAAATTAATGGCTAGTGAAAGGGCAAAACTAATTGAAATTAATATTAAAGAACTAATAATCAAAAATAACTGGTCAGAAATTGATAGCAAGCATAAATCAACTGAAAACCGAGAAGGGAATATAAAATTTCTTATTTCTGAGATTGAATCTTACTTATGTGAAATTAAGGAGTCTCAAATACGTACAGGGCTTCATATTTTTGGTACTTCAAAGGACGTTGATACTATAGATAAATTATTTTTTCAAATCGCCCAATCCCCATCTAATGATCAGCCAGGACTCTCGCAATGGTTAACAAATCTTTTTAGTCTCGAATTAGATCCATGGAATGATGACCCTACAGATGAAATCTCTAATAAAGATATAAATATTCTAAAAACAATAAGCAATAAAAACTTTAGAATAAAAAAGCAAGTTATAGAATATTTAAATGAACTGTCAATACAAATTATTGAATATATAAAACCTTCAATCTTGGATCTGCAACAAGATACCTTAAGAGTAAGTAAACTACCTAAACCCATTAAAGACTACCTTAAAAGTAACAATGACCCATATATAACTTATTTGGCAAAAGATCTTTATCATCGATTATTAGATTCACCAAATTTAGAAAGAACTAATTTTCTGAAGGCTATTTCCGGAGAACGTGTAAAGAGCGGTCCATCTGGAGCCCCAACTAGAGGCCGACATGAAATCTTACCTACAGGTAGAAACTTTTATAGTGTGGATTTAAGGGGAATACCTACTGAGTCGGCGTGGGAACTTGGCAAAAAAAGTGCTCAAAATATCTTAGATTTGCATATCTTGGAAAATGGTAATCACTTACGCAAAATTGCTTTATCTGTTTGGGGAACAGCAACTATGAGAAATGGAGGAGAGGAAATCTGTATATTGTTTGCATTAATGGGAATTAGACCCGTCTGGGATGGAATAACTAGAAGGGTTGTAGATCTTGAGATAATTCCTCTTAGCGTGCTAGGTCGACCAAGAGTCGATATTATCCTTAGAATTTCTGGATTGTTTCGTGATGCCTTTCCTCAACTAATTAATTACGTTAATAAAGCTACAAAACTTCTTAGTATATTAGATGAACCAGATGAAATGAATCCATTAATTCAGTCAACTAAGATCACAGGTTCTAATGCGCGAATTTACGGTTCAGCTCCTGGGTCCTATGGGGCTGGACTACAAGCTCTTATTGATTCGGGAAATTGGAATAGTCGTAAAGATATAGCTGATGCTTATATAGCCTGGAGTAATTGGAGATATGATAATGATGATAAAATTACAATGGATACTGCTGGCCTAAAAGAAACATTAAATGATGTACAAGTGGTGTTACATAATCAGGATAATAGGGAACATGATATTTTAGATTCAGACGATTATTATCAATTTCATGGTGGAATAACAGCAGCTATAGAAACCATATCTGGCAAGAAACCAGAAGTTTTGATAGGCGACAGTTCTAGGCCAGGAAGACCAAAAATACACAAATTAGCAAAGGAGATAGATAAGGTTATGCGTAGTCGGGTGCTTAATCCAAAATGGATTGATGGTATGAAAAAACATGGCTATAAAGGTGCTTTTGAAATGGGGGCCACTCTAGATTACTTATTTGGATATGATGCAGCAACTGAACTTGTTCCAGATTGGTGTTATTCAGAGATCTTTGAGCAATGGCTTAATACTAAGCTAACAAGAGATTTTTTGAGCGAAAATAATCCTTGGGTTCTTAGAGATATTGCTGAAAGATTATTAGAATCTCACAATAGAGCAATGTGGAAATCAGCCACTAGAGCTCAAATAGATTGCATAAAAAAGCTTATTATTGAAGCTGAGGAAACAATAGAGTCAGACAAATTTGGCTCTGATATTAAATAAACATTACTACCGTGCCAATATAGAATTTCCATGTGTATCAGTTCCACAAGTTGAGAGAAGGTTTAATTTTTGGCATTTATTATGTATAGATTCACAAATGAACTCAGAGATATGCCAATTTTCATTATATTCATAATCATACCAAGTCTCTATTCCATCAAAATCTAATTTATGTGCCTCATTAATCAATTCGACAAAATCAACTCTATATCTAGCTGGGTGCGCAAGAATAACCAATCCCCCTGCCGCATGAATAGCTTTTACAACATTTTCTGCATTTAGGTTATTACCAATAGGTGCTTCCCCTGTTGTATAAGGATTTAATGATATAGAAGAAAGATCAAATCCTAATCCCAGAACATGGACTAGGCACTTTTTTAAAATACAGCTAATTTCTATTCCAGTCCATAGTTTGGGAACTATAGTTTGAGAATTTCTATGTTGATCTAGCAAATAGTGTAAATCTGGGTATGCATTAATTGAATGATGATCAGTTACTGCTATATGCTTAATATTATATTTAACTGCTTGAGAAATTAATTGAGCTGGGGTTAGACTCCCATCACTGTAAATGGTATGCGAATGGAAATTGATGTCTTTGGGACAACTATTAGGGGTAATTGAATTTATAATTTTCTTTAGTTCATTAATATCTATTTTGTGCTCAGGAGGCATTTAATCTCTCCTCCCTTATACGTCTCCATCTAGCATAATATTGTATTGAAGCAGCCATGAATAAAACAAGTCCGACAATGAGCCAAGTAGCGGCACTTGTTGGGAATTGATTTTTGAAAATAACTAGCAATACAACGATAACGAGAAAAAGTGTTGGAAGTTCATTTAATGCCCTTAATTGACGGCCCGACCAATTGCAATTATTATTACTCAGTTGTCTCATTAACCTATAACAATATAAATGATAAACAAGTAATGTGAACACAAAGAATAGCTTGAATTGCATCCATCTTTGCAAAAGGAACTGAGGCTGCATAATTAGTAATCCTACAGCCATCAATATTGTTAAAACCATTCCAGGAGTTGTAATTATATTTGCCAGGCGTTTCTCCATTAAGGCATATTGTTCTTTAAACGGTTTTACTAAGGTAGGCTCTAGTTCATTAGCTTCAACATGATATATAAATAGTCTGACTAAATAGAATAGTCCCGCAAACCAAACAACAACTCCAATGATATGGAGCGATTTGAACCACAGGTAAGCCTCAGGGGGCAATGTCATCAAGAAATCCAGATGCATTTTTACAATAATAGTATAACTATGACGTTGCTTTAATTTTGATAATTATAAATAAACAATACTTTATAGGTCTTAAAAATAGTAACTATTATCTATTTGTTATTGAGTATGACTAAGATTAAAATATTCCCATACTTTCAAGGCCATCTCTTTCCCAAGTGAAGGTGTCTGATTAAGTTCTTGTAAACTTGCGATTTTAATAGCATCTATTGATTGAAAATGATTTAGTAAAGTTTTTATTCTTTTTGGTCCAATTCCTGGTATATCTTGTAAAGAGGATCTGGTCAATCTTTGGCCTCGTTTATACCTGTGAAAATTAATAGCAAATCGATGTGCCTCATCTCTTATCCTTCTTAATAATAAAACACCAGGTTGATCAGGATTACTAGTAATAGCAGAAGAGTTTCCTGGTAGAAATATCTCTTCATTCTTCTTAGCTAGTGAACATACAAGAACTTCATTGTCAAGATTTAATTTCTGTAGAGTCTTCATAACAGCTGATAATTGACCTTTTCCTCCATCTATCATTAATAAATCTGGCCAATCAGTTAAAGCAGATATATCTAATTTTGATTTAGCAGAAGGTGTATCAGGATCTATATCTCCATTATTCCTTTTATATAATGACCATTTCTTAAATCTCCTTTCAATAACCTCATCTAAGGATAAAAAATCGTCGCTATGTCCTAATCTTATATTCTTATTTTTGATTTTATATTTACGATAATGTTGCTTTGCTTCTATTCCATTAATAAATACAACCTGCGATGCAACTGTGTCAGCGCCTGAAGTATGACTAATATCAAAACCTTCGATGCGCTTAGGTAATTTATCAAGTTGAAGTAATGATGCAAGATCCTCTAGAGCTAGTTCATCTTTTTTATATCCTTTTTGTAATCTTATAAGCTCATAATTTGCATTCCTTTTGACGAGCTCAACATAATCATATTTCTTATTTCTCTTTGGACATGAAATCTTTACTCTCCTCCCCTTGAAATCACTAAGCCATTCACTAATTACTGATTCTCCTTGAAGTTGAAATTGCAAGAGAATCTCATTAGGTACCTCGACAGGTTCAACCAAACTATAATGTTCCTCGATTATTCTCTTTAGGATTATTTCTTCTTGAGTATCACTTGAGGGTGCAACATAACCTAATCTACCAACTAGTTTTCCACATCTAATTTGAAAAATCTGTATAGCAGAATTTTTGTCATCACTAGAGATACCTATTACATCCCAAGATATAGATGAATCTGGTAATATCATCTTTTGATCTTGATGCACAGTTTCTAGCCCACTGATCTGATCTCTTAATTCAGCCGCTTTTTCAAACTCAAGCAACAAAGAATATTTTTGCATCTTCACTCTTAACAACTTTATAAGCTCTTGGCTTCTCCCTTGAAATATCATAGCCACCTGATTAAGAGTCTTTCTATATAATTCCGGACTGATTTTTTGCTGACAGACACCTGGACACCTACCGATTGAATAATTAAGACAAGTCCTGTTCTTATATAGTGGAAGTAATCTTTGTCTTAGTGGAAAAACTCTTTTAACAAGGAATAAAGTCTTTCTTAATAAGCCCACATCAACATATGGTCCATAATAACGATCCAATTCATTTCTTTTTCTTCTTCTTCTAGTAATTACAAGACGAGGGTATTCTTCACTCCATGTAATACATAGATAGGGATATTTCTTGTCATCCTTTAACAATACATTAAAGTAAGGTTGTCTATCTTTTATTAAGTTTGACTCAAGTGTTAGGGCCTCAGACTCATTATCTGTAACGATAATTTCAATATCAGAAATCTGCCGAACCATCAATTTTATACGAGGACTTAGATATTGATTATTCCGAAAATAACTTCTTACCCTATCTTTCAAATGCTTTGATTTTCCAACATATAATAATCTGCGTTCACTATCAAACAGCAAATAACATCCAGGTATATTTGGAATTTGTTGAAGTCTCTCTTTAAGTAAAAGAGGCTTACTTAATAAATTCTGATTATTTAATGACGATTCCAAGTAAGCTTATCCACCATATGACCATCCAGTAGAGCTAAGATTTAGAGGTTCGCCATCTTTATTTAAATAAGCTGATTTAACTTCACCAACGAAGATTGTGTGATCACCATGGACAATTTCTCCAATTGTTACACATTCAATTCCGCCAATTGAATCTTCCAGAATTGGCAAACCAAGATTACCTAAGCGAAATGGTGCTGTTTCAAATCTTCCACCTAGGGCTTTTTGAGGTTTAAAAAAAACTGCTGCTAAGTCCTTCTGATCGCTTCTAAGGAAATTTAATGAGAATTTTTTTGTTCTTTTAATGATTCCATGGCTACTACCATCTGCCTTGACACCAATCACGATCAATGGGGGTTCAAAGGAACCCTGAGTTACCCAACTGGCTGTAAATCCATTGACTTCATCAGCTTCTTGAACACCGCATATAAAAAGGCCATGTGGGATTTTACGAAGTAATACCTTTTTTGCATCAAGATCGAGGGACATAACTTCAAATTGATATCTCCAACTATAAGCAAATAAGTTCTAGATTACATTTATAAATAAATTTGATAAAGATGAAGGCACTTTACCCAGGAAGTTTCGATCCTTTGACATTTGGTCATTTGGATCTGATAAATCGTGGTCTGGATCTCTTTGGAGAAGTAGTGGTGGCTGTTCTGAAGAATCCCGCTAAAGCATCTACTTTTGATTTGGAGACTAGGCTCAATCAAATAAATGAAGCGATACAAGACCTAAAAGGAGTTCAGGTCATAAGTTTTGAGGGTTTAACTGTCAATTGCGCTAGGGAACAGAAAGTGGACCTTATTCTTAGAGGCCTAAGAGCTATGAGTGATTTTGAATATGAACTTCAGATTGCTCATACGAACAGAACACTAGATGCTAGTTACGAAACTGTTTATCTAGCTACAGAAGCTCATCACAGCTTTTTAAGTAGCTCACTTGTAAAAGAAGTTGCAAGCTTTGGCGGAAAAATATCCCATATGGTTCCAAAAGGAGTGGCCAATGACCTCGAAAGGCATTTTAATTAGTAAATCTAAGATATTTGAACATGGAAGAGTCTCGGCTCTCGACCGTTGACCTAGTAGACCAACTAGAAGAAATATTTCTTGAGGGCGGGAGAATACCGTTCAGTGGAAACAGATTAGTAAACGAACAAGATGCAATCGATGTTTTGGACGAGATCAGAGAATCCTTACCCAGCGAAATTATTAAAGCCGCTCAAATTATTCAGGCGGGTGATAAACATATAAACCAGGCTAAATTATATTCAGAGGAGATCATAAACAAAGCTAAATTACAACGTGATAAGCTTGTAGATACAATAGGAGTTAAAAAAGAAGCGGAAAGACAAATTAACAAATTACAAGAATACTCACAAAAACAAGCAGAGAAGATAATCGAGGAAGCCAAGCAAAAAGCAAAGCTAATTGAAAAAGATATTAAACTTAAAATGGTTGATTTAGAAAAAAGCTATAATAATAGGAAAGCCAAGCTTGATCAAGATATTCTAAAAAGAACAAGAAAAGCTGAAATAGAAGAACAGCAACTCCGTCATAACCTAAATAAACGGCTAGAAAATAACAATGCTAAAGCAATTGAGCAACTTGAACTAATAAAAGAACAAAGTATCAACCTAAAAAAAGAAGCTTTAAAAAATGCAGAGAATATTAATAATGAAGCTAAAAGTTTTAGAGAAAACACACAAAGACAGTGTGAAGTTCTCATATTACAAGCTAAAAAAGAAGCAAGTAACTATCAGGAAGGGGCCCATCAATATGCAGATGATACTTTGAAGGAACTCGAAAGGCGTCTAAAGGAAATCAATCATGTTGTTATTGCAGGTAGAAAGGAACTAAATAGAATCCAATTAGAGACAGCTAAAAGAACATCAAATGATAAAACAAGGTCTAATAAAAGAAGATCAAGCTAGATAGATTATCTGAGAACAATATTAACTAAAAGATTTCATTAGCATTGATCATATCTATATATGATATTTAGCAATTCACCTATCGTTTTATTGGGATCTGATGCATTATTACTAATAATACTAATATATCTAACATTATTTTTTGTATTAAGTATGCCCGATACAGCTCTGACTCCAGTTAGAGTTCCAGTTTTTCCAAAGAAATTTCCTTTTATAGATGATTGTGCGTCAAAATCAATTAATGTGCCCCTGACACCTAGAATAGCCATTGAGGATTTGAACATAGCTGAATATTTATGGTGATCCATATGCCATAGCAAAGATGAAATACCAGCTGTTGTTACCTTGTTTAAACGAGATAGCCCACTACCATCTACAAAGATAAATTCAGAGGCAGGAATTCCCTTTAATAGCAACCAATTAGATAATTCATTTGTAGCTAAATCAGGATTCCAGCTGCCGGCGGCATTTCTCAAAAGAACTTCAGCCGTGAAGTTATGACTTTCAGAATTTGCTAAGCTAAGCAAACTAACCATTGGAGCTGAAAGTATTTCGAAAATAACTTTTCTGCCTAAAAAGAAATCACTTAATGATTGAAATAATTTAATCTTAGTGAAATCTTCTTTTTGAAGTATTGGTTCTATATCAAATAATTTTATCTTTGAATCCAGAACATTCAATAATTTCTCAAATGGCGCATTAATAGATGTACTTGTTGAGTTGCTAACTAGTGCTAATCGAGTTATTGGTGATCCATAGCTATATAACCTATCGGATTGGTGCCAACTTGTTGACCACCAGTTTGTTTTAGGCTCTTCATATAAAATTATAATAGGTTGTTTGTTTTTAGCTAGTCTATCTTTGAGTAGCAATGAAGCTTGCTTCGTAATCGCCTCAATATCTACATCACTTAAATCTGGATCGCCTTCTCCCCATAACTCTAATATTCCGTCTCTGCGACTTATTAATTTAGTGGTGAGTCTAAAGTTACTACCTAATTTGTCTAAAGCAAATGCTGTAGTAAATAATTTGACATTTGAAGCTGGAATAAATAATTTTTCTGAATTTAATGCAGCAATTAATGTTCTTTCTGAATCCAACACAGATACACTCCAAGCATCAATTTCATGATTCAAAGTATTTACAATTTCCTGATTTAGTAGCTTACATTCTCTACTTATTAGATATGAAGAATTAGATTGGTATATAGTATAATTATCATTCGATATCCGAACTATATAAAATACAATAGAAAGAGGTAATAATAAATAAACTAGAAGTATCGATCTAGCTCTAGAACTTATGACTAAATTTTTCAATTTATTTAATATTCTCATCACAAAAGTGATTCAAATATTTCCTCTGAATTAGGTTTTTTTTCAAAGACTTCATGTTCTATAAAACCATTATCTGTTTGCTTAAATAAGGTCCACTTTGAAGGATATGAATGGAGTAATGCTGCATTTTTAAAAGGTTGCAACCAATATATTTGTTCCCATTTCATAATAAATTTCTTCCTACGATCCCTAGCAACACTTCCTATGCCAACCTCGGAGTCATCTAATTTACCATTTAGCATAATGACGATGCCTCGATAATCGTTACACATTGCCTCAAATTCCTCATAATCGTAGGGTTGAGGTGAAATCGCTATTATTGGATTACAAAATGATTCATCTAGTTTATTATCCATTATTTCTTTAAAGGATTTAATATTAGTGCCTAATTCAGGAGATTCCCTTCTTGCTAATGCCGTAGATCCTGCATCGCCAAATGCTAATAAGGGCTTGTATTTATAGTCTATCAGTTTTTTAGATAGTCTTATACCAATAGGCATCAGTCTTAGACCTTCAAAACGAATATCTACTGCAATACGTGTTGTGTTTTTGTTAGTAAAAGATTTTAATAATGAATCATAGATTTGGGCCTCTGCATCAAATAATTTTTCCGGTAGTTTTTTTGACATAGAATTAGATTCTGTCGATTTTTCTAAACTCAGGACAATGATAATATGGTTTCGTTTAGAATTCTTGGTACTTTTAATATCTGCTCTTCACTCAACCAATTTCCTAAGCTGAGCCTTAAACCTGACTGTCTCCATTCTGATGGGATATTCATAGCTTTTAGAACTGCACTATCGCTATAGTTTCCTGAACTACAGGCAGTACCGCTACTCACACTAACCCCATTGTCAGATAAAATTCTTACAAGTCTTCTACCAGAGATAGGTTGATTATTTGAGTTGCCAACCAATAAAGAAATATGATTCGATAATCTGTGAATTGGATGACCAGTAAAACTTATATAGCTTATTTTTTTTAAGTCTAATCTTAATTTATTAGTCAGTGTTAATATCCTTTGGTATTCAGAAGTATGTGTCAGATTAGGATGATTAATAGGTGAATCCAATAATTCTATTGCTAATGCCATTCCAGCAATCAAGGCAACTGGTTGTGTGCCAGCCCGGATACCATACTCTTGCCCAGAACTAAATTCTTTTAAATTTTGATTATTAGTTATTGTTTTTCTTCTTAGTAAAACCCCAACTCCTTTAGGTCCTTGAAATTTGTGTGCTGAAAAACTAAGTAGATCTACAGGTAACTTTCTCCAATTAAATTTGTGTTGACTAAGTATTTGAGTTGCATCTGTATGAAAAATAATACCTTTTTCCTTACATATCTTACCTATTTGTTCTATCGGTTGAATAGTACCAACTTCGCTCTGGGCCCATACAATAGACACTATCTTTGTTGGATATGAAAGTAGTCTATCTATCTCAGATAACAATACCCTACCAAACTTATCTACTGGCCAATAGGCAACATCCCATCCCTTTTCCATCATAGAATTCGCTGCTGAAATAACAGATGGATGTTCAACAGATGAGATTACGATTCTACCAGGCGTTAATCTAGTAGTAGAGCCAATAAGAGAAAGTTTATTGGATTCAGTGGCTCCTGAAGTAAATACTATTTCCGACTCTTCAGCTTCTAATGAAATTGCAATTGATCTTCTACTTCTTTCTAATTGTTCACAAGCTTTTAATCCATGAACATGAAGGCTTGAAGGATTGCCCCAGTAAGAAGACTCAACTTCTTTTATACGTTTAAGAACAGCTTCCCTTACTGGAGTAGTAGCACTTCCATCTAAATAAATATCGTTTAATTCTTTAACCATATAAATTTATGATAATAAATTAATTTCTCCAGTGAAGATTGGTTCTGCCGGTCCCTTCATATATACACTTCCTTCTTCTAATGGCCATTCAATATACAGTTTACCACCAGGTAATTCAACATCAACACCAACATCACATAAACCTAATTTATGTGAAACCACTGCACATGCACAAGCACCAGTTCCACAAGCAAGGGTTACACCACTCCCTCTTTCCCAAACTCTTACTTGTAGTAGCTTTCTGGTACAGACCTGTACAAAATGGACATTAGTATCGGCAGGAAAAAACCGATTTTTTTCTAATTTTTCGCCTAAATTCTCCAACTTAATGTTTTGCAAGTCAGAAGTATAAATGATCATATGAGGATTACCCATACCTGCCGCAAACACTTTAAAGGTCTGTCCTTCCAGATTAATATTCCCTTGAGGAACTCCACTATCACCAATTGATAGCAGTGTAGGGATCTCCCTAGGTAATAATGATGGAGTTCCCATATCAACAGTAACAAATTTATCTTTGTCAATACTTGCCTTAATCAATCCTGCCAAGGTGGATATCCTTAACTCTTGCTTATGACTTATTTGATTCATATCTAATAGATACCTAACTAAACACCGAATACCATTTCCACACATTTCAGCCTGACTTCCATCTGAATTAAAGATTTTCATATTTATATTCCTCTCCACACCGGTTTGGCTGACAATAATTAATCCATCAGCCCCTATACCAAAACGCCTATTACAAGCTTTACGAACAAAAAGCTTAAATTCATTGCTACTGAAAGCTGATAAGTGATTTTTGACCTCATCCAAAATAATGAAGTCATTTCCTAAGCCTTGATATTTATAAAAACTAAGCATCTGAACCATTTAGCTTTAGCTAAATTAATTCTATAACCTAGATAGAAAGATTAAAAATAGTAGGATCTGCTAATAGAAATCAAACGATTCAGTATAAAGGGTCGTCAATGTGTCACGATCTTTAAACGACAAATGAAATCCGTGAAGGAGAAACCTACCAACAAGACACATTCAGATCAACCATCTGAACGATACAACCCCAAAAATTTAGAAAAGCATTGGCAGAAATATTGGGCAGAAATTGGTCTTGATCGGACTCCGCAACCGGAGAAAGACCAAAAAAGGTTTTATGCGCTCTCTATGTTTCCATACCCATCAGGATCACTTCATATGGGTCATGTAAGAAATTATGTAATAACAGATGTAATCGCCCGCTTACATAGAATGAGGGGATATGCGGTACTACATCCTATGGGATGGGATGCCTTTGGCCTTCCAGCAGAAAATGCAGCAATAGATAGAGGGATAATGCCGGAGGATTGGACTAATCAGAATATTTTACAAATGAAGAGTCAATTGAATAAATTAGGCTTATCAATCGATTGGGATAGAGAACAAGCCACTTGCCATAAGGAGTATTATAAATGGACACAATATTTATTCCTAGAATTATATAAAGCTGGTTTAGCATATCAAAAGGAGGCTACAGTTAATTGGGATCCTGTAGATCAAACTGTATTAGCAAACGAGCAGGTAGACTCTGAAGGAAATTCTTGGAGATCCGGTGCAAAAGTAGAACAAAGAAAGTTAAAGCAATGGTTTTTACGCATAACAAAATATTCAGAACAATTGCTTAATGACTTAGACGAGTTAAACGGTTGGCCTGATAAAGTTAAAACTATGCAGGCCAATTGGATTGGTCGGTATAAGGGTACACAAATAAGTTTTGCGCTAAGCATTAATAAAAATGAAAGCATAAAAGTGTTTACTACACGGCCTGATACTTTATATGGGGTAAGTTACATCGCTATTAAAGCTGATCACAAGATCTTAGATCAAATAACAGATAATGATCAAATACAAAAAATTAATAATTTCAGACACCAATTAGCAAAAAGAAAAGCCTACAAAAGAGATTATAGTGATAAAGAAATGCTAGGTATAAAAATAGATCTCGAAGCAATTAATCCAATAAATGGACAAAAAGTTCCTATCTGGTTAGCGAACTATGTATTAGCTGAATATGGGACTGGAGCAGTTATGGGAGTACCAGCACATGATGAAAGGGATTTTAAATTTGCTAACAAATACAATATAAATATCACAAAAGTCATTGTTTCAGAGGATACTTCTGATGGCGATAATCCATGCTTCACTGGCGAAGGTAAATTAATAAATTCAGATCACTTAAATGGGAAAGATAGCAACGAAGCCAGAAACCTAATAGTTGAATTTGGGGAAAAAGATGGTTGGGCAGAAATCAAACAAAAGTATAGGTTAAGAGATTGGTTAATTTCAAGGCAACGATACTGGGGATGCCCAATTCCTATAATACATTGCAAGGAATGTGGTGTAGTTCCTGTTAAGACTGAAGACTTGCCTGTTGAGTTGCCAAAGGAAATTGATATAAAGCAGAAAGGTGAGTCCCCACTTCGTAGTAATAGGAATTGGTCAAGCGTTAAATGTCCAAAATGTAACAAGAAAGCAATACGAGAAAGTGACACTATGGATACATTTATGTGTTCATCGTGGTATTTCCTTAGGTTTGCTGATCCCACAAATAATAATTTGCCTTATTCAAAAGGTTTCATAGATAGCTGGTTGCCAGTTAATCAATATGTAGGTGGAATTGAGCACGCCATACTACACTTATTATACTCAAGATTTTTGACAAAATCCCTAAAAGATATAGGATTACATTCAATTAGTGAACCATTTTCTAGGCTTCTAACCCAAGGAATGGTACAAGGGATTACTTATAAGAATCCAAAGACTGGAAAGTATATTCCTATTGCTAAAATCACTAACCCTAGTAATCCTACTGATCCAGATACCAAAGATCATCTTATAACTACTTATGAGAAAATGTCTAAATCAAAATACAATGGTATAGATCCTGCCTCTGTAATTGATAAATATGGTGCTGATACAGCTAGAATGTTTATACTATTCAAAGCACCTCCAGAGAAAGATCTTGAATGGAATGACGCAGATGTGGAAGGTCAATATAGATTTCTTACAAGAATCTGGAAATTGGTTGATTCAGTCTGTACTAAAATATCAAAAGATAAAGATTACCTTAGCACTTCCAAATCCGATTCTATTCTAGTAAAAGATTTAAATAAAAATGAAGTCAGCGTAAGAAGATCTATTCATTCAGCCATCAAATCAATAACTGAAGATCTAGATATTAACCTTCAATTTAATACCGCGATATCAGAACTCATGAAATTAACTAATGCTATTAATGAACATTTTGATCTACTTGGAATTCCTATTTTGAAAGAAGGCACGACAACATTAATTAAATTATTAGCTCCATTTGCACCGCATATATCAGAAGAGTTGTGGCAGAAATTCTCCAATACAGAAAGTGTTCATTTAGTAAATTGGCCGGATTATGACCCAGAAGCAATTATATCTCAAACAGTCCAATTAGTAGTCCAAGTTAAAGGGAAGGTCCGTGGAAAGCTAGAGATCTCATTAAATATGAGCAACACTGAGATTGAAAAAATAGCTTTAGAAAGTGATATTGCAAAAAAGTGGCTAGAAGGATCGAAGCCATCTAGAGTAATTATTATTCCCAATAAACTAGTTAACTTAGTACCCTAATAAGTCATCATAGTTTTCTAAAGATTATGCTGTTAGGATCACCCCAATTACCATCTTTGGCATATTGATCATCATTTGAGAGAATATGCCTAAGAATGAAATAAATAGACTCATTTGATCCTGATTCTGTTCCCATAGCTATTTGAGATATAGATCTAGGTTTTTTGTCATTTAAAAGTTTAAGTATTTCCTTTTTAAGGACTAGTATTTTAGAGGCTGCTTTTTTTCCAGCCTCTACACCGGGTTGATCATAAGCATTAATATTTATTAGCTCAGCGTAAATACTTACTGTTCTTTCAAATAAAGCTATTAAGGCTCCTAGACTACAAGAATCTAACTTTTCCATTGTAATTGTTATACTTTGCTTTCCGGCTTCCGTTAATGCTGATCTGGTACCTTGCAAGAAGCCAGATAGATAATCACCTGGATTTTCATTAGCAATTGGTACTATATTTTTTTCGTCGTTAAGTACTTCTATAAAAATTGCAAAGTAATTATCTAATCCATCACGAAGTTGTTGTACATATGCATGTTGATCAGTTGATCCCTTATTACCGTAAACAGATAGACCTTGATTGACAGTATTTCCATTTCGATCATTCCTTTTGCCTAATGATTCCATTACTAATTGTTGAAGATACCTACTAAATAGTTCAAGTCGATCTCTATAGGGGAGAACAACCATATCTCTTGTTCCCTTGCCATTACCTGATTGCCACCAGGCCAATGATAAAAGGATCGCTGGGTTGTTAAATATGTCTTTTGTTCTCGTTATTTGATCCATAATTTTAGCTCCCTTTAACAGTTCTCGTGGTTCTAATCCAATTAGTGAAATTGGCAGTAGACCTACAGCACTTGTAATACTTGTTCGACCACCAACCCAATCTTGCATATTAAAAATATTTAGCCATTGTTCTTCATTAGCTACCTTATAAAGTTCACTTCCATTCATGGTGATTGCTACCGATTGTTGTGGCCAACTTCCACCATGAAACTCAAGTATTTTTCTGGCTTGCTGCATACCTATACGAGGTTCAGGTGTCCCTCCAGATTTGCTAACAATAACGAATAATGTTGTATCTAATGAATCTTTGATTATATTAAATTTTTCATTTAATCCAGAAGGATCTACATTGTCAAGAAAGTGAAAGGACAAGCCCTTTTTATATTCCTGCAAGGCTTCAATAATTAAACGAGGTCCAAGACCACTACCCCCAATACCTATCCAAAGAACATCCGTAAATTGCTTGCCATTAGGAGTCTTAATCTCTCCTTTAGTTATTTGTTTTCCAAACTTTTCAATTAGAGAAATCTCTTCTTCAATTTCTTCTCTAATTTCCTCAGTAGGAGCAATGGTGATGTTTCTTAACCAATAGTGCCCTACCTGTCTATTTTCATCCTTATTAGATATAGCTCCTGATTCAAGGGCATCAATAGCCTCAATGGCTTTCCTCAGGTCTACCTCAATGATATCAAGATCTGATGAGTTTATTTTCATCCTGCTTACGTCTAGCCAGATATTCAACTCACTACTGAGCCATAGGAGTTTGCAAAATCTTTCCCATTGACTTTGAGGATTGTCAATACTGAAATCTGGGAAGGTCATATTTGTCTATATCCAAACAAAATTCTGTTTTACCAAAGAAGGTACTGTACAAATACTAACATTAAAAATGTTAGATTTTCAATTCAATATTCATATGTATATTAGTATTAAAAATTAATGTATGCCCAGGTAGGTAATGAATGAAAACTTTATAAAGTAAATAAATTTATACTAAAATAACGAAATCTTATCGTTTATGATTTAAATGATTTGCAGCCATTTATTTCTTAATTCACTAAAGCTTTTACCTAAACTTAATGACCATTTAGGCTTGTCAGCTGAAGAAGTAGTAAGTTTTGTTGAGCGAAGCATTCCCTGCCTAAAGAATGTAAGAGTATATTGCTCATTAATTTCGACAATTCTTTTTATATCTTCTAATTCTCTTATCCGGTAATTATTAATGGCTATAAGCTCATCGTCTATAACCAATCCTGCTTTACAGGCAGGACTATTAATTTCAACCCACGAGACGATAACCATATTGGCCTTTTCTTTTACATGAAGTCCAGAATATATCTCTGGCTCACCAATTTTATCAAGCCTAAGATCCAAGATTTTTATTATTTCCAAAAGAGGTAAACTATCTGGCTCGTCTAACCATATATCAAGTTCATTAGAGATATTTAAATCAAGAGATGTTAATTCAATCTTGATTTCTTGTCTTGTATAACCTAAATTTGTTTTACCATATTTTATCCATAGATTTCTTAATAATACTGCGAGTGAATACCCCTTTTGTCTTAACTTAACATCTAAGCATAGAGATAGCAGGGTGCCATTTTTGTAATAATTTATTTGTGTATCCTTACTAGGCAAGGTTGAATTATATAACTTAATCCATGATTCTCTGGAGCTATCGGCTAAAGAATGAATCTTATTACCTGGGGTATTAAAAACAGCAGTAATTTCTAAAGATAAATCTTCCAAAAAGTCTTTCTCTGAAGAGAGTCCTGAGATCATAGGCATTGCTAAATCATAATAACTAGTAACACCCTCAGCGAACCAAAGACTATCAGTAATAATTACCTTTGAATAATTATAATTTAGAAATTCTCTTGGCCTTAACCTCTTTACATTCCACTGATGAAGATACTCATGTGCGATTAATTGGAGCAATTTGCGATAACCATCTTTCTTGGCTAATGCTCTCCAATCATACTGAAGAACTGCTGAATTCTCGTGTTCTAGTCCTCCATAGGCTTTATCTAACATTTGCAAAACCAAAAGGTATTTATCTCCTGATGGTGGCTCCTCTTTAAATAATTTACATACTGCCTCACATACCAAAGAGATATCATGCAAAAAGTTATCTGGCCATCCCCAGGGTGGCTTCCCTATACATAATAATTGATGTTCTTTTTCATTAACATAAAAGGTTTTTGGAATTGATTCACCAGCAATTAATGGTGAATCTAGCAGTTGATCATAATTGTTAGCATAATAATAATTATCTTTATGTGTTAAGGGAATAGAAGCTCTCCAATTTGATTTTTTTCTAATATGTAATTTATGTACTGATCTTCGAAAACCATTAACTAGAACAACTACTGAAGATAGATTGATAGAGGCAAAATCAGGATTTATGTATGAAGTCCTTACGGTTAGTTCTCGTGCTTGGATTATATAATTAAGTGAGAGGTTATTATAGTTTTCTAGATTTGCTATCCATTGACTTGTGTCAAGTCTATCTAAGATAATTGGCCTGTCACCCTGGCTTAGGGTTATATTATATAGATATTGAGAATGGTCTCTTACCTTGTAGGAACCAGGTGTCCATATAGGTAGGCAAAATTCTTGGCGTAACGAGACAGGAGTCCAGGTAATATTCACTAGTAATTCTTGTTGATTTGAATTTGTTAAGTCTAATGTCACATTTACATGATTTCTTTGTACTCGATATTCATTAGGCATCGTGTTAATTGTAGGTATACTTTAAGATAGTAAGATCTTGTCCAAACAAAAAAAATGGTTATAATACGAAAAAAAGAACTCTTTATCATCAGTTATCATATTCTCCTGATAATTGCTTTGCCTTAACAAAATTCCTCAAACGATGTTTAATAGAATTTCGGAAGTAAATAATGAAAACTATCTACTTAACCCCGAGCATGAAGTTGCCATTAAATTCAAACCTACCCTAAACATAGGTGTTTTAGCCTCCGGCAATGGTAGTAATTTTGAAGCCCTAGTGAATGCCACAAATAACTTGACATTAAACGCTCATATTTCTCTTTTGATTGTTAACAACCCAAATTGCATGGCAATTCATAGGGCTAAGCGTCTAAATGTACCCTTTAAACTATTGAATCATGAAGATTACCCTAACAGAGAAGATTATGAAAAAAAGATTGTTGAAATCTTTAGAAGTTACAAGGTTGAAGGAATAGTTATGGCAGGTTGGATGAGAATAGTAACTAATACCCTTATTAGTGCCTATCCAGATCGGCTTGTAAATATTCATCCATCACTATTACCTAGCTTTAGGGGGATAAATGCGATCGAGCAAGCTCTAAATGCTGGTGTAAAAATAAGCGGGTGTTCAGTCCATATTGTTAGCAAGGAAGTTGATTCTGGACGATTGTTAATACAAGCAGCTGTACCAGTCTATAAAACTGACACAAAAGAAACATTATCAAAGCGAATACAGAAATATGAGCACCGTATACTCCCTAAAGGTGTATTTATTGCCGCCAAAAACTGGAGAAATGCTTAATATTATGGATAATATGGTACTAAAGGGAGGCCTTCTTCCTTAGGAATAGAAGCCATTAGGTTTAAATTTTGGATTGCTTGACCTGCTTGTCCTTTTATTAAATTATCTATTACACTAATTAAGACTAATCTACCCGTACGAATATCTACCTGGACAGAAATTATTGCCTTATTTGTTTGTCTCACCCATTTGGTGGATGGATAGACGCCCACTGGTAGTACTTCAATACTAAGTTGGTCTTTATAAAAAGTCTCCAGAACCGTTTTACAATCCTCTGCTGTAAAGCCAGGGTCTCTTAATCTTGCATAAGTTGTAGAAAGAATTCCTCTAACCATAGGAACTAAATGAGGTGTAAATTGAATTTGAATTTCTTTACCTGCTATTTCTGAGGCTATATTTTCTATTTCTGATGTATGTCTATGTCCAATAACAGAATAAGCTGATATTGCTTCAGAAAGCTCTGAATTAAGTAAGTTTTCTTTAGGCATTCTCCCTCCACCAGAGGTGCCAGACTTAGCATCTATAATAACTCCCTGATTATCAATCATACCTTGTTTAAGAAAGGGTAATATTGATAACAAACTGGCTGTAGGATAACACCCTGGACAAGAAACTAATCTGGCTGTAGAAATCTTACTTAAATTCCATTCTGTAAGGCCATAAACTGCCTCCAAGCATAATTCTTTATCATTTCTTGTAAAAGAATTGGATTCATTAAAATAAACTTGCTTCCATTGATCAAGGGAATGGAACCTATAATCTGCTGATAGGTCAAGCACTCTTATATTCTTCTCTAGGAGTTTTGGAACTATCTGACTAGCCATTCCATTTGGTAGGCTAAGTAAAGCATAATCAGCTCTTTGAGATATTTGGATTGGATCTATTTCCTCAATTACTGGGTTATGATCGAGTGGAAGGAAAGGCGCTATTTCATTCCAATGCCTGCCAGCACTTCTATAACCACCTAAAAAAGTAATTTTAAAAAAAGGATGTTCGCTTAAAAGCCTTACTAATTGGAGTCCTCCATAGCCTGAGGCGCCAATTATTGCAACCCTATTAACAGAGACTGTCTCCTTTTCTACTGAATTTGACTTTTTCCTTGTATCCATTTCTATATCCTATTAAGTCAAATGTTACTGCTTTGGCGGATGAATCAAAGCATTAGAAACATTAGAATCATCAAAGTTGAAATCAAACCAATCTATCGAAATCCATTTTGACAACATACCAGATGCACTAGCTGCTATACGCAATGGAGAATGCGTAGTAGTTGTGGATGATGAAAGGCGGGAAAACGAAGGAGATCTTATTTGTGCCGCAGAATTTGCTTCACCAGAACAGATTAATTTCATGGCTACTGAAGCCCGGGGATTGATTTGTTTGGCAATGGAAGGAAAACGTCTAGACCAACTAGATCTGCCCCTAATGGTTGACCGAAATACTGACTCCAATCAAACAGCATTTACAGTAAGTATCGATGCAGGTCCTGAATTCGGAGTCTCAACAGGTATATCTGCAGAGGATAGAGCTAAGACAATACAAATAGCTCTTAATCCTAAAACCAAGCCAATTGATTTACGAAGACCTGGTCATATTTTCCCACTTAGGGCAAAAAAGGGAGGAGTCCTTAAAAGGGCTGGTCATACAGAAGCTGCTGTTGACTTGTCAGAACTTTCTGGGCTTTTACCAGCAGGAGTTATTTGTGAGATTCAAAACGCAGATGGTTCTATGGCTAGACTTCCTGAACTTCAAAATTATGCTAGGAATTGGGGCCTAAAGTTTATATCTATTGCAGATCTAATAAGATATAGGCTTGAAAATCAGAGATTTATTAATAGAAAAGCATCGGCTAACTTACCTAGTCTATTCGGTGGATTCAATGCAATAGGATATAAAAATGAACTCGACGGATCTGAGCATGTTGCTCTTGTAAAAGGAATTCCTGGTTCACTTAAAGAGCCAGTTCTTGTAAGAATGCATTCTGAATGTCTCACAGGGGATGCATTTGGGTCTTTAAGATGTGATTGTAGACCTCAACTTGAGGCCGCATTATCAAGAATTGAGCAAGAAGGTGAGGGAGTTGTCGTTTATTTAAGGCAAGAAGGTAGAGGGATTGGCCTAATAAACAAGTTAAAAGCTTATAGTCTGCAAGATGGAGGCCTAGATACAGTAGAAGCAAATGAGAAATTAGGATTTCCAGCTGATCTAAGGAACTACGGTGTAGGTGCACAAATACTAACTGACCTTGGAATACATAGGCTCAAATTATTAACTAACAATCCTAGAAAAATAGCAGGCCTGGGTGGATATGGACTGGAGGTGGTTAATAGAGTGCCATTAGTAATTTGCCCGGGTGACCATAATGCTGCATATCTTGCTGTAAAAAGAGAAAAACTAGGTCATATATTAGAAACAAGTATGAGTGATATTGAATTAAATAAGTCTCAAAAATATTCTATTGTCTTCTGGGATGGTGAAAGCAAGAAGAGTAGCTCAAATGAACTCAACAACAAAGCAGATGTATTTTCTAAATCTAATGGTATAAAGTTAAACAAACAAACATCACCCAGATTATTGGCGCTCTGGGGCAGGCCAAAATTTGTATGGACAGTGAACAAATTAAATAAAAATAATGATAAAGGTGATAAGTTTGTTAATCATCTTGAGTTAGAAAAATTACTTAAGGAAATAGTCCATTGGGAAGGGACAAGACGGGTAGGTCTACTCAGAACAGATAATGCTGAACAAGTTCTACATCCATCCCAGAATATAAGAAGTGAGTCCCGAGAGTTAACAGATTTATTAATTAATAATGCATTAAAGATTAGTGAACCAGAAATTTCCAATTTAACAAATATGATTATTTGGTCATAAATTTAATTGGTTATATAAAGCTATTTAATAGTAATCTTATTAATCTTACTTCCATTCTTTAATTTGTAAACTACTTCCATGTCACTTGTTTGGCCAAAGACTGTGTGAACACCATCTAGATGAGGTTGTGGTTGATGAACAATAAAAAATTGGCTGCCTCCAGTATTTTTCCCCGCATGAGCCATGGAAAATGAGCCAGAGATATGTTTTTTGGAATTGATTTCACAATCTATTTTGTATCCAGGGCCACCTGTGCCAGCCAATCCTGTCGCTCCCTCCCTAGAATTTGGACAGCCACCCTGTGCCATAAAACCATCTATAACTCTGTGAAATGACAAGCCATCATAAAAACCCTGATTAATTAACTTGACAAAGTTATTCACAGTATTAGGAGCGTCATCCTCAAATAAATCAATTTCGATCAAACCAGCTTCTGTGTCCATTAGAGCTTTAACCATAGTTAATGACAATTAAAAAAACATAGTAGTAGCATTAGTCTGATAATGCAATAGAATAATTCCAAGAGCAATTATATCATTATTGATGAATCATTAAAGTCATTTTGATTATTAATCTATTTTAATTCTATCTCGGCTTTCTCAAGGGATTTGCGCAGTTGTTGTTGATTCTTATCCAAAAGGTCTTGAGCTTGCTGAAGATCTAAATTGGCTAATGACATCAAGAGAGCTAATTTAACTGAACCATTTGTGATCCTTAGTAGCTCTTTACCATATGTGCTATCTACATTTCCGACCTCTCTTAATATCCTCAGGCCTCTATCTAAAAGCTTATTATTAGATACTGACAAATCAATCATTTTATTGCCATATACCTTACCAAGTTTTATCATTATTATAGTAGAAATCATGTTTAAAACCATCTTTGTAGCTGTTCCAGCTTTTAAACGAGTAGACCCAGTCAAAAGTTCAGGTCCTGTCAAGATCCTTATATCCACATTGGAAGGTAGAGATACTTCATTCGTTGATACACATGATAAAGATATTGATAGAGCCCCTATCTTATTTGCATAAGAAAGCCCTTCTAGGACATATTGTGTAGTGCCCCCAGCAGTAATTCCTAATAAACAATCCTTACTATTGAAGCCTCGTTGTTCCAAATCATTAATAGCTAAAACACCTTGGTCTTCAAGGCCTTCACTACTTGTAGTTAATGCTTTATATCCTCCTGCAATGATGCCTTGAACAAGTTCTGGAGGTGTACAAAATGTGGGGGGACATTCTGATGCATCTAGGACTCCTAACCTTCCTGAAGTACCAGCCCCTAAGTAAAAAAGTCTTCCACCATCCTTTAACTTACTAAAAATAGATTCTATTGCTTCTATTATCTGAGGTATTGCTGCTTCTACAGCTTTTTGTGGTTCTAGGTCTTCATTAGAGAAGAGTTGAACAAGGTCAGTTGTATTTAATAAGTCTAGTTTATTACTTCTATTATTAGACTTTTCAGTAAGTAAGTTTCCTCTATTCTGCATAGGAGAATCACTAATGTGTTTTAGTATTTTCAAAGTAATCCTTCCAATCTCTTTTTGATATCATCTAAATCACCTTTATTTATTTCACTCGGATTTGATGGCTTTCCAGCTTCATTCCATTGACTCGTATCTCTATTTAATTGTGGAGGAACCAAGCTAAAGCGCTCTTCTTCTGTATGTGGGATGAAACCGGTCTCAACAAAACGGGGTTGATATCCGGCCTCTTGACAAAATGATTCAATTTCATTTCTATCAATATTTTCAATAGTTGGGCTAGGAAAATCTTGAGCTTCTAAAAGTCCACAATATCTTTCAGCATCATCTTTATCCTCAAACATTAAGACCACTGTTTTTCCTTGAAGTTCTAGGGAATGTATTCCCTCACTATCTTTACCAACGTCATAAAGTAGAACGTAAACTTTCATAATTAAAAAAATTGATGTCCTTTAAGGGTGATTAATATAAGAGTAATTTCAGATTAACCATAGTCTAAAGACAACTCAAGAAGCCTTTTATATAAAGCATTCTCTGAATCTCCAATCTCATCTGGAATAACTATCACTATCTCTACTAATTGATCACCTCGATTACCATCAAATTCAATTCCTCTACCTCTTAATCTTAGCAACCTACCACTCGATGATCTAGGTGGTACTTGTAGAGTTACTGGCCCATTTAATGTTGGTATATCGACAGCACACCCCAAAACTGCCTCTGGAGGAAAAAGTTCTAATCGATAGAAAACTCGAAGTCCATCAATTCTTAATCCCTCTTCAGTTTGCACTCGTAATTGAAGAAAGTGATCACGACCTCCTTTAGCCACTCCTGCCAACCTTAATCTCCAACCATCTCCTGCAAAAGGAGGAGTCTGGATTTCAACTAAGGTTCCATCTGGAAGTTGCAACTCAATAGATGTACCGTTAACAGCTTGATCAGGAGTAAGTTCGACCAGACTCTCTAAATCTTCAGAAACCTCGACAAGAGGAGGAGTTGATTGAGAAGTTGTTGGCCAATCTCCTTTGTAATTTATGTAATGCTCGTCTTCCTCTTGAGAATCATTATGTGTAGTTATTCCTAAGATTTGTTCTAAATACTCTTCGAATTCAGGAAAGCCATCTGCATAAAGTTCTTCAGATTTACATGAAATACTATGATCTTCTTCCCATAATTGTCTCTTACGTAAGTCACTTAAAACAACATAGGCTTCATTTACAAGTTTAAAGCGTTCTTCAGCATCAGGATTATTTCCATTTAAATCAGGATGCCACTTTCTAGCTTCTCTTCTAAATGCTCTTTTTAATTGGTCCGAATCACTTCCTGGAGGTAAGCCTAATAAAGACCAATAATCTGGTTTATTTGTAGAAGTCATTGTCCCAAGGATCTCTATTACGCCGATTAATCATGTCTCTTTGATCTGGTCTCCGATTAGGGTAGTCCCAGGGATCATCATCCCAATATTCATCGGAAAAGAGCTCGTCTTTTAAAGAACCAAATGTGTTGCGAATGCCTTGCAGTGGATTAGATTCACTTCTTTTTTCAGATGATAATCTACGATTTAGACCAAATAATGCTTCCTGAAGTGAAGCTACAGCTAACTCCAATTCTTGGTAATCATCTTCATCTAATAATTCTTCAACATCTCGCATTGCAACTTCTACTGCTCTTTGCTGTCGCTCTGCTCCGTATGGACCAAGTTCCAATGCTGCATCACGTAGCCGTCTTTCTGCCTGCGCTACAAGGGTAAGTGCTCCATTATGTCTTTCTATTATTGACCTTCGTTTTTTATCTTCAGCAAATTTAGATTCCGCTTCTGAAAGGAGGCGGTTTATTTCATCTTCACCCAGATTAGATCCACCCTGAATATTTACAGATTGCTTTCGTCCTGTTGTTCTATCAATTGCACTTACTTCTAGTAGGCCATTTGTATCTATATCAAACGCAACTTGAACCTGAGGGACTCCTCTTGGAGCTGGTGGAATACCTGTTAATTTGAATCTACCTAAAGATTTATTATCCGAAGCAAGTTGACGTTCACCTTGCCAAACATGGATCTCTACAGATGATTGATTAACTTGCGAAGTACTAAATACATCAGATTGTCTAACAGGAATAGGAGTATTACGTGGTATTAAAACCTTCATAAGACCACCAACAGTTTCTAACCCTAATGACAAGGGTGTTACATCATTAAGTAAAAGATCTCTTAACTCACCAGTTAATATTCCTGCTTGTATTGCCGCACCAACAGCAACAACCTCATCTGGATTTACAGATTGGCAGGGTGGATTTGGAACGAGTGTCTTTACTAATTGTCTAACCATTGGCATTCTGGTACTTCCACCAACTAGAACAACGTCATCTATATCCTCCGCCGCCCACTCAGAATCTTCTAAAACAGATTGAACAGGCTTTAATAGCCGATCTAGAAGATCAGAACAGAGTTCCTCAAATGTATTTCTATCTAGATTAGTTTCGATATGCAGAGGTCCATTAGGTCCAGTAGAAATAAAAGGTAGAGATATAGGGGTAGTTTGAACACCTGACAATTCCTGCTTCGCTTTTTCTGCCGCCTCTGTCAATCTCTGCAATGCTTGTCTATCTCTACGCAAATCTAAAGAATGTTCTTTCTGGAAATTATTAGAAAGCCAATCAACAATTCTTTGATCAAAATCGTTTCCACCTAATTGTGTATCACCACAAGTAGCTTTTACATCAAATATGCCATTGGCAACTCTCAATATTGAAACATCAAAAGTTCCTCCACCTAAATCAAAAACAAGGACTCTTTTAGCCGAACTTTTATCAAAACCATAAGCAAGTGCAGCGGCTGTTGGCTCATTTAAAATTCTTTCTACAGTTATACCAGCCAAACGTGCTGCATCTCGAGTAGCTTGTCTTTGAGAATCATTAAAGTAAGCGGGCACAGTAATTACAGCTGCATCAATCGATTCACCTAAATATGTCTCTGCATCATCTACTAATTTCCGAATAACAGAGGCCACTAGTTCCTCAGGGGCGTACTCTCGTTCTGTTATAGGGCAAGTAATTCGGATATTTCCTTGATCATTGGCACGAACGTTATATGGAACAGATAAGCTATTTTCCTCAAGTTCATCCCAATTCCTGCCTACAAAGCGTTTCAGGTTAGAAAAGGTATTTCTCGGACTAAGTACCAACTGCCTTCTAGCTAATTGACCAACTAAAAGTTCATTATCCTTTGTATAACCAACAACTGAAGGAGTTGTTCGGCTACCTTCAGCATTTGCTATGACAACAGGTCTACCAGCCTCTAAAACCCCTGCAACGGAGTTAGTTGTACCTAAATCAATTCCAATGATGCGCCCCATAGTCGCTTCTGGTGAACCCCTACCGTAACGGCCCTAGATAAAAGGCCCAAGAACTTTTGTGTAGTGATGCCCACATTATCAATAAATTTAGAATGGCAAAAGACAATAAAGCATTAGCTTTATAAGTATTCGGGTCTTCATAAAGTGACCAATGGTCTCTCGGAGCAATATCTCCTCAGAAGAAGGTCTATCACTGAAAAGTTAGTCGATCAAGCATTTAAGAATCTGGCCATCACAATGGCCTCAATGGTGGCAATTGTTTTAATTGGAATATTGGCATTCATTTTTTATGGTTCATTAGAGTCAATGGCTCGATTTGGAT
Organism: Prochlorococcus sp. AG-363-P01; assembly: GCA_003278225.1. Classification (GTDB taxonomy): domain Bacteria; phylum Cyanobacteriota; class Cyanobacteriia; order PCC-6307; family Cyanobiaceae; genus AG-363-K07. The sequence continues at coordinate 71,404 of QCGC01000001.1, read as the reverse complement.
TCAAATACCTAATAACATCAGGATGGAATCCTGTATCTGATGAATATGGAGCATTTACTGCAATTTATGGGACAATTATCACTTCACTTGCAGCATTAACCATCTCACTTCCCATAGGTATAGCAACAGCTATATTTATTACTGAAGATATTTTGCCAAGAAAAGTTAATGAATTTATAGGACTGATGGTTGAATTACTAGCAGCAATACCCTCAGTTGTACTAGGTCTTTGGGCTATATTTGTTATGGAGCCATTCCTAAGACCATTCTTAATTTTATTAAATCAAACTTTTAGTTGGTTACCTTTTTTTGGTACAGAACCTAGAGGTCCAGGTATGGCGCCAGCAATAATTATTTTGTCAATTATGATATTACCTATAATTACATCAATTTCTAGAGATTCATTAAATCAGGTTCCGAAAAAACTCAGAGAAGCCTCTTATGGCATTGGAGCTACTAGATGGACCACTATATTCCACATAATTCTTCCAGCAGCAATATCTGGAATTACTGGTGGTGCGTTGTTAGCACTTGGAAGAGCCATGGGTGAAACAATGGCTGTGACAATGGTGATAGGTAATTCATTTAATTTTAGTTGGTCATTATTAGCTCCTGGGAATACTATTTCTGCAATGCTTGCAAACCAATTTGGAGAAGCTGATGGCAGTCAAATTTCATCACTTATGTACGCAGCATTAATTCTAATGATCCTCACATTATCAGTAAATATATTTGCCAACTGGCTTGTCAAACGCATTAGTTTAAAGTATTAAAATGAAGGATAGAGTACAATTACTACATACAGCCAAACAGCTGAATTATAAAACCTTTTCAAGAAAGAACATTCTTGAAAAGCTTCAAACTGCAATTGCTTTTTGCTTACTTATAATTTCTATAATACCAATTACATTTATCTTAGTATATGTGTTAATTAAAGGTGGCACACAACTTTCCATAGATATAATTACACAATTACCAGAACCACCAGGTGATGATCTTTTATCCGCTGGTGGTATAGGAAACTCTATTATAGGAACAATTATAGTAACAACAATTGCGTCAGTTATTTCTGTCCCTATTGGAATAGGAGGTGGCATTTATCTAGCAGAATATTCATCAGGAGGACTATTTTCTAGGTTCATAAGGTTTGGAACAAATGTTTTAGCCGGAGTTCCATCCATTATTGCTGGAGTATTTATCTATGGAATAATCGTATCCACCAAGTTAATATATGGAAGTAACTATAGTGCTCTTGCAGGAAGCCTGGCACTTTCAATACTTATGCTGCCAACTATAATTAAAACGACAGATGAAGGCCTTAAACTTGTTTCTGATGATCTGAGAAGAGGGGCACTGGGAATAGGTGCATCTAAATTTATAACGATAACAAGAATAACGCTACCCGCTGCATTCTCTACAATTGCTACAGGGATATTGTTAAGCGTAGCAAGGGCAGCTGGTGAAACTGCTCCGCTTATTTTTACAGCATTGTTTTCATTTTACTGGCCGCAAGGAAATGAAATATTGCTTGAACCAATTGCTTCCTTATCAGTACTAATCTATAATTTTGCTCTAGAGCCATATGAAGCACAAAATGAATTAGCTTGGGCGGCTTCCTTCATTCTTGTTATGATGCTATTAGCATTGAATATTATCGCAAGGAGGATTGGGAAATTAACTATGGATAACAAATCAAACTAAATCAATATTCTTGTCCCATGATCAAAGAGAATCCATTGCCTAAAAAGATAAAGCGCCAAAACTCATCATTAATACTAGAAAATGTTTCTATAAGTTATCAACAGAATCTAGCTGTAAGAAATGTTTTTCTAAAAATCCCTAAAAAAAGAGTTACCGCATTAATTGGTCCATCAGGATGCGGTAAATCGACAGTGCTCCGCTCGATCAATAGGATGAATGATCTCATAGTTGGTTGTTCACTAAAAGGAAGGGTGCTTTTTGAAGGTACTGATATTTACTCCCCAAAAATAGACCCTGTAGAAGTTAGACGAAGAATTGGAATGGTTTTTCAACAACCCAATCCATTTCCAAAAAGTATTTACGAAAACATTGCATTCGGGGCAAAAATAAATGGATTTAATGGTGATATGGATTTTTTAGTCGAAGAATCACTGAGAAAGGCAGCTGTATGGGAGGAATGCAAAGATAAACTAAATGAAAGTGGCTATTCACTTTCTGGGGGACAACAACAAAGGTTATGCATTGCTAGAACAATTGCAGTAAAGCCAGATGTAATTCTTATGGATGAGCCATGCTCTGCTTTAGACCCAATATCAACCTTAAAAATAGAAGAAACGATACACGAGCTCAAAAAGAATTTTACAATTATCATCGTAACCCATAATATGCAGCAAGCCCTAAGAGTTAGCGACTATACAGCATTTTTTAATGCCGAAAAAGATGAAGATAACATGGGTGGTAAGGTTGGTTATTTAGTAGAGTTCAACTTAACCAAGGAAATATTTAATTCACCGGTACAAGCTTTGACCAAAGATTATGTAACAGGGAAATTTGGTTAAAAAGGTGTGTTTAAAAAAATTATCGAAAAGTAGCCTAAGATTTTAAAAGATCCTAAAACTTATTTTTTGCTAACGGAAAATAATACGGAGAGGGAGGGATTCGAACCCTCGATAGAGTTGCCCCTATACAGCATTTCCAGTGCTGCGCCTTCGACCGCTCGGCCACCTCTCCAATTTTTGATTTACCCTATTAAATCTAGCAGCTAAATCAGATTTAGCTATATTCCTACCAGTTCGTATACTTGTTAACTAACAAAACCTTTAGAAAGGACATCTATATTGAATATTACTTATTTTCTGTTATTTTATTGGCTTTCATAAAATTAAAAATAGAAGTAAATTAGCTTTCTTCTTTACCTTGTCTAGAAAAACTTCTAGACTGTAATTATTCCTTTACGATAATGTCCAAAATATATTGCTATTGATAATTTATGGTTAATTTGTTGAAATGCAGTACGAAACAAATTAGATTGATAAAAGACATATGACAAAAATGGAGAAATACATAAGAGCGCTTAAACAGTCTAGAATTGAAGATGAAGAATTACATAGACTCGTTAGTATTGCGAAATCAGCTGCCAATCAAGGTGGTCAAATCCTTATAAATCACTATGGACAGATTAACAATATAAAAAACAAGAGTACTCGAGGGGATTTGGTAACTGAGGCAGATCTAGAAGCAGAACATAGCATCGTCAAATTTCTAGAGAATCAAACTCAAAACATAACCATACTTGCAGAAGAAGGCGGATTAACAGGAGACGAGAAAGGTTTATGTTGGTGCATAGATCCCTTGGATGGAACTACCAACTTTGCCCATGGATTTCCTTTATTTGCAACCTCAGTAGGTTTAACTTGGAATAACATTCCTCTTTTAGGAGCAATATCTGTTCCATTTTTAAAAGAACTCTATTGGGCAGCCCCTAAAGTAGGAGCATTCTGCAATAACCAACCAATTAGAGTTTCTAGTAGTAAATTACTTATAGATTCACTTTTAGTAACAGGCTTTGCCTACGATAGAACCCAAATCAAAGACAATAATTACGCTGAATTTTGTTGGTTAACTCATCGGTCTAGGGGCGTTAGAAGAAGTGGAGCAGCTGCTGTAGATTTAGCTTTTGTCGCTGGGGGTAGAATAGATGGATACTGGGAAAGGGGTCTTTCCAAATGGGATATGGCAGCTGGTGTCCCAATTGTTGAGCTCGCAGGAGGGGTCGTATCAGACTACCCAAATGGGAGTTTCGATCTTAATAACGGAAGAATCTTTGCTAGCACACCAGATATAGAAAATGAACTTAAAAATGAATTAAATAAGGTAATACCATTGGAAGGGAACTCATATGGAGTTCCAGAAAAAAAAGCAATGTAACCCTTTAGTTAATAGAGCTTTAAATCAAATGGCACATCAACCAGCTTCAGGTGCAAAAGACTTAAACCCAAAGCAAGTAGAAACTAATCACTTGCTAAGTAAAAAATTGACAGAAGTTTATCGTCTTTGGGGTTATGAGGAAATATCCCCACCTAGAGTTGAAAGATTATCCACATTAATGGCCGGTGGTGCAATACGTTCAGAAGATATCGTTCAACTAGTTGCAGATGATCCACTCGGACTAAGGCCAGAATTGACCGCTTCTATTACAAGAGCGGCTTGTACAAGACTTGCTCAAAGGAATAGACCGTTAAGACTCTCAACAACTGGAACTATTTTTGAAATCCGAGATTCAGTTGAAGGTGCTATCTGTATAGAGGAAAATCTACAGTGTGGTGTTGAGCTATTTGGATATAAAGGTATCAATGCAGAAATAGAACTTTTAACTCTTCTACTTCAAGCAATGGAGAAATTAGATCTAGATTCTCAACACGAACCAACCTTATTAATAGGTCATACTTCACTGATGCAATTGATTCTATCCGACATGGATATAGACATTAAGGATGATATTAAGAATGCACTACTAAATTATGATCGTTTGACTCTAGAAAATTTGGATGTTGACAAGAAATCAAAAGATAGGTTATTAGAAATACAATCTTTTCGCGGTCACCCTACAGAAATTATCAATAAATTGAGTAATTATATAGGAGAAAGTCATGCATTAGAGAATTTACAAAAGTTATTCTCCACGATACAGCCAATTGCAAAAGAAAGGGGAATTAAATTACAGCTAGATCCAACATTTCAGCCTCATTTTGAACTTTATACTGGAATCGTGTTTCAATTAGTTTGCAAAGGTTACTCAGCTCCTGTTGTAATAGCAAGAGGCGGTAGGTATGACGATTTAGTTAAACATTTTGGAGCTATTAAAGATGATGCGGCAGGTCTTGGTTTTAGTTTCGCGATAGATAAAATTCGAGAGTTCATTATTGAAAAAGGGAATATTAATACTCAAACAGACAAGATCATAATTGCCTATGGGCAAAACACAAATATAAATGCAGCATTTGAAAGACAGCTTTATTGGCACAATAAAGGTCACGTAGCTGAAATACAATTAGATCCTGTTAAATCCAAAGAAGATGCTTTGTTAAAAGTAACTTCCTCCAATAATAATAAACTGGATTGGATAGAATAAATCTATTTTCTTTTATTGTTTACATAATTCTAGAAGAGTTAGAGATTGTTAGGCATAAGGTTGCATAATTAATAGATGAATACATATCATATGTCTACTCTTATTAACTTTAATCGTTTAAAGTTTGCAGAAACAACCAAAAAGCTTAAAAATAGTTATAATAAATTAGTTATTAATACAACCACTTCATAAAAGCTATGACTGTGCTTGAAAAAGGTCAAATTGAAATCCACACCGAAAACATATTTCCTATAATTAAGAAGGCAGTTTATTCAGATCACGAAATATTCCTAAGAGAGCTCATAAGTAATGCTGTAGATGCCATTAATAAGAGACGAATGGCATCAATAGCAGGTGATTGCATAGGAGGAGATGAAGGTCAAGTCAAAATAACAATTGATAAAGAAGAGAAATTCATAAAGATATCGGATAATGGTATAGGAATGTCTGCAGAAGAAGTTAAAAGATATATTAACCAAGTTGCCTTTTCAAGTGCAGAAGAGTTTCTAGAAAGATATCAACAAGAAAATGATGGAATAATTGGACATTTTGGATTAGGGTTCTACTCATCATTTATGGTTGCAAAGAATGTAGAGTTAATTACTAAATCAGCAAAAGAAAATAGTCAGCCAATTAAATGGGCCTGTGATGGTTCTCCTAAATTTAGTTTATATGAGCAAGAAAAGGATGAAATAGGTACAGACGTAATACTACACCTAATGGACGATGAATTGGAATATCTAGAGCCAACTAGAATAAAAACTCTAATTACAAAATACTGTGATTTCATGCCAATAGAGATATTTTTGGAAGGCGAATTAATTAATAAAAGAGATCCAGCATGGAGAAAAAGTCCTAAACAATTAAAAGAGCAGGATTATATTGACTTATACAGATATCTCTACCCTTTTCAAGGGGATCCACTAATGTGGATCCATTTAAATACAGATTATCCATACGCCCTTCAAGGAATATTATTTTTCCCAAATATGTCAGGAAGAGCTGATTGGGAGAAGGGCGAAATAAAGCTATATTGCAATCAAGTTTTCGTTAGTGATTCCATAAAAGAAGTTGTACCTCGATATTTATTACCCTTAAGGGGTGTTATCGATTCTCCAGATATCCCATTAAATGTAAGTAGAAGTGCACTACAGACTGATAGAAGGGTAAGGTCTATAGGAAACTTTGTTGCTAAGAAAGTAGGAGATAAGTTAAAAGCTTTAAAGGAAGAACAACCCTCATTTTATGCAGAAATATGGAACTCAATAGGTCCATTTATAAAAATCGGAGCTATGGAAGATGAAAAATTTGCTGCTCAGGTTGAAGATATCATTATATTTGGTACAACATTAGCTGATAACTCAGATCAAGGTATTATTTCTTCTGGCTCATCCAATTATACAACTATAAATGGTTATAAAAATAGATTAACTGATTCCTCTAACCCCAAAATACTTTACTGCACTGATAAACTTGCACAAGCAACTGCTCTGAAGCTGTGGGAATCTCATGGAGCTGAAGTTCTAAATGCTGAAACAGTAATAGATACGCAGTTTATTCCATGGCTTGAAGACAAAAATAAGGATATAAAATTCGTAAGAGTAGATTCAGAACTTGACGAGGGCCTAAAAGAAGAACAGTCGGAAATAACAGATAAAGACGGACAGACTAAATCAAATACACTTAAAAGTTTAGTAGAGAATGCCTTAAACAATGAGAAGATAACTATACAAGTTCAATCATTAAAAAGTACAGATGCTCCCCCTGCAATGATTCTTTTGCCAGAGCAAATGCGGAGAATAAATGATATTGGTGCATTAATGGAGCAAAAGATTCCTGGCTTACCTGATAGTCATGTCTTTCTCTTAAACCTAAGGCATCCAATAGTTCAAGGCCTTTTAAGCCTCAAATCTGCAACTTTAATTGTTGGGAATGAAGATGAGTCTCCTGCTGAAGCTATGACAAATGAACTTGTAAACCATTTATATGACATGGCAAGATTGGGAGTTGGCGGCCTTGAGTCAAATGAAATTGCAGGATTCCAACAAAGAACGTCAGATCTCATAGGCAAACTGATGAAGAAATCTCTATAAACAGCACTCACTTTGCTAATATTGATGCTATTGATTACACGAATGGGAAAGGGGGGAGCCAATGTCTAGGGTCTGCCAACTGACTGGTACACGTGCAAATAACGGAATGGCAGTTAGCCACTCACACATACGTACAAAGAAATTACAACAAGCAAATCTCCAACAACGCAGGCTGTGGTGGGCAGAAGGTAACAAGTGGATTAAAATAAAAGTAACAACACGAGCACTTAAAACCATACAAAAAAAAGGACTTGGACCTTATGCAAAATCCCTTGGTATAAACCTAAACAAAATATAAGTAATACAGATCAGCAACAGGATAACGTTGATATAAAACAATTATTAAACTGCTGAGTTATAAAGCCCCAATAAATATCTAATCTAACTTTTGAATCTTATATAATACTATATACAAACTAATTAAGTGTTTCAAAGATATGTCAAATTAAAATATTAAATTAATTGTTTTCAAAAAAAGTATAAAATAAAAGAAGTAAAAAATACTTGTTAGATGAAACTCTATGACGAATAATGAAGGCAATAGTAAATTTATTATTCTTTATCATAGGACACCCTTTGAAGAGAGAATAGATAAACATGGAAAACGCTCATGGGAAGATCATAAAAGTCCAAATGGAATTATCCCAACATTAAGGAATTTATTTGAAAGTCATAAGGATGGTACTTGGATTGCCTGGAGAAAGGTAGACACTATAGATAATGAAGAAGATGACAAAGTTTTATTGAATGATCCATATCCGTTAAAGCTAAGAAGAATTCCCCTTGAAAATAATGAAATAACTAGTTTTTATCATGTAACATCAAAAGAGTCTTTTTGGCCAATTCTACATACATTCCCAACTTACTTTGATGTTAATAATGCAGATTGGCAGATATTTGAAGAAGTCAATAAACGGTTTGCAATAGCAGCTTGTAAAGAGGCTGCTAAAAACGCTCTAGTATGGGTTCATGATTACAATTTATGGTTAGCCCCTTCCTTTATTCGTGCCAAAAGACCAGATATCAAAATTGGTTTTTTCCATCACACACCATTCCCTGGAAACGATGTATTTGCAATCCTCCCATGGAGACATCAAATAGTTGAAAGCCTTCTGGATTGTGATTTGGTTGGATTTCATATACCTCGCTATACAGAGAACTTCGCGCGTGCAGCAAATTGTTTAGTTGGTGCACAAAGAGCACCAAAAAAATCTGTGGATAAAAAATTTATTGCTGTAGGAAGTGCTCTTACTGAACCAACAGACACCGCCTGGTTGAACCATAAGGGAAGAAAAATAAGGTTACTTTCATCGCCTGTTGGAACATCACCAGAATTAATTCAAAGTTTAATTAATAAGCCCATGGTAAAAAAATATGCCAATCAAATAGTTGAAGGTACAAAGAAGGGAAGAAAACTGATACTTTCCGCAAGTAGAGTTGACTATACAAAAGGAAACGAAGAGTTATTACTTGCTTTCGAGCGTCTTTTAGAAAGAAGAACAGATCTTCATGGAGAGGTTGTTTTAATGCTTTCCTGCGTTTCCGCAGCAACAGGTATGAAAATCTATGAAGATACTCAACGCTCCATAGAAGAAATGGCAGGACGAATTAATGGTCGATTCAGTCTCATTGACTGGGTACCTATTCGAATATCCACAAGAAGAATTCCTTACGAAGAAATGATTGCCTGGTTTAGCGAAGCTGATATTTGCTGGATAACCCCATTACGTGACGGACTAAACCTTGTAGCAAAAGAATATGCAGCGGCTAGAAAAGGTAGGGACGGAGTACTTGTTCTGTCGGAGTTTACAGGTGCTTCAGTTCTTTTAGATGGGGCAATATTAACTAATCCATATTCTCACCGAAGAATGGATGAAGCCATTGAAGAAGCTATTTCTATGGAGCAACAAGAGCAAATAATAAGAATGAATTCCATGACTAAGGCTGTAGAATCGTATACGGTCAAAGATTGGGCTTTTGATCAGATCAAGGGTATTACAGATGAATAATAGAAAAATAGTTAAAGGGATAAAATACTCAAATTTCAAATATTTACTGCTTACATTAATTCTAGTAATTTTCAATATTTTAGGAATAAAAGCTCAATCAAAAAAGGCAGTTGAAATTAACTTCCTTATGCCTGCTCCATTTGCTGAGTCGACAAAAGATCTAGTGAAGGAGTTTAATCAGGACAAGAACAATAAGATAAATATAAAAGTAACCAAAGGTCCACTTGAGACTGAATCAGTTTCTGATTTGGCAATTAGTAGCCTACTTCTTGGTGATAATAGCTTCGATGTAATTTTAATCGATATAACATGGCTACCAAAATATGCAGCTGCTGGTTGGTTAGTTTCATTAGACCAATTTATCGAAAAAGGAGAATGGGAATCTCTGGCTCCTGGAGCAAGGTTGGGGAATAGCTATGAAAACAAGATATATAGGTGGCCATTTGTAGCAGACATGGGACTTCTTTATTGGAGAAGTGACTTAATGCCAGAACCACCTAAAACCCCAGAAGAACTAATTGATATAAGTCTAAAATTAAAACAAGCAGGAAAAGTTAAATATGGGTATGTATGGCAAGGTCGTCAATACGAAGGGCTGATTTGTGTTTTCCTTGAGGTTCTAAATGCATTTGGAGGTGGTTGGATAAATGATTCGAATGAAATCACACTAAGTAATAAGAAAAGCATTCAAGCTGCAAATTGGTTAAAGAGGCTAATAAGTTCTGGGGTTAGTCCAAAGTCTGTGACTAACTTTTCTGAAACAGAAGCTCTGCAAGCCTTTAAAGAAGGGAATGCAGCATTAATGAGGAACTGGCCATATGCATGGGCAGAACTGCAAAAAGAGTCTAGTGCCGTCAAAGGTAAGGTCTCTATCGCTAATATGATTGCAAAGAATAATCAAGTACCAGTATCTACCTTAGGAAGTTGGGGTTTTTCTGTACTTCAGGGGTCAAAGAATAAGAGTGAAGCATACAGAGCCATTAAATATTTGACTTCTACTAATTCACAAAAGAGATTGTTCCTAAATAATGGTTATACACCTACTAGAATTGATTTATTTAAAGATAAGGAATTAATCTCAAATTCACCAATATTAGCAATGTTGGGAAAAGCACTTTCTTCGGCAAAACCAAGACCTGAAACACCATATTATGCTCAAATAAGTAATATCTTGCAAACCCAGATTAGTGCGATACTAACTGACAATAAGCCAATCGATGAGGCCATGAAATTGGCAGAGATTAAAACAAGACAAATCATATCTTCTTCTGGACAAAAGTAATGTACCCCATTTTACTATTACCAGCATTAATTCTTTTATTTGGTGTCTTTGGTATTCCAATTGTTAGATATATATGGTTAAGTTTTCACACATCATCTGTTTTAACAGACCTACTCCCAATTCCTAATAATGGTGCTAATTGGATACGTTTATTTAGTGATTCAAGGTTTTGGCAGGATGCCATTCAAACCTTTAGGTTTGCCATATCTTCTGTGATATTAGAAATATTAATAGCAATTTCTATAGCTATTCTACTAAACCAAACTTTTAAGAATAGGGGTATAGTTAGGACAATTACTCTTTTACCTTGGGCTCTTCCTACAACAATTATGGCGCTGAGTTGGAGATGGATATTTAATACGCCCTATGGTCCTATAGAACAAATTCTAACTCTTTTTCATTTAAACTCTATAAATATATTATCAAGTCCAAAGATCGCATGGTTCGCAACAGTTATAGCAGATGTATGGAAAACAACTCCCTTTATAGCATTGATTATATTGGCAGGTCTTCAAACTATACCAGAAGATTTATATGAGGCCTTTAAATTAGAAGGTGGTAATGAATTTTCAGCATTTCAAAAAATAACACTTCCTTTATTACAACCATATATATTTTTAGGTCTATTATTCCGCTTTGCTCAAGCATTTGGAGTTTTTGATCTTATACAAATTATGACTGGAGGAGGTCCTGCAAGTACGACTGAGAGTTTAAGCCTTTATGCTTACTTAAACGCATTGAGATATCTTGATTTTGGCTACAGTTCCACTATTATAATCGCAACCTTTATTCTTATGATTATATTTAGTTTATTTACATGGATACTAATTAGACAAACAAAAAGCTTACTTAGTATTAGATAGATGAGAAAACAAAATAATTTAATCTGTTTACTAGTTCTATGGTCTCTTTTGCCTTTTTGTTGGCAGATTTATACATCATTTAGCACTCCCGAATCGATCCTTAACCCATTTACATACCAGGAAAATCGCTGGACTCTACAGAATTACATACAAATCCTTTCTGCAAATCCACCATTTTGGCGCTATCTTTATAACAGTTTATTGGTTGGATTAACTTCCACAGCTATAACAATTTTAATAGCAACACCAGCTGCTTATTCTCTTTCAAAAGCTAAACAACACCTATCTAATACACTTAAGCTTCTTTTATTAGCAGCTGCACTTTTCCCATATGTACTACTTTTCCTGTCTCTGCTAGAAATAGCTAGGGCTATAGGAATAGCTAATAATTTATTTGCATTAAGTATTCCATATTCTGCTCTTTCAATGCCATTAGCAGTTCTACTACTAAATTCTGCATTTAGTGACTTACCAAACGAATTAGAAGAAGCAGCAATAGTGGAAGGACTAGGCCTCTTTCAAAGAATTCGATGGATTCTTATTCCTTTAATTGCTCCGGCAATAGCAAGCACGTCAATTATTGTTTTTTTATTTTCATGGAATGAATACCCGATAGCTCTAACATGGATAAGTGATTCTAAATTAATTACGTTGACTGTTGCAATTGCAAGAATTGCAGGCTCATCAGTTTACTCTGTACCTTATGGTGCATATGCTGCAGCAACTGTTTTAGGAGCTATACCATTAATATTAATTGTTTTATTATTCCAAAAACAAATTGTATCTGGCCTAACACAAGGAGCTATTAAAGGATGAGCCTTAAATTAAGAAATATTAGCTGGAAAATTGATAAGCAATGGATAATACGTGATTTAAATATTGATGTTAAAGATGGAGAATGTCTTGCTATTCTTGGTCCTAGTGGCTGTGGGAAAAGCAGCACACTCAGAATAATTGCAGGCTTAGAGAAAGCGAATGAAGGCCATGTTTATATTGATAATATTGATGTAACAAATACATCCCCTGTAGATCGAAAAGTGGGCATGGTTTTCCAAAGTTATGCACTTTTCCCTCACCTATCTATTGCAGCAAATCTATCCTTAGGCCTAAAAATAAGAGGAATTTCCCGAAAAGAGCAAGAAAAACGTGTGTCTTCAATCCTCTCAATCATGCAATTAGATCAATATTCAGATAGATTGCCATCTGAACTTTCAGGTGGACAAAGACAGCGAGTAGCTTTAGCAAGAGCATTACTTAGAGAGCCAAGTATATACTTGCTAGATGAACCAATGAGTAATCTTGATGCTCAGCTGCGAGAAGAGCTAAGGCCTGAGCTAAGACGGTTAGTTATCTATGGAGAAAAACCAGTTTTGTACGTAACCCATGATCAGCAAGAAGCAATGGCAATGGCTGATCGTATTGCTGTTTTGAAAAATGGTAACCTAGAACAGATTGGAACACCTGAACAACTTTATAAATTTCCAACCTCAATATTTGTAGCATCCTTTATAGGTAGACCACAGATTAATATTTTACCTGTTAAGAAAGGTTTAATCAAAGCTATAAGACCAGAGCATATACAACCTAAAGATGAGGGCATTCCAGCCAAAGTTATTCATAGGGAATGGTTAGGGCTGAATCAAATAATTTTGTTAGAATCTTCTTTTGGCACACTTCGAATGAGTTGCGATCCTAGTGTTGAAATACCATCAACTCTAAATATTTATTGGGATGCCAAAAACGAGCATCATTTTGATGCACAAACTAAAAAAAGAATTAAAAATTAGTTTATAAATTTTATAGTGTTAACTCATCTATAGAGTTGTCTCTTTTATCTTTTAAATTGCCAAACTACAATTTATGGCAATTAGTCTTGTTTAAGTAGGTTTTCAAAAATGCATGCTCTTTCAACTGGGACCTGGTTCATTCACATTGCTACTTTGTTCGAATGGACATTAGCTATTTATTTTCTGGCACTATGGGGAAAAACATCAAATAATCGTGCTTTGATTTGGTTGGCACTGGCGATGTTGCCAAACCTTGCTAGTGCCATGGCGGCTATAACCTGGCATATATTTGACAATAGTGAATTTCTAAAAGGACTGGTAGTCCTTCAAGCAGCATTGACCACTCTCGGCAATACATGTCTAGCTGTAGCCGCCTGGAATCTAATTAGAACAAAAACTAAAGAGTCCTCACTATGAATAATGCAAATCTCATCCTCGAAAATTTGGCAGGAATCGATCCAAGTCCTTTTTTTGTTTTATCCCTAGCCCCCTATCTCTTCTTCCTTTACTGGATTCAAAAAAGCCCTGAAATTCCCAAAATTTCATTGTGGGGTTTTAGGTTGACTCTTCTTTTTGTTGCTATGACTATAGTTTTCGCAATATTAGCAAAAGTACTTTACGAAAGCGACCTTACCGATATTGACCCATTGCATGGGGCTGCAGAATCCTTCCTAACTCTTAGTGATGCTCTTATAGCAGTAGGCTTTTTACAAGCCAATCGAAAAAAAGTGGTAAACAACTCTTAAGAGGCAATACATCTTTTTGCCTAATGGCATTTAATACACGAAAATATAAAGGTTGCTACCGGTGTCCATGATTTCGACCTTATTAGCTGCTGCAGACCCAGCTACATTCCAGTGGTCGCCAAAATGTGCTGCTGTAATGATTGCATGCAATGTCTTTGCCTATGCAATTGCCAGAGCCAATATCTCAAGACCTAATGAGGGATTCCAGTTACCTAACTCACAATTCTTTGGGGGCATGAGTCACGCTTCAGTCGTTGCAGCTAACGCTCTTGGCCATGTATTGGGAATAGGATCTATTTTAGGTCTTGCGGCAAGAGGCGTTCTTTAAAAAAAATTACTTACTTCCAAAGCTCTACTCAATCGTAAAGCAGCAGATTTAAGAAGCAAAAGCTAGTACTGATTAGATCAGTACTAGCTTTTGCTGTCAAAGATTATTTATATATAATCTTTTCTATGTGTTTAGGGTAAAAACTATCTCTCGTAACGAAGCCTAATTAAACAATTTGTTTAGCTGTATTTATTGATATTTGGGGCACAGTTTGATTCCAGCTGAAATTCTTTTGGATACGAGTTGCCATTTGTTCTGGGGTTAGTCCAAGATCAACTTTGCTTTGTTGAGGGCTTGCATGATCTACAAGCTTGTCAGGGATACCTATTCTCAGGGTGGGTATAAATATTTCATTATCTGAGAGGGATTCAACAATTGCTGCTCCAAATCCACCTGGCAAAGCGCCTTCTTCCATAGTTACAAGTTTTCCTATTTGCATAGCTAAAGGGTGAATTAAATCTTGGTCAAGAGGTCTAAGAAATCTTGCATTTATAACAGTAGATTTAATGCCAAAGTCCTTAAGGACCTTGGCTGTTTGAATTGCTGGAGGAACCATGGCTCCATAAGCAACTATTAATAAATCATTTCCTTCTATAAGGATTTCTCCCTTACCAATTTCTAAAGGTTTCCAACCTTCTTCCATTAGTGGAACTCCTTCTCCTGATCCACGTGGAATTCGAATAGCTATGGGACCATTATGTTCTAAAGAAGTGACCAACATTCTTTGCAACTCCGCTTCATCTTTAGGTGCCATTACAGTGAAATTAGGCACAGAGCGTAAATAACTAATGTCATATTGTCCTTGATGTGTTGGTCCATCAGCTCCAACAATGCCAGCTCTATCTAATACAAATGTGACTGGTAGATTTTGTATTCCAACATCATGAATTAACTGGTCATAAGCCCTTTGTAAGAAAGTGCTATAAATAGCAACAACTGGTTTTAAGCCTTCACAACTCATTCCTGCCGCAAGTGTGACTGCATGTTGCTCTGCAATTCCTACATCTAAATACTGCTCGGGTACAGCTTTTTGTAAAAGGTCTAATCCTGTACCTGTAGCCATCGCAGCAGTTATACCCACAACAGTGCTGTCTTGCTTACAAAGCTGAACCATTGTTTGTCCAAAAACTTTGCTATAACTTGGAGGTTTTGGAGTCTTAGAGGGTAATGATTTTCCGGTAGTTAAATCAAAAGCAGATTGAGCATGATAACCAACTTGGTCAGCCTCAGCATAAGGATATCCCTTACCTTTAGTAGTAACTACATGAACAATAACAGGACCTCCTACTTTATGTGCTGCATGAAATGTACGAACCATCTGAGATATATCATGTCCATCAATAGGTCCCATATATGTAAAGCCTAATTCTTCAAAAACTGCTCCTACTTTGGGCACTGCAAGCCTTCTCATACTTCCAGATAATGATTTAAATTCAGGGGGTAACTCTCCTCCCATAAACGGAAGATTTTTGACACTTTCCTGAACGCTATCTGATATAAATTGCATTGGAGGACTTAGCCTCATTCGATTTAGATAACTAGATAAAGCACCTACTGGAGGTGAAATAGACATGTCATTATCATTGAGAACAACCAAAAATGGTGTATCTGGCATATGTCCAGCATGATTTATTGCTTCTAATGCCATTCCTCCAGTTAGAGCTCCATCCCCGATCACCGCAACACATTTAAAGCTCTCTCCTCGTCTATCTCTTGCGACAGCCATACCGAGTGCTGCTGAAATAGAAGTACTTGCGTGTCCCGCGCCAAAATGGTCAAATGTACTTTCAGCTCGTTTTAAGTATCCTGCTACTCCTTTTTGTTGGCGAAGGGTATCAAATCTTGCATAACGACCAGTCAAGAGCTTATGGGGATAAGCCTGATGCCCGACATCCCAAACGACCTTATCAACATCTAAATCAAGGGTTTGATATAAGGCAATGGTTAATTCAACCACTCCAAGACCCGGTCCTAAATGTCCCCCACTGGTAGAAACAACTTGCAAATGCCGTTCTCTAATTTGACAGGCAACATCCTCCAACTCTTCTTTGGACAAGCCATGGAGTTGATTCGGATGGGTTAATTCGCTTAGACGCATTCCCTTCGATCAACTAAATCAATCTAAGAGGTTTAGGCCACAGTTAGGTGACAATATTACCTACATAAATAAAGCGACTTAGAAAAAACCGAAAATGACCCAACAAAATTACTTAAATGGAAGACTATCTTCAGAAAATTCTTAGGGCACGCGTTTATGACATAGCAGTCGAAACGCCCCTAGAGCTCGCTCAAAACCTTAGTAATCGCTTAAAAAGCCAAATTTGGCTTAAAAGAGAGGACCTGCAACCTGTCTTTTCGTTCAAGTTGCGTGGGGCCTACAACCGAATGGCTCAACTAAGCCAAGAGGAATTAGAAAGAGGTGTTATAGCTTCTAGTGCAGGGAATCATGCCCAAGGTGTTGCCTTAAGTGCTGCCCACCTTAAATGCAGAGCTGTAATAGTCATGCCATGTACTACACCTTTAACAAAAATCAAAGCTGTTTATAGCCATCATGCTGAAGTGATCCTTCATGGCGACACATATGACGAGTCATATAAGGAAGCACTGAGAATAAGCAAAAAAGAAGGACTTACTTTTATTCACCCATTTGACGATCCTGAAGTTATAGCCGGACAAGGCACAATCGCTTTAGAGATACTTCGTCAAAGTGAAGAATTACCAGATGCAATATATGTAGCAGTTGGTGGAGGTGGCCTTATTAGTGGAATTGCCGCCTATGTGAAGAGCCTTTGGCCACAGATAAAAGTGATTGGTGTGGAACCTCAAGATGCCTCAGCAATGACGGACTCACTAAAAGCAGGTAAAAGAATCGAACTAAAGGAAATTGGTTTATTTGCGGATGGAGTTGCTGTTAAAAAAGTTGGTGAAAATACATTTGCTTTAGCAAAAAAAATATGTTGATTCAATGGTGACGGTTAGTACTGATGAAATATGCGCTGCTATAAAAGATGTTTTTGAAGATACTCGTTCCATACTTGAACCAGCTGGGGCTCTATCTGTAGCAGGACTGAAATCTGACCTCACTAAAAAAAATTTAAATGGTCATAAATTTGTAGCTATCACAAGTGGTGCAAATATGAATTTTGACAGACTTAGATTTGTTGCTGAAAGAGCAGAACTTGGCGAAGAAAGGGAATCAATGCTTGCAATTGAGATACCAGAAAAGGCAGGCAGCCTTAGAAAACTCTGCGAAATAATTGGGAAAAGAAGCCTAACTGAATTCAGTTACAGAATTTCAGGAAATGCAAATGCTCAAATATTCATGGGACTGCAAGTACAAGGACCGGAAGACAGGGATGAGTTAATTAAAAAATTCAAAGATTCTGCAATTAATTGCTTAGATCTAAGTGCAGATGAATTATCGAAAGTTCATCTAAGACATATGGTTGGCGGTCGACTTCCACAGGCATCTACAACTGTCGCTGGAACAACTTATAAGGAGCTTCTATACAGATTTGAATTTCCTGAGAGGCCAGGAGCCTTAATGAAATTTGTAAATACCCTTAGACCACAATGGAGTATTAGCATTTTTCACTATAGAAATCATGGAGCTGATGTAGGTCGAATAGTAGTGGGGGTATTAGTACCAGATGATGAAATGAAGCATTGGGAACAATTTCTCAATGAGCTGGGATACCAAAGCTGGGATGAAACTAACAATCTTGCATACAAGCTTTTTTTAGGTGCACAGACTTGATATGCACGGTAACTTGATTTATCCATTGTGAAGGCCTCATATGGCCACAGATTCTTCAATCAACAACCAAACATATCCAACAAGCATTTCCCTCCCTTCTAAGGTTGAAGCAATCCTCTACCTAAAGGGAAAGCCAATCTCACGTGCTGAGATTTCAGAGCTGGTAAAAGAAGAAGAAACAGCAGTCGAACAAGCACTCTTAGCACTCGTAGCTGGATATGCCCAAAGGGATACTGCTCTTGATATTAAAGAACAAAATGGCCTCTACAGTCTCCAGCTTCGCGATGGACTTGGAGAGCTAGTACAGGATCTTTTACCTGTTGATCTTTCTCTCGGTACATTGAGAACCCTTGCAACAATTGCATTAAAAAAAAGGATATTGCAATCTGAACTTATTGAGTTAAGGGGGTCAGGAGCTTATGACCACATCAAAGAATTAGTTTCTCAGAATTTTATTGAGAGAAGACGCCAAAGCGAGGGTCGTTCATATTGGATAAGCCTTTCAGAAAAGTTTCATAGAACATTTTCCGTGTTACCTGATATAACTACTGATAATCAGCCCAAAGCAGCATAGAGTTCTACAAATTATTTGAATATCTCATGACAAATCTCGGCACTGTTCTTCCAACCGTTTTAGCAGTACTAGGTATGACAATTAAATACTATTCTTTTGCACTGCTCATCCGAATACTTTTAAGCTGGTTTCCTAATCTTGATTGGAGTAACCCAATCTTAAGTACAATCAGCTCGATAACAGATCCATATCTCAACATCTTTAGAGGATTAATTCCTCCATTAGGAGGCATAGACTTTTCAGCAATTCTCGCAATTATTACGCTACAATTTACTGAAAGTTTATTATTTAGATCTTATTATTTATTTTCTGTCCCTGTAGGATATTAAAAAAATATAATATTAGCCTTGTCATATTCAGCATATTATAACTTAATAGTAATTACTCTTTCCATATAAAGTCATAAAGAATAACTACCTGAAATCACCTTCACCACTTATTTTATCTCTATCAACCCTACTTGATAGTTTTTTTAGGTTTTCATTAGCAACCTCTTCAAGTTCAAATCCAAGTTCACTGCTTAATTGTGAGACATACCAAAGAACATCGCCCAACTCAAGCATAATCGAAACTTTCGTGGATTCATCAAAAACACCTTTATGATCCCTTAGTACTTTTTTAACTTTGTCTGCAACCTCACCAGCTTCTCCAGTAAGGCCAAGGGTTGGATATATCAGGTTGTTCCCGACATTTGGATATAAGGCAGTTTTCCTAGCTTTATATTGGTAATCATTTAGGTTCATAATTAGTACAAGAAAAACCAAGGAGGTTTCAACTGTGCCAACTAAAAGGTGTTTTCCGCAAGGTCATTGGCAAAATTAATGAACGAAATTGATCTCAGAAGAAGGACCAAAATAGTCGCGACAGTTGGTCCTGCGACAGAAAGTCCTGAGCGTATCAAAGAGCTTGTGAGAGCTGGCGCCACAACCTTTAGGCTAAATTTCTCTCATGGCGATCATCATGAGCACTCCAAGCGAATAGACACAATTCGCTCAGTATCCGAAGAACTCGGAGTAAACATTGGGATCCTTCAAGATCTTCAAGGTCCAAAAATTCGCTTAGGAAGATTTAAATCAGGACCAATATCCCTATCCTCAGGAGATAAGTTTATATTGACATCCAAAGAGATTGATTGTTGCCAAGAAATCGCAAACGTAACTTATGAAAAATTAGCAGATGAGGTCACAACAGGGAGCAGGATCCTTCTAGATGATGGTCGGGTAGAAATGAAAGTGGAAAGTATAAATAAGAAAGAAAAAGAGTTGAATTGTGTTGTTACCGTCGGTGGAGTTCTTTCTAATAATAAAGGTGTTAATTTCCCTGATGTACAACTTTCAGTAAGAGCATTAACTGAAAAAGATAGAGAAGACCTGGAATTTGGACTTAAAAGAGGCGTTGATTGGGTTGCTTTAAGTTTTGTCAGAAATCCATCAGACTTGATCGAAATAAAAGATTTAATTAAACAACAGGGGCATAACACCCCTGTTGTAGCAAAGATCGAGAAATTCGAAGCTATAGATCAGATAGATGCAATAATTCCTTTATGCGATGGAGTAATGGTAGCTAGAGGAGATCTAGGTGTTGAGATGCCTGCAGAAGAGGTTCCACTACTACAAAAAGAGTTAATAAGGAAAGCTAATAGTCTTGGAATTCCAATCATTACAGCAACACAAATGCTTGATTCAATGGCATCAAGCCCAAGACCAACAAGGGCAGAAGTTAGTGATGTAGCTAATGCAATTCTTGATGGAACAGATGCTGTAATGCTTTCAAATGAAACTGCAGTTGGTGACTATCCAATAGAAGCTGTCACAACGATGGCCACAATCGCCAGACGAATAGAGCGTGATTACCCACAACGTCCAATAGAAAATAATCTTCCAAGTACAATTCCAAATGCTATAAGTGCTGCGGTTAGTAGTATTGCTAGACAACTAAATGCTGCTGCAATTTTACCGTTAACAAAAAGTGGGGCAACTGCTCATAACGTCAGTAAATTTCGTCCTGCCACCCCAGTTCTAGCGATTACTAGTGAAGTTAGTGTGGCTAGAAGACTACAATTAGTTTGGGGAGTTATTCCATTACTAATTGATGATCAAGAGACTTCTAGTAAAACTTTTTCTTTAGCTATTAAAATAGCCCAAAATATTAATCTACTAAAGGAAGGAGATCTAGTTGTAGAAACTGCAGGTACATTAACTGGAGTAAGTGGCTCCACTGATCTAATCAAAGTTGGATATGTCTAAACAATTAGCCATCACCGAAACGGTGATAATGGCAGTAGCAACTCTTAAATCTAATAAGTTGAGAAGCCTATTGACTATGTTAGGAATAGTCATAGGAAATGCGTCTGTAATTACTCTTGTAGGGGTTGGACGCGGTGCACAGAATTTAGCTGAGAATCAACTTAGTAATCTTGGTGCCAATGTTTTATTTGTAGTTCCAGGTAATAATGATACAAGAAGAAGAGGGGCAGCATTTCCTCGAAATCTCGTACTAGAAGATTCAGACGCAATCGCTTCTCAGGTACCAACTGTCAAAAGGGTTGCACCACAAATTACATCCAATGAAGTTGTGCAATTTGGATCAAGAAGCTCTACAAGTTCTATTTCCGGTATTACACCAAATTTTCTACCTGTCAGAAGTTTTGATATTGCAAATGGTAGGTTTATTAGTATGGAAGATCTTAATTCTGCCCGAAATGTAATAGTTCTAGGCCCCGATTTAAAAGAAAAACTTTTTCCATATAACCAGGCGATTGGCTCGAACATAAGAGTTAAGGATCAATCTTTTAAAGTTATAGGAGTTATGGAGCCAAAGGGTGCTGTCTTTGGAAACAATCAAGATGAAAATGCATATGTTCCACTTACAACTATGGTTAATAGGCTAACTGGAAGAGATCCCACATTTGGAGTAAGCCTAAGCTTTATAAGTGTTGAGGCCAAAGATGAACAAAATACTAGGGCCGCTAAGTTTCAAATTACAAATTTACTCAGACAAAGGCATAAGATAAATAGAGATGATGACTTTGCAGTACGATCGCAGAAAGATGCTCTGACAATTGTTAGCAATATAACAGGAGGTCTAACACTAATGCTTGCTGCAATTGGAGGTGTTTCTTTATTAGTCGGAGGTATTGGAATTATGAACATAATGTTAGTCTCCGTTAGTGAACGTACTGAGGAGATAGGCCTTAGGAAGGCACTTGGAGCTCGTTCATCAGATGTACTTAAACAATTTCTTATTGAGTCATCTATTTTGGCTTGCTTGGGGGGAATTGTTGGAACTTCTGTAGGACTTGGAGCAATAGCTTCTGTATCACTATTAACTCCTCTTCCTGCTTCAATAAGTCTTAATACCATAATAACAACAGTTACTTTATCTGGTTCTATTGGCCTAATTTTTGGAGTATTACCTGCAAAACGAGCAGCAAATCTAGATCCAATAATTGCCTTAAGAAGATTATAAATTAAAACTTTAACTTAGCCCCGTAATAAAAATATTCAATAGATATATATCGGTTAATAATTACTTTTGATATGATAAAAGAAGTGATTTATGGATCATTTACTCAGAATATATGCTTCATCCAAAGAAAAATTTTTGTTCTTACCAACAGTTTAGGGGGCAATCCACTTACAATCTAGAAAACTTTTTGACTCTCAGATGAATCAGCGGTGGCGTGTAATAGCTCTATGGTTACTCCCAATAGGAATGGTGCTCTTACTGGGTTGGCAGATTTTAGGCAGTGCTGATCTAAGCAAAGGGACTAAAGCTACAGCCACCTCAGATCTTTCGAGGAATACAGCTGTATCAAGAATGAGTTATGGTCGCTTTCTCGATTATGTCAACGCAGGCAGAGTTACTTCTGTAGATATTTATGAGGGTGGCCGGAATGCTGTTGTTGAAGCTATTGATCCAGATTTGGATAACCGAGTCCAGAAAATAAGGGTAGACCTTCCAGGCTTAGCACCTGAATTAATAAACAAGCTTAAAGATGAGGGAATTAGTTTTGATGTTCATCCTGTAAAAACAAATCCTCCTGGATTGGGAATACTTGGAAGTCTCCTTTTCCCACTTCTTTTAATAGGCGGGTTAATTTTGTTGGCAAGAAGATCAAGTTCAATGCCTGGGGGGCCAGGGCAAGCAATGCAATTTGGGAAAACCAAAGCGAGATTTGCTATGGAGGCAGAAACCGGAGTCAAGTTTGATGATGTAGCAGGAGTATCTGAGGCAAAAGAAGACTTACAAGAAGTAGTTACTTTTCTAAAGCAGCCTGAAAGATTCACCTCTGTTGGAGCTCAAATTCCTAAAGGGGTACTACTTGTGGGACCTCCTGGCACCGGCAAAACACTTCTAGCTAAAGCCATTGCCGGTGAAGCTGGAGTTCCATTCTTTTCACTATCGGGATCAGAATTTGTTGAGATGTTTGTTGGTGTAGGAGCTAGTAGAGTAAGAGATCTTTTTAAAAGAGCTAAGGAAAACAGCCCTTGTTTGATATTTATTGATGAAATTGATGCTGTAGGCCGTCAAAGAGGAGCTGGTATTGGTGGGGGAAATGACGAGCGTGAGCAAACTCTCAATCAATTGTTAACTGAAATGGATGGATTTGAAGGAAATAGTGGAATTATTATTATTGCTGCTACAAATAGGCCAGATGTTCTTGATTCAGCCTTAATGCGCCCAGGGCGATTTGACAGACAGGTGATGGTAGAAGCCCCTGATATTAAAGGCAGACTTTCAATACTAAAAGTACATTCAAGAAACAAAAAGTTAGCAGAAAATCTTTCATTAGAAAATATTGCCCGAAGAACACCTGGTTTTACTGGTGCAGATCTTGCAAATCTACTTAATGAAGCAGCAATCTTAACTGCAAGAAGAAGAAAGGACTTTATAAGCATTACTGAAATTGATGATGCAGTCGATCGGATTGTGGCTGGAATGGAAGGACAACCACTAACAGATGGAAAAAGCAAAAGATTAATTGCTTATCACGAAGTAGGACATGCATTAATTGGAACTCTTGTAAAAGCTCATGATCCTGTTCAGAAAGTTACGGTTATTCCAAGAGGTCAAGCAAAAGGACTTACATGGTTTTCACCAGATGATGATCAGATGCTAGTTAGTAGAGCTCAATTAAAAGCAAGAATTATGGGAGCTCTTGGTGGAAGGGCTGCAGAAGATATAGTATTTGGCAAAGAAGAAGTAACTACTGGAGCGGGTGGTGATATTCAACAAGTTGCGTCAATGGCAAGACAAATGGTTACAAAGTTTGGGATGAGCGACTTGGGACCAGTTTCACTGGAAGGAGATAATCAAGAAGTATTTTTGGGAAGAGATCTAATGACAAGGACTGATATATCAGATGCAATATCTAGACAAATAGACGAGCAAGTTAGGGCAATGGTTAAACATTGCTACCAGGAAACCCTTCTGATAGTAAAAAATAATAGAGAAGCAATGGATAAACTTGTAGAGATCCTGATTGAGAAAGAAACAATAGATGGTGATGAATTCTGTGAAATCCTTTCAGAATTCAGTAAAATTCCAACCAAAGATAGAACAATACCAATACTTAGTGAATGATTAAATATCTATAATGACTAATCAACCTACCTGAATATTGTAACTAATTAATTATATTTTAGTTAAATATAATATTTCTCATACAGGATTAACTGGCCTTTTATTTAGCACACTGTCAATTAATCCATAAGAAACTGCTTCGGATGGGGACATAAAGAAATCCCTATCTGTATCTTCCTCAATCCTTTGCAGAGGTTGTCCAGTTCTATTAGATAGTTCCTTGTTTAAACGAGATTTAAGAAAAAGTATTTCATCTGCCTGAATTCTTATATCACTAGCTTGTCCCCTTGCACCACCAAGTGGTTGGTGAATCATAATTCTTGAATGTAATAAACTACTTCTTTTTCCTTTGGCTCCAGCACAAAGCAAAAAAGCACCCATACTTGCTGCAAGGCCAACACAAACAGTATGGACATCTGGCTTTACATGTTGCATAGTATCAAAAATACCAAGGCCGTCATATACTGATCCTCCTGGGGAATTTATGTATAAGTAAATATCCTTGTCTGGATCCTCAGCTTCAAGGAATAACAACTGAGCAACTATCCGATTTGCAGCATCATTAGTTACTGGCTCACCAAGGAAAATAATTCTTTCTCTTAAAAGTCGGGAGTAAATATCAAAGGCTTTTTCTCCGCGCCCAGACTCTTCTATGACAATTGGGATCATTTTTTGTGGTTGATTCGTTTACACGATCTTAACGTTGGCAACCCTCCAGCTAGGGTCATAAATAGTTGGATCATCAAAAGCAATTGAGTGAGAGGATGACCATTGCTGATAGTAAGAAAGCCTTTTACAACGCTTTCCCACACATCATTCCGCCTGTATATAGGCGAGTAACCGATGAATTACTTGTAGAACTTCATTTACTAAGTCATCAAAAGGCCTTTAAACCAGATGCAATATTTGCAGTTGGACTTGCCAAGGTTTTTAGATCTTTTACAAAAGGCTATAGGCCTGAAGAGCATCTAGATTCACTTTTTAGTGCTTTATGCAAAAGTAGTGGTTTTGATCCTGGTTCCATTCGTGAAGAATCACGAGAAATTCTCGAAGAGATAAAGACCACGTCTCTAAAAGAAGTAGAAGATTGGTTAAAGAATAAAGGAGTTGGAGCTCCTACAAGATTGGGAAATCAGTTAAATCAACTTGCAGATAAAAATAATCATTATTCACGCCTAACTGCAATTGGACTGATGACAATTTTTGAATCAACGAGTACTGGTCAAAGCATAAATGAAGAATCAAAACAAGATCTAATCAAAACCTTAAGTGAAACATATGGTTTCTCTAAACAGAGACTCGAACGCGATCTTAACCAATATTCAACAAATCTAGAAAAAATCAATCAGGCGTTAGAATTAATGAAAGAAGCAGTTTTACAAAATAGAAAGAATAAGTTGTAAATTCATATTTTAAAATTTAAATTCGTTATTCATTCAACTCTTATTCCTTCGTCTACGATCCCTAGATTCAATGTATGACAAGTAAATCACTGATATGGTTACAAAAATAAGTAATGAAAGGACAGTAACGCTTAGTGCAAGATTAATTGAAACAGAGTTGAGGTCCACTGTTGAGGTCCACTAGTTAATTAAAAATCGATTGACCCATCACCATTACGTCCCCACACAACCATTGCAATAGAGAGTGTAAATACTGCAGCTAAAGCCGCCCAAGCGAAAGTAAACAACATAGAATTAGGTAAGCTGTAGACTCGTTAAGGATACTAGTTAGTATATTAATATTATGACATCATCAACCGGAACATCAACAGTTGTTGAACGAACAAAACAATCTCTGAAATACCCAGAGGCTCGTGTAATAGTTCTTGATGACGATATTAATACTTATGACCATGTAGTGCATTGCCTAATAAAAATTATTCCGGGCATGTCTGAGGGGAAGGCATGGGATCTAGCAAGTAAAGTCGACAATGAAGGAATGGCAGAAGTATGGTGCGGACCACTAGAGCAAGCTGAGCTATACCATCAGCAGTTGGTTAGCCAAGGTTTGACAATGGCACCACTTGAACGTTGTTAATAACTTTTAATTAGAAATGCTTCGAACAAAAAATACAACCCGAAATAAGAAAATAAAATTATTGATACGCATACAACCATTAGTTATGGCGCAATTATAATTATAGAAAATATAGTTAGCATAGTATAAAATTATAAACGTAATTAGGAACTTAAACTTCCTATTGAAGGATGGGTAGAATTGTAATTACACACAGTACATACATTGATGGCTTAATTCCTATACTAAAGAAATTAGTAGTCAAAAAAGGAATCAAAACAATTACACCAGGAATAATCAAACGAACCAGAGGTAGATCTGAAAAATTTCACATGAGAGTATCTGCAACAATAAAAAATGGGTTTAAAGTAATAGCAAGAAAGGGAAACAGTTGCCAAGAGGTATTTATTATTTGTTATTTAGACAAATCTGCTATGGAAAAGGAGTTAAATGAGCTTTTGTAGATGAAACGAAGCTTTGATTTGTGTTTATTATTCAGCTATTTCGTTGGTATTGTCTTTGTTATAAAATTCATTTACGAAACTATCCATTAGATCATTAAACATGTCCTCCTTAATGTCATTCATCGCCTTGGCCAAATCTTCTTTATCAGACATTTAAAAATTCTATATTAAAATATATTGTTGGCAAAGCCAATCGCCTTAAAGAGGTGAAACATATTATTAATATTATTTTAAGGTTTCCTATGTCCAAAGTTAACTATGAAATTTAAAGTTATTAGCATAGTATTATTATTTGATGGTTATTTATTTTGCTATTTTATTGATGCTTCATTGGGCTAATGATGCTAACGCAAACACCAATCTACAAGTGAATGAACTATGTAAAAATAAGCCCGACAAAACTACCTGCCTTAAGCAATACGAGAACCTTCCAAATCTAAATGATCTACCTGCTTTACAGATAAGGAACCCTATTAGGATTCCGGTCATTCCCTATAATGGTTAACATAAATTTAAATAATCTCTTATTTAAATATTATAGATAACTACTATTATAGGTTTATCTACAATAATCATTTATTAAGGTTAATTCAAAATCTAGTGAAGGAGAAAACCAATTCTTCCATTGGTTATTATTTCCAGTAGTATTTAATAGATACTTATTGCAATTAATAGCTATAAAGATAGGTTGCTTATTTTGGTTAATTGCTGGGGCTATGTGATATTGGCGTCTTGTCTTCCAAAAAGACCAATTAATTTCAATAGGTCCATATTGGCGCCAATCGTCTATTTCATGAATGATCCTTTTAGTTTTAGTTGTGGTTTTACTTGCTGAAGTCTCAACACAACCTAGATAATCTCTTGCCTCTAAACAGAGTTGGTGGAGATCTGATTTTTCATGGCCAAATAGATTCAAGGGTTGAAATAATATAAAAAAGAGAACTAATACAATTTTATTCATTATTCAATAGTAATCATTGGTTAGTCTAAGAGAAAGTGAAGTCTTGATTAGAATCTGGTTAGAGGGTTGTCAGATAGGAGACTTAGAAATGTGTTTGTTATTTTAAATTTCATATTCTTCTTCGAATTGCAAAAGAAGTTGCTTATATTTTGAACATAATTCTTCTGTTTCATCAGTTAAACCTCGGCTATCATATAAGGTTGTAAGTAGTAAATATGTATTTCTAACGGATTCAAAAGCAGTTCGAAATTCATTCTGGATATCTTCCTCTTGGATATCATTTATTATTGCCGTAATTAATTCAACTTTCTTACAAGCTTTTGAAATCTCTAATTCTAGTTCTTTACTTAGCTTTCTCCTTTTTTTTGGCATAATGGCTTTAATTGGTCCTATCCATAGAATAATTGATAGCTGGTTTAAAGTCCAGCATCTTAGTAGAAAATAAAATTGATCTAAAATCTATAAGCTTTGTTATTAAAAAGTTGTTAAAGTGTATAAAGAAAATATATGAGTAAATAATTAGTTACCTAATATGAGTCTTAAAGATAAGGAGAATGAGATTTGCATAAAACAGATCAAAGATGGCTCTAACTATATAAAAAAATTATTTAGGGAAAGCTTCCAGACCATAACTATTAGGATATCTATAAATCAAATAATCATCAAAATATTTAACTTTAAAATATGGATTAAATTACTTCAACAACTAATATGTAAAATGTATCCAAGTACATATCAAAGCTAGCAAAAAAACTCATGAGTGATCACAGTAAAGAAAAATCGCTTCCTTGGTGGGTAGAATTGCTATTTGTCCAAATCGGGCTCCCTGATAATTGGCTTCGATCATTTCTAAAGAAAAGAAAGAGGCTTAGAACAGTGATTAATGATAATAATAGATTCATTAGTATAACTGCTTTGACTGCTATTTTTATGGTCTATTATAATCCAATTAGAAGAGAAGCAATTTTACAAAATGAATGCATATCCTCATCCATAGATATAATAAGGTCGATTAGAGAAGATTCAATTGAAATTGAAGAAAAACAACTTCGATCCTACGCTATGAATTTCTGTAATGGGGGCAGTATTTAATTAGCAAAATTAACCGACCTATAATCAATAGCTTAATAATTAACCAATAAATAATTATTCTCTATTACATAAAAACTTATTATGAAGTGAAACAACTTGTTGGGTTATGTAACAGAAGTAAATCAGGCAAGATGAAATACGTAGAATAATATTATATATACTTACTTTCACCTTCTAAGATCACTTACTAATTATGATATGAATATTCCAAAACCAGAGGAACGGAAATGTGAAACATGTTCAAATAGCATGACTATTAATTATTTTCGTCTTAATAGTTCTATATGTAGGTATTGTGAAGATGGCCTAATTATCCCAGACAGGTTAATAACGAAAATAGCAGCAATAGACGCTAATACCACAATAAACACTAACTCTTCTTTTACCGTTTCTGGTTGTCAACTGACATCTAATATGGAAGATGTAAATAACGAAAATATTGACACAGTAAATTCAACGGAATCCTTATCAGAAAATTCAGAAGATTCAGAAGAGGAGAGAACCCAATTGGAATTGTTAAGCTAAATCTAGGCTCTTTGATTATTATTAATATAAAGAATCCAGACATACACTATATTTACGAATCAATTCCCTAATTAAATAGTACTTAAATTACAAACTTGTATTGCCAATAAATATTAATTAGATCGTTAACTATTTATTATTTTTTTATTCTTTCTGTATGCCTTCTTTTTTATTACTAATACTCAATTTTTTTTCTAGTCGCTTTATTTTGCCGTCAAATCTTACTATCCACTCTTGGGCTATTATTTCTTCCTTTTTTTGTTGAGTCATAATTTTTTATAATTTACATTACTCTATACCTATAAAATAGTACTTAGGAAAACTTCAATAATAGTTAATAATATAGTATTTAATTTTTTCTAATACAAGTAAAAAAAGATAGGAAACTATCTTTTTTTATTATTAAGCCCTAAGTTTGTCAAGAACAGAACGATCTTCTAATGTGCTGGTATCACCTTGAACTTCATCGCCAGCGGCAAGTGCTCTAAGTATACGTCGCATTATCTTTCCACTTCGGGTTTTTGGCAAAGCATCACTACACCTTATTTCGTCTGGCCTAGCAATTGGACCAATTTCATTTCCTACATGTAATTTAAGCTCACGAACTAATTCATTATCTGCTTTATTGTCGCCTTTAAGAGTAACAAAAGCCACAATAGATTCACCTTTTAATTCATCAGGTCTGCCAACAACAGCTGCCTCTGAAACTGAAGGATGGCTAACTAATGCAGACTCTATTTCCATGGTCCCCAAACGATGCCCAGAAACGTTTATAACATCATCAACCCTACCCATTACCCAGAAATAACCATCTGAATCCTTTCGGGCACCATCACCAGCAAAATAAACATGTTTACTATCTGCTGGCTTTAAATACTCCCAATAATTTTCTCGAAATCTTGTGGGATTTCCATGGACTGTTCTCATCATTCCGGGCCATGGCCTCTTGATTATCAAATAGCCACCTTTACCAGGTTCTACTGATCTACATTGAGAATCAACAATATCTGCATCAATCCCAGGTAGAGGTAATGTTGCTGAACCCGGTTTGGTAGGTGTAGCTCCTGGCAAAGGGGAGATCATCACCCCCCCTGTTTCGGTCTGCCACCAAGTATCTACTATTGGACATTTATTTCCACCTATAACTTCTCTATACCAAATCCAAGCTTGAGGGTTAATAGGTTCACCGACTGTTCCAAGTAATCTAAGAGTACTCATATCGTATTTATCTGGAATACTTCTTCCACTCTTCATAAAAGCTCTAATAGCTGTTGGAGCTGTATAAAAAATTGTGATTTTATGTTTCTGTATTAACTCCCAGAAAGCTCCTGGATTTGAAGGTCGAGGCGCACCCTCATACATGACAGTAGTAGCACCATTAGACAATGGTCCGTAAACGATATAACTATGTCCAGTAATCCAGCCAACATCAGCAGTACACCAATAAACATCATCCTCTTTAATATCGAAAATCCACTTAAAAGTTAGATGGGCCCAAAGGTTATAACCTGCAGTTGTGTGAACAACCCCTTTAGGTTTACCAGTAGATCCTGAGGTGTAAAGAACAAATAGTCGGTCTTCACTCTCCATAGGCTCTGCCTTGCATTCAATTGATTGGGATGAAACAAGATCGTGCCACCAGTGATCACGACTTATTTCCATTTCAACAGCTTCCTTAGTCCGCTGAACCACAATCACTGACTTAACACTTGGGCAGGAGCCTGCTTCTAGAGCAGCATCAACTGCTGGTTTAAGGGATACAGCTTTATCTTTTCTAAATCCTCCGTCAGCAGTTATTACCACCTTCGCTTCTCCATCTACCAAGCGGTCACGTAAAGCCTCAGAAGAGAAGCCTCCAAAAACAACCGAATGTGGAGCTCCAATACGTGCACAAGCCAACATAGAAATCGCAGCTTCTGGCACCATTGGCATGTATAGGGCAACCAAATCTCCTTTACCTATTCCTATCGCCTTTAGGGCATTAGCAGTTTTGCAAACTTCCGCATGAAGTTCTTTATATGTATATCGTCGTATATCACCATTTTCACCCTCCCACAAAAGAGCAATCTTGTCTGATTTTGGAGTACCCAAATGGCGATCTAAGCAGTTATAAGAAAGATTGGTTTTTCCACCTTCAAACCACCTAGCAAAAGGAGCATTGGACCAATCCAAAACTGTGTGAAATGGTTCAAACCAATGCAGCTCTTTTCTTGCAGCATCACCCCAAAACCTATCGGGATCTTTTTTTGCAGAGTCAGCCAAATGTTGATAAGCCTTCAAACTACCAATGCTGGCTTTGCTGGAAATCTCATCAGTAGGCTGAAAAACACGCTGTTCTTGTAAAACCGATTCAATGGTTTGCGCTTTCTCAGGTGACATAGTAAGAACCAGATCGCTCATTAATCTTATTCAAGATATTAAATATCTATCTGGCACGCTTATTTAAAATCGTTTTGGAAACAGACATTTATGTACCTCCCTGAAGCCTGCCTTTTTGATTTAGACGGTGTTTTGTTGGACACTGAAAAGCTTCATAGTAAAGCCTGGTCAAAGTCAGCAGCTGAATACGGAATAACGCTTAGCTTAGATCAATTAAATTCATTAAGAGGAAAAAGGAGAATTGAATGTGCCAAGCAAATAGTTAATTGGAGCAAAAATGCTATATCAATTAACACTTATTTAGATACGCATCAACCAATATCAAAAGAATTAACATCAAAGGCTAAAGCAATTCCTGGGGCTGAACTACTTGTTAAATGGTGCTTTGACAATAATATACCAATGGCTCTCGTAACAAGTAGTTCATCAAGTTCAGTAAATTATAAGACAGCCTCTCATGACTGGATAAATCTTATTGAAACTAGAGTATATGGTGATGATAATTTATTGCAAAAAGGCAAGCCTGCTCCAGAACCATACTTTTTGGCAACAAAGAAGTTAGGTATAAGTCCAGAAAATTGCTGGGCCATAGAAGACTCGATTTCTGGAGTCAGCTCTGCTTTAGGCGCAGGTTGTAAAGTCTGGTATCTCAATAATCTATTGGAAGATATATATCAAGAAAGTACAACAAAAAGCGCCCAAAGTATATATCAAATTAAGCACTTAAGTGAAATATTATCCGAACTAATGACCATCAAAAAAACTAATACAATCTACTAAGCACAAATTCAGGGAGCTCTAAAAGGGCTCTAGAGGAAGGTGATTCTGGTAACCATTTGATAGCTTCTCTTGATTCCTTTGCAAATTTCTCTGCCAAATCTCTTGCACGGTTCATCGCTCGTGAAGTACGTACTAAATCCAATGCTTCTTCTAAATCACCTTTAGACTTGAATTGTCTATTTATGAGTTCTGCCAGATTTGGATTCTCCTCGAGCGCATATAAAGTTGGAGCTGTTAAATATCCACTTGCTAGATCTGTAGATGCTGGTTTACCTAATTGTTTATCACTACCAGTAAAGTCAAGAATGTCATCAACAACTTGAAAGGCAAGGCCAAGATTTTTACCAAAAAAATGGAGAGAACTTAATTGATCATTTGAAAGTTCGCTTAAAACACCCACAGCCTGGGCACTATTTGCAATTAAAGAAGCAGTCTTACAATAACTCTTGTCTAAATAAGTTTCTAAAGATTGAGCTGAATCATATTTATATAGACCTTGTTTAACTTCTCCTTCCGCCAGGTCCATAATAACCCGGCTAAGAAGTTTGACCACATCAAGATTATCTAGGTTTGCCAAATGCCAACTTGCTTGTGCAAAAAGAAAATCACCTGCAAGAACAGCCACCCGATGGTTAAAACGGCTGTGGACAGTGGCAACTCCTCTTCGAGTAGAAGCCTCATCAACAACATCATCGTGTACAAGTGAAGCTGTATGGATCATCTCAGTAATCTCAGCAAGCCTGCGATGCCTCGAGGATGGCTCTCCGCTTGGGGACAATGCTCTAGAAATTAATAAAACAATGCCTGGACGAAGTTTCTTACCACCAGCACTGAATAAATGTTCCGCAGCAGCCTGAAGTATTGGATGTTTGGCCCCAATAAGGTCCCGCAAATTAGCCACTAAATGTTCCAGGTCCCTCTCAACCGGCAAAAGCAGTTCCGTGACTGTGGTCATGAAAGTCCTCGTTATGTAGATCCTAGAAGAAACATGCCTTCGGTTGTAGGGAAATAAGTTCAACTTCTGGCCGAATGCCAATCAAAGGGGTGGCCTTGGTGGCAAAACCAATTGGATCAGAAGTTACATAAAAGCGCGTATTAGAAGACAAAACCGGATATTGAAAAGAAAACTCTGGTTGACCCAAAAGACTATCTAGTTGGCATGCCATTGCAACTGCAGGATCAATTATACGAACATCTTCTGGAACAAATTGCTGCAAAACCGGAAGTATCAAAGGATAGTGGCTACAACCAAGAATGATTGCTTCCACCTGTGCATCAAGAAGTGGCTGTAAGTATTCATATGCAATTTTTTGTATTGAATTAGCAGATGAATGACCTGCCTCTATCAATGGCACAAGCTCTGGACAAGCTTTTTCAATCACTAACGTGCCAGGCCTAATAGCTTCAATATGCTTCTTATATGCCCTAGAAGAAACTGTGGCAGATGTTGCTAGTACACCAACTCTTTTCTCTGTGATCGTTGCTGAAGCAGAATTGATTAAGCCCATCACCGGGATATCTGCAACATCCTGAACAATATCAAAAGCTAATGAATTAGTTGTATTGCAAGCAACCAATATTGCAGAGACCTCCTGAACACGAAACCATTGAACGATTTCGCTGGCGATTGAGCGAATTTGAAACGGTTTTTTTTCTCCATAAGGGACTCTAGCTGTATCACCTAAATACAAACAAGAAATATTTCTATGACGCTCTAGGACCCTATTGAGGACCGTAAAACCACCCACACCACTATCAAATATGCCCAAACAAGGAATCAACGCCCTTCCTCCTCCTTAAGATATAAAAGGATGCCTCTAGAAATTGCGATTGCTAACCTATTGCGATGTGAAGCTTGAGCCAATCTAGAAGAATCCATTCGGCCTGTTAGGAAGCCTGTCTCCACAAGTGCCGCAGGCATATGAGTCCATCGAATTACATAAAAGCGGCTTTTTCGTACTCCTCTATCTGGACTGCCTGGAGAGACCCTTACTACTTGATCTTGGATATAACTAGCAAGCTTGTATCCTTTTGCACCGGAATAAAAAAAAGTTTCAATACCATTTACATCTTTTCTCTTATTTCTTGATGCATTTGCATGAATGCTAACGAATAAGTCAACATCAGAACGATTAGCCAAAGAGACCCTTGGATATAAATCTAAATCAATTTCAGCACTTCTTGTCATTATTACTTTTAAACCTTTTGACTTAAGAATCTTTGCAACTTGAAGAGAAATATCAAGTACTACATCCGATTCATGAATTCCTCCTATACCAACAGCTCCTACGTCTCTACCACCATGACCAGGATCAATAACTATACTATATTTATCTCTTATAACTTCAGGCAGATTAGAAGAATTAGAAGAATTATTACTAGTGTAATTAGGTTTTAAATAGGTTGAAGGAGTAGAACGTCGAATTAAATCTCCTTCACCAATATTACTAAAATTATTATCTGGTAAGCCCACTATATTTAACTCCCATCTATCTGGAGCTGTGCCTTTTAAAACTAACTTTTTAGGGTCGATCGAAATTGAATTTTTAAATTCAATAACTAATCTTGTAAAGCCGTTATGAGGTTTGCCAAGACGAATCTCATCAACTGGACCATTTCCCTGAATAGTTCGTGGTCTTATAAGTTCTCCAGGAAAATCAATCCAAACCCTGTCTCCCTTCTTAGCATCTGCATATGCAAAGTAAGCTTGCAACTTAGCTCCAGCAGATGTGCGAAGTTTCAAGACTCCATCATTTCCTAACTTCCAAGCTGCCAATGAACTTGCCGCTTTTGCAGAATCTCTAATCGCAAATAAGTTTAATTGTAAAAGAGTTGCAAGGAAAAAAGCAATTCGCCGAGATGATCTAAATATCATCTATCTAGAAAAGAGAAAGTTTCCTATGTTTTAAACATGGCATTTGTTCTCTAATACGACAAACATGAGAGGTATTTAGAGGAGCAATTGCTGCACCAGGTGCAACACCAGCATCTGCAAGTACTGTTCCCCAAGGATCAATCACCATGGAATGTCCATGACTATGACGACGTCCATAATGCAATCCTGTTTGCGCAGGAGCTAATACATATGCTGTATTTTCTATAGCTCTTGCCTGTAGCAAAACTTGCCAATGATCCTTACCAGTAAATGCAGTAAAGGCTGCTGGAATCATAAGTAACTCAGCTCCTTTGTCTACAAGGTGTCTGTATAATTCCGGGAATCTAACGTCATAACAAATAGACAATCCAATTCGACAGAGTCCAGGGACTTCGACAACAGGGGGCATATCTTCTCCAGAAACAATAGTTGAAGATTCCCTGTAGGTATTGCCTTCTGGAAGATCTACGTCAAAAAGGTGAATTTTGTCATATCTTGCTAATAACTGTCCATCTTTACCAATTAAGTCCGCACGATTAAGTGTTCTATGTCCATCTCCATATGGTACCGGGTATCCACCTCCAAGAAGAGCTACTTGGTAACGCCTTGCCATTGTGACAAGAAACTGTGAACATCTTTCAGCAAGAGTTGCAGACAACTCCAGTCTTTCTTCATCTGCACCCATAAAGGCAAAATTTTCGGGCAAGCCAATAAGTTCAGCACCTCTTCTAGCTGCTAATTCAATTTGCTCTTCAGCGGCCGAGAAGTTGACCTCAGGTTGCGAAGTACTGGTTAGCTGCACTGCTGCAGCCAAGAAGTCAGACACGGGGTTAATTCGTCGAAAGTGATTTTAAGAAATCATGATGCAATTAGCACCCCAGGTTCAACCTGAAATGGCACTACGGCAAGCTGGTCAAGGGTAGAGCAACATTTGAAATCCGCATCATGATTCCCTAATCCAATTAATCTTTTTCCATGACTAGCAGTGCGTAAGCAACCTTCGACATCATCTTCCCATTTATGCCACAAGGCCAATGCTGCAATTAATTCATCATTCTTGACTTCTACAGAATGAGGATTGTTTTCAATAAGAAAGGCAGCAAGAGCCCCAGCTGCAAGAGAGTCCTCCAATGAATAAGATCCCTCCCAACCACTACCTAGAAGAGTTAGTTTCTGAGGTTGTTCATTGACGATTCTTTGCCCTACAGAAACTCTATTTGGGAACCCCATTGTAAACAACCTCGAAGCGTTTCTTACTGCTTGTAAGGACCGAGTGCCATTTGTGGTGCTCATAAAAAGCCTTTTCCCAGAAACTAACTCTGTAACAACATCAACAGGAGAATTACCTAGATCAAAACCATTCAAACGTTTTCCCCCTCTTTCTCCTAATAAAAGCCTTAAAGGCTCAGGCCATTCATTTGCTTTTCTTGTGAGCTCGTCCAAATCGGAGAAAGTTACAACCGCTTCAGCACCGTTATTTAAAGCAAAAGCAATGGTGGTGGTGGCACGAAGAACATCTATTACTACAGCCGTTTCGGGTACAAAGCCACTAGGAACATCATCAGCAACATGGAAATAAGAAAGCTCCATTAGCAGTAATAAAGATCACCATGGGCCACAGTAACTAGATAATCAAATAATTGAACTAAAACATATGTCTTTTATTCGTCCTGGAACAGCATCCCGAGACATGAGGAGTTTTATTGCTTTACTAGAAGAACGGGGACAACTTAGAAGAATTGAAAAAGAGGTTGACCCTGATCAAGAACTTGCAGCAATAAGCGACAGGGTCCTATCAATGGGAGGGCCAGCGCTGTTGTTTGAGAATGTAAAAGGCTCCACAATGCCAGTCGCAATAAATCTCCTTGGCACTTTAGAAAGAGTTTTGTGGAGCCTGGGACTAGAGAGTCCAGAAGAGCTTGAAAAGTTAGGTGAGAAACTCGCTCTTCTTCAACAACCACAACCTCCAAAGAATTATCAGGAAACAAAAAAAGTTGCGAATGTACTTTGGGACCTAATTAAAGCTAAATCTGACTTTGATCTAACTCCACCATGCCACCAAACAATCTTGAGGGAAGAAGAGCTAAATCTGGGGCAACTACCTTTGATACGTCCTTGGCCAAAAGATGCTGGTGGGGTAATTACATTGGGTTTAGTAATCACAAAAGACCCAGAAACAGGAATACCCAATGTTGGGGTATATAGGCTTCAAAAACAGTCATCTAAAACTATGACTGTTCATTGGTTGAGCGTAAGAGGAGGAGCTCGTCACCTTCATAAGGCGGCTGCAATGGGCAAGAAGCTTGAGGTCGCAGTAGCAATTGGCGTTCATCCATTACTTGTAATGGCAGCGGCTACACCTATTCCTGTACATATGAGTGAGTGGTTATTCGCAGGTTTGTATGCTGGACAAGGAGTTCGACTTACAAATTGCAAAACAATTGATCTATTGGTCCCAAGTCATAGTGAAATGGTTTTAGAGGGGACAATCACCCCTGGGGAGCAATTAGAAGATGGTCCTTTTGGCGACCATATGGGATTTTATGGCGGAATAGAAAATTCACCATTAATACGATTCCACTGCATAACGCATAGGAAAGATCCCATCTTCTTGACGACATTTAGTGGGAAGCCGCCAAAAGAGGAAGCAATGCTGGCAATAGCTCTGAATAGGATTTACACACCAATTCTGAAGAAGCAGATACCTGAAATTGTTGACTTTTTCCTCCCAATGGAGGCTCTAAGCTACAAACTTGCAGTTATATCAATAGATAAATCATATCCAGGCCAGGCGAAACGAGCAGCCATGGCATTTTGGAGTGCCCTACCACAATTCACCTACACAAAATTCGTCATTGTTGTTGACTCGACTATAAATGTTCGAGATCCTCGCCAGATTGTTTGGTCAATTGCTAGTCAAGTAGACCCACAAAGAGATCTATTCCTATTAAAAAACACACCATTTGATACTTTAGATTTCGCTAGTGAAGCAATAGGATTAGGTGGCAGATTAGCCATAGATGCTACTAGAAAAATTGGTCCCGAAACTAAACATGGATGGAGTGAAGTATTAAGTAGATCTGATGAAACTGAATCTAAAGTTGATGCCAGATGGAATGAGTTGGGTTTATCTGATTTGAAGAACAAAGAAGCAGATCCGAGCTTATTTGGTTATGTAATCGAGGGCCTTTTACGACAAAGGAATTCAGAGTCTTTCAAAAAAGACGGAAACAGTACAAAATAAATAAATTAGTGTATAAGTACTCTTGAGCAGCAAAAGCACCGGATCATATTCAAGAGAGATACTCTCAGGCGGGGAGATGTCAGGAAAAGTACGGGTACCTGGAGATAAATCAATTTCTCATAGAGCATTACTCTTTGGCTCTATTTCAGAAGGTATAACTACCATAGAAGGCTTGTTACCAGCAGAAGACCCAATAAGTACTGCGGCTTGCTTACGTTCAATGGGAGTGAAAATCAGCCAGATTGTGAAAGGACAAAAAGTTGAAGTTGAAGGAGTTGGGCTCAACGGACTACAAGAACCTACAGAGATTCTTGATTGCGGCAATTCGGGCACAACTATGCGATTAATGCTTGGACTGTTAGTTGGTCTAGAAGGACGGCATTTCGTATTGACTGGAGACGATTCACTTCGAAAGCGACCCATGGAAAGAGTTGGGCAACCCTTGAAAATGATGGGCGCGCAAATACGAGGTAGGCAGTATGGCAACCTTGCACCTTTATCAGTTTTTGGTCAACGATTACATGGAGCAGTTATAGGTACTCCGGTCGCAAGTGCTCAAGTCAAATCAGCAATACTACTCGCAGCCTTAACTGCAGCAGGCTCAACTACTGTTATTGAACCTGCTCATTCAAGAGACCATAGTGAACGAATGCTAAAAGCGTTCGGAGCGAATCTTGAAATAGGTGGTGAAATGGGTAGACATATAAATGTCAGCCCAGGTGCAGTTTTAACTGGCCAAACAGTTGTGGTTCCTGGTGACATAAGTTCTGCTGCCTTCTGGCTTGTGGCAGCAACAATTATTCCTGGGTCACAAATAACTCTAGAAAACGTAGGGTTGAATCCCACTCGAACCGGAGTACTAGAAGTCTTAAAATTGATGGAGGCAAACATTCAAATCATCAATGAAAAAAAAGTTGCTGGTGAACCAGTAGGCGATATCTTAGTTACTTATTCGAAAAAACTTAAACCTTTCTCCATAGATGCAGAAATAATTCCTCGTTTAGTTGATGAAGTGCCCATCCTTTCAGTAGCTGCATGCCTTTGTGATGGAGATAGTTACATCAAAGGTGCTAGCGAACTAAGAGTCAAAGAAACTGATCGACTAGCAGTAATGACAAGACAACTAACAGCAATGGGAGCACGTATAGAGGAACTTTCTGATGGACTTATAATTCATGGAGTGAACCAGCTACATGGAGCGTCATTAGATAGTGA
The DNA here is from genome assembly GCA_003278225.1 of Prochlorococcus sp. AG-363-P01. GTDB lineage: Bacteria > Cyanobacteriota > Cyanobacteriia > PCC-6307 > Cyanobiaceae > AG-363-K07. The sequence continues at coordinate 31,712 of QCGC01000001.1, read as the reverse complement.
AACCGATCATAGAGTAGCCATGAGCTTAGCTATTGCTGCGGTCGTCGCGAAAGGGGATTCAACCCTTGCAAGAAGTGAATCCGCCTCAGTCTCTTACCCCGATTTCTGGGACGATTTTGAACGTTTACGCAAGTAGAAAAGCTAATGGTAAATCTCCACTAGGAGATTTATCGATTTACACTACAAATGATGGGAGCATTTCCCTGTATAACACAAACTATTGTGAAAATTTTCACAGTTCAACTGGAGCACTAAGTGAAGCCAAAGAAAAGTTCCTATCACCAGCAGAGATAGAACGTTTTACTGCGGAGAGAACGATAAATATCCTAGATGTCTGTTTTGGTATGGGATATAATATTGCTCAATTAGTTGAAGCATTAAATAAGAATTTAATTGCATTTAATTGGTGGGGGTTAGAAATAGATCCAAGACCCTTAAGAATTAGTCTAGAAAATCCAAAATTTAATTCAATATGGTCTTCTGAGGTTCAAAAAATGTTGTTTTCAATTCAAAAGGATGGTCGATATACAAATAACAAAAGTCAAGGGGTTGTTCTGTGGGGAGATGCAAGGCAAACGTTAGCTCAAATTCCAATAGCGGTGTCTTTTGATCTTATTTTGCATGATGCCTTTTCACCGAGTAAATGTCCAATGTTATGGACCGAAGAGTTCCTATCTAGACTTACTAGGAAGTTAATACCTGGTGGAAGACTAATTACCTATAGTAGTGCAGCTGCGGTTAGAAGTAGTCTTAGAAGAAATGGTATGAAAGTAGGATCAATAATTCCTTCTGAAAGGAATGCACAGAAGTGGAGTAATGGGACAATTGCAATAAGTCCATTAGGTACATCAAAAGGAATTGCTCAAAATAAAAACTGGAAGGACCTCAGCCCTATGGAAGAGGATCACCTCCTAACAAGAGCAGCGGTACCATACAGAGACCCAAGTGGTAATAGCAGTAATTACGACATTTTGAAGCAACGTGAAAAAGAGCAACGCAATAGCTTTTTAGAAAAGACTATTAATTGGGGAAGACGTTGGGAGAGACGAGGGAGGACTTAGCTAGTAGATTTCGAATAATATGAAATGTTCTTATGCTTGCTGTCGCAATATTAGCTGCAGGAAAGGGCACCCGCATGAAAAGCTGCCTTCCAAAAGTCCTGCAAACCCTAGGGAGCAAAACTCTTATAGAAAGAGTTTTGGAGACTTCAAAAGAACTGAAGCCTGACCAAATATTCGTGATCGTAGGCCATCAAGGAGACCTAGTGAAAACAAAACTTAGTCATATGTCAGGCATTAAGTTTGTAGAGCAAAGCCCACAAATTGGTACAGGACACGCTATCCAGCAATTGTTACCAATTTTAAGTGAATACAAAGGAGATCTTCTTGTATTAAATGCTGATGTTCCCCTACTCAGGATAAAAACGATTGAAAAGCTAGTAGCCAATCATAGAACTCATAAAGCTGATGTAACATTCCTCACAGCAAGGCTTAAAAAGCCAGAAGGTTATGGAAGAGTTTTTGCTAATAAAGAAAACCAGGTCCAAACAATCACAGAAGACCGAGATTGTAATGAGAAAGAAAAGGAAAACAACCTAACTAATGCAGGAGTATATTGTTTTAAGTGGAAATCACTAAAACAAATACTCCCAAAACTTTCAAATAAAAATGAGCAGAAAGAATTATATATAACTGATACCATCAAGATGCTGACGAGTGCAAGGCATGTTGAGGTAAGTGAATCAGAGGAAGTAAGTGGTATAAATAATCGTGAACAATTAGCCTTATGTGAATCAATACTTCAGGAAAGGTTACGCAGTTACTGGATGAAAAAGGGAGTAACCTTCATAGATAAGAATAGTTGCACCATAAGTGATTCATGTGTTTTTGGTACGGATGTGGAAATTGAACCCCAGACACATTTTCGTGGCAAATGTAAGATTGGAAATGATTGCAAAATAGGCCCAGGAACATTAATTAAAGATTCTGTAATTGGTAATAATGTAAAAGTTACTTTTTCTGTCATTGAAAGTGCTGAAGTTGGTAATTCGGTTGAGATAGGTCCATTTGCACATCTTCGTCCTGAAGCTTTTATTGCAGATAAATGTAGGATAGGTAATTTCGTAGAGATTAAAAAGAGTCTTATTGGCGAAGAAACAAAAATCAACCATCTTAGTTATATAGGTGATTCAAAGCTTGGGAAAAAAGTAAATATTGGTGCTGGCACAATCACAGCGAATTTCGATGGGAAGAATAAGAATCAAACTATTATTGGAAATGACTCTAAAACTGGAGCTAACTCTGTCTTAATAGCTCCAATTGAACTAGGGGCTGGGGTTACTGTAGGTGCTGGTTCGACTCTTACAAAGAATGTTCCTGATTACTCACTAGCAATAGGAAGAACAAAGCAATTTATCAAACCAAATTGGACAAAAAGAGATTAGATCATCTAAATGAATCTAATAGGGGTATTAATCTCTCCATCGCGATAGCTCGACTAGCTTTTAGTAAAACTATATCTCCAGGCTTCATCCAGGACTTTAATGGTTTAATAGCACTCTCAGGTGATGAAACTATCTGAAAGTTTCTGATGGTAGATGCTGCTGACTTCATCACATCTGCCTCAGCTCCAGCGGCAACTACAACCAATCCATCAATACCAAGTTGGGCCGCATATTCAACAATTTGACGGTGTAAGTCAACACTATGGCGACCTAATTCAAGCATTGTTCCTAAAACCGCAAAGTGTCGGCCCTTCTCAGTTGCTAGTAAATCTAAAGCCGCTCTTACCGACTCTGGAGAAGAGTTATAAGTCTCATCTATAACACGAATTGAACCAACCATGTAGCAATCCTGATGCCCAGGTGGCACATCAATTTGCAAGTTCACTAATTCATTCCAAGAAACATCTAGTTCATCTGCTACAGCTAGGGCCAACATAAAATTAGTTGCATTATGCCTACCTTTAAGAGGTAATATAAATTGCATACCATCAACATCTAAAAGTCCACCATTATTTTTAATAGAACCAAAAAAGTCTGGTTGTGGAAATGGATTTAGTAAAGATTTATGAGAATCTGATTTAGCCTCTAAATCATGATTAGCCGAAACACGAACAATTCGACCATTCCAGACTAATGAAAGTTCTTCCTCCAAAATTGGATCCCCTGAAGGTATTACAACAAGACCATTGGATTTTAAAGCAGACGTAATTTCACACTTCGCTTTAGCAATATTTCTACGGCTACCTAAAATTCCTATATGAGCACTTCCAATATTAGTAATAACCGCTATATCAGGATTAGTACAGGAAGAAAGTCGCTTAATCTGACCGATGCCACGCATCCCCATCTCAACAACAACAGCGGCAGTATTAGACGAGTTAGCCCGTAACAACGTCATAGGCACACCTATATCATTATTATTATTTTTTGTACTTGACGTCACTTGACCTAGGGAGGCAAGCGAAGACCTAATTAGTTCCCTTGTAGTCGTCTTTCCAGCTGAACCGGTAACTGCAATGACTGGTGCTTTTAAATAACTACGGTGCAATGAAGCGAGCTGCTGATAGGCGAGAAGGGTGTCATCAACTAGCCAATGAGGTAACCCCTTAGGGATTGGTACTTTTGTTTCTCTTGAAACCACAGCGGCCTGAGCCCCAAGTTTATTTGCGTCTTCTAGAAATAAATGTCCATCGTGTTGTTCACCTTGCAAAGGTACGAAGAAGTCACCTTTTGAAAGCGATCGACTATCTGTACAAACAGGGCCCAGCGGAAGATCAATAGTTAATGTGTCGAGAGCGATAGGCTCACCCCAAATATGATTTAAATGGTAGAGACTTAACACCATCAAGAATGATCCTCCTTAAAGAAAATCATGCCTTTACCTATTCTTGATCTCCTTGCTATTAGGAATTCACTCTCATCAAGAATTCTTAGGTCACGATAACCAACAATCTCTAAGCGTTCATTTAAACGATTTATTAGTTCAATCTTTTCTTCTGATTGTAAGTTAGACCAAGCAGTGTCTAATTTAATTATAACTCCATTATCTAAAAGGCTTATATCTACTAATTTAATAACCTCGTGATATGCCTTAACCAAATATTCATCTCCTTCAATTTTAGATAAAAACACTTCATTATTAGTAAGTTTGTCAGAATATAACTCAAAGGGAGGAGATAACTTTTCGTTTGGACTTGAAAGTTCTAAAGTTCTATCAACTGATATCGGTGTGGCTACCTTCAAAACTTTATTTATTGGAGTTCTTGCTGTTTGAGGATTGCTATTACTTAGAAATATAATAGAAAAAATAAAAGATATTAGAAGGGTTAAGAGCAATGTTGGAAATACAAATGGCTTAATTGTAGGTTTAACAAAATTAGGCATTGGGAGAAGGCCTTGATTATTTCGTCGTATTAGCTCCCTAAAACGCAAAAGAAGATCTGAAAGAATTGACTTGATATCTCTTACTAGGGCAACCCAAGGGTTTACGTACAAAGCTGGAAGTTCTCTCTTATCACTATATGAATGCTCTTCCATAAAAATAAATTAAAAAATAAGGAAGTTAAAATGCATTAGATAAACCTTATTTATGATGATCCTCCTATGTTTTGATTAAAGAGGGATCAGCATCTTGCCCTACAGACAACTTCTCAACCTCATCTATATCAGGCGAAGGCTCTTTAATCCCACATACCTCTTTATACATAAGTTCGTAATCGAGAGCTGACTTCTCCCAACTAAAAACTTGATTCATAGCCCTTAATTGAAGTCTATTCCAACTGTCTTTGTGTCTAAAGGCTTCCCAGGATCTTACTAAGGCTGTATAGAAATCAATAGGCTCAAAACGGTCAAAACAAAATCCTGTACCAGAATTGTTAACAGGATCATGTTGTTTAACTGTGTCAACAAGACCACCTACTCTTCGTACAATTGGTACTGACCCATATCGCATGGCTAATAGCTGACTAATTCCACATGGCTCAAAACGACTAGGCATTAGGAAAGCATCACTACCGGCATATATAAGACGTGAAAGATTATCATCATATGTAAGAAATACAGCGAATCGCCCAGGATGTTCTATTGCAAGTTGCCAAAGAGCAGATTCAAGACTTCTATCTCCTGAACCCAGAACAACAATCTGAGAGTCCGTATATGAAAGTAATCTATTTGCAACTTGTAAAAGCAGATCCACTCCTTTTTGATCAACAAGTCTGCTGACCATTCCAAGCAAATACTTCTCAGAGTTTTCCTCAAGACCCATCCGGTTTTGAAGGATTTTTTTATTTACAGCACGATCTGAAAGGTCTTTAACACTAAAATTTGCTGGGAGTGATTCATCAGCAGATGGATCCCATTCATCTAAGTCAATGCCATTGAGTATTCCTCTAAGTTTGCCTGAGATGTAATTAAGCAAACCATCTAGTCGTTCACCATATTCAGAAGTAGTTATTTCTTTTGCATAGGTCGGAGAGACTGCATTAACTCTGTCGGCATACAACATTGCTGCCGCCATAGTGTGATCCCCACTCATATACCAAGGACACCAGGTAATCCTGTCAAGCTTCCATCTCCATGGTCCTTGATATTTGAGATTGTGAATCGTGAAAACAGTACTGATTTCAGGGTCTTGATGCATCCATACAGGAATCATTCCTGTATGCCAATCGTGACAATGAAGAACCTGTGGCTTCCATTTATTCCAAGCAAATTCAGCAGTGGCACTTGCGAAAAAAGTAAATCTCCAATCTTCATCTTCCCCCCCCATATATAGCTTCGACATCAAATACCGGATGGCCAACTAGATATAAGGGAAGACCATTAGATGGATGTTTGGTCTCATAAATAGAAAAATCTGAACCCATAGTATTTGCAGAAAATATTGGTTCTTTGGGAATATCCAAAACGCCCCAAAGCTTGCTGTAACCAGGCAGAATTATGCGAACATCATGGCCAAGAGTGGATAAAGCTGGTGGCAAAGAGCCAACCACATCACCCATTCCCCCGACCTTTATCATCGGCGCGCATTCAGCAGCAGCAAATAACACGCGCATTTCGATAAATTCAATAAGCTAACGACTCTAGGGTGCAATAGGCCTTAATAGGCACTATGGAAGCCATCCTGAGTCTGAAAAATCTGGGTACCTTTTCTCAAGAAAGGCATTGCGTCCTTCCTTGGCCTCATCCGTTCGATAAAAAAGATGTGTTGCTTGACCTGCTAATTCCTGAAGACCTACTAAACCATCTGACTCAGCATTGAAAGCAGCTTTTAAACAACGAATAGCTGTAGGACTGTGCTGAAGGATTTCCTTGGCCCATTTGACACCTTCAGCCTCAAGATTATTTAGAGGAACTATTTCATTAATAAGTCCCATCTTTAACGCTTCTTGAGCACGATATTGTCGACACAAAAACCAAATTTCTTTTGCCTTACGTTGGCCAACAACTCTTGCTAAGTATCCAGATCCGAAGCCTCCATCAAAACTACCAACCCTAGGACCGGTTTGACCAAAAATTGCATTTTCTGCAGCCAAGCTTAGATCACAAAGCAAATGTAGAACCTGCCCCCCCCCAATTGCATAACCAGCAACCAGGGCGATAACGACCTTCGGCAAACTCCTAATTATTCTCTGTAAATCAAGAACATTTAAACGAGCTAAACCTTCTTCGTCTAAATAACCACCATCTCCTCTAACACTCTGATCACCACCCGAGCAAAAAGCAAACCCTCCATCAGAGGAAGGACCAACTCCTGTAAAAAGAACAACTCCAAGATCCTTGGCATCTCGAATTCTGGTAAAGGCATCACACAATTCCGCAATTGTTCTGGGTCTAAAGGCATTACGTTTTTCTGGACGATTAATTGCAATTCGGGCAATCCCAGAGCAACTAGTGTCAAGAAAAATGTCTTGATAATTGCCCCAAGGGTGCCAATCAATGGAAGAGTGCCCAGGTAAAACTTTCGGCGAAGAGTTTTTTGATTGATCAAAAGCATCAGTCATTGATTTCTCCACTAATTGAGATTTCTAGAAGAAGCTTGAAGATGCCGATCAAGAAGCATAATGATCTGATTCCTTGTAAATGAGTCTGACTTGGAATTAGTACAAACACGAATAAGTACAGGTCCAATTTCAGCGAGACCCCAATCTAATGATTCTGACAAATCCTCAAAACAGGAAACTTGCCGATAAGAAACGCCATAAGCTTTAACTAATGAGAAAAGATCTACAGACTGGGGCATTTCGAAAAGCCTCTCAAAAGTCTGTCTGGATTCTGTTTGCAAGTTAAGTCGATTAAATATTCCACCACCACAATTATCAATAAGAAAAACAACCAAAGGAGGCCCCACTGACTGAGAAAACAACCATCCATTGCAATCGTGAAGCAAAGCTATATCTCCAGTTATCAAAACTGTGGGGCCATTAGCCATAGCCAGACCCATGCCAAGAGACAAAGTCCCATCGATACCAGAAGCTCCTCTAAACCCATAACAACGCCTCCTGAAAGCATCCAAGCCTGCATATGAAAGCCAATCCCTAACAGGGCTACTGGCCGCCAACATTATTGGCAGGTCAGCTGGCAATAATCTAGGTAACCACCTGGCCAATGCGGGTTCACTAATCGGGCCTTCACATGGCAAGTTCAGATCCAGAAAAGTGTCTGCTAATTGATCCTTTTTTTTGAGCTCCTCAAAAAGTTCATTAGATTTATATTTATAAATTTTCTCTTCAATAAACTCTTCCTCAACCAACCTTTGCCACCAATTTTCTAGACCTCCACTCCATTGAATAGAGACTTTAAGAGGATCAAGTTTCCTAGCATCACCTTCTGTAATGAGAACTTGCTTACCAGTTACTTCTTCCAGCCATCTTTCTAAGCATCTACTTGCTGGCAAAGGACCTAAACGCAAAATTTGTATATCTCTATTTGCAATAGGAAATTCAGAGCAGAGAAGAATTTCCCAATTACCAATAAAACCAGGCTGATCAATTGTTAGTCCCGAAAGCGGATCGGCAAATATGGGCCACCCAGAAAGCTTCTGCCATTTTTTCAAAGCATCCCTAAAAGAGGATAAATTCTGGCTATTGCCTCGCCAAGGACCAACAAGAATTAGTCCTGGTGATATTGGATCTAAACGTGGAGGTGATGAAGATTGATCATGATCAATAATTAAAGGCTTATTTATAAATCTTGTTTGTGGGGTAGGTTCACTTATAAGGGCTTTCGTAATTTGCTTTTGTTCCAATAAGGTTGGATTTAAGGGTTCTTCAATAGGGAGGTTCAGGTGTACTGGGCCAAAAAAATCATGAGCTTTATTCCATGAAGTTTCAACTAACTGCTCAATAGCTTCAGAATTTAAAAGATGAACTCCTGCTGCAGGTCCTTGTTCAAAAGATCTGCAAACAGAACCTAAAAATTCCTCTTGATTTACAGTTTGATTAGATCCACAATTTTTTAAACGGATAGGTCTATCAGCCGTAAGGAATAAAAGGGGTTGAGAAGAACGATCAGCTTCAATTGCCGCTGGCAAGAGATTTGCAACAGCCGTTCCGGATGTTGTAACTACTGCGGTTGCTTTTCCTGTCGCTGCAGTTAGTCCCAGAGCAAAGAAAGCAGCAGAACGCTCATCGATACTCGTAATAAGTTCAAAGTCTTTGTAATTCGAAAGAGCACCTATAGCTAGCGCTAATGGTCCTGATCGACTCCCAGGACAAAGCACTATATGTTGAAGTCCTCTTGCCAGAAACCCCAAAATAAGCTTTTGGCAGACAAGCAAATTTTGATGGGCTACTGACAGTGTTCGATAATTCACTCAATCAATCCTCGGACAAAATGGGGCATACGGATAGAAAGTTCTAAATAAACAGTTTCAATGAATTCTTCTCCACAAAAAAAAACACCTGACAAACGCTCCAACTGGGGCTCATTATTCATTTGGATTCTCCTGGCATTTTTACTTAGATGGCAAGTAATTGAGCCCCGCTGGATACCATCAGGATCAATGCTGCCAACTCTAGAAATTCAAGACAAGATTTTGATTGAGAAGATCCGTCCAAGATTAAAAGCCATTAGGCATGAGCATTTGAGTAGAGAGAGTGTGGTGGTCTTTGCTCCTCCACAACAGCTCATTGACGCTGGTTATGACAAAGACTCAGCCCTAATCAAAAGACTTGTAGGACTACCAGGCGACAAAATTGAGGTCAAAGAGGGGCATTTAATTCGAAATGGATACCCGATCAAAGAATCCTGGGTTGAAATTCCAATGAATTATGAAATGGCTGAAATAACTATTCCTGAAAATTACCTTTGGGTTTTAGGTGACAATAGAAACAATAGTCTGGACTCTCATTTGTGGGGAATTCTTCCAGAGAAAAATATTATTGGCACTGCAATCTGGAGATATTGGCCAATAAGGAAATTTGGTCCTATTCGGTTCCCCACCCATCAAGGAGATGAGACATGAGCCCACGCTGCGATATGTTGATATGAATGATGGAAAGCACACTGGGATGTTCAACCCGGAGTATCTAGCCACCGATAACAATGATGGGCATGAAGGCAATGCTCTTATCCAATACCTGCAGGAGCAATCTCCTGATGTTCTTCAGCGGGTAGCAAAATCAGCCAGTCCCGAAATACAAGACATAATCAGACATAATGTACAAGGTCTTCTTGGGATGCTGCCAGGAGAACAATTTGAAGTAAAAGTAACCTCAACAAAAGATAACTTTGCAAATCTGTTGGCATCAGCCATGATGACTGGTTATTTTCTACGTCAAATGGAACAACGAAAAGAGCTTGAAGAAAACCTATTTGCTGATGAGGAGATGGTCGTAAATCCTGAAGATCTCAATCTTTAAATGCACTCAAAGGATCTGAAGGAACAATACCTCTTTTAAGAAGGGTCCCATCCAAAGAATCAAGGAATTTCCAATCACCTTCATTAACTACCCAAGGTTCACTAGAAGCTTTAGAAGACAAAGATTTCACTTCTCTTAAAGTAAATTTAATAGGGGCTGAGTAATGAGCAGAAATCAACCATCGAAGGCTATTTAGTGAGTTGATTTTGTCTAACCACTGAATATAAGAATCTCTAGCTCTTGGGAAAACAAGCCTTCTTAAAACAGGAGCAACTTGAATGCGAGACTTACCAACTCCGATTAATTGTTTTGCAGATTCTTCCCAGCCCTGTTCCCATGAAAAAGGGAAAATACCAAAATGAAATTTCGAATTACGTAAGCCAGGTTTAAATGCATTGCGTAACACTTCAGTTAAAGGAGGAATAGTCAACTTCGCAGGTCTAAGGAAAGAAGCAAACAAAACAAGTCTGAGCCATCCCTTTTGTCTGTTTTCTGGTGTATCAAGCAACAACTGATCGCCCTTATCACGGGCATGGAATAAAAGTGGGGTCGGATCAAAATCAAACAACTTAGGAGGTGTTGGATTTATTGAAACCAGAGCATCAGTGACAAGAAGTGAATTAGAAGGTCTGTGAAAACATGAAATTTCTTGAAACCTTCCCAAACCAATGTCCAACGGCCCTAACGAAAACCAAGAGCAAATATCTTCATGAGGGAATCCATCTTCTTGCAAAGTTTTGGTACGGCTTCTTGGTATGCCAAGCAAGTCCACAGAGAAATTTAATGGGAAACTCCATTGACCCGAACAAATCCACAAAACTGCTTTTGGATAAGCACGAGCTAAGGCTGGCAGCGAAATTTTATGCTCTAAACCAGAAGCAGTTGGCAAAACAATTGTCGAAACTGGGCCATATTTGTCCTCTAAAATCTTTAAATCCCTAATCAATTCACCGGTCGGTGGAAGAGGGTTTACTAGCATTAACCCTCCAGGAACTTTTACAACAGTCAAACGTACTGGTACCGCAACATAATAAAGCCCTTGCAATTGCTCAAAACTCCAAATCTGATTTGGAATTAATTCTTGAAAAAGAGTAGGTCTTTGACCATAGGGATATAAAGGAAGAAGTGGCCACCAAGACCACTTCTGGTCTAATGAATAATTCTTTTTCTGGATTAAATCAGACTGTTTAATCACACCTATAAATGTGTTGATGTTTGAGATTTTAGTATTCCGTATCTAGGAGCAAATAAGAAAGCTAAAAGGAAAATTAAGGTCTGCACAAGAACAATAGAGCCTCCTGTTTCGATATCCGACCAAAAACTAATATAAACACCAATTATACTCGAAAGTGCGCTGCTAAATACTGCTAAATATGTCATTCTATCAAAACGGTCAGTCAACAAATAGGCTGTAGCACCAGGGGTTATTAGCATTGCAACTACCAGGATTATTCCTACTGTTTGTAGACCAGCTACAGCAGCTAACGACAAAACAGATAAAAGTAAATAGTGCAAAAGGCCTGTATTAATTCCTATAGATCTTGCATGAGTCGGATCAAAGCAATAAAGCATAAGATCTCTACGAAATAAAGTTAAAATAGTTACTACAATAGCTGATATTATGAATGTTTGATTTAAGTCTGAATACGAAATACCTAATGGACTACCAAAAAGGATATGCATTAGGTCAATATTACTTTTTATCTTAGAAACCAATACTAAACCAAGGGCAAAAAAGCCAGTAAACACTAATCCTATAACTGTATCTTCTTTAATCCTAGACTTTTGTTTTACAAAACCAATTAAGGCAACAGATCCTACACCAAACACAAAAGCACCAATAGAAAAGGGCAACCCAAGAGCATAAGCAACAACCACACCTGGCATTACAGCATGTGAAACGGCATCACCCATTAAAGCCCAACCCTTAAGAGTCATATAACAGGACAAAAGGCCACAAACTCCCCCCACCAAAGCACTAACCATTAATGCTCTTCTCATGAATTCGTGACTTAAAGGCTCAACAAACCAATTCAAAGGATTAAATGTGCAGAGAACATCAATCATTCAGAATTCCTCTGATGAGGGGGTAGGTCCAGAAAGAACATTTGGATGCATCCCACCAAAGGTCATAGAAAGATTCTCGTCAGTAAAAATTTCCGAAGTTTCTCCGTACGCCAAAACAGTTTTATTTATAAGAACAACAAGATCACAGAAGTCACGAACATGACTCAAGTCATGTGTAGAGATGAGAATGGTGCGGCCATCTTTTCTAAATTGTAAAAAAAGTTCTGACATTAATTTCTCAGTACGAACGTCTACACCCGAAAAAGGTTCATCCAAAAGTAGTACTGAAGCTCGTTGTGCAATAGCTCTGGCTAGAAAAGCCCTTTTGCGTTGACCTCCTGAAAGGACTCCTATGGGTCTTTTACGAAGTTCTAGAAGTTCAACACGTTCAAGAGCATGCCAAACTGCCTTTCTATCCGATTCCCTTGGAATTCGAAATACATTCATAGACCCATAGCGTCCCATCATTACTACATCCCAAACACTTACAGGGAAAGAACAATCAATACCTTCGTTCTGTGGTACATAAGCAACTATCTGATCTTTCTGTGCCTTGTGAACAGTACATCCATTAATCCTTATAGTGCCTCTTGATGGTCTAACAAAACCCATCAAAGCCTTAAAGAAAGTAGATTTTCCAGCCCCATTCATCCCAACCAATCCACAAATAGAACCTGACTTCAACTGAAGACTTGCGTCATAAAGGGCAACAGTGCCGTTGTAATCAACACATACTTCATTAGCTTCAATTCCAAGAAAGGTAGAGGGTTGCACTTGATTTATTAATGGTTTCATTGGTTCTGAGAGATTCCAGATTCAAGGCCCTTTTGTATTAGACGTAGGTTATGTCTCTGCAGGTCAAACAAAGTTGGAGCAGGTCCATCTTTAGATGAAAGTGAGTCAACATAGAATGTTCCTCCAAAAGCAGCTCCAGAAGAGCGTGCAACTTCAATTTGAGCTTTAGCACTCACCGTGCTTTCACAGAAAATGGTTGGGATTTTTCTCTCCTTGATTACGTTAATCAAATTGAGCATACGCTTAGGAGTCACCTGACTTTCAGCATTGACTGGCCAAAGGTAAGCTTCATCCATTCCATAATCATGAGTAAGGTAGCTAAAAGCTCCCTCGCAAGTAACAAGAACCTTCTTATTAATTGGAATTTTAGATAGAGTTCTTCTTAATTCTTTGTCAAGTTCCAAAAGCCTGGCTTTATAACTTATTGCATTTCTCATATATATTTTTCTTCCTGAAGGATCCAGCTCTATAAAACCTTCTACTAAATTATCAATATAATGAATAGTTCTTAGTGGAGACATCCATGCATGAGGATTAGGTTTTCCTGCATATGAATCACCTTCTATTAAAAGTGGTTTCATCCCCTCACTTAAGACAATTGTAGGAACATTACCTGCTGATTTTGTGAACTTACGTGCCCATAATTCAAGTCCTAAACCATTCTCAACTATTAAATCAGCCTTAGAGGCCTTTACTAAGTCACTAGGGGTAGGTTGATAACCATGAACCTCTGCCCCTACCTTTGTAATCGAATGCACTAACAATCTATCCCCAGCAATATTTCTAGCTATATCAGCTAAAATCGTAAAAGTTGTAAGAACAAGAGGTTTTTCTTTCTTGTCGATATCCTGCTTAAAAGAAGAACATGAAGATAACAATAAAAAAGTAAAAAAGACAAAAGCCAAATTGTTTTTCTTAAAATTAAAGTCCATTAAATTAAATTTTGAGAAAAAATCATTGAAAAAAGAAAACAGACTATTTGAGTTAGTAAATATCATTAGACTTATAATGGTTCAGTTAGATCATTTCTATCATTAGAAATTATTAAATATAAAGATTTAATAGGAATTTTTGTAAAGCCAAGGGTTAACTTGCACATTCCCTTCTTGGAAAATAAATCCTTTAAATATTATCATTTTATAAATACTGACAGGGTTAAAAAATTTTTTATATAACATCCAGACAAGTCGTCTCAATTCTAGGTTGATTTGCTTTTTCTGTAACCCACCCACTAGCTTGCCTTAAAAACAAGCTCCAATCTAATCGCTCTTGTTTTGCAGCATTTTTTACAAGTTCTGGTGCTTGCCTTTTTAAAGCCTCCAAGTCAGGCTCCGAAACTCCATTGTTTAAAGCCATCCAATCAGCCATAGACCGACCAACCACACGAGTTAAATAAGCAGAACTTAAGGCTTGCATTGTCCCTGCAGCTAGCCAACTACTCCCATGTAATTTCGCAACGCTTAGCAAAGCATGGCCACTCCACTCCACAACACCCTGAGCAACAGCAACCAAAGCTAATTGCTTGGCTACTACCTTGAGTGCATCAGATCTCCATGGGCAACCCCAAATTTCGGCCATTTCTTGGATCATCAAACCATTAGCTACTGATAGCGCCAACAAATCAGTAGAAGGGACTGGTGAAGCAAATACTGCCCCAGCAACAACCCATTGAGTTCTATTTTGAACAACTCTGAATCTTTTCCTGCGCAACTGCTCTAGCTCTGCCTGCCACGAATTGTGAAGACGAGATAGAAGCCTCTGTCGCGTTATATCAAGATTTTTAATTGGCCTATTTAATACTCTGCGGACTGGACTCAAAAGTTTATTGAGATCTTGTTCTGATTTTCTCCATCTAAGAATTTTATTTTCCCACCTTTGAGGAAGTTGAGATTGGAGACCTTTTAATTGTTCAGGCCAACCTAAAGTATCCTCAGAAACCACCAAAACCCAAGAGGGCTGGTCTTTTGGAACATCCTCTAGCCAAAGCAAGTCTGAAGCCCTCAGGGGCAGAGGCAGAACATAGACCAACAGGTCTTGTTCTATAAGAACATTAGGCCAACCCAAAGAATTATTTTTTATAGGAAGAGACGAAGACCAAGAAAGCCTTAAAGGATTTGGACCAGCAATAGCTTCTTCAACTGAAGACTTAGGCGGTAAATCAACCCCTTTAGAACTTACAAAAGCTAACTTCTGTGGTCCTTTCTGCTGAATTATTCCATTAAGTTGATCAACCCTTTGTTTATTTTTTAATTTTGTGTCTTCTGTATTTTCCAGAGCTTCAAATTGGTCTATGACCTTTTGACAACGTTTTATCCATCCATTAATAGTTGTAGGAGCCTCAAACGAACTAACCATAGGCTTTGCAAGCCAATAAATACCAATTCCAAAAACTAAAAGCCCTAGACCCCCACCAGGGATATGGACAAAATCAGTCAAAAGCAACTGACCGAAACCAACCGAGCCAATAACTAAAACTGCTTTAAGGATATTACCAGTGGGAAAAGAAATGAAATTATTTTGAAGATAAGGAATTTTCACGGAACAAACCAAAGACACATATGTTTTATTTTTAGCCAAATTGAGAAGGGAGGCAATTGCCTAAACCTCTAAACAGCCATAAATAGGTCCTTTTCAGAGAAAAGAGCTAACAAAGAGTTACTGAATTTGGTTTTGCAAAGCTCTTTTACAGAACATCATCAAATGTGAATCTGCTAAAGGAGTTAGAAAAATCATCGCGATGCTGCCTTCGATGAGGCACACTTGCCCTGAACATGTAGAAAAACATGAGCGATTCCTACGGCGATCCTCAACCAAGGAACAAGCGGTTTGATGGTAATCGAGAAGATTCTCGAGGAAATTTTCGAGGAGGCAGAGGGGCAGGAGGAAGAGAAAGTGGCGGATTTCGTATTCGACTTAGTGACAACGAAATGAGAGCCGCACGTTCTTTGCAAGAAGCATTTAACCTTCGATCTACTGTCGCAGTTCTTGGTTTCGCAATCAGAACACTCGCTCAGATGCTTGAAGAAGGAAAATTAGAGGAATTAGTCAGTCAATCTCGGAACCAAGCTTCGCAGCGGAGAGAGGATTCCAGACAAGGTTTTAAAGGCAACCATTTTGACGGAGAAAAACAAAATTTCAAAAGAGGTGCCCCTAAGCCAAATCCTTTTGCTAGACCAGAAAAGCCTAAGCAACCAACGGAGGACAAAGATTCTGAAGAGTTATCTGCTTCTGAAAAGCATCAACCTGATGGGAGTAATGCTTTAGAGACTGAAAACGATGAGGCAAGCAACTCTTCTGACGAAAATCAAAAGGTTGATTTAAAAGAGAGCTCATCTAATGATGAGAAATCAGAAGTATCTACTGAGAGTTAATAAGTGGTCCGTAAACGTGTCTTATCTGGAGTACAACCAACAGGAGCGCTCCACCTAGGCAATTGGCTAGGTGCCATCAGGAATTGGGTTGAATTACAGAAAAATCATGAGACATTTGTCTGCGTAGTAGATCTTCATGCGCTAACTGTTCCTAATGATCCAAAGATCCTTTCAGAAAATACAATTTCAACTGCTGCCTTATATATAGCCTGTGGGATGAATCCCAAGGAATGTTC
Source organism: Prochlorococcus sp. AG-363-P01 (assembly GCA_003278225.1). Taxonomy (GTDB): domain Bacteria; phylum Cyanobacteriota; class Cyanobacteriia; order PCC-6307; family Cyanobiaceae; genus AG-363-K07. The sequence continues at coordinate 15,379 of QCGC01000001.1, read as the reverse complement.
AATTTTTGTTCAAAGTCAAATATCTGCTCATAGTGAACTTTGCTGGCTACTGAATTGCGTAACCCCACTAAATTGGATGGAAAGAATGATCCAATTTAAAGAAAAATCTATCAAGCAAGGAGATAATGTTTCTATTGGTCTACTTGACTATCCAGTTTTAATGTCCGCTGACATTCTTCTTTATGACGCAGACTTAGTCCCAGTCGGAGAAGACCAGAAACAACATCTTGAATTAGCCCGGGATATCGCTCAAAACAGAATAAATTCTCGTTTTGGTACAAAGAAAAACCCTATTTTAAAAGTTCCCCAATCACTTATCCTTAAAGAAGGTGCGAAAATAATGAGCCTGACAGAAGGCAATAGTAAAATGAGTAAGAGTGATCCCAATGAAAATAGTAGAATTACATTATTAGACTCACCAGATTTAATAGCGAAAAAAATTAAGCGCGCAAAAACAGATGCTGAGGTTGGATTAGAGTTTGATAATCCAAACAGACCAGAAGCTAATAATCTACTTACTCTTTATTCAATTCTAAGTGGTTTAGGCAGAGAGGTTGTTGCAAAAGAATGTGCAACAATGGGATGGGGAGAATTTAAACCTTTATTAGCAGAAGCGACTATTGCTGCTTTAACGCCTATTCAGTCTCGTTACAATGGGCTCATGAATGAACGTGATGAGCTCAACAACATTCTAAAAATAGGACGTGATCAAGCTGAAGAAGTAGCAGATGCAACTCTCAAACGTCTTCAAAATGCGATGGGCCTACTAAGTAGAAGCTAAAACCATTAGAATTTACTTATTTCTATGATGATCACACTCTATATCATAAACAACAAGATTAATTTCCTACAAAAACACAAAGAGAATAGATAGCCATGCCACTTATCACACTTCCAGATGGCAACCAAAAAGTTTTCGAAAATGCAGTAACTATTAAAGAAATAGCAGAAGCTATTGGACCTGGATTAGCCAAGGCTGCAATAGCAGGAAAAGTAAATGGAAAGTTAATAGATAGTTGTATCCCAATTAAATCAGATTCAAATGTAAGTGTTATCACATCTAAAGATGAAGAAGGCATAGAAATAATTAGACATTCATTTGCTCATCTAGTTGGACATGCCGTTAAACAACTGTATCCAAGTGCAAAAATGGCTATTGGCCCAACCATTGAAAATGGTTTTTATTATGACATTGAATTTGAAAAAACATTTACACCTGAAGATTTAGAAAAGATTGAGGCGAGAATAAAAGATCTTATAACCCAAGACTATGAAATAATTGTAGAGATAGTTTCTAATAAAAAAGCACATAGAATTTTTTCGGAAAGAAATGAAAAATACAAGCTAGAAATAATAAATAGGATTCCTAATGGAGAGGAAATAAAAATATATAGACATCAAGAATATATTGATATGTGTAGAGGTCCCCATGTACCCAATACGAAACATTTGAGGTCATTCAAACTCATGAAAGTAGCAGGTGCATATTGGCGGGGGGATTCTAACAATGTTATGCTTCAAAGAATTTATGGTACTGCCTGGGCTAACAATAAACAACTTAAAGAATACCTTGACAGGATTAAAGAGGCCGAAAGAAGAGATCATAGAAAGATAGCAAAAAATTTATCTCTATTTCATACTCAGGAAGAGGCCCCAGGAATGATTTTCTGGCATCCAAAAGGATGGGTAATCTATCAAGTTCTTGAACAATATATTAGACAGTTACTAAATAGTAATGGATATAAAGAAATCAAAACTCCACTAGCCGTAGATCGGACGCTTTGGGAAAAATCAGGCCATTGGGATAAGTTTAAGGAAGATATGTTTACTACAAAGTCTGAAAATCGTGAATACGCTATAAAACCGATGAACTGTCCCTGTCATGTACAAGTATTTAATCAAGGTCTAAGAAGTTATAAGGATTTACCTATAAGGCTTTCAGAATTCGGTTCTTGTCACAGGAATGAACCTTCAGGCTCCCTACATGGATTAATGCGTGTACGTAACTTCACACAAGATGATGCTCATATTTTTTGTGAAGAGTCACAAATTCAATCGGAAGTATCTAAGTTTATTGATTTAGTTTTTAAAGTATATAAATCATTTGGCTTTGATTCAATATTTATCAAACTATCTACAAGGCCAAAAAAACGTGTGGGAAGTGATGAAATTTGGGACAAGTCAGAAAAAGCTTTATCAGATGCCCTAAACACTAAAAATCTAGATTGGGAATTACTACCAGGTGAAGGAGCATTCTATGGTCCAAAAATAGAATTCTCACTTAAAGACTGCTTAGGAAGGGTTTGGCAATGCGGAACTATCCAAGTCGACTTTTCTATGCCAGAAAGGTTGAACGCAAGTTTTATAGATGAAAACAATAAGAAGAAGACACCAGTGATGCTACATAGGGCAATATTAGGTTCTTTTGAACGGTTTATTGGAATATTAATAGAAAACTATGAAGGTAAGTTTCCATGTTGGTTGGCCCCAGTTCAAATAGTTATCTTATCTATTACAGAGCGAAATAATAATACCTGTAAGAAAATCCTAGATGATCTATTGAAGAAAGGCTATAGAGTTGAAACTGATTTAAGAAATGAAAAAATTGGTTTTAAAGTCAGAGAGCATACTCTGCAACGTGTTCCTTACCAGTTAATAGTAGGTGATAAAGAAGAAGAAAATAAAGAAATATCAGTAAGAACAAGAGAAGGAAAAGACTTAGGAAGTATGACTATTAATGAATTTTTATCAATTATCGATGAACAAATAGCAGCAAAAGGAATCGAACTAAACAAGAAACTATCTAATTAATGAACTTCCTAGCGGGTGATATAGGGGGTACTAAGACACTATTAGGTGTTTTTTCTTGGCAACGAGGCCTAAAAAAACTTCATAAGAAAAAGTATATATCAAGAGAATGGAAATCACTAGAACCAATGATTTCGGATTTTCTAGAAAACTTACCAAATGGTGTCAAACGACCAAAAAAAGGATGTCTTGCTATTGCTGGGCCCGTTTTGAATGGATCATGTAAACTAACTAATTTGAATTGGTTAATCAAAGAAGACAACTTATGTAAATCGGCAAAACTTGATTCCCTTGAACTAATTAATGATATTTGTGTTCTTATATATGGAATCCGATACTTTGAGAGAGCTCAATATATAGAAATTCAAAAGAAGGTCTACTCAAATAATTCTAATAAAAGAGTTGCTGTAATTGCAGCTGGGACAGGACTTGGAATGGCTAAAGGTGTTATAAATCAAAACGAATTGATACCTCTTTCTAGTGAAGGAGGTCATAGCGAATTTTCTCCACGATCCAAGATAGAATGGGAAATGTCTGAGTGGCTCAAATCAGATCTCAGTCTTGAAAGATTATCAGTTGAAAGAGTTGTAAGTGGTAATGGTCTAGGTCACATAGCTCGATGGAGGCTATCTAAGCCAGATGCAAAATCACATCCGTTAAAAGCAAGTGCAGAAGAATGGCGCTTCAATCCGAAGATTGATCTGCCTGCACTAGCAAGCAAAGCGGCTAAAGATGACGATGAGAAAATGATTGAGGTTGTAAATCATTGGCTGAGTGCGTATGGATCAGCAGCGGGAGACCTCGCCCTTATGGAATTATGTGAGGATGGGCTATGGATAGCAGGTGGAACAGCTCACAAACATATAGAAGGCATAAAATCTGGAATCTTTCTAAGCTCTATGAGAAGAAAAGGTCGTTTTTCAAATTACATAAGCAAATTACCAATTATGGCTCTTACTGATCCACAGGCAGGTTTATTTAGTGCTGCATGCAGAGCACGCATGCTTGCTGAGCAAAATGAGAGACTTAATTAAATAGAGAAAACCAGATGGCGCTGCCGCGCATTGGAAAAAAAATAATAGTGGATGTTCCTTCCACTACAGCTAACCTTGGGCCAGGTTTTGACTGCCTAGGTGCAGCCTTGGATTTAAACAACCGATTTGAAGTTACCAGAATTGAAGGGAATGGCGAACGATTTGAACTCATCATGGAAGGCAATGAAGGCAGTCACTTAAGAGGTGGGCCTGAAAACTTGGTTTATCGTGCAGCTCAAAGAGTTTGGAAAGCCGCAAGCATTGAACCAGTAGGACTAGAAGCAAAAGTTAGACTCGCCGTTCCACCTGCAAGAGGGCTAGGTAGCAGCGCTACAGCAATTGTGGCTGGGCTTGTAGGGGCTAATGCGTTAATGGACTCTCCTCTTCCTAAAGAAAAACTTCTTGAACTAGCTATAGATATTGAAGGACATCCTGACAATGTTGTTCCATCGCTCCTTGGAGGTTTATGCATAACAGCCAAAGCTGCTTCTGAAAGATGGCGAGTAATTCGATGTGAGTGGTTAGATTCCATCAAAATAGTTGTCGCAATCCCTTCAATTCGACTTAGCACAAGTGAAGCAAGGCGCGTAATGCCTAAAAATGTTCCTATTGGAGATGCCATTACTAATCTTGGATCCCTTACCTTGCTTTTACAAGGACTAAGAACTGGCAACGGTGAATTGATAGCCGATGGAATGAATGACCGTCTACATGAACCATATAGATGGCGCCTTATCAAAGGAGGGCAAGAAGTTAGGGAAGCAGCAATTAGAGCCGGAGCTTTAGGCTGCGTAATTAGCGGGGCTGGGCCCAGTCTTCTTGCTCTGTGCAATGAAACTAATGGACTAGGTATAAGTCATGCCATGGTTAATGCATGGAAAAATATAGGAGTAGAGAGCAGGGCACCTATGCTTAATATCCAAACCGCAGGAAGCCAATGGCACGAACTCCAAACTGGTGAGTAGTTATACTCAACCAATAGCAAGAACTAGTAAGTTTATTTAAATCAAACTGTCCTTTATGGACGCAAGTATCACCCTATCCCCTGAATATCAGGCATTCCCCTGGCTCTCACTGATTGTGCTTCTACCAGCAGTCGGTGCACTTTTAATGCCATTCTTGCCAGGGGAAGAAAAGAGTGAATCAAATTTACCTAGAAATTTTGCCTTAACGGTCTTACTTTGTGATTTCCTGCTAATCATTGGAGTAGTAAATAGTTTTTTTAACAACCAATTTTCTGACATACAACTTGCGGAAAGAGTTAACTGGATTCCACTGATAGGTCTTGAATGGTCACTTGGTATAGATGGAATATCTGCCCCACTTGTTATTCTTAGTGGATTAATAACACTTCTTTCAGCAGCAGCAAGTTGGAATCTTAGACGCAAAAATAAACTTTATTTTGCACTTTTACTAGTTCAAGCTTCAGCTCAGAGTTTAGTTTTCTTATCACAAGACTTCTTATTATTCTTTCTTGCATGGGAATTAGAATTAGTCCCGGTTTATTTATTAATTGCAATATGGGGCGGCACTAATCGACAGTATGCAGCGACAAAGTTCATCCTTTATACAGCTCTAGCCTCCTTACTAATACTTATAAGTGGTCTCGCATTAGCACTTTCAGGTAACGAGTATTCTCTAAATTTAACTGAGCTTACAAATAAATCTCACTCAGGTGGCTTTGGACTACTTTGCTATATCGGATTTCTGATTGGATTTGGAGTAAAGCTTCCTATTTTTCCACTTCATACTTGGCTACCAGACGCCCATGGCGAAGCAAATGCACCTGTTTCAATGCTTCTAGCAGGAATACTTTTAAAAATGGGTGGATACGCTTTACTACGTTTCAATGTGCAAATGCTCCCTGAAGCCCATACACAACTGGCTCCTGCCCTTGTGATCATCGGCATAGTAAATATTGTGTATGGAGCTCTAAATGCTTTTGCTCAAGACAACGTAAAAAGGCGAATAGCCTGCAGTTCAATTAGTCATATGGGATTTGTATTATTAGGAATCGGTGCAATAGATGCTCTTGGAATAAGTGGAGCAATGCTCCAAATGATCAGTCATGGTCTTATTGCGGCTGCAATGTTCTTCTTTACTGGCTCATTTTATGAAAGAACTAATACTCTCTCAATACCAAATATGGGTGGATTAGCAAAGGTCCTACCAATAACTTTTGCCTGTTTCCTAGCCAGCTCCCTAGCATCGTTAGCACTTCCAGGAATGAGTGGTTTTATTAGTGAAATCACAGTTTTCCTTGGAATTACCAGTCAAGAAAGCTTTACTTCTATTTTTAGGGCAATAACAATAGTCCTAGCTGCAATTGGATTGGTTCTAACACCAATTTACTTACTATCTATGTGTAGACGTGTTTTCTTTGGGCCAAGGATACCAGCTCTTGCAAAAATAGAAGAAATGAATACTAGAGAACTTACAATAGGGCTTTCATTACTTGCTCCAACACTTGTAATTGGTTTCTGGCCACGTATTGTAATCGACTTATATGAATCATCCACAAATGCACTCGCTCAGGGTCTAATATCACAGGACTTAATAGCTATTTCAAACATTTCATTTATTAGTTAAATGACTAATGATTTAAAAAGAAAAGATTTATCTCCTATACTAAAGGGGGAAGGTATTCCTAATTTTACACAAATTACTCCATCAGAAATAAATGAGCATTTTCCTAGATTATTGAGTGAAGTTAACAACCAGTTCAATAAAATAGAACAGTCAATTAAACAATCATTAAATTCAAATCATTCACTAACATGGGAAGAGTTAATGACACCTCTCCATAAACTTGGAGAACGTCTACGATGGAGTTGGGGTGTCATATCTCATTTGAATGGTGTGTGCAATAGTCCTGAATTAAGAGAATCATATTCTATTCAGCAGCCCGAAGTAATCCGCTTAAGCAATCGGATCGGCCAAAGCAAAATTATACATAAAGCATTATGTCTTTTAAAACAACAACAACTAGAATCTCTAGACGAAACTCAAAAAAGAATAATTAACGCAGAATTACTTTCAATGAATCAACGAGGAGTTGGATTGCATGATTCTGAACAAAAGGAGTTCAATTCAGACAGTGAGTGTCTAGCAAAATTATCTACTGATTTCAGCAACAATGTACTCGATGCCACTAACAATTGGAGCTTACTGCTAACTAAGGAATCAGAAGTTGAAGGACTACCTGATAGAGCACTTGAAATCCTGGCAGCCTCCGCCGTAGAGGCTGGTGATCGAAACCAAAAAAATAATGATATACCTACAGCAGAGACAGGACCATGGAGACTTGGCCTAGATATGCCTAGATATATTCCATTTATGACATATGGCATTAACAGGGAGATAAGAGAAACCCTTTATAAAGCTTACGTAAGTAGGGCTAGTGATGGGAAGCTAAATAACAATAAGTTGATTGAAGAAATCCTGTCGCTACGCGCGATCCAAGCTAATCGTTTGGGATACAAAAACTGGGCAGAATTAAGTTTAAGCAGCAAAATGGCAGATAATGTTGAAGCTGTTGAAAAATTACTAGAAGAATTACGCTCAGCGGCAATGCCCGCAGCAAAAAAGGAATTAGAAAGTCTTAGATCTTGCGCAAAAAGACATGGTGCAAAAGAGTCCGCTAAATTGGAACCTTGGGACATCAGCTTTTGGTCGGAACAACTTAGGCAGGAAAAATTTGAACTTAATGAAGAAAAACTTAGACCTTGGTTCCCCTTACCTCAAGTTCTTAAAGGCCTTTTTCAACTAAGCGAACGACTATTCCAAATAAAAATAGAAGAAACTGTTACCAATACACCTACATGGCACAAAGATGTCCGCTTCTTCAAGGTATGCGATCAAAATGGAGAAACTCTCGCCTATTTTTTTCTAGATCCATACAGTAGGCCAGCAACCAAACGAGGCGGTGCATGGATGGATGACTGTCTAAGCAGAAGTAAAGACAGCAGTGGAAATACAGTCTTACCTGTTGCTTATTTAATTTGTAATCAAACACCTCCATCAAATAAAAAGCCAAGCTTGATGAGCTTCGAAGAAGTCAAAACGTTATTTCATGAATTTGGACACGGCTTACAACATATGCTAACCATTGTCGACTACCCCCAAGCAGCAGGAATAAATAACGTCGAATGGGACGCAGTTGAGCTGCCAAGTCAATTTATGGAGAACTGGTGTTTAGATCGAGAAACACTTATGGGGATTGCACGTCATTGGCAAACTGGCGAGACATTACCTGAAGAAGAGTTTCAAAAGTTAAAAAATAGTCATACATTCAATTCAGGGTTGGCAACTCTAAGACAAGTACATTTCGCTCTCACCGACATAAGGCTACATAGCGAATGGAATAAAGAAACTTATTTATCACCTGATACATTGAGAAGAGAGATTGCTAAAAATACAAGTGTCATACAACCTATTAAAGAGGATCAGTTTCTCTGCTCATTTAATCACATTTTCTCAGGAGGTTATTCTGCTGGATATTACTCCTACAAGTGGGCAGAAGTCCTGAGTGCCGATGCCTATTCAGCCTTTGAAGAGAGTGCGGCTTCAGGAAAAGATGAAGTCAAAATAATTGGTAGGCGTTTCCGTGACACAATACTAAGTCTTGGAGGTAGTAGATCACCACAAGAAGTCTTCGTAGCCTTTAGAGGGAGAAAAGCTAATACAAAGGCTTTAATTCGTCATTCTGGGCTTAAATGAACAAGGCTAGTTATATATAGAAGCAATAAAGGAAAAAATAAAATAAAGGATGCCTTCACGAATGAGGGAAATGCCTTGTTCTCTCTACCCCCACTGTGCCGTCAAAGCCTTGCACTGGTGCAAAACACTTTCTAAGAAAAACTTTCATAGGCACTGAGCCATAAAGTGACTCCAAACGATTAAGGATCAACTCTGAGTAATATTCAATAGTTTGACATTCAATAGTAAAAGCATATTGCTGTAAATCTAGTATTCCTAGACTATAGTCAGCCGTACATGAAATATTATCCTGTTCAGAAACATGTTCCATATTTAACCAAAGACTAAAGTCAAGTAGGAATTCTTGCCCATGTAGTCGTTCTTGCTCAAGGACTCCAACATGTGACCATAGATAGAGATCCTTTACATGTATTACTCCAGAAGGTAGATCATTAATCATGAGGGCAATTCCTATGTGTAAATTGTCTTATCCCCGATGAATAGTCTGATGCGATATGTCCATTACCACGTAGTTGGTATCTATAAGTAACCAATCCTTCTAATCCAACCGGGCCTCTGGGTGGCAATGTCTGTGTACTAATACCGACTTCAGCACCAAAGCCATATCTAAATCCGTCAGCAAAGCGAGTAGAGCAATTGTGAAAGACACCTGCACTATCAACTGATCTCAGAAAAATATCAGCTTTCTCCTGATTAGTAGTAGCAATAGCATCTGTATGTCTAGATCCATATCTAGTTATATGATCAACTGCTTGATCTAAATCCTCCACGATCTTCACAGCAAGGGTCAAATCAAGATATTCAGAACCCCAGTCCTTTTCAGTAGCACTATTATGAATCCCGAGTGATCTACTTTCGTCATCTCCTAAAAGCTTTACTCCAAGAGAGTTAAATGCAGGAATTGCCTTAACTAAAAAAGATTCAGCCACATCTTTATTGATGAGAAGTGTTTCTATTGCATTACATGCTGCCGGGTAATCAGTCTTACTATCAATCGCAATTTTTAGTGCTTGGTCTAAATCGACCTCAGAGTCTATATAAAGATGGCAAATACCATCCGCATGCCCAAGAACTGGAATTCTTGTGTTGTCTTGAATAAAACGAACCAGTTCATTACTACCACGAGGAATAATTAGATCTACCAGCCCGTCCAACCGTAATAAGGCCATGCTCTCTTGCCGAGTTCTAAGTAAAGAAACTGATTGAGCATTAACCACAGACGAAGATAGGCCCTCCTGTAAAGTAGACATAATTATTTCATTGGTCTTAGTTGCTTCACTACCTCCTTTAAGTATGGCGCAATTACCAGAACGTATTGCCAAAGAAGCAATCTGAATAACAGCATCAGGTCGAGCTTCAAATATCACACCTAATACACCCAAAGGAACTGTTATCCTCTGCAATAAAAGATCATCGTCAAGTTCGCAGCCTAGTTGACATAAACCAAGAGGATCAGGCAGTAAAGCGACTTGACGTACTCCCTCAATAGCGTCTTTTAACTTTGCCTCGTCTAGTTTTAACCTTGCCACTAATGACTGACCTAGTCCAACCTTTTTAGCTCTACGAATATCCTCTAAGTTAGCTTCAACTATCTCCCTGGATCTTAATAACAATGCCTCAGCCATTGAGTTGAGAGCAAATCTTCTCTGATCATTTGTAGTCTGAGATAGATCCCTAGCTGAACGACGAGCCAATGTTGCTTGTTGTAGCAAATCAGGCGACGGTTCAGGAACACTAAAAGAAGTATTCATCCTGTTGTTGTAGTCATCAATCATCATGACTCCTTAAATCAGTCCATGAAATTTGCAAATTTCTCGTAGGCCAGTAATGCGGCAGCAAAGCAAGCAAGAAGTTCTTTTTTAATATTACTATCATAAATGTGCGTTCTCTCTAATAATTGCAAGCACCTTATAGAGTTTATAAGGTTAACTCGTCTTGAAATTCTTGGCTCTAACCAATCGGCTAGAGGGACATCAATCCACTCTGTCAATTGTGTTGATGACTTTAAAATCCTTCCAGTTGAATCTACTTTTCCCGGAAGACTTACACCAACAAGATTCGCCCGGAAATCTGGGTCAACAGTTAATAAGTTTTCACATATAGCAACTGTTACAGCTCCTGGCATTGCAGGTTTAGGAATATTGAGCTGAACATTTAAATCAAGCTGTCCAGAATAATCAAACCGACATAATCTAATAATCTCCGTTCCAATCTCAACGCCTAATAGTTGTCGCTTTTTATCCATTTAGCTAATACCTTAAGAATAACTGTAACTGGCTTTGCCAATTACCCTCCATATCAAGAGTTCCAAGGGCATCCAGGTTAGGATTAATTTCATATCGAAGAGTACCTTGTGGTGGTACATCACTGCGGTTAGGTATTGCTTGTAATGAAAAATTGAATTTTTTATTCAAGTCAATTCCTATATCAGTTACCCATGCTTGTTCTTGCTCATCTATTTCATTTTGGTCATTGATTGGAGCTTCTTTAGATCCTTTTGGGCTTGAAATTATATTAGTTGAATAGAGGAATATCTGCATTCGTTCACTAAATGAATCAGAAACATTACCTAAAAATGGAGAAATAAAAGATGAACCAATAACATTGCTTAAAGATGCTGTCGCACCACCAAAAATACCATCTAGAGAGCTACCACCAAGTAATCCTATTAACTCCTTCCTAGGCATTGATGGTCGACTAGTCAACTTAAAGTTATCTGCGATACGGTCTGCTGGTCCGATTGCAACAACCTCTACCTTAATCAATCTAGATCCACCAATTCCAAAAGCTCCTGAACCATTTGTAGAAAAATCACTAGTAGATTCTATATTCTCAATTGATTTAACTTTATCTGGAATCCGACTAGTCATTGTGACATCCAAAAACGGAATAAAGCCCTTTGATGGGGAAAAGATAGCGACATTTGTTTTACTTCTATCTAATTGGAATGTAGTAGTAAATAGGTTAACTCGTCCCTTCATTAAACGAACTACTCCACTTGCATTAAGGGTTTCATCTAAAGCACCATTAAAAGTAAGTAAACCACTAGCATCAAAAATAGCAAGTGGTTGCCTAGTAAATGCGTTGGGTGGAGTATTTATTTGCACACCTGGGCCTATACGAAGCCGCAAGTTATCAAAACTAATATTTGAAAACTTACTAGATATTGAAGAACGCATTAACTTGCTGGAAGGTGTATCTAAATCTCTAACAGATAAATTAAGAGGCTCATTCATATCCCAATTCCATTCAGGAAATAAATCTCCTTTCTTACCAGTAAACTTATTACTAGTTTGGTTAGTCCTAGTATTTTGAGAAACTTGCTTCGGAGGAGATATAAAACCATTTTTAATGCTTAAATCTCCTCCTACTTGAGGTTTTGATAAAGAACCTTTTACCATGATGTTGGAGGCAAATTCAAGATTGATAAATGGTAATTCAAATGGAACTTTTTTCATTTCTACAATCAATGGATTTTTCTCTATTATTTGTGGTCGAAACAATGGAATAGCACCAGAACCACCAAGCTTTCCTCTATCTCCAATCCTTGCCTCAAAATTAAGTAATTCCAATCGATTAAAGTCAAATAACATAGCAGCATTAAATTTCTCTACAACATTTTCATAAACAATAAACTCGCCTCTTCTTATGACTAAGAAACCATTTGCTTTTAAATCATCAAGAGTTCCCCTAATTAGAAATCTCAGATCAGCTGTTCCTCTTTTCCAAAAAAGAACTCCATCCGTTAGACCTTCAAGGAAACGAAGGCCATCACCATGACTCTCTATCCTGAGATCGATAGGTGTTGAGGTGTCTAATGGCAACTGACCTATTAATTTGAGAGGTTCCGACGAAGAAGTACTCCTCAGCAAAATATCAAGATCGACAATGGATCTTGATACGGAAAGGTTTCCCCTATCCAAAACAAATTGGTTTTTGGCTAAGCTCGCATCTTGCAAACTTAACTTAGCCGAGAGCTCAGGAACCTGTTTGCCTCTGCGATATTCTCCAGAGAGACCAAACATTCCTGTAAGAGATGTAGGTATAGGTGCAACTAAGGACAGGAGTGAAAAAGGTACATTCAATATTGAAAACTGACCAGTACCTCCCTGTATAGGACCAGTAATTTTGGCGACAAAAGGTTCCCCTTGATAGTCAATCTGATTTTTCTTACCCTTAAGCCAAAGCTGACCTGATAATTCTAGATCTAGATTAAGATCGTTAATGTCGTCGCCATTAACTAAAACTACTGCATCAATGTCACCCTGAAGTGCCTCCCGATTAATTTTATACTTACTATCATCATTGATCTTTAGATAAGAAGCTTGGGCTTGAGCTAACAACTCCAATCGGCCATCCAAGGATTCTCCAAAAGTCCTCACGATAAGTTCTCCTAAATCTTCTGCTCGACCCCTCGCGGAAGTAGTTCTCATAGATATTTTTGGAAACTGAAAAGCACTATCTGTAATCCAATTTGCACTTACGCCTGAAGCTTTAGCTCTTGCATTTAGGGCTCCACCAAAGTAGCCTTCAGCATCTATTACTACTACACCCCTTTTTGGTGGGAATAATTCTGCATTAACATTGAATGTATCATCTGTTGTTGTTCCTCTAATAGTCGCTTCATCCAACCTTAATCCCATTAGGCGGGGATAACGCATTGTTAACTGACCGTCAACAAATACTGGTTGCAATCCAAAGGTACCCTTCCCACTGAATTGACCAAATATACGTTTAAAGCTCTTCTCAGGAGGTATAGCCACTTCGACCCTATCTAATCTGAGATCTTTTGCGTGCCAGCTAAAGCTATCTTGATCTCGTTTTACAAGAAGTTGACCTCCAAATCTCTTAAAAGTCAATTCCTCAAGATTCATATTATTTTTGAAGTAAGCAAGCAGTGATCCAGGTACAGATGCACCGACAGATTCCATCTCTAACTTGACATCCTCTCCCCCACGAGTATTTAAACCACCTTGCCATTCTTCCTGTAGACGTATTCCATTTAATTGAGGGTTTACAACTTCTATCGAGAGATTAGTATTTAAAGCATTTAGTGGACCAGTAATTTTCCCAGTAGAAGCAATTGTCCCAGCCATAGAAGTACCTATTAACGAGCCAATAGAAGACAAAGGGAAAGGTTTAAGATTCAGGTCAGCTGAAAATTCCCCTGAAGTCAAAAGTCCTCTATCGAAAGTAAATGGCAAATTTGCATCGACGTTTAGCTCAGAACTACTAACTTCTTCAAGACGAATAGAGCTTCTCAACGCCAGATTGAATTTACGCTTGTTTCTTAAGTCAATATCACCATCTATAGAAGAAAGCAATGGTCCGTATTTCCAATCACTTTTAGGAAACACAAATTGCTGGTGCCTACAATTTATAGTTGCCTTTTTAGAAGAAAGATATTCCTTAACAAGGCCACCATGAAGCGAAAAATCAGCTAGTGAGACCCCTCCCTTGCAATCAAAAACTCCATCAGCAAGTTTTAATTGTAAATCACCATCAATTTTCCCCTGAGCATTTGTTTTTGAACTTTCCCAAAAAATACTCTTAAGCTGTTTGACCCTAAAGTTTTTAAAGGTTGCCCTAGCTTTTAGTTCTAATTGGTTCCAAGACCCACTCCCTTTTAGAAAAACACTCCCTTTATTTGGTACACCCAATTGAAAGGATCCTGTAGCTTTACTTTTCTGAAGGTTTAGAAAGAGATTGGAAGTTGCAATTAACTTCAGATTAGAAGGCTGTAAATAAATTTCTGCAGGATCATCAAGCCGAACCAACAAACCAATTTTGGGTGGTTTTTCATTTGAAGATTTAGCAACCCAATAAGCACCATCATCATTAAGACGCAATCGAAGATTTGTGCCCTTAAGATTTAAAGCAATTACTGGACGCCAATTAAACAAACTAGCAATAGGCGCATATTTAACGGTGAGACCAGATAGGTCAGCTGTGGAGTCATCTTTTAATCCATCTGCTAACCGCGTAGGTCCAATGCCAATCCCCCAAGGTCTTAAACCCATATATGGACCTATTACTAGTGAGTGACCAAATGATTTTGAAAGCTCCCGTTCTAGCTCTGGGCGGAGTCGACCAAACAGCTTTGCAACAAGAAGATCAGTAGTTAGGCAAAATAGAGATCCTCCGACAAGAATCAAGGTTCCCGCCAATCTCCATCGGATATCTTTTAGAAATTTGTTCTGCACTCCCATGACATTTACTTAACCTTCGAGGGAGTAATCCAACTATAAGAAGTGAATCTCTTCATTACCAGTCTATTAACCTCAACCAATTATTAAAAGGAAATCAAATTTAAAAGCAAATGGACCTCATCCAATTACTAAAAGATTCAACAACCTGGTTCGCCTGGCTAGGTCTGGGCCTAGCAGTTTTCACTCTGATCTCCTTCTTAATGGGATGGGGGTTTCGATTTCGTCTTGTTGGTGCAACTGTTTTTAGCCTTTTATTGTCAGCAAGTACCTGGGCTTTTACACAGAGCTATAAACCTCCTTTAATTTTGAAAGGTGCCCAATATGCACCAATTGTTTTTGATAACGGGAATGACCTTGTAGTTGCTCAAGCTCCAGAGGGATTTCCCGAAGAAGCAATCCAACCAACTTTGAAGCAAATTGCAGGAAATCTAAAGGGAGGAGGTAGAAGTGGCTCAATGGTTCATGTAAGAATTAGAAAATTAAAGCCTATAGGGAATGGAATAACAAAACCAATAATTCTAGGAGAAGTAATTAGGGATGTTAGAAAAAATATCACTATGAGCCTATCGGAATTAGATAACCTAAATATTCCCTCAGAGATAGATGATC